>JBJFGS010000034.1:10709-46093 GCA_051892935.1 Candidatus Coprovivens sp.
TGGTTGTTCTGCTACGATAGGAGTTTCTTCTACTATAGGTTGTTCTATTACTGGTTGTTCTGCTACGATAGGAGTTTCTTCTACTATAGGTTGCTCTACAACTGGTTGTTCTGCTACGATAGGAGTTTCTTCTACTATAGGTTGTTCTATTACTGGTTGTTCTGCTACGATAGGCGTTTCTTCTATTATAGTTTGTTCTATTACTGGTTGTTCTGTTACGATAGGAGTTTCTTCTACTATAGGTTGTTCTATTACTGGTTGTTCTGTTACGATAGGTGTTTCTTCTACTATAGGTTGTTCTATTACTGGTTGTTCTGTTACGATAGGTGTTTCTTCTATTATAGGTTGTTCTATCATATTAGAAATTTCTGATGATTGGATATTTTCATTACTTAACTCTTGTGTTACTACTTCGTTTACTAATTGAGTTATTTCATCTTCGATTGTTAGTCCACCTTCAAATAATTCTTGTGGATTTACTTGAATTTCAGTTTCTGGAGATACAGCAGGTAATGGATTATCTATTGTTGCAGCAGTTTCTTCAGGTATTGGTAGTCCTTCATTATTTATTACTGGTTCTGAAACATTTTGAATCTGAAGTTCTTGAAGTGGTACTTCAACAACTTGCTGTTCAACAATTTGACTTCCATCAGCATTAAATACATTGTCATACACTGGTTGATTTGGGACAACTTCAGTAGGTTGGGATACTACAATTTCTTCTTGTAATGGTTGTTCTTGTTGAACAACTGCTTGTGTAGCTTCTACTGGTACTTGATTATCCACTTCAGCTGCTACTGGTGTTACCTGTTCTTTAGTTTTATTTTTCATTTTATCAAATAGTCCCATTGGGATCACATCCAATCTTTTATATATAATTCCCCTATCTTACATTTTTAATTATAACATAAAAATATTATTATTAAAGTTTTTTTGTAAATAAAAATGACATTTTTGATTAAATGTCATTTTTATTATTTAATTTATTTTTTAAATCAAGTGTTGCTAAATATCTAGCACTACAGATATTTTTTTCGTCTTTTGATAGTTCTGCTAATGTTTTGCCGTTTGATAATTCAAATATCGGATCAAAACCAAAACCATTTTTTCCTCTTGGTAAGGTTATTTTTCCTTTTAGTATTCCTTCTCCAACAATAATATCTTTACCATTAAAATATACTAAATTACATATTACTTTGGCTTCTTTATTATCTAATGTTTTTACTTTATCAACTATTATATTATTTCTTTTTTCATCTGATACTTCACTTCCTGCAAAGCGATGAGTTAGGACACCTGGCCATCCGTCTAAAGCATCTATACATAAACCTGAGTCATCAGCTATTACTGGTATTTTAGTAATCTCGTATATACTTTTAGCTTTTTTTAGGGCATTTCCGTAAAAGGAATCGGCGTCTTCTTCTACTTCGATATTAATATTAGCTTCTTTTAAAGATATTATTTCTTCTGTATTTAAAATGCTTTTTATTTCTTCTATTTTACCTTTATTATTGCTTGCAAATATCATGTTTTCACTTCTTTCTATATTAATTATGTTATAAAAATTAAAAAAAGGAAATAGTTTTTCCTTTTTATTTATTTATTTATTTATAGGAGTAAGTACTTCTTTTCCACCCATGTATGGTTGTAATACTTTTGGTATTTTTACTGTTCCATCACTTTGATAATTGTTTTCTAATAGAGCAATTAATCCTCTTGGAGTTGCTACTACGGTATTATTCAAAGTATGTAGATAATATGTTCCTTTTTCACCTTTTGTTCTAATACCAAGTCTTCTTGCTTGAGCATCTCCTAGATTAGAACAACTTGCTACTTCAAAGTATTTTTGTTGACGTGGACTCCATGCTTCTATATCACAAGATTTAACTTTTAAGTCTGCTAAATCTCCACTACAGCATTCTAATTGACGTACTGGGATGTCCCAACTTCTAAATAAATCTACTGTAAGTTTCCACATTTTATTGTACCAATCCATAGATTCTTCTGGTTCACAAATTACTATCATTTCTTGTTTTTCAAATTGATGTACTCTGTATAATCCTCTTTCTTCTAAACCATGAGAACCTCCTTCTTTACGGAAACAAGGTGAATATGATGTCATGTTTATTGGTAAACTTTCTTTCTTAAGAATTTGATCTTTAAATTTACCAATCATTGAATGTTCACTTGTTCCAATTAAGTAAAGGTCTTCACCTTCTATTTTGTACATCATAGCTTCCATTTCTGGGAATGACATAACTCCTGTTACAACGTCGCCATGAATCATAAATGGTGGAATAGCATAAGTGAATCCATGATCTATCATATAATCTCTAGCATAGGCAATCATGGCTTCGTGTAAACGTGCAATATCTCCTATTAGGAAGTAGAATCCTTCGCCGCTTGTACGGCCAGCTGCTTCTTTATCTAATCCATTAAATGATGCAGCTATATCTGCATGATATGGAATTTCATATTCTGGTACCACTGGTTCTCCAAATTTTTCAACTTCAACATTTTCACTATCATCTTTACCAATAGGAACAGATGGATCCATAATATTTGGTATAACCATCATACGATTTTTTACTTCTTTTGCAAGTTCTTCTTGTTGTTGTTCTAATTCATTAATCTCTTCAGCCATCTTAGCTATTTTAACTTTTATTTCATTAGCTTCGTCGACTTTCTTATCTTTCATTAGTTTTCCTATTTCGCCACTCATTTTATTTTTTTCAGCTTTTAAGCTATCAGCTTTTGTTTGTGCTTCTCTTACTTTAATATCCATTTCATATACTTCATCTACTAATGGAAGTTTTTCATCTTGGAATTTCTTTTTTATATTTTCTTTTACTAAATCTTTATTTTCTCTTATTAATTTTATATCTATCATAATTTTTCTCCTCTTTCTTTTAATATGTTTTCTAATCTTATTATTTCTGGTTGATACTTGTTGATAAAGTATTCTTGTTTTTCTTGTGGTAATTTATTTAATCTTTCCGGATTGGAGTTATCTAACATATCACTATATTTTAGTTTAATTGCTTCAATATTGTTTGATTCTATTATTGATGATATTTTTTCGTGATATGATTGGTTCTTATTGGAATTAGTTACTAATTTAACCAAATTAATTATTTCTTCATTAAACTTTAATTTTCTTAAGTCATCAAAGGTTATATTAGTATCTTCTACTGTATCATGAAGTAAACCTGCTATACGTGTATTTTGGTTTGTAAGTTTATTACTTACTCTTTCAAGATGTCCTATGTAAGGTTCTCCTTCTTTATCTTTTTTATCTTTAAATAGAAGTTTTACTAATTCGTATGCTCTCTTTTCATCATCTTTTATTTTTAATAGTTCTTGATAGTTCATTTTTTTAATCCTGTTCTAAGATATTCATCTATCATATTTTTTGATGGTGTATAGATATTTTCGGGCAGATTATTAAGTTCAAACCATTCCCACTTATCAATTTTATTTGGTTCCATTATTTTTAGTTCTCCCTCATACGAGGAGGAGATAACTCCAATTGTCACATAGTGGCGATCTGATTGAAATTCATCGGTAGCAGTGTAAACATGGATATTTGAAATATCTAAATTTGTTTCTTCTTTTGTTTCACGAATTGCTGTTTCTATTATTGTTTCTTCATATTTTTGTTTTCCACCAGGGAATGTCCATGAATCTGGTTCATATATTCCTCCAGTATCTTTGGCATTTAAAACTCGATGACCTAGAAGAACTTTATTATTATTTAATATCATAACACCAATACCTGTTTTTATTATTTTATCCATATTACACCTCCTTTATATTATATAAAAAAGGATGGTACATAAGGAGTGCATGGGCACGGTACCATCCTTTATTTTACTTAATTATCATAACGGGTAAACCCGGCAGGGATTAGCTGCTCTAGAAAGTAGATTCATTTATTTATTCAGTTCCATTCTCATCATCCATGGACTTTCTTTACTGGTAGAATAAATTACTTGTCTTTCTTTAAACGATTTATGAACTTATTTTATACTTTTTTTTCTTGATTGTCAAATAATTAGAATTTTAATTTTTTACGTACTATTAATAATATTAATAATTGAGTTATTCCTAATATTAGAATTATTGTTATTAATAAGAGATTATCGGATGTACTTGGATTTTCTTGTGGTGATGCGATAAAAGCTACATCAATTGTGATGTCTTCTGGTGGCATTTGAAATATATTACCAGTAACTTCTATGTTTTTTCCTGATTATGTTGTTATTTTTATATTTTTTAGTAAATAACCATTATTAGCAATTATTTCATATTCAATATTATCCCCTGCTTGAGCAGATTTACTTTTTGCTAATACTATACCATTGCCATCTGTTTTCATTTTTATATCATATATAAAGTTATATTTTGTCAATGAAAGAATACTGAAATTTGACTCAGCAGGTATCGAAAATGTTATCGCTGTTGTTAAACTATTTTCTTCTAAAATAAAATCTGTTACTTCCATTAAGTCTCCGTAAGTTGGAATTAAATCACTCTTTTCAGCTCCTATTATTTCCTTACGAAAAATCTCGTTACCATCAAAGTCATATTTGATAAATTCTAATTTACCATAACATTTGGGATCATTGGTACATGTTGGATATACTCCACTTATTAATTCAGTTCTGTCCATTTCTATAGCATATATTCCATTATTACTTATTTTTATATTTATTTCATTAGTATTATCTAAATTTTTTTCTTTTAATAAATTGAAATTTTTATCATATAAAGAGAATCCTTGTCTATTTTCTTTATAATCATAGAAGCTTAATAAATAGTAATTATCACTTTCTTCAAAGATAATACTTTGCCATTTTTCTGCCTTTTTACCAGATGTTCTTATTAAATTGTATTTTCCCCATAATTCTTCAAATTCTTTTTCTGTTAAATCACTATCGTTATATTCTTTTATTTCTGTAAAATCTTTTGATAAAGTTATTGTTTTTTGGCTATTAATATATATAAATGTATAATAGTTTTCTTTTTCAAGAATATAATCTGGTCTATAAATTGTATAAGCTTCATTATATGATATTTCTTTTTCTATTTCCAATTTATCATTCATTACATATAGGGATTTTGAATTACCTATTTCATTTTTTGCTACACAAATAAATTTATCTTTATCTTTTAAATAAATCATTGGTCTTGAAATTGAGCAATCGTCATTTACATATCGTTCTTTTAATTTTCCATTTTTATCATATCTAATGATAAAGTTATCTGCATAAGCTATATATTCATTTTCTTTTTCTGCTATTGATACATATTGATTTCCAGTTTGAGCAATATCAGTCCATTCTTTTTCTTCTTCTAAATACTTTGTCCATTCTAATTCGATGTTTTCAGCATGCGCAATTGTTGGTATTATTATTAATAAAACTAAAAATGTGATTGTTTTTAATATTTTTTTCATACTTCTATCCTTTACATGTTCATTTTACTTATTGAGTAAATAGCTAAACCTATTATAGCTATTGTTGCTAGTAATATGAAAGTTACTATTGCTAATAGTATTGTACTACCATGTGTTTTTTCTTCATATTCATCTGTTATGTAATTTTCAACAAATGGCGAAATTCTATTCTTATATAATATATTATTATCAGTATTATTGCTTTCATCTTCTGGACTATCTGGAGTCTTATGTTTCTTTTCAGCAACTTCTTCACTTATCATTTTTATATTATCATTTATTACTTGATAATATTTATTATATTCTTCAAAGTCTAGATGTTCTTTTGTAATTTGATTTATTATTGGAATTAAAGTTTTTTGATTATTAACAATTAATGATAGTAATTCTTTTATATCACGATAATAATAAGTAATTAATGTTTGTAATAGTTCTTTTTTAGATACAATATTAAAATTGCAGATTGTTTGGTCTTTTGTAAGGGATGGTAATTCTACTGTGTATTTATTATATGATGGAGATAATTTATAAGTATATTTTGAAGTTTCTTTATTAATAATAATACCTATGTTACTAAGATTATTATTTAAACTATTTGTTAATAGTTCAAATATTTTCATATTTAAATAGTCATGTTTTAATTTATTTATATTTTCTTCTGTTATATCTGGTAATGCTTTAAAGATATCTAGAACATATTCAATATTTTCTTTGTATTCTTCTTTATTTTTTATTTCTTTTAAACCAAATCTTACTTTTTTATCATGAATATTTATTAATTTTTGAGTTAATGTGAATTTTGGTGATTCTTCTTTTATAAATCTTAAAGTTTCTTCTAGATTTAAAAATTTTTCGTTTTTTCCTTCAAAATTAATATTTAATATACCATTATTATTCATGTTTTCATCGAATATTCGATATGTCTTGGCATAGTTAATATTTAAAATATAAGCTATGTCACTCATTATTAGTTCATAATCATTATTAATACTATTTTCTTTTTTATAGCCTTTAGTTTCGTTATTAACGTTTACTAATTTTAAATATGGATTAATATCTTTTATTTCAATAACAAAGGCTTGTTCTAGTATTTTTACACCTTGATCGTATGATAATAGATAGCAGTTATTTCCTTTTGTTAATTTGTCAATACTTGAAATATAGTATTGTTTTAGAGATGCAAGATGATTATTGTGATTAATTTTTCTTACTTGATAGGAGAATTTATTATCAATTAGGGTGTATATTTCTTGAAGAGGTTTGTTGGTTGATAATAAGTTTTCAGCTAATTTATTTATTTTTTCATCGGAATATACTTTTCCTAATTCTTCCATATTAGAGATTCGCTCTTTTATATGTTTTATTATTAGTTGTTTTTTATCTTCCATAACTATACCTCTATTCTATTTTATATTATAGCATATATTTGTTTTTTTTTACATAATACCATGTACTTCACATATTATTTCGTCAATATTTATAGTTCCTATTGAATTATAACGACTGTCTAGTGAATCTGCTCTATTGTCTCCTAGTACAAAATAGGAATTTTCTGGTATTTTATATGGTAAGTTTATTTCAACGTCACCTTTAACTTTTTTATTTAAATATTCTTCTTCTAATGTTTTATCATTTATTATAATTGTTCCATCATCTTTTATATCTATGGTTTCTCCTGGTAAGCCAATTACTCTTTTTATAACGTTATTTCCCATATTATTAAAGGCTATAATATCTCCTCTTTCTATTTGAAATTGTTTTAAGCAAAAGACATATTCATTTTGTTTTAATGTTGGGTACATACTTGTTCCATTTATTTTAAAAAAATATGATGTGTTTATAATTATTAAAAAAATTATGATTAATAATAAAGTTATTATTAAACTTATTATTTTCCAAATATTACCTTTAGAACGTTTTTGTTCAGTTGTAGTGAATGTTTTGATATTGTACATTTTTATCATCTTCTTTGTATTTTATTTTTAATCTTCTTATCCACAATGGTAGTAGAATTGTTATTTTCATTGTTATATCTCCTATTTAATATAAGTTTATCATTTTAAAAAAATTATTACAATTTAAAAAGCACTATTATATTTAGTGCTTATTTTGAATCTTTTAGTTGAATTATTTAGATTTTTGTTAATAGTTGCTTTTATTCTATTGGACTTTTCTTTTTATGAAATGTTTTGATAAGAAAGAAACCTGATGATGTTAAGAAAATTAGCACGATTATTAATCTTATATCTGAAGTATTTGGATTTTCTTCTGTTGATTCTACTCTAATATCAACAGGGATGCTAATTGTCTTTGTTTGATTAGTTGCTGTAATATATGTTAAGTCTTTTAATACTATGTTTGTTTGAATATTTTTATTTTCTTCAGCAATTAGTGTCGTTGTTAAAACAACATCTTCTCCACTAAATCCTTCTTCATTTTTTAGTATATAGTATCCTTTATCATCTTTGGTAATTGTCCAGCCATCTTTAACATTAATGTTCTTTAATTCTAGATATGAATTATTTAGATTTGTTTTTATTTCTACTATCTTGTCATTGGTATTTATTTTTAAATTACATTTTGTTTCTTCTTGATATTTAATTATTGTTGGTTCACATTCAAAAGTAAACTCTGGATCTTCATATTCTCTTAGTGTTATAACTGAGCTATTAAAGAGATCTTCATAATAACCCATATCGTAATTTCTACCAGAATTTGTTATTGTTTCATAGTCTTCTAAGATATATCCACATATTGTATTATCTTTTGCTTTGTCATTATTATTACAAAATTCAAGTAATGTCTTGTCAGAAGATTCTACTACTTGCCATTTTTTTATTTTTTGGAAATCCTTGCTTGAATCATTATATATAAGCATTTCAGATTGTAATCCTGGCAATGTGTTATCATACTCTGCTAAAAATTCTGCTTCTGTTTTATTAAATTCTTCGCCTGCATCTTCTGCTTGTTTTTTCATAAAATCATATAATTCCAAAGTATTATTTTTTAAACCTGTAGCCAAATCTGCTCCTATTGTTAGCGAAGATAAAGAAATAACTCCTGATCCAAATGTTCCTGAGAAGTAAATATATAAATCATTTCCTGTTTTATCTTGGTAGTTAATTACATGCATTTGGCTTAGTTCTGATGGATATGATGAACTATTATAAATTTCTTCAAGATCATATATAGTTAATATATCTCCTTTATTATATACCTTATTTATTTCAATTTTATTAAAATCATATTTTTCAGCATATGCGGTTATTTTTCCTCTATAAGTGATTCCTATTATTGTTATTATAATTATTAATATAAGCGTTATTTTTTTTATTTTTTTCATTTTTTCCATATTAAATCTCCTGTTCTGCCTTAATTATACTATTATATTATCAATCAATCAATCAATTATAATTCCTAAATTTATATAATTATATTTTCTAAAATTATAAGTATTACAAATATAATTAACCATATGACAATGAAAAAATATTTTATTATTCTATGTGGTTTTTTTTTCATTATTCTTTCTTTTTTTTAAGTTTTTTAGTTCTTTTTTTATACCTGATATTATTATTAATGAAATTACTATTACTATTGGTAGTAATGCTCGATAATCAAAGAAATAATGACCAGCTGTATGGGCAAATAAGATAGATAATCTTGCTATTGGAATTAAACATATTAGTAGTAGAAATGCATATTTTTGTTTGGCTTTTTTATTTAAACTAAATACATAGAACCAAATTACAAATAAAATTGTTATGATTGGTAAAATTACTGGTTCTTCTATTATATTAAAGGGAAATAAAATACATATTGTTGTTAATAATATTTTAGGAATGGCAACTTCTTTATCTACAATAGGCATATCATAAATCCTTATTTTGGCTTTATTCCAAGTATTAGTGAATGAATTTGTACCTATTACTAAAGCACTTAGAAACCATTTACTAATAAATGTTATTGTATATGACATTCCCCAACATAAACAGCTTTTTATTATAAAATTTAATTTTTCTTTTGGTGTTTTCTTTTTATCAAAGTATAGTTTTAATAGTAGTGGAATTACTAAAGTTATGGTTTCGCATGTTAGAAAATCCATAAAGCATATTGATACACCTGATATAATCATTAAATAATAAAAGTATTTATCTTCTTTTGTTAATATTTTCATAGTAATAATACTAATTATAAGCATTGTTAAAAATGCAAAATAATATAAAAGACAAAATGGTATTACATAGTAACTAATACTAAGGAATCCAATTATAAAAGATATAAATAACAATTTTGATTTTTTTAGAATAAGTATTAATAAATAGGATGTTAAAATAATTATTAAGATACAATTAATTATTTTTATTTGTTTGATATTAAAAAATAATAATAATGGTTTTAAATAAATCATTGAACCATGCCAATATCTCGAATATTCAGTGTTTGGCAATTTATTTTCTACTACTGTTTCTTTCAAATTTTCGGACATAATACTATAACCATTAAAGTAATATGACATTAATACTTGTTGTTTCCATTTATTTATTGTCATAGTATCAGTGTTCCATAACATATTCAAAGTTAAACAATCGGTATAATTATCTATAATAATTGATTTTTTAAAATAATTTGATGAGTTTTCTATGTTTAATAAAAATTCATGATTTTCTTGGCCATTATAGTATTCAACTGTTTCTATCATGTTTTTTTCAATATACTTATTGGGAATAGATATTGCTAAGTGTTGTATAATAATTAAGATTGATAAAGTAGTTATAAATACCATGATATATTTTAATATTTGTTTCATATTATCACCTTTCCACTATTTTATCATTCTTTTTTTAATTTTAAAAAAAATATACTTAGAAAGTATATTTTATTGTGATAATTCGTCTAATTTTTTTTGTAATTCTTTTGCTTTTTGGTTTATTTTTGTTTTTTCGGCTTCTTCTAATATATACCAGCCATTGTTCCAAGCTAGTTCATATGTTTCTGCTTGAATTGAATCGATAGTACTAAATATTTCGAAGATGTCATCTTGTAAGTCTTCGTTACTTGCTTCAGTTAAAGCTGTTGCTGTATTATTTAACAAGCTTTTTTCATTATATAATATATCATTTATGTAATCGCGATCATTTAATTCGATTGTTTCATCTACTTTTGTTTCATCACAACATACTTTACTATTAGCCATTATTTATCAACTCCTAACATTTTTATTAATTTTTCACAAATTTTTTCGTGTTTTTTGGCTACATTTTTCATGTGTTTACTAATTTCATCATCTGTTACTAATTCACTATAATCGTAGGCTTTTTTACAAATTATAAAATGCCAGTTAAACATATCTTCTATGTAAGATAGATCTTTAGTAGAAATCATTTTTGGTACTTTTTCCATTATATCAATCCTTTCTATTATTATGATGTTTTAAATTATACTTTTTATACATATAAAAACAGTAGATTTACTTTCTACTGTTTTCATATTCTATAATAGCTTTTTCTATTCCTTTCCAAGGAATAGTTGCACAACCTTTTCTGTTTTGTTGTTTATAGATTTCATCATAGCAACATGCTTCTTCTAATAATTCTTCATCATATTCTTTTTCATTTATCATATTATAATAGTTTTTCATAAGTTCTTTTACTTCTTCGATGGTTTTTCCTTGAAGAAGTTTTATCATAATAGATGTTGCTGATGTAGATATAGCACATGCTTCTCCGTTAAAGTGGATATCTTTTATAATATTATCTTCAAATAAGATGTATAAATCGATATCATCGATGCATGTTTCACTATTGGAATTTACTTTTATATAACGACTATCAGTTATAGTATCTCTATTTAGAGGATTTTGATAGTGTTCCATTATTAAGGCTTTTTTTAATTCTGGATCTAGCATGTTTTCACTCCTTATAACATTTCATCTAATATTTTATTTTTGTCTTTTAAAAGGTCAGCTAACTTGTTTATTTCTTCTTCTGTGTTGTAAAAATATATACTTATACGAACTGTATTTTTTACTCCGACTTCATTTTTTAATATTTTAGCACAGTGATTGCCTGCTCTTACACATATATTATATTTATTTAAATAAACTGCTACATCTTGAGCAAATATATCATCGATGTTGAAAGCAATTATTCCACTATCACTTTCTTCATTTATAATATTTATATGAGGTATTTCTTTTAGTTTGTTTACTAGTTTTTTTCTTAGTTTTTGTTCATGAGCTGTAATATTATTTAAACCTATTTTGTTTAAAAATTCTATAGCTGCTCCTAAACCTATTGCTCCAGCGATATTAGGTGTTCCTGCTTCTAATCTAGTTGGCAATGGTTTTAAATATACTTGATTTATGTTATCAAAAGATTCGTTCATTCCACCACCTAGATTTATTGGATCCAGTTCATTTAGTAATTCATATTTACCATATAAAACTCCTATACCTGTTGGTCCACACATTTTATGACCAGAGAATGCTAAAAAGTCACAATCTAAATCTTGAACATCTGTTTTTATATGGGGAACACTTTGTGCTCCATCAACTACAACAAAGATGTTATTTTGATGAGCAAATTCACATATTTCTTTTATCGGTCTTAAATCTCCTATAACATTTGTAATCATTGCCATACTTATTAGTTTTGTATTTGGTGTTATTATTTTTTTTAGATTACTTATTGTTACGTAATGATTGTCATCTAATGGACAGTATTTTATTATTACACCATTTGTTTTAGCAAGACGAAACCATGGTAACACATTTGAAGCATGTTCACTTTCAGTTATTATTATTTCATCACCAGGTTCTAAATTTTTTTTAAAGAAGCCTTCAGCGATAATATTTAGAGAATCTGTTGTTCCACTAGTGAAGATTATTTCTTTACGAGATTTAGCATTTATAAATTCTTTTACTATATCACGAGCACCTTCATATTCATTATCTACTTTTAAAGAAATATCATAGTCGCCACGATGAGCGTTAGCAGTATATTTTGTGTAATAGTCAGTTATTTTATTTATTACTGATAATGGTTTCCAAGTAGTTGCACCATTATCTAAGTATATATAGTTAGTGTTCATCATCGGAAATTCTTCGCGATTCATTATTATTCACCTCCTATTAATTCACATATTTCTTCTTTTATTTCTTTGTTTATATTTAGATTACTTAATAAGTAACCATTTTTGATTAATTTTGTTGCACTCTCATTGCTTAATCCTTTACTATTTAGATAAAAAAGATAATTTGGATCAATACAACTTATTGTTGCGGCATGGTTAACTTCTACTTCATTTGAAGATACTAATAGATTAGGAATGCATGTACTTTCTTCATTATTTAAAACAAGTATTTTAATACTTTCTATTAAGTTATTTTCCTTTATATTAGGAAGAACATCTGCTGTTGAAGAAACTAGAGTACTTCCTTTGTTTTCTGTTACTGAAGCTACTTTTATTTCTGTATTATTATTATCTCCACTTAAAGTACTATCTATTTGTAGATTTACTTTATCATTAGCTATTAATGAATAGTTTAATATTACGTTACTATTATTAGTTTGCATTAATTTTATTTTATTATTTGCTTTATTATGAAGGATAAATCTATTATAGATTAGTGAACTATTTGGTTCTACATTAATAGTTAGATTTAATTTTTCATTTTCCTTTTTACTTATTTCTTGGATTAAGACTTTTCCTTTTATATTTATGACTAAATCTTTTACTTGAATATCTATTGCTACTGCATTATCTTTTATTTCTATATTATTTTCTTTATCTACTAATAGTTTATTCATCTTCTGTAGTTCTTTCTATGTCAAATTCTTTAGAAAAGTTTTTAAATCCTTCTTTTTCTATGTCTTCTGCTAATGATGCATCACCAGTTTTTATTATTTTTTTATCTTTTAAAATATGAATATAATCTGGCTTTAATATTTCTAATAATTTAGGATTATGTGTAACTAGTAATATTGAACATTTTGTTTCTTCTTGATACTCTTTTAAAGAGTTTGCTACTATTTTTAAAGCATCTACATCTAAGCCAGAATCTACTTCATCTAATATTAAAAAACTAGGTTTTAGCATCCATATATGAAGTAGTTCATTTTTCTTTCTTTCTCCACCTGACATACCATTATTTATTTCACGATGTAAAAATTCTTGAGGAATAGAAAGTTTTTTACATATTTCTCTAGCTTGTTTTGAAAAGCTAAAAATATCGATATGTTCCCCTGTTTTTTCACTTAGAGCTAGACGTAACATTTCGGCGTTTGTTACTCCTTCAATGGCAATAGGATTTTGACTTATCATCATAATTCCTAAACGACTTATTTCAGTTGTAGTAAGGTCTTTTAGGGATTTATTATTGTAAGTTATTTTTCCTTTTTTTACTTCGTAATTAGGATCTTTTAGAATAGCACGACATATTGTACTTTTTCCTACTCCGTTTGGTCCCATTATACAATGTATTTCTCCATCATTTATATTTAAATTAAAATCTTTTAATATTTCTTTATTATCTGCAAATACTGTTAAATCTTTTATAGTTAGCATTTTTATCACCTCTCAATATTTTAGCATTTTTTATAAAAGAAGTCTATCAATACTTCCGGGGGGTATTTTGTTTTTATTTTTTTCTTAGAGAAAGTCCTAGTTTTATACCATCATTTATGGCTTCTTCTGTCATAGGTACTCTATTTTTTTGATTTACTATTATATTTGGATCTCTTTCTGTTATTGTACGATAATAGGTTCTCTTTTGGAATTCTTCTTTTAGTAATCTTAAGTAATCACGCATTTCAATATTTATTAATTTTCTAGATGCTATTAGTTTCATATGTTTTAAGGCATTTTCTGTTGTGTGAGGCACATTATCAAAAGATTGTTCCATTATGAAGTCACCTCCACCAATTTTACATTCTGCTAGAGCTAGTTTGTTTTCTTCATCATATAGTCTAACTAAGTTAGCAATGATTGTTTTGGTAATTAAATATTCATCATCATCTTGATATGATTCGAAACGATAATATGGTTCTGGAATATAAGCGCCATATTTATTTCCATATGTTGCTATGCATCTTGCTTGATGAATATAAGGTGTTATATAGGCTTCTCTTTGGCCATTTGAGATATATGCTTTAGGTGCAACTACTAAAGATGGATTTTTAGTAGCTAAGTGCCTTAGATTTTCATATTCTAGTTTTACTATTCCTAAAGGAGTTATTGGTTGACCTACTAAAATAGTATTTCTCGATAAAAGACTAGTAACTACATATACTAGTTCTGTATCACCATAGTTTATAAATTCAATATCATTTACAGGATGAATTATGTGTGGTACTTGATTTGGTAAGTCTATTAAGAATTCTTGTGTTAATGCAACTTCTTCGCGACGTGATTTATTTCCCGGTATTATATGATAGTTGAAATCATTATCAGGAATTCCTAATTGTTCTTTTGTTTCTTCATCTATTATCGGCCAAATTCCTTTGGGGTTTGCCACTGTTATTTCAATTGTTTTAAATTCTTCTTCAATTAGTTTTCTTAATCTATTTAGTTTTTCTTCTGAAAAGCCTAAATCTCTATAATAATTTATCATTTCTTCTATATATTGTTCCATATTGTACACTCTCTTTTTTAGAAAATAAAATAACTATAAGTTATAACTTATAATTACTTATTTAATAATTTGTTTATAAATTCTTTAGATGAACTAGTTAATGTTTCTTCATTATATATCAAAGTTATTGTTTCTTTTGGAAGTTGTTCATCTAAGGAAATTATTTCTAAGTTTTCTTGTTCTGCTATATTACGTTGAATATAACCTATACCTAATCCTTCTTTTATATATTTTAACATTACTTCAGTAGATTCTAATTCCATTATAGGATTACTAATAATATTTTTATTTGCTAATATTTTTTCTAAGTTTATTCTTGTTTTAGTATTCTTAGATGGTAGTAGTAATTGTTTTGTAAATAGTTCTTCTAATGTTAGTTTGGCTAAATTAAATTTGTTTTTTTGATAGGCAAAGCAATATTCAACTTTTTGAAGAACTATAGCTTTTAATTCTTTATTATCAGAGTATTCTCCTGTTATTACTAATAAATCTAAATTGTGTTGTTGTAATAACTCAAATAATATTAATTCATCGTGATTACTTAGATTAATTGTTATATTAGGATGTTCTTGCATAAAACTTCTTATTTTATTAACAAAGTAGTAGTTATTAATATGAGGTTGGATACCTATAGATATTTGTCCTTTTGTTAATTCTTTTCCTTCTTGAAGTTCTCTTTCTCCTAACATAAGATTATTATACGCCTTTTCAACATATACTAAAAGGTTTCTTGCTTCGGGAGTTAATTCAATACCACGATTAGTACGATAGAATAACAATGTATTTAGTTCGTATTCTAAATTTTGAATATGTTTAGAAATTGCTGGTTGTGAAATATGAAGAACTCGTGATGATTCAGAGAAGCTCTTTGTTTTAGCAACTGTATAGAAAACTCTATATAAATTTAAATTCATATTATTACATGGTAATGCCACTGGAAAAACCCCCTTTTCCAATTTGGTTTTTATTATATATTATTTATATATTTTGTCAATAGTTGTTATAACCTTAAAAAAAGTAACTATAACATTTAATTATAGTTACTTTTGATTAAGCATTTTCATCTATCCAAGAAATTAATTCATCTTTACTTAGAACTCCTGTTGATTCTGAGGTAGCTATTCCATCTTTTATAGTAAATATTGTTGGAGTTACTTTAAAAGCATAGTATGTTCTAAAACGATTTATTTCATTTTCACTTAATAAACTTATGTTAATTCTATAAATTACAGAATTTTTTTCTCCATATACTTCATTAATTGTTGGTTCAAAAGTTATACAAGGGTAGCAAGTTGAACTAGCGATAAGAATAGTCATATCTTCTTTTTCTAAAATTTTAGTTTCAAACTCAGTTAAACTTATTGTTTTTATATTAGAATATTCTATTTCTTCGATTGCATTTACAGCTGTTTCTTTATCTTTTTTGGCTTGTTTATTTATTTCACTTATTGTTTTATATTTTTTTGCTACTTTTTTATAAATATTACTATTTATAGTTTGATTACTTTCTTTTCTTTCTACTTCAGCATTTACAACATACATTGTTGTAGCTGCAATAATACCAATTATAAGTATTGTTAAAACTATTATTGCAATTTTTTTAAACTTACTTCTTTTTATAACTTTATCTTCTAAAACAACATTTTGTTCTTCTAGTTTTTCTACAACTTCAATTAGATTTTGATTTTCTCTTCCGTCAAAAATAAGAGTTTTTTCTAGTTGTTCTTCTTTTGTAATCTCCTTAACTTGTGGTTGTTTTGGTGTAGGTTTATTTTGTTGGTTAACTACTTTTTTAGTTGTCTTTTTAGGTACTTGATTTTTGTTAGTTGTTGTTACTTTTTTAGGAGTGGTTTTCTTCGTTGGTGTTTTACTAGATGTTTTCTTTAGAGATACATTTTTTTTAGGAGAATTTGTACTTACTTTTTTTGTTGAATTGGTTTTATTAGTATTTTTTGTAGAAATTGTTTTTTTAGTAGTTTTGTTTGTTGTTTGATTAGTTTTCTTATTTATAGTCTTTTTTGTTGTTGTCTTTTTTTCATTTTTAGTCTCTGCCATTTTACTTCACCCTATCATTATTCTTATTTTAACATTTTTTTTTAATAAAAAAAAGCTTTTTATTAAGCCTTTTCAATCGTTATAAATTTTATAGTTTTTATTTTTTGTTCTTCTAGTGGTTTATCGTTACTATCAGTTTCTACTGTAGCTATTTTGTCTACAGCATCCATTCCAGCAAATACTTTGCCAAATGAGGCATAGTCTCCATCTAATGAAGTTGAGTCTTGATGAACGATAAAGAATTGACTTGAGGCACTATCCATATCATAAGCATTACGAGCCATTGAAATAACACCTCTCGTATGAGATAAACTATTTTTTACCCCATTACTGGTAAATTCACCTTTGATAGTTTCTTCTGATCCACTATATCCTGTTCCTGTTGGATCGCCACCTTGAATCATAAAGTTTTCTATTACACGATGGAAGATTATACCATCATAGAAACCTTCACTAACTAGTTTTTTAAAGTTTTTTATAGTAATTGGTGTTTCACTGTTAGATAGGACTATTAAGATGATGCTACCATCTTCCATTTCAATTTTTACTCTATTAGTTTGTTCATCTGTTACTTTGAAAGTATATCCTTCTAGTGTTCCTTCGACTATTTCACCATTTTCTTCTTTTATAACTTTTAAATCTTGATTTAATTTCACTTTTTCTTTCTCACTTTCGTTTTCTTTTTTATTATTACATGCTGTAATGGTAAATACAGCAAATAATAGACAAATAATGCATAATAATTTTCTTTTCATTTTATCACCTTTTTTATAATATCAAATATTAGTTTCTTTTTAAAGTATTTAAGTATTCTTTCTGTTCTTTACTTATACGATAAGAATCTTTTATTTTACTAATTGATTTATTATGAGTAAAATTATTTAATTTGTTATTTTTCAAGAATGGTTCTGTAAAGTTAGGATACTTAATATATAATTCACAGACTAACCAAGCTTCGGCCATATTAATATAATATTTATCACTATTAATAGAATTTAGGATATTAAATATATCTTTTATATATTCTTCTTTAATAAAGAAATTTAGTATTATAATTAATCCTACTCTTGATATAAATTCTTCTTCTGATAAAGATAGTTCTTTACATAAATTGAAATATTTGGTTGGATTATTATTTACTATATTTAAACCATTGCAGAAAGAATCACAAATAGCCCAATTATCTATTTTAGTAATATATTTTTTAAAATATTCTAAAAAAATAGTTTCATCTTTTATATTAGAGATTACTAATAAACTAATTAAGACTTCTTCATAATATGTAAATGTACATAAATTTAGAAATTCTTGATAATTAGTTTTAGATATTTTTTTAGATATTTTTCTTTGAATGGGTAATCTAATACCTAGTATTTGATATTTAGTAGAACATATTTTACTATGAAATTCCTTATATTCTTTCTCAGAAATATTTTTTAAATATTTTAGATATTCTTGATATGTTGTTTTATTCCAATTAGTTGGTATTTCATACATTGTTATCACCTAATAGTCATTATAAACTATAATATGTAATTTTACTATTTTTTTACATTGCAATATAAAAGATTATCTTATATAATTTATATAGAACTAATGTTTGCTATGGTGATTGTTATGAATAATGAAATGTATCCTGAAAGAAATATCCTTAGTATTGATTTAAAGAGTTTTTTTGCTTCATGTGAATGTGTAGAAAGAAATCTTGATCCCTTTACTACTCCACTAGTTGTAGCTAATCCTAAACAAGGAGATGGTGCTATTACTTTGGCTGTTACTCCTTATCTTAAGAAAAAAGGGATAAAATCGAGAGGAAGAATTTATGAAATTCCTAAAACAATTGCATATGCTATTGTTCCACCAAGGATGAGTATGTATATACAATATAGTGAAAAAGTTATTTCAGTTTATTTAGATTATGTAGCAAGAGAAGATATACATGTTTATTCTATTGATGAATGTTTTTTAGATGTTACATCCTATTTAAAATTATATAAAAAAACTGATTATGAACTGGCGGAAGAAATTTTAAGTGAAATTACTAAAAGGACTGGACTTACAGCTACTTGTGGGATTGGACCTAATATATTATTAGCTAAGATTGCTATGGATGTAGAAGCTAAAAAGTTTAAAAATGGTATTGCTAAATGGGAATATAAAGATATTCCAGCTAAGTTATGGACGATAAAACCTCTTTCTAAAATGTGGGGAATTGGTCCAAGAATGGAAAAAAGACTTAATCAATTTGGAATTTACTCTGTTGGAGATTTAGCAAAATATGATGTTAATAGATTAAAAGATAAATATGGAGTTATGGGGGTTGAATTATGGGAACATGCTAATGGAATAGATTTATCTAAAATAAGTGATTTATCTAATTATAAACCAAAAGACAAATCGTATTCTAATAGTCAAGTTCTATTTAAAGATTATTATGGTGATAATGTTAGAATTATTATTCAAGAAATGGTAGATATGGTTAGTAAAAGATTAAGATTAAGTAATAAACAAACTTCAGTAATTGGTTTAGCTATTGGGTATTCAAAAAGTTATGGTGGAGGTTTTTATCATGTAATGAAGTTAGATACTCCAAGTGACAATAATAAACTAATAATGGAATGTTGTATGTTACTATTTGATAGATATTATACTGGTTTACCGATTAGAAAAGTTGGAGTTAGTGTGGGAAGATTGAGTAATAAGGATTCTCTTCAACTTAATTTATTTGAAGATTTTGAAAAAATAAAACAAGAAGAAAAGAAAGAAAAAACAATTGATGAAATAACTAATATATTTGGGAAAAATAGTCTATTAAAAGCTTCTTCTTTACTAGAAGATTCAACTGTTAGAGATAGAAATAAAAAAATAGGAGGTCATAGCGCATGAATTCAAAATGGAATCCATTTAATGCTTTAACATCTGGTGAATATATGATTAATGATATATTAAAAGAAAAAAATAAAGTAAAGATGCCAATATTATCTGATGATCAAAAACAAGAACTACAAGAAAGGATGTTTGAAGCTTTTAATAATCAAGAAGTAATAAAAATAAAATATTATAAAGATGGTAATATATATATAAAAGATGGTAAAATTACTAATATTGACAAAAATAATAGAAAAATCATAATAAATCATACTGATTATCTATTTTTTTCACAAATTATCAACTTTTTTTAAAAAAAGTGCTTGCAACACAAGAGAATATATGTTATTATGGTTATGTTCTCGGGGGATTAGCTCAGTTGGCTAGAGCACCTGCCTTGCACGCAGGGGGTCGCGGGTTCGAGTCCCACATCCTCCACCATTGAGAATTCAACCACAGTAATGTGGTTTTTTTGTTTTTTAATAAAAATTATGTTATCATATTTATCACTTTTGGGGTGACTATTATGATAGATAAAAAAACTGTTGATAAATTTTGGAAGAGACATGCTAGATTAATGAAAATCGGGTTTAAATTAGGACTAGTTCGTGGATATGGTGAAGGACTTATAGAAAATTTAAGAGATGTATATTATGGAGGTATTCCTGCTTCTATTCTTCTTCTAAATCCACGTAGTTGTAGAGGTAAATGTTATGATCGAGCTATTCTTGCATGTTTTGCTTTTAAAGATATAGAATATCAGGTTGTTCATGCTAATGTAGATACTATTAGATATAATAGAAAAGTTGTTGAAGCAGTAAACTATTATTTATCTAGGGGCGAAGCTGTTAGTGATAAATATCCTAATCATTGTTTTGTAGAATTTAAAATAAATGGTGTTACTTGGGTAATTGATACAACAGATGCTTTGATATATGAAAAACACTTTTATTATTTAATTAATAATCCTGAAATTAATTTAATTAATACTAAAGAAGAAACAATGACATTTCCTGATTATGTTGATATTTTAAATGCTGATATAGAAAGAGATAAGTGGGCTTCTATATTACTCTTACCTATTATTGAACAACAAATTAAAAAAGATTCATTATACAAAGAAACGGCTAGAAGAGAAATAGAGATATTTAAAGAGAAAATTCATTTTGATGATTTAGCTATTCAATATGAAAATGAGAAAAATGAATTTTTTGGGAGAAAGTAAAATATTCTTGGTTTTTATAAAATATTTGTATATAATATAGTCTTAGGTGATAACTATGAGTAAAAATGATGATAAAGCTTTATTAGTCGAAAGTATTGAAGATATGAAAGATGGACAATTTGAGGAAATGTTTTTAGTATCTTTTTATAGTTTATCTTCTTATTTTAAGTCTTTATTTACTTTTGGATTTAAGAGTGATATTACAAAAGATAATTTGAATATTATAAAAGAAATGTTTAATATTTTGAAAACGGAAAGAATTCTTTTTAATTTTATTATAAAAAATATAGATAAGTTTAACTTAGATTCTGTACAAGATGTAGTAGACTCTATGGATGAGGTAAATGATAAAACTATACAATATTATTATCATGTAATTGATGATATTCTTGATGCAGTTTTAATGAAAGAAGAAAGACGTGGAATAAGACCTAAGAAGAATTTCCCTACTCTAATTCAAACTGATTCTTATACTAATCAAGTTTTAGCTTTAGCAGAAAATAGAGATAATCTTAAAGAATTTTTAGGATTTGAAGAAGAATTTTGGTCTTATATTAAAGATATTGAATATAGTATAGAAGTTCCTCTTAATATAGCTGAAGAAATGACTTATGTAACCGCTATATTAGATGAAAATAGAAATGTGGCTGGAATAAAAATGTTAATTCCTGAAGTTATAGATTTAGGTACTGCCTTATTAGCTATTAAACTTTATCATAGAGCTTATGACTTGTATAAAATGATTGGAAAAGAATATGATAATCAACAAAATTACGACTATATAGAATCTCAAGATAGATATCAGAATAGATATTTATTAAGAAAAGGTCAAAGTCTATTCTCTTAGGAAATTTTGTATATAAAAATCTACACTATTAGTTGGTGTAGATTTTTTAATTAATCAAGCCATTTGATTTTTCTTATATTTCTTATTGTAAGAAATATTCCTAAAGTTATAATAATAAAGCAACATATAATTGCTATGTCTTTGGTATTAGGATTTTCTGGAACGAATGTTGCTTTTATTGTTACATCTGATGAAGGCATTGTAAAGGTATTATCTGTAAATGTTAAGGTATTGCCATTAGCATCTATTACTTTTACTTCGCTTAGAATAAATCCTTCTTTGGGAGTAATTGTGAACATTATTTCTTCGCCACTTTCAGCTTTAATCTTTTTAGTTGAGATTGTACCATTACCATCAGTTTTAGTTTCTATATTAAATGGGCTTTCGTAGTATTCAAATATACTACTATCTCCATAACCATAAACTCCCATGTCATAGAAGAAAATACCTGATTGTACAAGTTTTACCAAAGTATCTTCTATTGGTTCAGAAATATTAACATCTTTTAAGCCTTGTGGTTCTGAATGACATGTGTAAGTATATACTACAAGCATATGACCATTTTGATAAATTACATCTTCTATAACATAATCAGAAGTGTTTTTAGAAATAATTTCTGCTACTTCATTAAATTCATAATCATAAAAGCGAACTTTACTAGTTTCATCTAGTGAACTTCCTATTATAATGTATTCATCTGTTATATCAAGAGTAATATTATTGTAATAGAAATATTCATCTTTATAATTTTCAATTTCTCTTTCTTTATCAATTATGATGTCTTTAGAAACACCAGATTCATCTAAAGCAATTATTTCTGATGATATATAGCTTTTCCATTTGTTATTGTTGTATATTTCTTTATTCCATATTACACCGATTATTATTTCTTTTTTTTCTTCATTGTAATATGAATCAAAATCAAAATCTAAATATACCTTATTTTGGCCATATAAATCTTCTAGTTCTGATTCTTTTTTATTTTCTAAACTTTTTAAGTATTGATAAGCATTGTTTAGTGCTTTAAATTGAGGGCTTTCTTCTGGAGCTTTTTTATTTTCGTATGGTAGAGCAAGTTTTGAATTATACATTAAAGATGAAGATGATTCTGTAAATGTTAGATTTGTATCTATTTGGTAGTACTCTACGTTATTAACATTATATTCTGTGAAAATACCATTTTCATTTTTATATATTCCATATAAGCTAGCGGAATATGTATAGTTACTTTGTGGTAGTGTTATTTCAGTAGATTTTATAAGATTTAAATTATAATCGTATAAAGAGAAAACTATTAATCTGTTATATTTTGAAGTCGTAGAATCATAATTATAATATTCTGCTCCAACGTAGATATATCCATCTTTTATTTGGAAATAACAGTTCTTTTGTGTATAATTGTTGTAATTTGTTGAGACTGATTTTTTTATATTTCCGTTTCTATCATATATAATCAAATTCTTATTATAATTATCATATAAAAAGTAGTCATCATTTTCTAACGTATTAAGGGGATTGATATTATATTTACTATCAAGATAGTAATAATTAGAGTAACGGTCTTTATAGATTTTTTTTTCTAAATTATATATATCCTCTCCTGTAACTTTCAAGCTGTGTTCACTATTTTTTTCAAGTGTATCTTTTGATAACAATGTGCATTTTAGGTAATATTCATTTGAATCGTTGTAACCTTGTGTAATAACTACTAAGTTATCATTTTCAAGATACATTTGATAACCATATTCATTATAAAGTTTGAACGATTTTTTTAAAGATAGATTGTAATCGTATTGTTCAATTACAACTTTATCATTCTTATTTCCCATTATATAAAGATAGTTTTCTGTTTCAACATATTGAAGATCTTCATATTTTAATTGTTTTACTACGCCATCTGTTCTACTATATTTTGTTATTGTGTATTTATCAATTACTATATAATGATTATCTTGTTCTATTATTTTACTATTATTAAAATAATAATAGTTTTCTTCTTCTAAATAAAATTTAAATAAGTTTGGATCTTTTTCTAATAAATAATTTTTGGTGTATCCTATATAATTGTTTTCTTCTGTCCATTTTAATTTTAAATCTTCTAAGTTGGAGGCACTTACTAAATATGGGACAAAAAGTGTAATAAGTAGCGTTAACAATAAACTTTTTTTCATAATTCTACTCCTCTATTATAGATAAATTGTATCATCTTTATATTTGTTGTACAACAAAAAAAGGTTTAATTCATAAACCTTTTTAATTATTTAAGATATTTGATTTTTCTTACATTTCTTATTGTTAGAAATACTCCTAAAGCTACGATGATAATGCAGCATATAATTGCTATATCTTTAGTATTAGGGTTTTCTGGAATGAATGTTGCTTTTATTGTTACATCTGATGAAGGCATTGTAAAGGTATTATCTGTAAATGTTAAGATATTACCATTAGCATCTATTACTTTTACTTCGCTTAGAATAAATCCTTCTTCAGGTGTAATAGTAAATATTACTTCATCTCCAGCTGATGTTTTATAAGTTGATACTTCTATTGCGCCTTTTCCATCTATTTTAGTTTTTATAAAATATTTAACATTGTATCTAATTAAATAACTTGAGAACACATTATTTTCATCGTAAGCAAATGCTTGAGCTAAAATGTAGCCGTTGAATGGTAAAAAATGAGTTACATCTGCTCTTGTTGTACCTATTTCTGAAGCAACATCATGTGTTTCTACTAGATTTCCATCTTTATCATATATGTATATATAACTTTCTACTGTATTTGGATTTCTTTCATATCCAATTTCTACTGTATCTTTGTAAGCAACTACACCAATATATTCACTACTTGATGCGGTTGCATCGAAGTAATGGTATCCTTCTTCACTCTTTTTTAACCATTGAACTTTTTTATCCATGTCTATTTTTAAGACAAAGCCATGTGTTACACCATCTTGTTCAACATCTCCTACTGCATATAAAGCATCTCCAGAATAAAATTGATTACTAATATATATATAGTCATATTCTTCTGGGAAGATATCATTCCATTCTTCAGATAATAATGGTGTTCTATTATCTGTTATTGAATCTAAAAATTCTAGTTCAGTTTTTGTTAAGTTAGAATATTTTTTTACTTTATAGTCCTGAAGAAGTGGTTCTGTTGTATATAACTTTGATGCTCCATAACTATTTGTATCTTCATTGTATGCATATGTTATGACATATATTTTACCTTCGTTTACATAGATTTCACCATCATATACAGTGTCATTAGTTTCTAAATATAGCCATTCATCTATAGTCCCATCATTAAGTATTTTACATATATATATGTCACCATAGTATGAGCCATTATTGGCAAATACTAGGCCATAATAGTAGTTTTCATCTTGATTTATAGATAAATATAAGCCCCAATTATTCTTTTCTTCCCAAATAATTGTTTTTCCATCTTTAGATATTTTTCTCATAATTCCTAGGTAATCTTGAGTTATAGAAGTTGTTACATATCCATCAGTTGTTTCCATTGTTTCATCATAGAAAAGATAGTTTGATGTTGGTCCTTGTTTAATAGACCAGTCATATGTAATCCACTCTTTTTCAGCATTTATTGTTAAGATTGCACCGAAGAATAACAATAAAGCAAATAGTATTTTCTTTTTCATTTTTACACTTCTCTTTCTTTAATTTTTCTATCTTATTATTTTAACCAAATTAGTTTTCTTATACTATAAATTGTTCCAATTAAACCTAATACGATTATTATTATGCATGATATAACTGCGACATCTGTTGTATCGGGATTTGTTTCATCTTTTATAAAGATAGCTTCAATGGTTACGTTTGATGATGGCATTGTAAATGTGTAGTCCTTGAATGTTACTATATTGCCATTTGCATCTGTTACTTTTACCGCACTTAATTTATAACCTTTTTCTGGAGTTATTGTAAATGTAATGTTTGTGTTGGCTGATGCTTTATCTTGAGAAATTGTTATTGTTCCATTTCCTAATATTTTAGTATTAATATCATAAATAAAATCCTCTGTATCAAAAACTATTAATATATCATCTTGATATGTTGTACCATTTTCAAAACTTGATCCAACGTATACGTATCCGTTTTTTGATACATAGTCCATTCCATATAACCAAGTTGCATCTTTTCCTTCAATTGTTTCTTCGGATACGATATTTCCTTTATCATCATATGTTATAACTAATGCATCACTTACGAGTTCACCTGATTTATCAGTCTTTTTACCACCTGTTACTATATAATTTCCATCTTCATTAATATTAATTGCATTAAATGCTGCTTTTGGTTCTTCATAATCTTTGTTCCATACTATATTTCCTGTTTTATCAAGTTTAGTTATAAATGCAGTTCTTTCGTCATTCTCATTATAATAAGAACCTACTATTATTACTTCACCATTTGGATTTTCTATGGCATCATTTATATATCTGTATCTTTCACAATTAATTGACCATTCTATATTAATGTCTTTATCTACAGAATAAAATGTACCTTGTTGAGTATAATTACCTATAAGATAGCCGTTTGTTTTTTTAGCTTTAATAAATAGTATTTCGGCATTTCCAAGTGTTGTCTGATTAAGTATACTACCTGTTTCATCTATGTTTACAATATATCCATTTTGTGATGATGATATATAGCCACCACCTATTATATATGAATTATCTGGTGTTTTTTCTATTGTATTAAAATAAGTTTCGGCATTTTCTCCATAAGTTTTTTGCCATAATATTTTTCCGTTATTATCATATTTTACAGCAACTGCTTTACAACGATCAACTATATCTAATCCTTCTATATCAGTTGAACAAGTTTCTCCAACAGCTATGTATCCACCATCTTCAGTTGCGATTGCTTCTCTTAGTGCATCGTAATCATTACCTCCAAAGGTGTTTTTCCATAGTATTTCGCCATTTTTGTCATATTTTATTATGTATCCATCATAATCTCCGTGATTTTCAAAACCATCAATGTCAGTACTATCGAATTCACCAACTACTAAAAAACTTCCATCTGATTCTAGTACTGCAGAATTTCCATATTCATCTTTACTGCCTTCTATTGTAATTGTATTTCTTTCTGCATTTGCTATAGTAGTGCACAAAAATATTATGATTAATGCAAATAATACTTTTTTTATTTTCATTATATTTCTCCTATTCTATGGAAATTATATCATTTTATTTTTTTTATTTCAAATGAAAAAAGCAACTTTTGATAGTTGCTTCTATTGTATATAAATTGCTTTTAGTTCTTTTGGTACTTTTTAAAAATAGCTTTTATGAACAAATCAATAATTAATATCAAAAATCCAACTATTATGAATTTTCTACCTGACTTTGTTTCAGGGTTAACTCCTGTGGCTCTAATTCTATTAACAACATTAACACCATATATAATATTTTCTCCAGTTGGTTCTATTTTTATAAATCCCCCATTTTCTTCTACTATAAATGTTACTCCAGGTATATCTTCAATATTCAACATATTTACAAATAAGAAGTGTTCATCTTCAGCTTCTACAGCTCTATAAGTACCATATGGTAAATCTGTAAATTCTAAAATACCTTGAGTACTTAAATATCCTTCATACTTCTTACCTGTTTCAATGTTTTCTAATACGAATTTATGTAGATATTCTTCATCTGGATTTATATTATGCTTTTCTAATATATTTTTTAAGCCTTCTTCATCAAATTTAATTTCATCTTCTCCTGTTTCTGTATAACCATTTTTTACTGTAAAATATAAGGTTACTTTTGGTTTTTCAGTAAGTTCATTTGTTACTGTTAGATTTGTTTGATCATATGTGATTTTCTGATATTTTTTTAAATTATCATTTGCTACTTCTTCTATAGTATAAGAATATTTATAACCATTATCATCATATGCAGGAACTTTATCTACTTTAGTTGACCAAGTATTTGAATCTCCATTTAATTCTAATTCTTTGTAAAGTGTTCCATTTTGATAAAGATTTATTATTACAGATTGAGAACGTGTTTTATATTCATTATCATAATCTATCCATTTTTTAGTAATTGTTAAATCGATATCTTTCTTTAACTTGTTAGTTACTGATAAACCATCATCGCCATATGTAATATCAGAATATTCAGTAATAATATTCTCATTTATTTCTTTAATAGTATATTCATACTTTTCTTGATTATCATCATATTTAGGAACTTCTATAGTAGATGACCAGATATTAGTGTTACCACTTAATGTTATTATTTTATATTCTTTATTATTCTGTAATAAAGTAATATCTAAATTTGTAGGTCTTGTATTATAAGAATTATTGCCATCTACCCAGTTTTTAGTAATACTTATTTCTATGTTTTGTTTTAATGTATTAGTAATAACATAATTAGCTTGATCATATTCAGTAAGACCATAACTACTTAAAGTATCTTCTTCTATAGTATATGTATACTTAATTCCATTACTATCATATTTAGGTACAAGTATTTCATTACTTGCCCAAGTATTGGTTGTACCAGTTAGTGTTAAATTTTGATAATTTTTATTATTTTGTTTTAAATTAACAGTGATTGAATCTGGTCTAGTATTATACTTATTAGCATTATCTATCCATTTTTTTGTAATTACTATTTTTTCTTCACCAGTTAATATATTAGTAAATGTATAAGTAGTATTATCATAACTACTTTCATAATTATCAACATTAACCTCTTCTAAAGTATAAACATATTCATTGCCTTCACTATCGTATACAGGAACTGTTATTTTATTAAACCATTCATTAGTGCTATAATCACCTGTTATAACTACATCTTTATATTCTTTATTATTTTGTAGAATTTTAACAGTTACATTGGAAGGTCTTGTTAAATAGTTGTTGTTATTGTCTATCCACTTCTTAGTAATTGTTAATTCTTTTGATAAGGTGTTTGTAATACTAAGTCCGTTTATAGTTGGTACATATTTATAATTATTTTCTAATGTTGGTGAAATTTCTTTAATCGAATAGTTTATTTCATTTCCGTCATCATCATATTTAGGAACTTCAATTGTTTTGATCCATTTATTTGAATCTTCTAAGTTTATATTGCTTGTATTTAATATTATTTCAGTTGCTGTTGTTTCGTTATCGTTAGCAATTAATAAATATTTTAATGTTGATGGTCTTAAGCCTTTTTCGTTATTATTATCATTCCATACTTTTTCTAGATTTATGTCTATATCAGCATATTGTACTGAGTTAGGTAGTGATATTTTTACTACGTTGGAATTAATACCCGTAATAAAATCTACTGGTAATTTAGTTATTGGATCGATAGCGTTCCACTCTGTCCAACTACTATTATATGATATTGTTTTGATGTTTTCATCGTTAGGTGCTTTCATTTTTATTAGAACATATGTTAAAGAGTTAGCTGGTAATATTGCTTTATTACCTTCACTATCAAGATATTCAAAAGCTAATGATTTTACTTTAGTTTTATCAATTGTATCGTTATATTCTTTCCATGTATTATCTTCTGTTAGTGTACTAGCATTTTTATTTTCTGAATAGTATGTTTTTATTGTATATCCTTTTGATTCAGCATAACTAGTATCTATTCCTAGGAATTCACCATACCAATGACCTCTGTTGTTGTGTCCTTCTTCTAAATTAGAATATATTACTAAATTAGTTATATCGTTTGCTCCGGTTCTAGCTCTTAGTTTATATTCGTAATTTGAACCATAAGATGCTTCAACTACTCCAGTTGAATAGTTACTTTGATCTGTATGAACGTAAGTAGTAAGGTCTTGATGAGTAGAAACTACTGAAGTTATAGAAACAGAATCAGAATAATACATTATTTTTTCTGATGTATTTGAATTGTTATTTATATCAGTTGCATCAATATCATATCGACCATTATCACTAATAATATTACTGCCCCAATATTGATTACTTGTAAAATAGTTTTCATACAAATTTCTATTTAAAAATTTAGCATATGCATAATTTTTGTATACCGATCCATGCTCTAAATAAGAATCATATGAAATTTTTGTTTTTATAGAAAATTTAACATAATTACTATCATTATAGCCCATTTCTAGCCAAATAGGATGTTCTGTCAAATCGATTTTTATATAAATATATGTTCTGTTGGTATCGTTCCAGTTTTCTATGATATTAATCGTTGTATTATTCAAAATCAATTTTTTAAATTCACTATTTGATATGGTATTATATGTTTCATATAGGTAAATTTTTCGGTAATAATTATCCAATGAACTCGAAAATGAATTTAATATTTCTTCAGATGTTGATACAACTTCCATTCCTTTTGGAAGCAAATCGAATATTTCCCAACCAACATTTTTATATTTATCATTTATAAGATAACCATAATTTTTAAATTCATAGCCTGTTATTGAGTTTTTCATATATTCATCATTTAAACTCAATGTAACATTAGTGTAAAAACACTCGTCATTAACGTTTTGAATTGCAGAACTCATGTCAGTGAATAAAAGTAGTGAATTTTGTATATAGGGAATATCATATTTCTCATATCCAATATAAGCTTCACTTCTTTGTAAATATGTTCCATAAGTGTTTTTATCATAATTTGCAATTTCTAATTGAGTCATAAAATTTGAATATGAGCTTAAATCAGGTTCATTTTGTATTACTCCGTCAATATAAATTTGAAGAAATGCAAAATTATAAATGTAACCAGATTCGGCAATATTACTAGCATTGTTTATAACCACATTTGATTTTCTCAAGTTATAAGTATCATCTTTTACTATCAAACTTTCCGTCATAGCTTTTATAATGAAATAATATCCAACTATTTTATCATTTTGGGTAAACTCCCAATAACCGCTTCCATCAGAATCTGAAGTAGTTATTTCTCCTCCATTTCCATTAGTAAATTCTTCGTATTTTGTATATGCATTTTCATTAGAATATCTAATCCATAATTCACAATTATACTTTCCATTTTCTATAGAAATTGAATTCCCATTAACTATGGTATTTGGAAAACTAATTTTTGAAAAGTAGTATTCATCATCACTGAGTTTCCTGTATTTCCCGTCTATTCCGGATATATATAACAAATCATCACCAAATTTCACATCCATTGGTTTCCCGGTATAAACAGTTGACGGAAATAAAGTCGAATATTCTATTCCTCCATTTCCTAATTTTACATCTTGTCCAATTAGTGATTCATAATATACTTTTTTAGTGGAAGATGGCCATAAATTTTGTGAAAATTTTTTTGAAATACCATATAAATTTCCAGAATATGAAAATTCAAAATCACTTAAATTTAATGAAACATCAGAGCTTGCAACATTCTTATACTCTCCAGAATCCAAGTATTTTGCATAAAAATCAACGTGATTACTAATATTTAAATTGCCTAGTGTATCATTAAATTTTTCTTTTGGATACCCTACATATATAAAGTCTTTGGTACTACTATCTGTCCATGAATTGATTTTTATTGTATATGTTCCCGATTCCGAAGATAATACATTTAATGATGAATCTACAACAACACAATCTGATGGAATAGTATCTACGATGTTAAACTCTTTAGCGCCAACATATGGATAAATTGTTTGAGACCTTCCGTCTATATTGAACACATATTTTACCCAATAATAATCTCCATTTGGTAAGCCATCTAATGAAGTTATTTTTGTAGCAGTTTTCTTTATTTTGTAAGGTTGATATTCCCATGGATGATAATAATTTCTAACGTATGATAAAGATATTTTATTACTAGTAGTTATTTTACTTATTGTTGATAATTCTGCAGAAAAACCATATGATGACCATGATACTGATGTTTTCATTGCAAATTTAACATAACTGTCATTAACTATTAAAATCTTATTTGGAAATGATTCAACAGAATACCAATGTTCTATAGTACCTTTCGAATTATAAATATAAAGATAATCTCCACTATCATATAGTTTATTTTTATCACTAAAAACTATTTTTATGGCATCACCAGAGTAATCTGTATACTCCCAGTAATCACTATCAACTGACATATTTGCTGGATAACCGCTAGGATAATTAGGTGAAGTAATAGTAGTTGAATTTCCTAAGGATGCTAAAGAATATAAAGTTGCTTCTAATGTTTTATCTACTTTTTTTGTACATTCATCAGTAAACCCTTTGAAGCTAGTACTGTAAGATATATGATCATAATCGTATTTTGGTGTTAAAGAGTATACAATTTGAATACTACCTTCTAAATTAGCTTTTTTTTCAATAGCAACGGCATTGGTGAATGTGTATGTTGCTGATGTTGTTTTAGATTGAAAATTCCAATCGTATCCCGAGTGAGTGGAATCATTTGCACCTACAGTAATTGTATAAGACCATAGTTCAGAAGCTGCTGAAACTAGATTCGGTATTGTTATACCAAGTTCATTAATATTATAGTTTGTTACTGCATTGGTATTTTTGTAATTAATTTGTACTGTTATTACTCTAGTTTCTCCATCTTTATAGCTACCATCTGAGGCATTCCAGTTTATTTCTGTTAGAGGAGTTTTACCATCATCAACAGTTGAATCATAAAAAACAGTTGATAGTTCCCAATTATCTAAAGGTATTTCTTCAGTTCCTTCTTTTAATTCTTGTTTATTAATAAGACTAAACAAAAAGTTATTATTATTAAATAGTAATGTGCCAATGATAAAAAGCATAATTATGACAATTGGAATAATTGTAGCTTTATTTATTTTATTTAATATCTTGTCCATATTATTTCACTACCTCTACTATGTACTATCTATTTTGATGTTATCTTATTTGTAAGTACTATGTCAATAATATTTAATGCAAAATAAAAAAAAAAGCAACTTTTTATAGTTGCTTTAATTTGTTAGCTTAATTGTTCTGCTAAGTCAGATTCTACTGACTCTTCAAGAGCAATAGCTTCTTCTCTTATTTCTTCATCATCAATTAGTTGTTCTTCTAAGAATTCACTTGGTTCATCACTCATGAATTCTTTTTCAAGTATCATTTCAATATTGCTATATTGTCTAGCACCTGTACCAGCTGGGATTAATTTACCAATGATAACATTTTCTTTTAATCCTCTTAATTCATCTACTTTTCCTTTTATTGCAGCTTCTGTAAGAACTCTTGTAGTTTCTTGGAATGAAGCAGCAGATAACCAAGAATCAGTTTCTAATGAAGATTTTGTAATACCTAGCATTACAGGACGTCCTGTTGCTGGTACACCACCATTTAAGATAACAGGTTTATTTGCAGCATTGAATTCATGGATTGAAACAGATAGACCTTCAACTAGTCCAGTGTCTCCACCATCAACTATTTTCATCTTAGAAATCATACGACGAACGATAACTTCGATATGTTTATCAGAAATATCAACACCTTGTGATTTATAAACTTTTTGAATTTCTTTTAGGATATAACTTTCAGCTGTTATTGGGTCAGTAACTGCAAGTAATTCTTTTGGACTAACAGATCCTTCTGTTAATTGTTCACCTGCAACTACTTCTTGACCGATTTCTACACGAACTTTTGAGTTATATAATGTTGTATGTTCACGAGATTCAACTTCGTTTTCAACAACAATTTTATGTTTTCCGTTAGCAGCTTCGATGCTAACTACTTTACCATTGATTTCAGAAATAGTAGCTTTAGCTTTTGGATTACGAGCTTCGAATAATTCTTCAACACGTGGAAGACCTTGTGTGATGTCGGCGTCACCACCATGCGCAACACCTCCTGAGTGGAATGTACGCATTGTTAATTGTGTACCTGGTTCACCAATTGATTGAGCAGCCATTACACCAACAGCTTCACCTGTTTCAACTAAGTTACCAGTAGCAAGGTTACGTCCATAACATTTTTGACATACACCATGTTGTGATTTACATGTTAAGGCACTACGAATTTCAACTTTTTTAATTCCTGCTTTAACAATTTTCTTAGCTATATTTTCGTTAATCATTTCATTTTTATCGATAATTAATTCTTTAGTTTCTGGATTAATTACCTTAGTAGCAGTAAATCTACCAACAATACGATCTTCTAATGGTTCAATAACGTTACCAACTTTTTCATCAATGAAGTCACTAACCTCAATACCAGAAATAGCACCACAGTCAGCTTCTTTAACGATTATATCTTGAGCAACATCTACTAAACGACGAGTCATGTATCCAGAGTCGGCAGTACGTAAGGCTGTATCGGCAGAACCTTTACGAGCACCATGTGTACTTAAGAAGAATTCAGAAACGTTAAGTCCTTCAATGAAGTTTGACTTAATTGGGATTTCAACTGGTTGACCATTTGGTTTAGCCATTAATCCACGCATACCTGCTAATTGAGTAAAGTTTCCGGCATTACCACGAGCTCCAGAGTTCATCATCATGAATATTGGGTTTTTATGGTCGCCACCGCTTATTTCTTTTAACTCTGCTTCAACGTCATCTTTTGTATCATTCCATACTTGAATTACGTTGTTGAATCTTTCTTCTTCAGTAATTAAACCTCTTTGGAATTGTTTATTAATTTTATCAACTTTTTCTTGAGCAGCTTCAATTTTATCATTTTTATCTTTAGCTTCAATGATATCGAATGCTGATACTGTGATACCAGCTACAGTTGAATATTTGAATCCTAAATCTTTCATTGCATCTAGAACTGTTGAAGTTTCAATAGTTTTATAACGTTTGAATATTTGAGCAATGATTTGAGATAAGTTTTTCTTAATAAATGGATTAACTGGTTCCATTTTTGAAATTTCTTCTTTGATATTTACTCCCATTGGTAAGAAGAATTTACTTGGAGTAATATTTTCAATATTCTCTTTACTTGCTTCATTAATATATGGGAATGAATCTGGTAAGATTTCATTGAATATTAGTTTTCCAGCAGTAGTTACCAAATATTTATCTTTTTGATCGTCAGTAAATAATTTGTATTTGAATGAACTAACTGGAACAGCAATTCTTGTATGTAAAGTAATTTCTCTTCTTTCATAAGCCATGATTGCTTCGTTAGAATTTTTGTATACTTTACCTTCGTTTTCTTCACCTGGTTCTTCAATAGATAGATAATAGTTACCTAATACCATATCTTGTGATGGTGTAACGATTGGTTTTCCTGATTTTGGATCAAGGATGTTTTGTGCACCTAGCATTAGAAGTCTTGCTTCTGCTTTAGCTTCTTCTGATAATGGTACGTGAACAGCCATTTGGTCACCATCGAAGTCAGC
>JBJFGS010000035.1:0-10462 GCA_051892935.1 Candidatus Coprovivens sp.
ATTTTATCACTTTAAATTTTTAATTGCTACGCGTCGATTTTTTGACGCTTACGTTATACTTAACATAAAATACATTTTCGTAAATATAATATCATGATGAGATAGATACATACAAATTAAAATAATTAAGAAATATATATATTATATTGTGTTTTCATTAGATAAATTCTAATTATTGCTATTTTTCACATAGAATTGATTTTTTAATATGCAATAATTAATATTTAAAAATTCACAAATTAATTACTGAACAAATCGATTTTATATAGTATTATATATTAATAAATTAAATTATGAATGGAGTAATACTATGGGTGAAATTCAAAGGGTAAAAGAGCAAAATGAAAACTTTTAGGGGATATAGAATATTTGGAAGAAAATTTGCATAGATCAGCTTAATATCAAGAAGACCATTATGCTATAGAAGCAGTTGAAAGAGGACATAAAATAGAAAAAATTAGAGAAAGAAATTAAAATATTAAAAATTTATATTCAAAAATTAAAATATGAAAATAAATTATTAAGAAGCAATAAAGGATAAAAATGGTTAAAAGTCCATAATGAACGTGGAGCTGGAAGGAAATCAAGATTTACTGATCAAGGAAAAGAAACTATGAAGATCTATCGTATTCAAGGTAAAACTATTAAAGAAATAGCTGAAATGAAATAGCTGAAATGTATTCTTGTTCTGCTGGGCTAGTTCATAAAATAATTAATGAAAATAAATAAAATTTATAAATTAAATAGTGAAAGAAGTTTTTTCATAAATTAATTTATAAACAACATATAAGGTAATAATATTTATATTACATATAGAAATATATTAAAAACAGGGGGATAAATAATAATGAAAAAGAAATTAATAAGAATCATATTAGCAATAACACTAGGCGGAGGTTTTAATCGGTAAATACGCAAATTTACTAAGGTTAGAGTTATATTCTCAACTGATGAATCTTTAAATAAATGTATTTACTTAGCAGCAATGGAGATATTAGAAAAATGGAACTAACCTATACATAATTGGGGAGCTATCAATAATATTTGAATATCAATTAAAAGCTTGCACTTTTTATAAATTATATGCATACTATTAGATTTTTTTTTGAGATACTAAAAAAAGGTAATAAAAATATTATTAGTATTTCTTAAATATAAAAAATATTACTGGAAATGAAAATTTCCAGTAATGTTAAAACAATAAAAATAATAATTACACAGAATTATTTATTTTCTCTAATTATACAAAATTATATAGAGTCTTAAGTATAAATTTTTCTTTTATTATTTTCTCTTATTAATGTACTTTTACTTATTCCTAATAATTCTTCTACTTGTGAATAACTAAAATTACCTCCATTTATAGTTAGCATTGAAAGTGCATTATCTAATTGTTTAGTTGTATATTTTTTAGGTCTTCCTTCTTTAAATCCTTCTTTAGTTTTTGCAATAGCTTTTCCTGATTGAGTACGTTCTATAATCATCGCTCGTTCAAATTCTGCAAATGCTAGTAAATTTGTAACTATCAATTTACCAACAGGAGTGTTTTCTATTAACCCCATATTTAGTATATGTATTTTTACTCCTTTTTCTAAAAGCATATCTATGTATTGTAATCCTTCTTTTGTAGTTCTGCAAAATCTATCTAGTTTAGTTGCAACTAAAATATCATCTTTTTCTAATATACTTAAAACTTCATTAAATACTGGCCTTTCTTTTGCTCCACTCAAACCTTCTTCATAAATTACAACTTCTTTATATACTGATAAAATTTCTCCAATTTGTTGGTCTATACTATAACCATCTAATTGCCCTTTGGTACTTACCCTTACATATCCTATTATTCTCCCCATTTACATCCCTCACTTTTGAATATAAGTTTAGACACCGTTTAATATGTTGATTTTACATTATAAAAAAATGAGTGTCAATACTTTTAAGTTTTGATACTATTCTCAAAGCTTTTATTAAAATAATGAGCCTTCTATTTGCTTATTTTTCTGTATTATGTATAATTAAGTAAAATGATTATATATAGCAAAAGGAGAATATAGATTATGGATACAATCATAGTTTTAACTTTATTATCTTTATCTTTAATATATATATATAGGCTATTTAAACTTAAATTTAAATATGAGAATAGAAAAGAAGTCGTAGTTTTACAAATTATAATAGCTATAATTTCCATAGTAGCTATTATAACTGGATTATGGGATTTATTCATTATAGTTTTTATTTTAATTATAATATTGGCTATTTCTCCTAAGAAATTTTATGATTTTTTTAGAAAATACTTTAAATAAACTTAAAAATAGAAAAAGAAAAACATCTTTATTTTAGATGTTTTTCTTTTTCTCAGAGTGTCGACAAAGTCGACACTCTGAGGTTGGTTATTTTAACCAACCTATATTTTTTGCATTTTACATTCATATATTTTTATAAATAGTAAAGATCCCAATATTCCTCCAATAATCATAAGAATATATAAAGATAAGTTTATATATAAGACTTTTCCCACTAGATATTTAATTATGCTTCCAATAAAGCTTATACTTAGTAATATTGCTCCTGGTATAAATATTAATTTAAAATTTCTAAAAATATTAAATATCATAGGTATAAAAATTCCAAATGGAATATAATATAAAATTACATTTTTAAGATAATATTTAGAAAAATTTAATTCTATATAAGTGCTTCCTATACTATTAAAATCTATAAAAATAGGAAAAATTAATTTTGAAATAATAAATATTAAGTAAATATTAACTATAGACACAAATAAAACATTATTTTTATTTATATATATATTATTTTTAGCATCAGAAAAAAGTCTTACTACCAATAATATTAAATAGATAACAAAAGATATTATAAAAAAATCTTTTCCTTCAATAGTTGTATATAAATTATTTGTTATACTTTTAATAAAAAGTATAGCCAAAGTAATAATAGAGCTAATTATTGCAATAATAGAATATCTATTTTTAACTTTAAATAATGATGAAAAATCTTTTTCTAATTCACAAGGAGTTCCAAATTCTCTTTTGGCTATTTCAATACTTTCTTCTTCTGAATATCCTTCTTTCATAAGTTCTTCAATTTTATCATTTAAATGTTCTTTTATTTCCTCTTTAAAAGTTCCTAAATCTATATTTCCTTTATCGTAGTATTTAATTATTGATTCAATATATTCATCTAAAACTTTCATATTATATCCCCTCATAAAACTTATTCAATACACCTTTTAAAAATTCCCATTCTAATTTCTTTTCATTGAAATACTCAATTCCTTTTTTGGTTATCTTATAATATTTTCGTCTTGCACCTACTTTTAAGCTATCATCCCAATAAGATTCTACTAATTTATTTTTCTCTAATCTTTTTAATATTACATATAAAGTTCCTTCTTTAACTTCAAATAATGAATTAGTCTCTTGTTTTATTTTTTTTATCATCTCATAACCATAATTATCTTTACTTAATAAGACACTTAATATTATTGAATTAAGATGTCCCTTTAGTGATTCCCTATCTATATCCATAACACCCTCCACATACCAAAATCTGTAAGATACTATATAATATATAGTATCATTAATTATTAGAAAATTCAATATTTTTATACTTATAATAAAATTGATGATAATATTCGTTCTCTGAAGGACAATACAAAGAAGTTAAAAAAGAACTCGATAATTTAGAAATCAAGTTCTTTTTTAAATTATATATTTATTATTTTAGTACCAGTATATGTTATAATTAATTTAGCTTATATTCCGTATGATGATGGGTACGGTGGTTTGTTCATTTTTCCAGCTTGTGGCTAGTAGTGAAATTTTCACTAAAGCTTAAAAGGTGGTGGTATTGGAGATGCAGGAGATAATAATAATAGGATCTATTTTATTAGTTCTTATTAAAATAATATTGAAACATAACAAGTACTTTTCTTTAGAATTACAAGTTAAGATACTTGGTGTGAACTACTCTCTCCATTTATAGAAGCGGAGAGTAGTTCACAGAAGATAATAGATGAATATAATAATGTTTTGAATAATATACAAATATATAATAAAAATGATTCTATCATAGCAAATATTATAAGTAGTATAGACACTAAAAATACTCATATTATAATAGATGAGCAGATTAAAAGTGAAGATTTGCCTTTTGAAGAAATAGAACTTCAACGAATTTTTACTAATATAGTAAATAATGCTGTAACAGCTATGAATGTAATTGGGAATATATATGTTAGAACATATTATGATATTAATACTATTGTTATTAGCATTGAAAATGATGGTCCTAAAATTGACAATAAAATTATTAATAAGATATTTGAAGCAGGAGTTTCTACAAAAAAACAATCCTGGAAATCATGGATATGGTTTATCTATAGTAAAAGAAATTGTAGAAAGTAAAGAAGGAAAAATAAAAGTGTTTAGTAATAAAAGTAAAACAGAGTTTAAAATATCTATACCTTGGATATAGATACTCTTAACTTTTCACAAAAATTGTCAGACCCAAAATTATTTCCTTCATATTAAGAAAATAATTTTATAAATTTATTCCATTTTTAATTGCTAAACTCTCTATTCATAAAAAGAAATCTCCTTGATAAAATTGTTACTATAATTTTATCAAGGAGGTTATTCATTAACTAGATATCAAATTTTTACGTTTAAGTTATTAGTTAGAAGATATTGATTAATTATTGGAATATATGTTAATACTTTAAACAATATTTAATGAAAAATATATATTATTTAAAGTATTTTTAATTAAAATTCAATGAAAATGTATAAAATATAATACATTTTATAGTAATATCAGAATAATAACTAGAATTAGAAAAATTCAGATTTTGATTTTTTTGTTTAAGTGTGCATATAATAAAAGCGTAAACTAAAAAGTTTACGCTTAAGTTTGAGATTATTTATATAATTTAGGCATTATTATTGTGGTGATTATAACGCCTAAATCGAAGCCAGAAATTTTTAAAAGTTCAGTTAATTTTTCTATTACTGAAACAAGAATTTCTGGCTTTTGCATTACTACAAAAAATAATAATACAAAAAATAACACAATACAAATAATTCTCTCGAATGTTTTTAATAGAATTTCAAAATTGTTATTCATATTTATTGCCTCCTTCCTTTTAAAGAATTTGTACATATATACTCAATTTAAGTATACATGAACAAATTCTTTAAGGAAGAAGAGTAAATATGAAAACCAATTCTCATATAAAACAGATCTTCATAAAATTTCTGATTAAAGATATCTAATGCCTAAGCATGGTTAAAATCATAGTTTAAAACTTAATCAGAACAATATGCTAACTTATCATTACTTTCCATTTTAAACATAGCAATTAAAATGTTAATTGTTTTGTTTAAAACCCTCCTTTGTACTCTTATCACCACTAAATATAAGTTTACTATAAAATAGGATTTAATTTAAATATTAAAAAAGCATATTATTTTAAAAAATACTAAGGTTTTATCAATAAATCTAAATATATCTCTAATTTTGGTAAATAGATGTAATTTTTATTAATATTTTATTGAAGAGTTTATGAATTTATAAAATAACAATATCTTAAATAAAAAAAATTGTAATATAATAGAACAATTTGACAATAAAACAAAAATAATATATATATATATTGTGTATATTATATTTTTGTTTTATTGTTAATTTTAATAAAAATTTTGTAAGTATATCTTTATATAAAAATATAAATTTAGATCATAAATATTAGCAAATACATAGTTATATAAACATTAAATTAATTATAAAGATATAGAAATTTATTTAGTCTACTATCAGTAGTTACTATAAATGAAAATTTATAAAAATCTAAAAATAAATATTTATATTTTTATATAATAATTTTGTGTTTTTGGATATCTGCAAAATAAGATATTAACCTTTATGTTATATAAAATATAATTAATTGTTATATATATATTAAAATGTTACTTTAATCTACATATTTAATTAGAGTAAAATATAGATTTTAAATGAAAGTTTTACGTTTATTACATTACTAATGAGTAAGTCTTTAATTACATTAAAGATATATTTTCAAATTGGGAAGTCTCCATCAAATAACATTTTCTACAACATAATCTAGTAGGTTTATATTAGTCAATAATATCTTTAATGATAATAATTTAAATTTTTTATAATTCATCTATGTTATATATAGTTTATCTAAAAGTTAGTATTTTCAACATTCAAACATATAAAATTTAATTTTTACATTCTAATGAATACAAAGTTAATTATTATAGTATTTTATTAATATTCATAAGAGATATTATATGAAATAATTACTATCTTTTTAAGATGTAATAATAATTCTCTTTATGGATTTTTAACAAGTAAAAATCCATAAAGTTTATATATATATATTACAATAAAGGAGGATAAATTATTGAGAAAACAAAAGTATAGATCTTTTTTAGCAACTATTTTATTAACAATTATATTTAGTAATTACTTTACATCTGTATTTGCAATAGAAAATATAGAGCGGGAACCAGTATCAATAGATAGTGAATTAAATGTTAGTAATGAAGAAGCTCAAGGAGATAATTCTCTTACTAGAAATGGAACTTTAAATAATTTAAATCCAATAAAGAATTTTAGACTTGAAAAAGTAACCAGAGTTTCAACAGGTAGTGCTGGATTTGATACAAATGATGATCCCGGAAATGATTCTAGTGCTACTAATAATATTGTAAGATCATTTGATATATTAGCTTATGAGATGACTTATTCTGGTGAAACTTCTGGAAGTGATGTTGAAATGGAATTTGAATTATCTTTAAATGTATCAAAAAAATATGCAGAGTTTGATATTGATGTATTGTCAGGATGGATGACAGATATTGTTCAAGAAGATATAGGTGGAAAGGCTGTATTAAAAGGAAAAACTATATATAGCCCATCAAATAAAGTAGGAATTCAGAGTTTTAGTGAAACAAAGGCAGTCTATATTAAAGTCAAAGGAATGCTACAGGGAGAAGAAGTTATTCCAAAGTTTAAAGTTAAGATAGCATCAGATAATTCAGCAGATGCTTGGAAAGAAAAAGTGATGAGCTTAGATAATGAAAAAGCTATTGTTTCTGCAGCACCATTCTTTGATATAGAATTAATATCTGAAAAGAAGTTAGGAACTTTAAGTACTTATGATTTTTCAACTGGTAATTCAGGTGCACCTAATAAGAGCTCTGGAAATATATATGGGCGATTAATGAATTTTGGAGTAGCTGTTAGATTAAAGTCACCTGATAATAACAAAGGAATGAAGGGGTTTTACATTCCAAGAGATGATGTTGATATTACATTCAAAATAACGCCTAGAATAGAAGGCGACAAAACAAATACTATGAAGGCACTTTTATGGGATTATAAAACCAATAATAATGCAACTCGAACTGGACAAAATGGACGAGATTTAACAGCAGGTGGAGATTCTAGTAGTATATTTGCTACTACTATACCATTAACTGATAATAATGATAAAGGAAAAGACTATTCAGTAAATAATGGTGGAAATATAAATATGTCTCAAAATCCTGATGGAAGCATAAGTGTAACAATTTCTGGAGCATCATTATATGATCTTAATGGTAATATACATGCTCCAACAATGAAAGGGGATAAAGTAGGGCAGATAAGTCCTACACCATCACAAGGTAATGTTTATCTTTCAACTATGTTTTTTGAATTAGTTGCTCCTGTTGAAAAAAATGCTACAAATACTATTAATTATACATTAATTGTTTCAGATGAAGGGATGAATGTTCCCTATAAGGATGCTACTGGAAGAGTATCAACTACAACAAATGATGATCAAACAGTAAAAAATAATGATAATATAAGCATATTTTATAAGACAGAATCAAAGGGTAGTTATGGAATATTTCATTATTATGTAAAGGAAAATCAACAGAAGTTATTTTGGTCAGATAATTTATCAACTAGTAAAAGTGGAATGGGATTAGATGCATATGCATTGCAGGGTAATAAAGTACAAGTAGTAGGTACTTTTAGTTATGAGGGAGATAATATAAATAAAAATTTAAATGCTGCCAATATATTAATGAGAATAGATGATGAAGCAATTCAGCCAAGTAATGATGCTGGAAGTGGAAATCCTACAAGTAATAGTTTTAGATCAAATGTTAATGTTAAATTATTATATGCAGCAAAACCTGGAGGAACTGGATGGGTATCAGATGATGAAATGAAGTCCACAAATGAAGAAGATTTAGAATATTTCAAATCTATGTCTGATCTAAAAAAGAGATATCCTAATGGTGTTTGTGTTGCAGTATTGGCTGAAGCTAGAAATATAAGCAATTTATCACCTGCCACACAGTATGGTGTAGGATTTAATGTAGATATATTGGAGAATGCTAATCCTAAGGTATATCAATTTGTTCAAACAACAACTTTTTATGATGACTCAAAAAAGTTAACTGTAAATGATAGTAGATTAAATAATAGTGAGAAACTTAAAGATTATACTGATAGATTAAGAGCTCAAAATGTTTATGAAAAAGCAGTTTATAATGAAAGTGGAGTCACTAATGCTTCAAGTGCAAATTCAAGCTATGTTAATGGTGCTTCGCTTTTAGTTGTTGGTGTTGAAGCAGGTGTTGAAAAAACAACTTCAAATGGACAAACAACATTTGATTTATCAAGTGGTGTTTCATATATTCCATATAAAATTAAACCGATGGTGAATGTTTCAAAAAATAAGATTGGTACTAATATTACTGAAGTTAAAGTTACGGATATACTACCAGCTAATCTTAAAGTAACAAATGATACAAAATTTTATTATGGTGACAATGAAATTACCCCTACATTAATAGAAAAGCAAGGAGATGGCACAACTAAAATAATATGGACTCTTAAAAACGTAAAGACAGGTATAAAATTACCAGAAATAACGTTTAATGCTGAAATAGATATAGAAAAGATGGACTTAAGTAAAGCAAAGCATGAAGTTGAAACTAATACTTATATAGATGCTAAAGGAGATGACCGTGTATTTAATTCAGAATGGGCTTCAAATCCTAATCATGATACAGTAAGAGTTACACTAATTGCTAATAGATCATTAAATCTATCTAAAAGTGTAGATAAGACAGTGTCAGAAACAAATAATGATATTAATTATAATATCTCTTTTACAAATACAAATAATGTAGAATTAGCAAATTATAAAATGGTAGATATTTTACCATTTGATGGAGATGGTAGAGGTAGTTCTTTTGATGGTACATATAAAGTAAATGCTAGATTAAAAGCTCCAGCTGAACTTGATTTATATGTATCAACTGATTTGGGAGTACGTGGAAAAGATGCAGAATCCGTAACTGATAATCTATTTAAAAAGGTTAATCCATCTAGAGAAGAAAATGGATATAAATACTATGAATTTAATGAGAAAATATATGCTTTAATGGTAAAGGGTAAAATGCCTGTTTATAAAAACTATATCCTTGATATTACATTATCTCCTGAAGGAAATAGTGGAAATAATATTTATGCTAACTCAGCTTCTATGAAAGCTGATAGTTTAAATAAGTTAACAACTGCTATTGTTAAAACTGAAATTATAGAAAGAAAGCTATCTGGGATTGTATGGATTGATGACAATAAAAATAATATTATTGATTCAAGTGATAGAAAGTTAAGTAATTTAAAAGTTAAATTATATCATCTTAATAGTGTTACAGGATTAGAAGAAGTAGCAAGAGATTCACTTGGTAATGAAGTTGTAACAACTACAGATTCACAAGGATTATATGAGTTTAAAAATTTAAATTCTGGAGAGTATAGAGTAGAATTTTTAGATGAAAATGGGAACCCTATTTCTCTTAAAGATTATACAGTATCATCAAAAAACTCTGGCTCAAATGCAGCTATAAATTCTAAAGCTGATCAAAAATCAAATAATAATGGAGAAATGATAGCTGCTGAAATTAGCAATATTGAATTACCATCATTAGAAACTATGAAAAAAGATGGTATTAAAATCTACACTAAAGAACATCAGAACTTAGGTCTCTCTCGTATAACAGTAAATAAATCTGTAAGAAAGATTTGGAATGATAGTAATAATACAGATAGAATTAGGCCAGCAAGCATAAAAGTACAACTTTTAGCAAATGGGAAAAATCAAGGAGCTGAAGTTGTATTAAATGAAGCTAATGGCTGGCAATATACTTGGAATAACCTACCGAAGAAAGCAGCAGGTAGAGATATTGATTATACAGTAAAAGAAACAGTTGTAGTAAATGGATATACAGTAAGTTACACAGATGATGGAACTGGAAATAGCTTTACTATTACAAATAGTTATACACCTGAAGTTGTAAATAAAGTAGTAACAAAGGTTTGGGATGATAACAATAATCAAGATGGACTT
>JBJFGS010000036.1:0-68307 GCA_051892935.1 Candidatus Coprovivens sp.
AGATCATTTCTTGCTACCAAGCTTTTTCTTGGTTGCATTAGTAATATACCAAATCCTATATCGCTTTGTCAACTTTTTTTTCGCTTTTTTTAAAAAAACTTTTTTCATTGACATTTTTTAGCATATCTTCGGTATTTTTTGATGATTCTTTTCGAAACATCTTCCTCAGTATATAACAAAAAAGAACTTAATGCAAGAAAAAAATCAAAAAAACTCAATTTTTTTTGATTTTCTCATATAGTTCATTATATTTACTAACAACACCAGGAGCAAAAGGACCATTTTCACTTCTTTTTAAATCAATTAAATAAGATAGCTCTGACTTTATAATAAAATCCAAATCTTCAGAATAATGCATCAACTTCTTATGATAATTATACTCATTACGATCTAAAATTCTAAACCCACCATCAGGAAATACCCTCAAATCCAAATCATAATCAATATACTTTATTGATTTCCCATCAATAATATAAGGCGAAGCAATATTACAATAATAAAATAATCCAAATTTTTTTAACTGACCTATAATATTAAACCAATGTTTTTTATAAAAAAACAATACTGCCGGTTCATTTGTCATATGACTACGTCCATCTTTTTCTGTTATCTTAGTTCTACCATTTCCACAAACTAAATATTCTTCTGTATCCTCTAGAACAATAGCTTCTTCAGAAGTATGTTCTAACGATCCATCATGCTTATAACAATAAATCTTTAGTTTATCTCCTACTTTAATATCATTCATAAAATCCCGCTTTCGCAATACATTATATAATATTTTTTTCAAAATAACAAACAAAGACACTACAATAGTGTCTTTTTTACTAACTTAACAATTTAATTGCTTTATCCAATTGTAAATCATAGATAACATTATTTCCATATTGAATATCAACATCATAATCTGGTACTATACCAATCTCATCAATGCATTCACCATTTGGTCTCAACCATTTTGCAGAAGTATACTTAATCATTGTATCTTCATAATATTTCATAGTTTGAACTTTTCCCTTACCAAAAGTAGTTTTACCCACAATAGTTGCACCATACGAATCTTTTAAAGCAGCAGTTAATATTTCTGCTGCAGAAGCAGTATTACTATTAACTAATATTACAATTTTATATTCTCTTTTATCTTTTGTTTCATCTTTATATGTAGTAATATTATTCTTACTCTCCAAAGAATACAACACTTCACCTTTTTTCAAAAATAAACTAGCAATATCAGTAGCTGAATTCAAATACCCTCCACTATTATTACGTAAATCAATAATTAAAGAATCAATTTCATCGTTTTCAAGTTTTAATAATGATTCCTGAAAATCTTCAAACGAATGCGATGAAAAAGAACTTAAAAATAAATATCCTATTTTTTCACTTTTATCCTCACTAAAAATTATGTCACTTTCAACTGAAGGTATTTCAACTTCATCAACATTAATATAAAATGTTAATTCTACATTATCTCTTTTTACAATTACCTCATTTTCTTTATCCTTATTTAACAAATCAGCAATTATAGTATAATTTTCAGAAGTAATTTCTGTACCATTAATACTAATAATTTCATCATTAGCTTTTATACCAACTTTATCCGCCGGAGAATTATCATAAACCTGATAAACCACATTACTCATTACAACTATACCAATGCCTTCATAAGTACCATCTAAAGATTCAGATAACATATCAGTCTCATTCTTATCCAAAAATATAGAATAATTATCTTTTAAGAAGTCAAGCATCCCTTCCAACGCAGCTTCAATCATAGCATCCTTATCAACTTCTTCATAATAATTATCAACAACCTCAGAATAAGTATCTAAAAATTCTTGAACTTTTTTATCAGAAACTGCATCATTGTATAAATAATGATAATTCTTTTGATATTGATAATTTAATATTAATCCAGTACATACACAAGATATAATGGCAACTATTACAACCATAATAAGTAAATCAAATATATCTAAAGAAAACCTACCATTACTATATTTTTTATTATTTTTCTTTTTCTTCTTTCGTTTACTGTTTTTTCCAGATTTATTTAAAAAAACACTTTTTCTTTTTTTAAATAATTTATCTAAAAAAACATTGCTTTTTTGATTACTATCATTATTTTTATTCTTTTTCTCATCTTTTATTATTGTATTACTTTTAGAAGATGTACTTTTATCTAATTGTATTTCTTTACTTTTTTTCATAATAAACCTCTCCTTAAAATAATATCATAAAGAATAAAACAAAAAAAGTTTAATAATAAAATTAAACTTTATTCTTCAACACCTAATTCTTTTTCCATTTTAGCGTAATCTACGATATATTTAGTAATTTTACCTTTTTTTACCTTTAATAAAGTAATATCTCCAACCTTCATATCCTTAACTGCTTTAGCATCAACATTAACATTCTCAGGATCATAATATCCTTCATTTAACTTATTAGATAAATCCACAGTATAGACAGGTAAATGATTTTCCTTTTCATTATAAGCGAATACTAAAGTTAACATATCTGCAACATATTTTCCCTTATCAGATTGATCATAAATTACAACATAGTACTCTTTATCTGCTTTTTGTAAAATAGTTCCCATAATAGCAACTTCATAATCTATTTCACCAGGAATTACTTCCTCTGTTTCAGTATCATTCTTATCTTTAAACAAATCTTTTGTTACAAATAGTCTTGTTGCTAAATATAAAGCACCTACGCAAAGCAAAACAACTAATATTACAATAATAAAATTTCTAATTTCCAATTGTTCAGCTGTTTGATATTTTACTTTATTTATTTTTGCTTTTTTATTTTCTTTTCCCATTTAAACCACCTTGTCCCAATTATACCACATTTGATAAGTAAATCAAATAAATGTTATAATTACCTACACTATAATGGGAAAGAAAATCATTATTTATTCACTATTTTTCCTCAACAACATTAGCAACACTCAAAGAATCAGCTATTGATAAAATCTCGCTTGTAGATAAATCATTACTTGCCAAATAATAATCAATATTATTATGAGACCAAGATAAGGAATTAGTACTTAATGCACCAATAGTATTACTTAACATTAATGGATCTCCATAAACAGGTATTATTTCAAATTCCTCACTTACATTAGCTACTTCTTCAATCAATACAAAGTTTTTATCTCCATTAAATGTAAGAATTACCCTCTCACCATTTTCAGTATTAATTGTCTCTCGATTCTTTAAAAAAGTATTTGCTGGTACATAAAGAGGATATACAATTTCATCTAATATAGAAGTTTCTTCCGTTTTATCATCATCAATAGAGCAACAATTTTCATCAATCAAACTTTCCACATCAAAATCTTTCTTACTTAAATTGGCTTTATAATCGATTTTATTAAAAACAACTTTAATAGACATTATATCTTCTACATCATAAACAGCTACCATCTTTAGATTTAACTTCTTATCAAAATATAATACTTCATACTCCAAATCATTATTATTTGGATAATCAACACCAACTTTTAAAGAATACCCATCCTCTTCTTCTTTAAATTCCATTATTTTATTATTTTCCATATCTTTTACTAAAGAATTTAATATATAAGATTGACTACTATTATAAGGCCACTCACTCTCAAACTTATAGCTTTTATTTAAACTAGGCGTAACAACATATACATCTCCAGAATTACGTAGTATTACTTGCTCATGATTACTTAGAGTATTTATCATATCAACTTTAAAATAATCATCATCCATATAATAAACTTTTATATCATACTCGAAAGTATCATCACCATTATATATTTCCATACTACTCTGAGCTATATAAGACTTAGAAGACTCAACCTGATTCTTAAAATTCTTAACAAGTTCTTCTTCATTAACTTTACCACAACCTGTTAATAATAAAACACTTATCAACAATAATATAAATTTTCTCATAACACCATACCTTTTCTAATTAATAATATTTATTAAAAAAATATTTATTCATACATAAATAAAGAATTATTAGCAATACTATAAATAGAAAAGGAAGGTAATATATGGAAATAGTTAAAAAAATAGCTCTTATATTAACAATTATTGGAGCATTAAACTGGGGATTAATAGGTTTATTCAATTTAAATATTGTTACACTACTAATAAAAAGTTCAATAATCAATAATATTATTTATATTATTATAGGAATTGCTTCATTAATAAGTATTGCTTATTTATTCCACGAAAAAGTAAGAGATTAATTTCAAAAACAAAAGACATACAAATTGTATGTCCTTTTATTTTACTCAGCTTTTGAAAGCACTACATTAACAGTTTTGGTAACAATATATTGTAACCTTGAATCTTCACCTTCAACCTTAACTGGTACTGGATAAGTTCCAGCACTATAGCCAGCTAAATCAACATATGCGTATATTCCAGGTGAATTTTCATCTATAGAATTAATTACAGACTCAACGCCAATAACTTGAATTTCAATTTTCGCATCATCTTGCGATACTAAATTAGCATTCAATCCATTAGGTACATTTGCTGTCCTAACACCACTAATTATAATTGTCTTTTGTTTAGCTTCTCCAAAATTCAAAACTACAGAAACACTTTCATCACTAATACTTCTAACACCTGCTGGCTTAGAAAAAGCATACTTAGATGTCTTTGAGCCATTATTTCCTTGACCCTCAACATCAATAGAAACAGTTAAATAACTAATATCTTCTAACGCCGCTTCATCACCATATATAGTTGTTTCAAAATCGTTTGCGTTAACACCATTAATTGTAATTGAAGAAATAGCTTTACCGCTTACTAATTTACCAGTCGTTTCAACCTTAACAGACACTCTCTTAGAATAAGAATCTAAAACTACTTTTGCACTTACAGTAGCTGGTATTTCTACATTTTCAATTATTTTTCCATCATTTCCATAAGCAATTAGTTTTAAATTATCAATAGTATATGTTCCAGCTTTAGTAAAATCATCATTATCCAAATTAACTAATGCTTTAATAGACGCTATAGAATCAATAGTTTCCTGAGATCCTCTAACAATAACTTCAGATTTAGATAATTCAACAGATTTAACACTAAGTTTAGAATCTAAGTGATCTTGATTTAATAAATCATACGTAATAGTTTTATTATCGCTAACTTTTTCTTTAATAGTTACAGTTACATAATCAGGAGATATTTGATAACTTAAATTATCAATTGGTTTGTTATAAGTTAATTTTACCTTTACAGCTTTATCACTTGCTTGATAATCAGTTAAATCAACAACAACTTCATTATCTCCCAATTGTCTTGCTAAGTATAACTCACTAGTTTTACCAATTAATGTCATATCAACAGTTTGTGGAATTCCTTCTATAACATATGCACTACTATTATATATTACCTTAACAGGAATATTAGTCAAAAACTCTGCATCTTTACTTACAAAAGAAGAAGCTTTCATATTTACTAATAAAGTAAACGTAGCTGCTATAATACCAGACAATATTAGCAGAGCATATGGTCTACTTAAGAGTTTTTCAAACTTATTATCATTTCCTATTTTCTTTTGTATTTTATAAACCAATGTACTTATTGGAGTAACAATCAATCCATCTATAACATTATATAGTTTTTTTAAAATTTTTTTACTTTTACTATTCTTTTTATTAGATTTCATCGATATCACCATCCCTTTCAGCACCATCTGCATCATAGAATAGTTCAGTTTTTGGCTTTAATTCCTCAACCAACATCATTCTAAATTCATCTAAGCTTAAATTATAGTGAATCTCATGATCAACAGCGATACTAATACGACCAGTTTCTTCAGAAACAATCAAAGCAACAGCATCACTCTCTTCAGCTATACCAAGCGCAGCTCTATGACGTGTACCAAGCTTTTTATTTAAATTAGGATCCATACTCGTTTTAAACACTGCACCTGCACAAGTAATTCTATTACCTTGAATAATAACACCACCATCATGAAGTGGACTATTTGGAAAGAATATTGTTCCAAGCAATGGACTTGTCAAATCAGCATATATCTTAGTAGCTGGAGCAATATAATCCTGTAAAGAAACATCTCTTTCCAAAACAATTAATGCACCAATCTTATTTTTCTTAAGATATTCAACAGCATCCATTATTTCATAAACTACTCTTTCTCTCTCTTCAACAGTTAAAACTTTATGTCTACCAAGTAATTTCGTTCTTCCAATAGTTTCCAAAAAACTTCTAAGTTCTGGTTGAAATAATACAATCAAAGCAAGAGGTCCCCATTCAAATACATACTCTAATAAAATACCGACAGTATATAAATCTAACCAATCACTTAATAATTTAAATATTAAAATTATAACTACTCCTTTAACAATCAAAATCATCTTGGAGTTATTCTTTACATTTTTAAGGATGTAATAAACCATACACCATACTATACAAGCATCTACTAACATTGTAAGTACAGACCACACAACAGAAGATAAATTCATCTTATCTGCCTCCTCTTTACGTTACTAATTATATCAAATAAATAGTTAAAAAAACAACCTAAAGAAAAAAAGAACAAAATGTTCTTTTAACTTTATTTAATCGTAATAGACTTTGACTTAGGTTGAATTTGAATAAAAGTATTTCCATCATTAACATCAATTTCCGTTCCATCCATATATGTATAGACAGTTTGAGAACTTCTACTTTTTTTATTCCACTTAATCAAAACAGCATACCCATTAGAAATATAATAACCTGTACCAGTGCCAATATTGTCAATTTCTTGTCTTCCTTTTACATCACTGGTTAACGTACTATTAGACACTTGATATGTAATAATATTTTTAACAGAATATTGCTCTTTAGTTACATAATCTCTGTGCTCTTCTCCATTTACATATCTCAAATACGTTTTACTATTTGAATCATAAACATAACTAGTATCAACAATACCAGAATAAGGAATATCAACACTATTAGCTACAATAGCACCATCCATTTTAGATAAATCAACTTCATCAACTGAATAATTAAGCAATAAATCTTTAGTTGAAGTATTCCTATATTCAAAATTATCAATAGCTTTATTTATCAAATCCATTGTTGTAAATCCACGATGTTCATAATTAACATTCAAAGAATTATCTCTATAAAAATAATACTGTTCATGAGTAAGTCCATTAATATTATTAATTCCAAAATTTTCTATATCTTCTTCAGCTTCAGGACTCCATCCCCAATGTACATAAATAGCATCATTTTCTAAAGCATAATCCAAAAAATAATGTCTAGAACTTCTTACAGAACCAATCTTATCAACTCTAGAATCTTTATATAAGGCCATATATCTAGTATAGCCACCTTCAACTATTATTTCATAAACTAAATAAGCTTCTTGCAACCCAGTATGATAAGGTCTAGCACTACCATGATTATTAATCATAACAGCTATAGGCCTAGAATTAGAATTAATATCAACAATATTTAAAGACTTAACTTCTTTTACAGATAAAGAATCCTTAACCTTATCAACAGTATCAAAAACTTTATCTTTGTGCTTTATCAAAAAAAATATTAACAATAACACTACAATAACAAAGAAATAAAACACCTTTTTAGATTTTCTCTTCTTGCTTTTTTTAACCATATAACCACCTACTATTTATAAATATATTATAACACTATTTAAAAAATCTAAATATTCTTCTAAATAAAATAATTAATAAACAAAATAATCCTAAAACAACAATAAATTCAACTACATCGTCTTTTTCAAAACTATCAATAGCAATTAATCTATCAACATCAAAAGAATCATATTTCAAAATCAATTCATTAGCTTTCTCCTCTACATTATCAATATCATTATAATTTAGAAAAAAGCTCTTAGTTTCATTCATCCACTCATTAACAATACCAATATCACTATTACTTAACAATGCAGCCTCATATAATTCTTTCAATTTTAACACAGTAGTTGGTATTTCATACAAAGAAGGAGTTAACTTCGAAGTTTCAACTTTATTACCATTTACTTTTTCAAATTCGAAAGCAACATTATACAAAACATCTTCTTTAAAATCCTTACTCAAAAACTCTATACCATAAGAAAAGTCTCCAACATAACCCATAGGAACTGTAATAGATGGATACCCTATAACACTGCCTAAACTACTTCCAGGACTTATATTACCTGTTTTATTATATTTAAATACTTTATTTTTTAAAGAAGGATATAACAAAACATCCAAATCATATTCATCAAAATAATTACTAACATAATCACGATAAATCTTTTTCTTAGCATCTCTTGTACTCTTTCCAGATGTATAAGTACCACATGATTCCAAATATCCAGATAATACTTGTACATGTCCACTTGAAGAAGCCAACTGTTCAAAGCTTCTAATTTTACCAGTTGTACCAAGTATATATTTATTAAAATTATCACACATTGTTCTACCGGCATAAGTCGTACGAGCAATCGAAATATTAGAATTCTTAACAAAATCCGATAAATAAATTATATTAGCTCCAGCATTTTCAAGCTCTTGAATACTTTTTTCAAGCAAAGCATAAATATCGCTATCAGTAAGACCAGTTATCCCAGAACCACTTTCACTACCTTTAACATATTGCATTACTACACCAATATTAACACCTTTTAAAGAAGTATTACTCAAATCATAATTCTTAGTAGAAACACCTTTAGTTATTTCATCAACACCATCATCACCAGAAATAATCCCCAAAATAAGAGCATTATCTGACACATTCCTACTCAAAACTCCAACAGTATCTCTCTCTATATCATAAGGAATAACCCCAGTTCTACTAACTAATCCTAAAGTTGGCCTCATTCCAACTAAACCAGCTCCAGAAGCTGGTAATCTTACTGAAGAATTAGTATCAGTTCCTAAAGATGCCGCTGCAAAAGCAGCTTTTACAGCTACAGCTGAACCACCACTACTACCATAAGGAGTATAACTAGTATTAAAAACATTTCTAACATATCCATAAGAACTATAAGAATTAGCAGCCGAAAAAGCAAGCTCACTCATATTAGTAGAACCTAATATAATAGCTCCCTCATCAATTAACTTCTCAACAACATACGAATCATCCAGAGGATAATTATCTATTAAAGATTTAGTACCAGCAGTTGTAGGCATTCCATAAACATCTATATTACATTTAACTAATAAAGGTATTCCGTGTAATTTACCTTTTATATTCCCAGATTGCCTTTCCAAATCCAATTCACGCGCTTGTTCTAAAGCATGTTCATTTAACTGATTAATTGAATTAAACATATCATCATATGCTTCTATTCTCTCCAAATAAATATTCACTAAAGTCTCACTAGTTAGATATCCCTTATCCAAAGCTTCTAACAATTCACTAATACTCATAGTTGTAACATCTACTGGAGCTTTAGTTAATGCATTTACTTTCCCAAATAATAAAAAAAGAGAAATAGCAAATACAATAATATACTTTCTCATATATATCACCTTATCTCATTCTTTGCGCTTCTCTTTTTAAATCTCTTTCTTTAATAGTTTCACGCTTGTCATAAAGTTTTTTACCCTTACCTATACCAAGCAACACTTTAACTCTATTATTCACTAAATAAGCCTTTAAAGGTACTAAACTATAACCTTCTCTATCCACTTTTTCTTTAATCTTCTTAATTTCATTCTTATGAAGTAACAATTTTCTAGTACGTCTTTCATCATGATTAAATATATTACCTTCCTCATATTTAGCAATATACATATTATGCAAAAAAACTTCTCCATTCCTAATTAATGCAAAAGTATCCTTTAAATCACCAGATCCACGTCTTAAAGACTTAATCTCAGTACCTTTAAGCTCAATACCACATTCAATTGTATCTTCAATAAAATAATCAAAATAAGCTTTTTTATTTTTTATTTCCATCTTCATCAACCTTCACTATTTCAAAGTCAACCATTGAAGTTTCCTTAGAAGCCGAAACACACTTAACTCTGACTTTATCCCCCAAACGATACATCTTCTTAGTAGATTTACCAATCATACAAAGTAAATCTGGAACATATGTAAAATAATCACCTTTTAAAGTTTGAACACGTACAAGTCCTTCAACCATATTAGACAACTGAACAAAGAACCCAAAGTTAGTAATTGTATCAATAACACCTTCAAATTCCTCTCCAATATGATCTTCCATATATTCTGCAACTTTCATATCAAATACATCTCGCTCTGCATCAACTGCTGCTACTTCTCTTTCACTAGAATGTTGAGCAATCTCTACTAAATTATTCTCTAGTGTTTGAATAGTTGTCATCGACATATCATTCTCAACTAAATACTTCTTAAGTAATCTATGTACTACCAAATCAGGATACCTTCTAATTGGACTAGTAAAATGAGTATAAGCTCTACTAGCTAATCCAAAATGTCCAATATTTTCTTTACTATACTCAGCTTTCCTCATACTTCGTAACAACAAACTTGATAGAATTTCAAACTCTTTCTTATCTTTTAATTGATCCAAAATATTCTGCATTGACTTAGGAGTTAAATCATTAACATTTCCTCTTAATTTATAACCTAATATTTTAACAAGAGTCATAAAATCATCAACTTTTTCTGGTTTAGGTACATCATGAATACGATAAATAAAAGGCAATTGCATATTATATATATGACTAGCTACAGTCTCATTAGCAGCAATCATAAAGTCCTCAATTAACATTTCGCCCTCTTCACGTACTCTTTTAACAACATCAATTGCTTTACCATTTTCATCCTGAACTATCTTTGCTTCATCTAAATCAAAATTAATATAACCACGACTATTCTTCTCTTTTCTAAGAATTAAATGTAATTCGTTCATTAACAATAAATCATCTTTAAATTCCTCATAATCAGGAGCAACTACATTTCTAACTATTACATCATTAACTTTTTTATATGTCATTTTTTTACGACTTCTTATATAACTTGGAAATATATCATAATCAACAATCTTCCCTTTAGAATTTATTTCCATAACACAAGACATTGATAATCTAACAACGCCTTCATTTAAAGAACAAATACCATTAGATAACTTATGAGGTAACATAGGAATAACTGTATCTGCTAAATAAGAAGAAGTACCTCTTTCATAAGCAGCATCCCCTAAAGCTGTATTTTCTTTTACATAATGAGAAACATCAGCAATATGAACACCCAACTCATAATTACCATTAATTAACTTTTTAATTCCAATAGCATCGTCTATATCCTTAGTATCATCACCATCAATTGTAAAAATAACATCTCCAGTTAAATCTCGACGATTAACTAAGTCTTTTGGATCTACTTCATTAGGTATATCAATCAATTCAGACTCAACATCATCACTAAATTCTTCATATATACCATGTTTATAGGCAATCGTTAAAATATCTGTCCCAGGATCATTTTTATGTCCTATTATTTTTATAACCTCTGCTATATACTTATTCTTATTTACTTCTTTTAATATTCTAACTAAAACTTTATGACCCTCAACACAATCTTTTGTACTGTCCTTAGTTAATTCAATAGTAATTTTTTTCTTATCATCTTCTAAATCTAAATAAGGATTACCTTTATCATCATAAAGAATTTCACCAACAACATCTTTTAAATCTCTTTTTATAACTCTAATTACTTTAGCTTCTTTTCTAACACCAGACATAAAGACTTCTGCCAAAACAATATCATCATGTATAGCTCCATTCATATTTTTGGAATCAACATATAAATCGTCTTCTTTTTCTAAAATAATAAATCCAAAACCCTTTTTACTAACAGAAAGTTTTCCAATCTTCAATCCAGGGCAATTAGCTAACAAAATATATTTACCTTTTTTTGTATAAAAAACAAGATATTCATTAACTAATAATTCAAGTGTCTCCTGTAACTCCCTTAACTCATCACTAGATTTTAATCCTAATAAATCATTAATTTCAATTAACTCTTTAGCTTCATGAATATCTTTAAGTAATTCAAGCACTCTTTCTTTCATATTTAATCACCCTTTTTATATACTTATCATCCAATTATTAATATAACATAAAAAAGGTAAAATTAATAGTATTAAAAAAAGTCCTTACGGACTATCTAACAAACAATATAAATGAAATTATAAAAAATGCAGCTCCCAACAAAATAGTAAGTCTAGTTATAAACAACTCAACTCCACGTTCTTTTTGATTTTGGAATAAAACATCATTTCCTCCAGATATTATTTGACTAGAATCGCTAGCTTTATTACTTTGTAATAAAACAATAGCAATTAATAAAATTGATACTACTAAAAGTGCTGTTTCTAACATAAAATCACTTCCATTCCAATATCTAATTTAACATATTATATTAAATAAATCAAGAAAAAAAGGCATAAAGCCTTATTATTTAAACATACTCAAAATATAACTAGCCCTTTTTCTAAATAACATACAAGTTAAAATATCAAACAATCCACCACAAATGATAAATAATCCAACTAATCTTGAAATAACCATAAACAACTGAAATGGATTCAATACAGAAAGAACAGCCATTACAAAAAACAAAATTGATATGAAAGTAACCAACGGATAAATATCTTCTTGTTTCTTATAAAAAAGAACACCATAATATAATTTTTCTCCACCAGAAATAAATAGCCAAATACAAAACAATATACCTAAAACAGACAAAGGATCAAAAGTATTAAAAATAGTAAACACTCCTAATATTATAGAAGCAACACCTGCAATCAAATCTACAGAAAATACTTTTTTACCTAATCCATCATATAAGTATCTAATAACATAAAATAATCCGTGTACTAAAATAGTAGCCCCTAAAATTACCATATTTACTTTAGTTGAAAAAGAAGTACAAACAATAAACAATACTCCTACAATTACATCAATTAAAGAAACTCCCATAGAAATCAGCATCATTTTTTCAAATCTATTTGTTATTTTACGCATTCTAATACACCTCTAGTATAATTTTAAAACATAAATAAACATATTGCAATATTTTTTAGATATGATATAATATCCTCTTATTTAAAGAAAGGGGTATAATATGAAACTCAAAAATCTGTCAATTTTTGAATTTGATGAATATGCAAAAAATCATCCTCTTGGTAGTTATCATCAAAGTTCAAGTTATGCCCTTTTTATGTCTGAACAGGGATTTGAATATGACTTATTAGGATATGTTGACGATACAGGGAATATAAAAGCAGCTTCTTTAATTCTTTATAAAAAGCTTGGAATGTTTAATAGATATGGTTATGCTCCAAAAGGTTTCTTAATAGATTATTATGATACCAATCTTTTAAAAGACTTTACTAAAGCATTAAAAAAACACTACTATAATAAAAACTTTGCTTTTATCAAATTTAATCCGGAAATATCAATTGGAACAGTAGACTACAAACACAAAATAGTTACTTATAATAAAAATCAAATAATAGATAGTACATTACGTGGTCTTAATTGTCGTAAACTAGAAGGAAATATAAGATTTGAAACAAAACTTCCTAAATATAATGCCGTTCAAATACTAAAAAATACCAATTTAAGGACAATAACAAAAAATACAAGAAATAAAGTTAATAAAGGCATTAAAAACGGATTATCTTTAGTAAAAGGAAAAAGAGAAGACTTAGACATACTATTTAAGTTTATTAAAAATAAAAAAGATTATCCAATCTATCATTATTACAATTACTACAATGCCTTTTCTAAAAACAAAGATATGGACATATTCTTAGTAAAAATAAATTATGAGGATTGTTTAATTAATTTAAGAGAAAAATTTGAAAAAGAAAACAACAACAATATCTCATTAACTGAAAAAGTAATGAGAAATCCTAGTAATGAAAATCTAAAAAGAAAGTTAAATTCTGATATTTCATTAAACACATATAAAGAAAGCATAGCAATAGCTACAAGAAACTTAGCAAATAATAAAGAAGAATATATTGCTGGAGCTATTACCATAAAATACAAAAACCGTGTAAATATATTAATAAGTGGATATAATTTAAATTTTAAAAGATTCAGTCCTAATTACTTCCTTCATTACAAACTTATCGAATACTACAAAAACGATTTCGACTTTATGGATTTAAATGGTATAACAGGTGACTTTACTGATACAAATCCATACAAAGGACTAGATGAATTTAAATTAGGATTTAAACCTCTTACCTTTGAATATATAGGTGAATATGATTTTATTATAAATGATGGCTTATACAAAAGTATGGAACAAAGTGGACAACTAGCTAAAGAATTTAAAAGAAAAGAAAAAAGTATTAGTGAAAACTAATACTTTTTAACTGCCATAAATCTCTAGTTTACAAATCTGTTCTCTATTATTGTAATAAATGCTTTGTAACTCATAAACATGTTCATTGATATCCTTAATAATATTTAAATAATCACTTTTACCTTCGTGAGTTAAAATCGCAATTACATAAGGATGCTCATCATAAACAATACCTATATCATGATAATAATAACTATATTCACCATATTTATGTGCAGCAGAAATTCCTAAATCACTAAACTCTAATCCATTTTGTTCTGCTCCAACAAAATAAGATTGTAACTCCTTACCCAACTCACCATTTTCATTAATAAAATCATTTATTGCTTTCATATATATAATAGCATCAGCTACAGAAATACTTCCAAAATTATCTAAACCATCTAAAGTATAGAGTGCACCTAAGCTACGTCCAAAATTCTTTAAATTGTCTTTACCTATATAAGAAACCAACATTTGATGAGCGGTATTATCACTAACAGTAATAGCATATTTAACAAGATTTCTAATACTCACCTTATCTCCGTAGTTATATTTACTCATCTCTTTACTAGAACCCCACTTATATTTACTAGAGTAAGTCATAGTATCATCCAAATCAATCTCTCCATTTATTGCTTTAGTATAAATATATAAAGCATCTAAAGATTTGATAGTACTTGCAGCATAATATACGACATCTTCATTATAAGAGTACGAAAAACCAGTCTCCAACTCTTCATACATAACAGAAACATCATAATTGCTTTTCAAATATTCATTAAGTCTTTCAACAGCTAAAATTACATCTCCAGAATTATCATCATCACTATAATCTCTTTTTAAACATTCATCATATAACTGTGGTCTATTATCTACAGTTTCTTGTTTTTTAAAATTGGTCATAAACTCGATATCATCGTCTTTATTGACTCCAAACATAACAAAAATTATTACAACAAAAATTAAAATAAGAAATATACATGAAAAAGACATAAATACTTTACTATTTAAGAAATTTATTTTATCAATACGTTTAGTTTCAACAGGAATATTACCTTCATCACTGGTTTTATCTTCAATCTTATTTAACTCATCAAATTCCTCAATAGCTTTTCCTAACTGCTTTAACAGCTTCTTATTATTTAAATCAATATTATCTTCATCAAATATGATTTCACGAGTAATAATATTTTTATCATACGTTTCTACTTTTTTATTATCATCAGATAAATCTAAATTTAGATTAACACTACTATTTTGAACTTGATATTTTTCTTCGAAAGAATCAACACTATTAACTGAAGATGAATTATCAACTTGTACTTTTGAGTCTTCACTTATAACACTCTTTTTTTTCTTTACATTTCTCTTAGCTTTTATTAAATCATATAATTCATCACTAGATAATTCTTCATTAAAATCATTAACTTTTTTAGAAAAACCATTATTTTTTTCAGAACTATTCTTATTAATAGAACCACTCTTTTTTTCATGAGTATTATTGATAGTTTTATTCTTTTTCTTAGCTAATATTTGTTCCATCAATTCATCACTAGACAAATCAGAAGCAGGAATTTTTCTTTTAGACACTTTTCGTACTTTAGAAGTATTAGATGTCTTTTTTTGGGCTGTTTTCTTAACTTCCTCCATACAATCACCTATAAATTATTATAACCAATTTTAACAATAAAAAAAAGTGAAATAAATTTCACCTTTTTAATTTGACACTTTATTACTAAATTATTTAATAATTTCAGTAACAACACCAGCACCAACAGTACGTCCACCTTCACGAATAGAGAATTTAGTACCATTTTCAAGAGCAACTGGAGCTATTAATTCTACTGTCATATCTACATTATCACCAGGCATAACCATTTCAACACCTTCAGGAAGTGTAATTACACCAGTAACATCAGTAGTTCTGAAATAGAATTGTGGTCTGTAGTTTGCAAAGAATGGAGTATGACGTCCGCCTTCTTCTTTACTTAATACATAAACAGAACCTTTGAAGTTTGTATGTGGAGTAACTGTTCCAGGTTTAGCTAGAACTTGTCCTCTTTCAACTTGATCTCTAGAAATACCACGTAGTAATGCACCAGCATTATCACCAGCGATAGCTGAATCTAGTGATTTTCTAAACATTTCGATACCAGTAACAACAGTTTTTTGAGTTTCTCTTAAACCAACGATTTCAACTTCATCATTAAGTTTTAATTCACCACGTTCAACACGTCCAGTAACAACTGTACCACGTCCTGAAATAGTAAATACGTCTTCGATACTCATTAAGAAAGGTTTATCAGTATCACGAACTGGTAGATCTATATAAGAATCTACAGCTGCCATTAAATCTTTAATAGCTTGAACATCTGATTCATTTCCTTCAAGAGCTTTAAGAGCAGAACCTCTAACAATTGGGCATCCATCGCCATCGAAATTATATTCATTTAATAATTCACGGATTTCCATTTCAACTAAGTCTAATAATTCTGGATCATCAACTTGGTCACATTTATTCATGAATACAACAATTTTTGGAACACCAACTTGACGAGCAAGTAAGATATGTTCACGAGTTTGAGGCATTGGTCCATCTGCAGCAGAAACTACAAGGATAGCACCATCCATTTGAGCAGCACCAGTAATCATATTCTTAACATAGTCAGCATGTCCTGGGCAATCAACGTGAGCATAGTGACGAGTTTCAGTCTCATACTCAACGTGAGCAGTATTAATAGTAATACCTCTTTCTCTTTCTTCTGGAGCTTTGTCGATATCAGCATAATCAACAAATTGTCCAAAATATTTTGTGATAGCAGCTGTTAATGTAGTTTTACCATGGTCAACGTGTCCAATAGTACCAATATTAACGTGTGCTTTAGAACGGTCAAATTTTTCTTTTGCCATTATATTTCTCCTCCTTTTATATATACATACATATTTTATCTAATGCTTGAATTATTTTCAAGTATTATTTTTATTGAGCGCTGTTTTTCTTAATTATTTCTTCAGCGATAGATTTTGGAACTTCTTCATAATGGTCTTTTTCCATTTGGAAAGTTCCACGACCTTGTGTATTACTTCTTAAATCAGTAGCATATCCAAACATTTCTGAAAGTGGAACCATTGCTATAATTCTTAAAGTATTACCAATAGATTCTTGACCTAGTGGACGTCCACGTCTACTAGTTAAATCTCCCATAACATTTCCCATATATTCATCTGGAACATCAACAACAACTTTCATTATTGGTTCAAGAAGAACTGGCTTACATTTATTTTTAGCTTCTTTTAATGCCAAGCTAGCAGCAATCTTAAATGCCATTTCTGATGAGTCTACATCATGATAAGAACCATCAAATAATGTAGCCTTAACATCAACCATTGGATAACCAGCAAGGATACCACCAGCTAAAGCTTCTTGTAATCCTTTATCTGTAACTGGAATATATTCACGAGGAACAACTCCACCAACGATAGCATCAACAAATTCATAACCTTTATCTTTATTTGGCTCAAATTTAATCCATACATGACCATATTGTCCACGACCACCAGATTGTTTAATATACTTACCTTCACAATCAGCAGCAACAGTAATAGTTTCACGATAAGCAACTTGTGGTTTACCTTTATTAACTTCAACGTTAAATTCACGTCTCATACGATCAACAATAATATCTAAGTGTAATTCACCCATACCAGAAAGAACAGTTTGTCCTGTTTCAGCATCAGTTTTTACTCTTAAAGTTGGATCTTCTTCAACTAATTTTTGAATAGCTATAGCCATTTTATCTTGATCATTTTTACTCTTAGCTTCAATTGCTATATCAATAACTGGTTCTGGGAATTCCATACCTTTCATAATACAGAATGAATTTTCAGCACATAATGTATCGGCTGTAGTAGTATTCTTTAATCCTACTGCAGCAGCAATTTCACCTGCATAAACTTCTGTAATTTCTTTTCTTTGATTAGCATGCATTTGTAAAATACGACCAATTCTTTCTTTTTCACCCTTAGTAGAGTTTAAAACATAAGAACCACTCTTTAATACGCCAGAGTAAACTCTGAAGAATGATAAGCGTCCAACAAATGGATCAGTCATAATCTTGAATGCTAAAGCGGTAAATGGTTCAGAATCACTTGGATGTCTTAAAACATCATTACCATTCTTATCAGTACATACTATAGCTTCAACATCAGTTGGAGCTGGTAAATAATCGATAATTGCATCTAATAATGGTTTAATACCTTGATTACTTAATGCATCAGCACATAATACAGGGAAGAATTCTACAGATAATGTAGCTTTTCTTATTGCACTCTTTAATTCAGCTTCAGTAAGTTCTTCGCCTTCTAAGTATTTTTCCATTAATTCATCATCAAATTCGACAACAGCTTCAATTAATTTTGTTCTATATTCTTTTGCTTTTTCAACCATATCAGCTGGAATCTCAATTTCCTCAGCATTTTCATGCTCAGAGCCATCGAATTTATATGCTTTCATTGTAACTAAGTTAACAACTCCACAGAATTCAGATTCAGCACCAATAGGTAATTCGATAGCAGCAGCATTAGCTCCTAATCTATCTTTAATAGTTCCTAAACTATAATAAAAATCAGCGCCTAATTTAGCCATTTTATTAGCACAAATCATTCTAGGAACTTTATATTCATTGGCTTGACGCCATACTGTTTCAGTTTGAGGTTCAACACCAGCTTGAGCATCAATAAGTGCAACAGCACCATCTAATACTCTTAAAGACCTTTGAACTTCAATTGTAAAGTCTACGTGACCAGGAGTATCAATGATATTTAATCTATATCCCTTCCAGTGAGCAGTAGTTGCTGCACTAGTTATAGTGATACCACGTTCTTTTTCTTGCTCCATCCAGTCCATTTGAGATTCACCATCATGAGTCTCTCCAATTTTATGAGTTATACCTGTATGGAAAAGAATTCTCTCAGTAGTAGTAGTTTTACCAGCATCAATATGAGCCATAATACCAATATTACGAATTTTATCTATTGTAACATCTCTTGCCATATATTTATTCTCCTACCATCTATAATGAGCAAATGCTTTATTAGCTTCAGCCATTTTGTGAGTATCTTCACGTTTCTTAACAGCTCCACCTACACCATTTGCAGCATCCATTATTTCATTAGCTAAATTAATAGCCATTCCTTTTCCGTTTCTAGTCTTAGCATAATTAACTAACCATCTTAAAGCTAGAGCTTGACTTCTTTCATCAGTAACTTCAATAGGAACTTGAACATTTGAACCACCAACTCTTCTAGATTTAACTTCTAAAAGTGGTTTAATATTTTCTAAAGCTTTTGTATAAACTTCCATTGGTTCTTCACCAGTTTTTTCTTTAATTATATCGAAAGCTTCGTACAAAATTCTTTCAGCTGTACCTTTTTTACCATCTTGCATAATTTGATTAATTAACTTAGTAACAACTTTTGAATTATATATAGGATCTGGTAATACATCTCTTTTAACTGCACGTCTCTTACGCATATTTATCTCTCCTTCCTTATTTTTTTATAATATCAAACTACTTAGGTCTCTTAGTACCATATTTAGAACGACTTTGTTTTCTATTATTAACACCTTGAGTATCAAGTGTTCCACGAATAATGTGATAACGAACACCGATTAAGTCTTTAACACGACCGCCTCTTATTAATACAACACTATGTTCTTGTAAGTTATGTCCTTCTCCTGGAATATAAGTATCAACTTCTCTTCCGTTTGATAATCTAACACGAGCATACTTTCTTAAAGCTGAGTTAGGTTTCTTTGGAGTACGAGTACCAACCTTAGTACAAACACCTCTTTTTTGTGGACTATTTTGAACAGTAGCTTTTCTTTCTTTACTGTTAAAACCAACATTTAAAACAGGGCTCTTACTTTTTCTAGTTTTATCTTTTCTGTTTTTTCTAACTAATTGATTAATAGTTGTCATATAGTTCCTCCTCTCATATACACACTTCCTGGTGTATCGAATAATCCATTAAATCAGGTTCTACCTAAGCAGAACCACAATTTAAAATGCAAACATAATATATCATTTTACATTGATAATGTCAATATTTTTTATTTAAAAAAATTAAAATAATGAGAAATGAATCTCACTATTTATAATCACTATAACCTTTAGTAGTATATTTATCACAATTAATATAAGAATTAACAACATAATCTTCGTTTTTATCATCATAGTAAACAAGAGAAAAACCGGTACAACTATTATCTTTAATAGCTGAATCATAAACATAATTGTCTTCTCTTAAAAAATCCAAATCTAATTTTAATTTATTCTCCTTAACTGGATATAAAGAATTCGAAGTAACATAATCTAAAGCACCAGAACTAATCGCATTTTCTGTATCAATATAGTCTTGTAAAAAAACTTTATTACTATTACTCAATAATATTAACGAAATAATTAATATAAAAATAACTAACCACACATAAACTATATACCTTGTTTTAGATGGCAAAGACATAAATTTTTTCCAAAGTTCCTTAAACCAATTCACTATTTTTTTTAATAACCTGGTAAAAACAATTTTCATTTTCTTCAAAATACTTTTTTTCTTACTTGAACTATTCTTTACTTTTTTAGTCGCATTTCCTTCCACATTAACCATTATTTATTCCTCCTTAATATCCTTCAGTTATATAATTTTCACAATTAATATATGGCCTTATGACATATTCCCCATCGGCACCTAAATACGAATTACTATACCCAGTACAAATATTATTATTGTTTTGATCATAAATAGCGCTTGTATATCCCAAATTAACTAGAGTTTCTAAAGTTGTCTTTAATATTTGATTACTTAATTCGTAATTATAATCATTTAAATAATTAAGTGTAGCGTTTTTTATTTTCAATTCCATATTATTATAATATGTATAATCAACAATTACATCTTGAGGCTTTTGAGTATTTACATTTTCATTTACTTGTTGTTGTACTTCATTATTAATATTATTAGCATTGCTTGTATTCAAGCCATCATATAAATAATTAATATTATATGTTGCTATTAACAAAAAAAACAAAATAACACATCCATAAATAATCATATCTTTATAACCCCATCCATGATTATTTAGTTTCATCCGTAAAACGCCTCCACCTCTACATATCATTATAATACAATTTAATTATATTTACTAGTTTGATATCAAAAAAAAACAACATAAAGTTGTTTTTTTGCTCAATATTGAATTAAGCTAATTCAACAGTTGCGCCAGCTTCTTCTAATTGTGCTTTAATTTCTTCAGCTTCTTTAGCAGGAACGTTTTCTTTAACATTTCCACCATTGTCAGCTAATGCTTTAGCTTCAACTAATCCTAGACCAGTAATTTCCTTTAATAGTTTAATTACAGCCATCTTAGTAGCTCCAGCTTCTTTTAATACTACAGTTTTAGCAGCATTATCTTCTTGAGCAGCACCAGCAACAGGAGCAGCAGCTACAGCTACAGCACTTGGATCTACTCCAAATTCTTCTTTCATTGCGTCAACTAATTCTTTAACTTCAAGAATAGTCATTTCTTTTAAAGCACTTATAAAATCTTCTCTAGTTAATTTTGCCATTTTACATTTTCCTTTCTTCTATACCAAAATTATTTTTCTAATTGTTCTGCATACATGTTTAATCCGATAGCTAAATCTTTAACATATTGAATCATACCACCAGCCAACATTGTTAACAATCCATCTCTTGATGGGATCGATGCATATTCTTTAATAACTTCTAAATCCGCAGGAACTCCATCGATAATACCAACAGTAATGTTAGCTTTTTCATGTTCTTTAGCAAATTCTGAAATTACCTTAATTGGTTCTAACAAATCTTTTCCAAATACAACAGCATTTGGTCCTTCTAAGAAACCATCTAAGTTGATTTCTAAATCATCAACAGCTCTTTTAAATAATGTATTTTTATATACTTTTACTTCACTATCAGTTTTCTTAAGTTCTCTTCTTAAATCACTAAGTTCAGAAACTGTTAAACCTTGGTAAGTAAAAACAATAACAGATTCACTATTTTGAATGTTTGACTTAATTTCTTCAACTATAGTTTTTTTATTTTCTAAAATCTTTGCACTTGCCATTATTTCCCTCCTTTAAGGATATTGAAAAAAGCTTTCCTTCCGGGAAAGCTTAAAATACACATTAAAATTAATGTTATTATAAGTCTTTCCTCGGCAAGATTTATCGAGCACTTGCTGTCTTAGGAAGAATGCTTTTTTTCTAACAATTCATATTATATTCTAATAACAATTAAATGTCAAAAGAATTTTGATCAATTTTAATTCCAGGACCCATAGTACTAGAAATTGAAATATTAGTTATATATTTACCTTTAACAACGCTTGGCTTAGCTTTTACTATTGTAGAAACAACATAATTTAAGTTTTCTAATAGTTTGGCCTCATCAAAAGATACTTTACCAATAATAGCATGAACATTACCATAAGAGTCAGTTTTGTATTCAACCATACCTTTTTTAATGTCATTAACAGCCTTAGCCGTATCCATTGTTACAGTACCAGTCTTAGGGTTTGGCATTAAACCTTTAGGTCCTAAAACACGTCCGATTTTACCTAATTGAGCCATCATATCTGGAGCAGCAACGATAACATCATAATCAAACCAATTTTCATTTTGGATTTTATCAATCATATCAGTATCTCCAACATAATCAGCTCCAGCATTTCTAGCAGCTTCTGCAGCTTCACCTTTAGCAATAACTAAAACTTTTTTAGTTTTACCAGTCCCATTAGGTAATACCATAGAGCCTCTTAATTGTTGATCAGCTTTTTTAGTATCAAGATTTAGTTTAATAGCAACTTCTACTGAACTATCGAAAGAAGTAATAGAAGTTTCTTTAACTAATTTTACTGCTTCTTCTTTAGTATAAAGATTATTCTTTTCTACTTTTTTAGAAGCTTCCACATACTTTTTACCTAACTTTCTCATTATTTTACCTCCTAATTGTGGTTTATTAGCGGATTTTTATTAAATAAATATTTGTTTTTCAATTTTTACTAATTATTCAGCGCTTTCATCATCAGTTTTTTCACCGATAACTTCAACTTCATGAGCTTCATTAACTTCAGCTTCTAACTTAGCTAATTCAGCTTCTCTTTTAGCTTCTTTGATTTCTTCAGCTTTTGCTTCTGCAGCTTGTGCAGCTAACTCAGCATCATTTAATCCTTTAACAGCTACACCCATATTTCTAGCTGTACCTTCAACAATTTTCATTGCTGCATCAACATCATAAGCATTTAAATCAGGTAACTTAGTTTCAGCAATTGCTCTTAAATCATCAACTGTGATAGTAGCAACTGTTTCATTAGCACCTTTTGTACTACCTTTTTGAATCTTAGCAGCCTTCTTAATTAAGAATGCAGCTGGTGCAGTTTTAAGAACGAAATCAAATGTTCTATCTTCATAAAGACTAATTTCAACAGGAACTATATCTCCCATTTTGTCTCTAGTTGCATCATTAAACTTAGTACAGAATTCTTGTAAATTAATACCTGCAGGTCCTAATACAGTACCAACTGGTGGTGCTGGAGTAGCCTTCCCTGCTGGGATTTGTAATTTAATTTTCTTTACGGCTTCTTTTGCCACGAAAAACACCTCCTAAAAAATTTTTTTCGCGAAAGTGGTCAAAGGCAATCCGCTTATTCCCTCCCACTTCAACAAATTATGCAAAAATACATAATTGCACCTAAGATACTAACACATAAAGGAAATAATTGCAAGAATTATTTTTTATTATTAATACTTAATAAAAATATATCTCAATATCTATACATAAACATATCAATTACTTAATCACTTAAATAAAAAAATACTTTATAAAAAAGTATTTTTTATTGTAATTTATTAACTTGGAATAATTCAACTTCTACTGGTGTTTCTTGACCAAATAAATCAATTAATACATTTAATCTATTATTTTCCATATCAATACTATCAACAACACCATTCATTCCTTTGAATGGGCCATCAACAATAGTAACTTTAGAACCAACAGTCATCTCAGATTCAATATTTACTCTACTCATTCCCATAGTTGCTAAAATACGATCTATTTCTTGAGGCATTAAAGGCGTAGGTTTAGCTTTATGTCCAGAAGAACCTATGAATCCAGTAACACCAGGTGTATTACGAACAATATACCAAGCTTCATCAGACATAATCATTTCAACTAAAACATATCCAGGGAACATTTTTTTAACTTTCTCTTTTTTTACGCCATCTTTAACTTCAACTTCAGTAGTTTCAGGAACAATAACACGAAATATATTATCAGTCATTCCCATAGAAACCGCTCTTTGTTCTAGTTTCTCTTTTACCTTTGATTCATGACCACTATAAGTATTTACTACATACCATTGTTTTTCCATTATGCAAACAACCCCTTTACTAATGATGCCAAAGCATCAACTCCTAAGAAGAATAAACAAAATAATATACAAAATATAATAACAGCAAAAGAATATTTAATTACAGAACCAAAACTTGGCCATACTACTTTCTTTAACTCCCTTGCAACTTTTGCAAAATATCCTTCTTTCTTATTCTTATTTTTTTTCTTATCTTTCTTTTTATCTTTTACCTTTTTCTTAGTATCTTCATCGTCTTCTTCGATATCTTCTTCATCATCTGTTACATCTTCTTCGATATCATCATCTTCTTCAAAGTCATCATCAAAATCTTCTTCATCAATTTCTACATCTTCTTCAAATTCTTCTAGTTCCTCTTCATTTTTTTTAGTCTTTTCTTCCTCAATTTCTCTTGATTTTTTTGAATCTTCTAAAACCTCAACATCTTTAATAGTTTTCTTTTTTGCCATAAGCCCACCTCTTAAATTATTGTATTAAAAAAACACCTTAACGTGTTCAACTAAAATATAACATAAATTTCCCTTAAAAACAAGAAAAAGTTCACTATAATATGAACTTTTATCTATTACTTAAAATTTTTTTAATTTTATTTCTTACTCTCTGAATAGTATTATCTACTTGCTTTAAATTTTTATTTAATAAAGTAGCTATTTCATCATATTTCAAACCATTTATCATTAAAGAATATACTTCATACTCAGAATCAGACAAAGAATCAGTAATACTATCAACCAACTCTTTAAGTTTTTCTTCTTTCAAAATATTTTCCAAAGGATCATTAGCACTATTATCACTTAGCAAATCCATTAAAGGCGAAGCATAACTTTCATAGACATGTTCTAAACTTAAGGATTCATTTAATAATTTATTTTTTAATCTACCAGCTTTTTTTATTGATACTTGTAATTTCCTATCAACACACAACGTAATAAAACTAGGTAAAGCAGCCGGTTTATCATCACGATAACTAACCAAAGCATCAGAAAAACCGACTAAAGCATCCTGATATAAATCATTAATATCATATCCAAGAGTTCTAGCCATCCTCGAATATTTCTTTAATTCAATATCTATTATATATTTATATTTATCAAACAAAATATTTTTAGCATCTTCAGATGCTTCATGAATCATACTTATTAATTGGCTATCATCAATATCTTTATATTGCATCTCAACCTCTATTTATTATCCCATATATTAATATAGCAGCTGCAACAGATGCATTCAAACTATTAACATGTCCATTCATTGGAATAGCTAATATTTGATCACAATTCTTTTTAACTAATCTTCCAACACCATTACCTTCACTACCAATAACAAGTAATACTTTACTAGCATAATCAACATCTTTATAATTTTCTCCATCCATATCAGCAGCATAAACAAAAAAACCATTATCTTTAAAATCATCAATAACATTAACTAAATTATTAACCATAGCAATTTTTACATGCTCTAAAGCCCCTGCAGAAGTCTTCATTACAGTAGAAGTAACACTAACACTTCTATCTTTAGGAATAATTATTGATTTAATACCAGCTGCTTCACATGTTCTAATAATAGCTCCAAAATTATGCGGATCTTCTAAATGATCCAACATAACAACGACATTATCACTTAACATAGTTTTATAATCTACGTATTCATAATCATCAATAATAGCAATAATACCTTGATGTCTTCCTTCAACCATACCATCCATATTCTTAGCATCAGTAACAGAATAACTAATTTTATTGTCCTGAATAAACTTAATTATATCCTTATCACTAAAGTTTTTAGCTATATAAACCTTCTTAATACTTTTAACATTATCTCTTAATTCATTAAAAACATTTTTACCAAATACTTTCATTATTCTTCTCCTACTATAAAATTCATTATTTCTTTAATACGCTCTAATTTACCATCAAAATATAGCTTACCAATCAATGTTTCTAAACCAGTTGCCAACCTATAAGTAACTATATCCGCATTTTTTGTTTTAGCTCCTTTAGCATTTCTTCCCCATTTAATAATATCTATTTCTTCTTCAGTCAAAAAATTAGCATTTTCAAGTCTCTCTAAGTGTTTTCTTTGACTTTTAGCACTCACAAAATCTAAGCTCTTTTGTTGTAAATCACCTATTTTAGAGATTCCTTTTCTAATTAAAAATTCTCTTATATGTTGTTCATATATTGTATCTCCCATATAAGCCATTACTAAAGGATTATCTATCATATTAACCTCACCACCAAGAATATACCACAAAAAAAAATAAATGCAAATTTTATTTGCATTTATCTATTATATTTGTTGCAACTATCGTTCCTTCTGCAACAGCAGTACTAATTTGATATATTTTCTTACTTATAATATCACCAATAGCATATATTCCTTTTATTTTAGTTTCATAGTTTTTATCAACAATAATATAATCATTATTATTTGTTATCCCTAATGATTTAGCAAACTCTGTACTAGGAACAAACCCAATATATACAAATAAGCCATTTACATCCAAATAATCACCACTATCTAAAAACACTCCACTTAATTTGGCATTTTCTTTTTTTAAACCAACAATTTTACTATTAAAAATTTTAACTATGTTATCTGTTTCATTTACTTTATCTTCTAGTTCACTTATTGCTTTATATTTTTCTCCTCTATGTATTAAATAAACTTTGCTTGCAATTGTTGATAAATATAAAGCCTCCTGTAATGCACTATTACCTCCACCAACTACTGCCACAACTTTATCTTTATAAAAAGCCCCATCACATAAAGCACAATTACTTAGTCCTTTGCCCAATAATTCATCTTCACTACTTAAACCCAATTTACGAGCTTTTCTTCCAGTTGCTATAACAATATATTTAGACAAATATTCTCCATCACTAGTAACAACTTTTTTAATATTACCATTTATAATAGATAAAACTTTTTGATTTTTATATTCTATATTTAAACTTTGAATATGCTCATATAGTTTAAAAGCAAAATCTGGACCACTTATGCCATAAAGTCCAGGATAATTATCAATTCTATCAATATAATTTAAATAGCCACCAATCATCGCTTCATCAAAACATAAAATATTTAAACCAGCTCTTTTTGCATATATTGCAGCACTAACTCCAGCAGGCCCCATTCCAATAATTATTAGATCATATATCATAATTTTTCCCTCTTTACCTCTCGTTTATCATAATACTTTCCTTTTTTCAAAGGATTAAAACACAAGTATAAAAATATAATAAAACCTACTAAAAACATAACAATTGAAATAACTTGCGCTACTTTAAAGTTTCCAAACATTAATGAATCTGTTCTTAATGACTCAATAAAAAATCTTCCGATACTATACCACATCATATAAATACAAGTTAATTGTCCGTTCTTTAATGATTTATAAAACTTTCTTATCAATAAAAGAAGAATAAAACCCATTATACACCATAATGATTCATATAAAAAAGTAGGATGATAATATACACCATTTATATACATACCATTTATTATAAAATTTGGAATATGTAAACTTTGTAAATTAGCTAAAGAAGTAACAGGGCCATGAGCCTCACTATTAAAAAAATTCCCCCATCTTCCAATTGCCTGAGCAATTATCAAAGATGGAACAGCTATATCCATCATTCTAAATGGATTTACTTTTCTTATCTTACAATATATCAACAAAGTAATAAGACCTCCAATAATCCCACCATGAATAGCTAAGCCACCATTCCATACCTTAAAAATACTTAGTAAATCCCCTTTATAATAATCAAAATTAAAGATTACATAATATAATCTTGCTCCTATAACTCCAAAAACTACAACCCAAAAAGTTAAATCAAATACAAAATCTTTTGGCAAATTAAACTTTTTACCTTCATGATTAGCTAATAAATAAGCAATAATAATACCAAAAAGTATTAATACAGAATACCATCTTATACTAAAACTACCAATTTTAAAAATCTCTGGATTCATAATATTCCTCCTAAGTAATCGTATTATACCACAACATTAAATTAATTATTCCTAAATAAAAGAAAAAGAAGTAATATTATTACTTCTTAATCGTTCCAACCAAATAATTATATAAATCTTCATTATCAAAAAGAAAAAATGTACCATTGTCAATTATAACTTTATAAGATTCATTATTATTAACTATTTCTATTTTTTCAATACTATCTAAAGAAACTTCAAAAAATACTTTTTTAAATTTAATAACCCCAATAACCTTACCAGGAATCATTTCATCAATTGGATCATTTTTTAAATAAGCCATAAACAAAAGTCGTTTATTAGTTAATGCAACAGCAATTTGTTTATCTACACATCCTTGTTTAATATTTACCGGATCAAATATTTTTATTAAAGATTCTCCATCGTTAAAACATAAATTATACAAAAATCTCACTCCTTGTCTTAATTACTTACACGTTTTAGTAAAAATCTCATCATTATAATCAGTTGTACATATATAATTGTCACAAGTTACTCTTATACCAGTTGCAGCACCAGAATCATAATAACCATTTTTATCAACACTTAAACATGCTTTTTTTAAATCATCATCAACTTCATTTTCCATTTCTTTTAGTTTTTCATATTCATCATAAGATATACGATGATAAGTATTACTACCACACTCTACATAATTAATCATACCTGATTTTTCTATTTTAATACATACTCCATCATAACAATAATTCTTTTTTGACATTATTTCATATATTTCAGCATCGGACATATTAGTAAAATCAAAACTATCTATATAAGAAAGATACTCATCGTATTTATAAGAACCATTAGAATCAATTATTTTACATAATTTAACCAATTCATTCTCATTTTTCTCTTCATCAGACATTATAACATCTTCATCAGAAGAATTATTAACTACACTACCTGTTTCATCCTTTTTATTAGAATCGTCATCTTCCAATTTATTATTTGTACTTACAAAATTTATAATATGAACAATCATAATTAAAAAAGTTAATACTAATAACAACCCCAAAAATATTTCAGTAATTTTAAAATTACTTCCATATGGAGACTTTTTATTATCTTGCATCTGATTATTATACATATTATTTCTATTATTTGAATAACCAAAATTATTATTAAAATACATAATCAAATCTCCTCTATATTAAGATTATAAAATAAAAAAAGAGTCAAGTAAACTACTTTAACTCTTTTAACAAATCCAAAAACTTCATAATATTATCAAGCAAACTAAACTTTTTAGCTCCTTTATTAGCCAAAAACAAATATATAATAATATCAATATTAAACTTTTCCAGATTCATATTCATTTTTTCTAAAAATTCACATTATACTATAATATATAAATCATATACAAATAAAAAGTAGTATTCTTACTACTCTTATCTTCTCATACCCTGAGATACATTTTCCATTGCTGCATTTTGTTCCTCCATAGCTATAATCTCAGCTACAGCTTGATCAACAACTTTTTCTCTATATAATTCTGGATGCTCTAAAATAGTTTTCGCAGCCAATTCTCTACTTCCCATACCAGCCTTTATGTTGTCTAATGCATCTAAATCTAATTCATCATCCTTCTCTGCAACACTTTGATTCACTTGATAACCAGCAGTAACTTGTTCTAATTCTTGTTCTATTAATTCTCTTTCCATAATATCCTCCTATATATTAACTTTCCCTACAATTTATCGAATACTTATTACAATCTTTTTTATAATAACAAATAAAATAACTAAACTTCTAAATGGATTTTGTTTATTATTATGATAATTTTGATTATTCATTAATTATTGATTATACATATTAGAACCATTCATTCAATTATAATTACATCAATCATTCATATTATATATACTATCTTAATCGTATATTAAGTATTCCTCCTATCAAATATAATTATAAAATAAAAAAAGAGTCAAGTAAACCTACTTTAACTCTTTTAACATATCAACAAGTTTCATAAAGTCAGGTGGATAACTTAAAGCTCCACTTTTATGATAATATGTATCAAATTCATCATACCAAGCAATTCTCCACATAAGTGACATTGGTTTATGATCTTTAGACTTATCTGGCCAATAATCAAATTCATCTATTTCTTCAAAATTCCAAATTAGATTGTGAATAACTTTAGACTTATCATCAGCTATTGAGTATTCCCATAATTCACCATTAACATCTATTACTTTAGCTTCAAAGTTAATGATGATATAGTTTTCACCTTTATACTCAAGTTCCAATCTCTTAACACTTGGTTTATTTCTAACCATCTTTTTTACATCTAATTCTGTCATCTAATCACCTACAAATATTTTTTTAACCATTGACCAGTATAACTTTCTTTTACTTTAGCAACTTGCTCTGGAGTACCAGTAGCAACTATCATACCACCTTCATCTCCACCTTCTGGCCCTAAATCAATTATATAATCAGCTACTTTAATTACATCTAAATTATGTTCAATCACTATAACAGTGTCACCATTATCAACAATTCTTTGTAAAATAACTAATAACTTTTTAATATCATCAGAATGCAACCCGGTAGTTGGTTCATCCAAAATAAACACACTCTTACCAGTAGCTTTCTTTTGTAATTCTTTTGCAAGCTTAACACGTCCTGCTTCACCACCAGATAATGTTGGAGCTGGTTGACCTAATTCAATATAAGATAAACCAACATCTTGCATTACTTGAATCTTATTTCTTACTTTAGGTATATTATCAAAAAATTCCAACGCTTCAGAAACTCTCATATGTAAAACTTCTGAAATATTTTTGTCTTTAAATTTAACATCTAAGGTCTCTCTATTATATCTCGTACCTTTACATACTTCACAAGGGACATAAACATCAGGTAAAAAATTCATTTCTATTTTTTTAACCCCGTCACCCCAACAAGCTTCACAACGCCCACCTTTAACATTGAAAGAAAATCTATTTTTTCCATATCCTCTCATTTTAGACTCTTTCATTTCGGCAAAAACATCACGTATATTATCAAATACACCAACATATGTTGCCGGATTACTTCTAGGTGTCCTACCTATTGGATCTTGAGTAATATGAACAACTTTATCAACATTCTCCATTCCTTTAACTTCTTTACATTTACCAACAACAACTTTTGATTTATATACTTTCTTAGTTAAAGCATTAAAAAGTATATCATTTACTAAAGTTGATTTACCGGAACCAGAAACTCCAGTTACACAAATAAACTTTCCTAAAGGGAACTTAACATTAACTTTTTTCAAATTATGTTCTTGAGCACCCTTTATTTCTAAGAATAAACCATTTCCCTTTCTTCGTTCCTTAGGTACATCTATTTTTTCTTTTCCTGTTAAATACTTACCCGTTAATGAATTAGGATTTTTCATTACTTCTTCAGGAGTACCTGCAGCCATAATATGCCCACCTAAAACACCAGCACCAGGACCTATATCAACTAAATAATCAGCTGCCATCATCGTATCTATATCATGTTCAACAACAATTAGTGTATTACCTAAATCTCTCATTTCTTTCATTGAAGCAATAAGTTTTTCATTATCTCTTTGGTGTAATCCTATACTTGGTTCATCTAAAACATATAATACACCAGTTAGTTTACTACCAATTTGTGTTGCCAATCTAATACGTTGTGCCTCTCCACCAGACAAAGTTCCTGCAGCACGATTTAAAGTTAAATATCCTAAACCAACATTATTTAAAAACTCCAGTCTATTACATATTTCCTTAACTAATAGTTCACTAATCGTTTGTTGCTCCTTAGTCAATTTTAAATTATTCATAAATTTATATAATTCAGAAATAGATAATGCTGTCATATCATAAATATTCTTTTTATTAATATAAACATTCAATATTTCATGTTTTAACCTAGTTCCATGACAAAGTGAACACTCTTGTTCTATCATAAAACCTTCTATCCATTCTCGTATCCATCCAGCAGTTGTTTCTATATATCTTCTCTCTAAATTTGGAATAATTCCTTCAAAAAAATCACTTTTAGTACGAATATTTCCATTTTTTGAAACATATTTAAAATCCATTATCTCCGTAGTTCCATAAAGAATTTTATCCAACTTTTCTCTTGGAATATCTTTTACAGGCATATTTAAATCAATATCATAATAATCTGCTACAGTAGAAATTTCCGTATATTGAATATTTTGGTCCAAAGATATTGTTACTATTGCACCATCATTAATACTTTTACTCGTATTAGGTATTAGTAATTCTTCAGAAATTTTCATTTTCATTCCTAAACCATTACATTCAGGGCATGCTCCCCAAGGAGAATTAAAAGAAAACATTCTTGTTTCTAATTTAGGCATCGAATAATTACAATGAATACAAGCATAATTTTCACTCATTAAAATTTCTTCTTGTCCTATTATATTAAATAGAACTATCCCGCTTGCAAGCCCACAAGCATTTTCAATAGATTCAAAAATTCTAGATCTATCCTCTTTTCTTACTACTACTCTATCAACAACAACCTCTATATTATCCTTCTTATTTTTTTCTAAAATAATATCATCAGCTAAATCTTTTACTTCACCATTAACTCTTACACGACTATATCCTTTTTTTCTCAACTCATCTAATACTTGCGCATGAGCACCTTTTTCTCCTCTAACAACAGGTGCCATAATTTCAATTTTCGTTCCTTCCGGAAAATCCATCACTTTATTAGTCATTTCTTCTATACTTTGACTCTTAATAGGCTCCTTATGGTTAGGACAATATGGTACTCCAATACGAGCAAACAATAATCTCAAGTAATCATATATCTCCGTAACTGTTCCAACTGTACTACGAGGATTATTATTAGTACTCTTCTGATCAATACTAATACTTGGACTTAAACCCTCAATACTATCTACATCAGGTTTACTAGTACCTCCCAAAAATTGTCTTGCATACGCCGATAAGCTTTCGACATAACGTCTTTGTCCTTCTGCATAAATAGTATCAAATGCCAAACTACTCTTACCTGAACCGGAAACACCAGTCATTACAACCAAAGAATTCTTTGGAATCTCTAAATCCACATTTTGTAAATTATTTTCTCTTGCACCCTTTATTATTATCTTGTCCATACATTAACACCTTCCTTATCTGTTTTTCTGCTGATGAATAACTATTATATATATCCAAATAATCAAAATGATAATACAATAAAGATCTAATCACTCCAAAATCATTTCTAAAATTTTTCAAAAATAATATCTTTTCTTCTTCACTTAATCTACAAGTGCTTAAAAATTTTAAAACATCATGAGGAGGCGAAACAAGCATCTTATCTATAATTTCATCTCTCGTTAAAAATCTATCAATAGTCATTTCTTCAAAACAATACATATCATAATATCCATTATAATCATCATCTCTTCGAATAAAAGCACCTCTACCAGTAACTTCTGCAACTACAACATCTTCTTCCATTGCATTTACATATCTAAATACATCAGATAAAGCTGTACACATATGCCATCCATTACCATTATTACCGAATTTTAATTCTCCTTTAGTATAATACGTTTTTCCCACAGTAAAAGGCATACCATATCTATTAGTTTCATCTTTATTAAAAGCCTTATATCCTTTTACTTCAACCATAGTTATCTCCTTAAATCATAAAAATTACATTTACAACAAAGTTTATGTATTTTTTTATTATTCAAAAAACCTTGTTTCATTTCTTTAAACAAATCGCCACTTATTATACCATTTAAATCCTGTTTGTAAATATTTCCTAAATTAATAACTCCTTCACTATCTAAACAACATGGAATAACAGTTCCATCCACTAATATACCAATATGATCCCTTAATCCTCTACACGAACCAATCTCATTATAATAAGAATTTTCAAAACTAGGCCAAATAAACTCTTCTTCTACTTCATAATAAATATTATTTGCTAATTTTAAATTTTTAGAATCATTAATATGTACATTATATTTTTCATTTAATCTATTCAATATAGTATCTTTATACTTACTATCAACCCAAACTCTATATTTAACATAAGTGTTATTAAGTACTAATTTATCAACAACATTAAAAACATCATCTATATATTCATCAAAAGATTTATTATATCTATCATCAAAACTATGCAATGATATATTTATCTGTCTAATATTTTTATTATCTTGAATCCTCTTAATTAAATAACCATTACTAGTTATATTAACGTAATAACGTTTACTAGCTAAATTAATTAATTCATTTATATTAGGATGTAAAAGTGGCTCTCCCATAACATGAAAATACAAATACCTAGTATATCCTTCTAACTTATCTAATAATACATTAAATTGTTCTAAAGAAATAAACTTTTTATCTCTTTTATTTCTTATACAAAAAGAACAATCTAAATTGCAATTATTAGTTATTTCTAAATATATTTTTTTAAACATATAAAACACCCAAGAATATTATAGCACACATTTGTTCGTTGTAAACTAATCTCTTATTTTTTATACTACACAACATGAATATAAATATAATTAATATTCCATTATAGATATAGTATCTAAATAATATAAATATTTTCTATAAAATTAAATTAGTAACATTAATGGAGTGATTCTTATGAACAGAATAAAAGAGTTAAGAAAAAAAAGAAAAGTTACCCAAATAAGACTAAGCATCGCTGCAGAGGTATCGCAAGAAACAATTTCTGCTTATGAAAATGGTAAAGCAGAGCCAAAAATGGACAAACTTATTAGAATCGCCGACTTTCTTAATACATCAACAGATTACCTGCTAGAAAGAACAGATAACGATTCCCCATTAATTGAAATAACTAATAATATAGTCGATGAACAACTTAATGAATTAATAAATAACTATGCTAAATTAAATCATTATCAGAGAAAAGACTTAGTATGGTATAGTGGAATTATAGAAAATAAAGACCTTAACAATTAAGGTCTTTATTTTCTATTCTTTATAAACATTTTTTATTGTTACGCTACTAGCTTCACCATCTCCACCTTTAGTAATAACAATCTCTTTACCATCTTTAACATTTCCAACTCCATCTAAAGAGTCACTAATTTTACCCAAATCTCTAATTATTTCATCAGAAGTCTTATTTGACATAAAGTCAAAATAATCCATTTCATCACCAATCAAAGATTGATATACATCTTCTTCTGAATACTTAACTGGCGGTACAGTGATTGATTTTTTTTCTCTTTTCAAAGCCCTATTAAAAGAATTAATAGCTCCATTTACTTCCATTCCCATATAAGCATTCTTTAAATCTAACAATCCCGTTAATTTAATGTCCTCTGCTTGTGAATCAACATTCATTTGATCAGTTTGTCTCATTATATCTTCCATATTTCTAAGACCAAAAACACCAACAATTTTATCTCTCTCATACGATCCATATTCATCTGAATCTTCAATTTTTCCACGAGCCAAATGTTTACTCATTAAATCTTCAGCTTTAGCCTCTGGTACTTCAGTGCCACTTTCAACATGTTTATAATTTCCATTATCCATTAAAATATAAAAAGATAAATAATTATCTACATAAGTAAACAAAAAAGAATCATATACCAATTTACCATTTTCAATACTAGTCATAATAGTAAAACTTTTACGAACACTATAACCACCAAAAATATATTTAGCAGGAATATTTTTTAACATATAATTAAACATTTTTAACGAACCTTCTTTCTTTGAATAATACCTACTACTTTTAAAGACAATTTATATGGAATAAATCTATTTAAAAATAATCCAAGCTTAGTAGAAAAACCAGGTACAATAAGCATTTTACCTTTTAACATTTTATCAACAGCATACTTTGCTACATACTCACTACTTAAAGCCTTTATAGTAAATTTACCTCCAGCTACTTTATTAAAATTAGTATTAACAGGACCAGGACACAAACAACTAATATGAACATTACTTTTAATATATTTCAATTCCTCATATAATGCCATTGTCCACTTAGCAACATAATTCTTTGTAGCATAATAAGTATTAAGACCAGGTCCCGCTAAAAATCCAGCACTACTAGAAACATTAAGTATATATCCAGAATTTCTTTTTACCATATCTTGCAAAAACATCTTAGAAAGAATATGTAAAGCCGTAATATTAAGCTCTATCATTTTTAATTCTCTATTAATATCAGTCTCCCAAGTATTCCCAAACAAACCAAATCCAGCATTATTAACTAGTATATCTATTTTCTCATTTTTATATTTATCATATAATTTAAAACAATTATCTTTTCTGGTTAAATCCATAGGACATATTTCAACATTAGTATTTATTGAATTAGCGGTCTCCTTTAATCTATTTTCATCTCTACTAACTAAAATCAAATCATATCCAAGATTACCCAAATATCTTGCAATATCCCTTCCGATTCCAGAAGAAGCTCCAGTTACTAATGCTTTCATATTATCACCTAATAATATTTTACCATAAAAAAAGAAGAATACTCTTCTTTTTTATCCCAAATATCCAGATGAATCAGCAAGATAGATAACATTCGTATTTACAGAATATTTTTTTAAGAAAGTATCAACATCTATAGGAGCTGCATTATCATCATTTTTATCAGCTGAATCCGATATGTAAAATTGATCTGTTTTAGGATCATAATCAACAATAGCAACCCAGTGAGTATTATTCGTATATTTATTATTATATCGAGAATCAACAGTAACCATAACCATATTACCTTTCGAAACCTCAGTAGTTAAATGGTTTTTATAAGCCGGATAATTACTCCTAGATACTTCATCTCTTGAACCAACAGGTATTCCAAGTTCATTTTCCAAGTAATTTTTAATCGTACCAGCATATAAAAACTTTTGACCCATAGCTACAAATAATTTTTCCGGAGTAACATCATCATACTTAGAACTCAAAATACTAGCTAAGGCATTATAACCACAACCTGCACTCCTTAATGTCTTACCTGTATCAACAAATCTTAGGTTTTCATTCCATCCCTGCTGGAATACAGTAACAACCTTTCCGTGAGAAGTAACAATTTTTCTACTATATCCCTCTTCTTGACTTCCTTCATCATTTAATAATATAGTTTGTCCTGATCCCAACAAAGAAGACAAATCCTCATCGCCACTTTCTAAAGCTTTATTTACAGCTTCGGTTGCCATTGCCACATATTCTTCTTCTTTTGCAGTCAAATCTAATCCTTCTATTTCAGATATTTCTTCGTCTTCAGTTGCATTATTACTTCCTTTTACAGCATTAAAACTTGCAACACTACCATTTAAACCCTTAATGGTATCGACAGTTGAATCAATATTAACAATTAATTCTTCCAATTCTTTTTTTAACTGATTTACTAATTCTGTCAATTCTTTTTTCTTTTTTTCATATTCCTTGTATTCAGAAGTTAATTCACCAGTATCAACATCTTTACCATTAACTCTTTTAGTTTCATATTTTGGAGAAGGTTCTTTTAAACTATTCAATTCATCCAGTTTCTTTTCATACAACTCATCTTTTTCTTTTAAAGTAGTTACAAAAGGCAACAACGTATTAATAGACTCTGTACAAGCAACCTGCAACCCATTAGAAACACTAGCTTGAAACTTTTCCAATCTCTCTTTCAAAGCAGGAACAGAAACCGTAACAAGTTGTTCTTGCCCTAACTCCTTCCAATCCGAAGACTCTAACTGCGATTGCAACTTTTCTACCGACTTAATTAATGAAGAAACATTGCCGGACAATGTACTAGCCTTACCAACAATATCGGTAGAAGCATTTAATTCCTCATAATATTTAGTATAAGGAGCAACAAAAAAAATTGCCATAATATCACCTTCTATATTACATCAAGCTCATCAGCTTGAATATCAACACTTTTCTCCTGAACATTTTCTTCTTGTTTATATAAACTTAATGTATTCTTTAAAAAAATATCATATTCTTCCAATCTATTTTCAATTTCAGGAAACTTAGAAGCTATTTTTTTATAATGATTATAAAGTATTTCTTGAGCCTTACCACTCCAAATTGTTAAGTGCGTACCATCAACTTTGCTCATTTCATCATTAATATCTTCAATTAATTTTTTCACTTCAGAAATCTTACTTTCAAATAAATCTAAGTTTTTTTCAAATTCCGAAGCATTAATCTTTAATATCTTAGACATTGTCAAACTCCTCCTCTTTACTAACAACTTCTTTCCATTCGACATCAGTCATATTATATAAACCAGAAGATTTCTTTATCAAAGCACCTACACGTTTTACTTCTACAACATCAGATTTTCTATTTTTTAAATATGTAGTTGAATTGTTAATAAAAATTGAACAATCATTTCCTTCCCAACAATCCCCAAAATTATTAATTAAAACAATCAATTCATTAATCTTTCTATTCAAATCAATAGCTTTATTTTCAACAGAACTACCAATTCTACTTATTTCCCTATAATTAACATTTAATTTCATTTTCAAGCCCCTTTTAAATCTCCTAAATAATCAACACTACTTAATACTTTCTCGGTAGTTACTCCATTATCTTCTGCTACTTTATCAACAAATTCTCTAACCATGCTAACAGTATTATCACTAATATCATATTCAGATAGATTTTCTCCTAAATATAATTTATTAATAGAGTTTAATAATAAATCTTCATATTTTTCATCTAATAATAATTCACTTATAGAAATATTATTATTCTTAGCAATTGAAACGAAATACTTCTTAGCCATAAAAATTACATTATCATTAAACTTTATATTATCTACAATACCTTCATTATTTAACACTTTTTCTAAAAATAGTTTTTGAATATTAAAAGATTCTTCTGAGATTTCAGTATCTATATTAATAGTTGTATCTCCGTAATATTTTTTTAGTAAACATAACAAAATACCAGATCCTACATCCGAAAGTAAAATATCATTTATAGAATATTCACCCTTATTAATATCTAAAAAAGACACAATACTTTCAACTTCAACACCTGTAATAGAATTAATACTTTCTGAAATATTAGAATTAGAAATAGATACATTATTATTAACATCAGAAACTTCTACCGATTCTATAGAAGAATAATAAGAACCACTTCCACCACTAGCTGCTGCAGCACCAATAATCTCTTGCTGTATCTGTTTAGCAATACTCTCCTCTAATTCTGATATCTCATCAGCATGTAAAGTTATCTTTGTCATTAAATTCTCATTACTTTGTTTCAAAGCTTCAATTTGAGATTTCAATTTTGCCAAACCTTCACTAAACAAATCCAAACTCACAAGTACATCAAAATCTTTAGATAAAGATGCAAGCATCGAATTCTCAATTATGTTTAAAGTACCATCTAATATAGTTATTACATTCATAACATCATCAGTACTAATATTAATTTTTTCTCCGTTAGTAGCCATTTTTAATCACTCTGTTCTATTTACTATTTTCTCTATTATATAATATCAAAAAAAACCATTAATAAACACCCAAAAGCTTAATTTTTTACCAACATAACACCTTTTCTTAACATACTACTTGAAACATTAAGTAATTGAATACCAACATTTTCACCTTCACTAGCTGAATCAAGTATTTGTCTAAATTTTTCAATTTTACCAACTATTACAACTTCACCAGTATCTTTAATAATAAGTTGATCTCCTGATTTAACAGAACCTTTTACTATTTGACCAACAACAACTTTCCCAAGACCAGAAACAGAAAAGATATCATCAATTATAAAGCAAAAAGAATAGTTTCTTCCAACTTCATCATGCATTTGCATATCTTTCATATAACTACTTGTATTCCCAGTAACATCAATTTCCCTTTTCTTAAAAATTAAATCTAATAATCCCATATATTTCACTCCTTATCATATATCTATTTTACCACAAAAAGAAGAAAGGTTTATCTCCTTTCTTCTAATTCTAGTAAAGGTGGTAACATTTGTTTCTTCCTTGAAACTACACCATCCAAATAAACACCTTGTATAGCATGAGATATTCCATAAGCTTCTTCTAATATATTTTCACTACTATCATTAAAGAATAGATAAGAACCATTCTTTATAATATCAGTAACAAATAACAAAGATACACTGAAATTACCAAACTGTGTCATATTATTTAACTCAGAAACAATTTCATCCTTACGTTTTAATAATTCATCAAAATCCATTGTAACAACTTGTCCAATAGCCATATTAGAATCCCCATATTTAAATGTCTTCATATCATTATGTATTATTTCATCAACAGACAATCCAGCTACCGAAGAAGCAGCCTTAAACATCTTAGTACCATACTCTAAAATATCAACACCAGCTATTTTAGCTAATTCTTCACCAACTTCTTTATCTAAAGAAGTTGTAGTAGGAGACTTAAATAATAAGGTATCAGATAAGATAGCAGACAACATAATACCAGCTATATCTTTAGGAATCTTAATACTAGCTTCTTGATATAACTTATAAATAATAGTACATGTACATCCAACAGGCATACATCTAAAATTAATAGGCATAGAAGTACCAATAGTACCCAAATTATGATGATCAATAACTTCCAATATATTAGCTTCCTCAATACCATCAACACTTTGTGATTGTTGATTATGATCAACTAAAATAACTTGTTTTCTTTCAAAATCATTTGCATCAACTAATCTCATCATTCCTAAACAAATATTCTTTTTATTAACAATTGGATAATTAGTATGTCCTAACTTACTACTTACATCAATAAAATCATTCCTATAATCATAAACATTAAAAGTAACTGGTGTAGGATTAATATTAATCAACTTAACATAATTACATAACTTAATCATATTAGAAGTCTTATAAGTTCCCATTGGAACACACACTACATTTATCTTTTTCTTCCTAGCTTGTTCCAATAAATCTGCAGATAATTTAACATTATTAACTAATAACATTAGTTTTACTCCCGAATCAACACAATACTCTTGAATTTTATATCTATCACCAACAATAACTATATTATCAGAATTTAATTTTACTCTATTTATAAAAGTTTCACTTTTATAAGCCGCAGCTAATATATTACCTTCTATCTCATCATCAAATCTCAAAACTTCAGTAGCATTCAACGTTTTTAAAACATTATCGTAAGAAGTATATAAATAATTAATATCTCCTTCAATTAAATATTTAGAAATTCCTTTCACATTAACATATCCTGTTAACTTCTTATTTTTATTAACAAGAGGAAAACCTGTTACTCCAAATTGTACCAAAGACTTATAAGCTTCAAATATAGAAATATGTTCTTCAATCATAGCTTCAGTATTATAATTCATATTCTTAATTTGAACTTTTACATCATTTAAAAACTCAGGCTCCGGAATATTAAAATAATCTAAAACAAATTTTGTTTCTTTATTTAAAGTCCCAAGAACTCTTGGTTCAGTATCCATTCCCAATTTATTTTTTAAGTAAGATAAACTGATACTTGCACATACTGAATCAGTATCGGGCATTTTATGTCCAAATATATAAACTGTTTGCATCAATATCACTCCTATCCTTATTATTTAGTATAACATATTTAAACTAAATATTAACAGCTTTAATTTTGGGATTAGTATTATTTAAAGAATAAACTAAATCCCTATCAACCAATACAATTGGATTCCTCTTAAACCAATCTGGCAATAATTCCGGATTATCACAATCAGCATCTCTATAATCTTCAAGATGACGACAATTAGCTCCAAATTCATCATCAATTAATCTATCTTTTATATAATAACCGCTTCTCATAAATGCTTGTTGAAAATTAATAATATCTTGGACTTCAGACGCTAAAAGAGGTCTACTTAAATACTTTTGTACTTCAATAGCACCAGTAACTTCACCTTTATTATTTCTAACAATATCTTCTTCTAAATTTTTTAAAATTAAATACCCATTAGGACATATATTTTCCTCAAAAGACCATTTTTTATCAGAACACTTTATAACATAGTCACCTATTCTAAAAGTTCTAGTACAACTTCCTCTTCCAGCATCACAAACCACTCTAGAACCAGTACTTAAAGCCAAATATTTTGAAACATATTCTAAAAACTTATCTCCTAAAGAATTAATAAATATATTTTCAATCATTTTCTCATCTATTTCAATAAATGGTCTAATTTTAGAATAAAATTCATCATATATCACCTTATTTAGATATTTTCCATACTTAGTAAATAAAACATATTTATAATTCTTTGAAGTTTTAAATAATATATCAATATCACTTATCAAATAAAATAAATTTAAAGGATTAACACTTTCTATTAATTTACCATATCTATCTAACTCAGCCGCTAAAGAATTACTAGAATAATTATTTAATATAAAATCTCTTATTTTTAAATATAACTCCTCATTAGTAGTATGCATTAAAATTAAAGAAGCTATCTTAGAAACATAACATTCTTTCATTTTTTCTACTTCTATTCCTTTTTCATTATATTTAACAAAACATTCTATAACATCATCAAATAAAAAATTAAATAACTCAGGAAAAGAATCTAATACTTCTATAATAAACATTGCTCTTATTTTCATATTAGGACTATCTTTTAACTTATTAGTTAATCTATAATCATTAGTTCTTTTAGAATACCTAATAATAGCAAATAAACAATCCTTATTATCACTAACTATATAATTTAATTCTTCATATACAAAATTAACAACCCATTCACCAGATAATAAAAAATACAATAAAAATTGATAATCAAGTAAAATACTATAATTATTCCTTAATAATCTTATCCAATAAGCTTGATAATACTCTATATCATAAGTGATTTTAAACGCAAATACCGGATACTCATTAACGATATCTTTAAAAGAATTAAATAAAATATTATTTCTATAAGGCGACACTCTAACTTCATTTGCTAAAGCATCCAATTGATCAGATGTTAATTTACCTAAAAAACTAATATTACAAGATAACAACTTATCTAAAATTCTTTCAGATAACATAATATTTCCCCTTTTCTTTAAGAGAGATATTTTATCACACAATAATACTACTAATATATAAATTTTTTTTATATGGATATAAAAAACTACATAATGTAGTTTTTACTCACTTTTTAACTCAAATAATATATCTCTAAGTTCCATAGCTTTTTCAAAATCAAGATTTTTAGCAGCTTCCTTCATTTCATTTTCTATCTTTATCATTAGTTGATTTTTTTCCTGCTTACTCATCTTAACTTCTTTCTTATTATTAGATACATTATCTAATATTTCATTACTTACTACTTCTCTAATCTCTTTAATAATTGTTTTAGGAATTATATTATGTTCTTTATTATAATCTTCTTGTATTTTACGACGACGTTGAGTTTCATTAATAGCAACATCCATAGCTTCACTAACAGTATCAGCGTACATAATTACATGACCATTAGAATTTCTAGCACATCTACCTATAGTTTGAATCAAACTTCGACTACTTCTTAAAAAGCCTTGTTTATCAGCATCCATTATACAAATTAAACTAACTTCAGGAATATCTATACCTTCACGTAATAAGTTAATACCCACAACACAATCATATTTTCCCATACGTAATTCTTGTATAATTTTTAACCTTTCTAATGTTTTTACTTCACTATGTAGATAAGCAACTTTAATACCAACATCTTTTAAATAATTTGTTAATTCCTCTGCCATCCTAATAGTTAACGTTGTAACTAAAACTCTTTCGTTCATAGATTTACGTATATTAATTTGTTCTATAATATCATCTATTTGACCTTCTGTTTCTTTTACTTCTATCGTAGGATCTAACAAACCAGTCGGTCTTATAATCTGCTCAACAACTTCTCCATAAGTCTTATCAAGTTCATAATCCCCTGGAGTTGCTGATACATAAATAGCTTGATTAATTTTACTTTCAAATTCTTCATATTTAAGAGGTCTATTATCTAAAGCACTAGGTAATCTAAAACCATAATCTACAAGAGTCTGCTTACGCATTCTATCTCCGTTATACATTCCTCTTACCTGAGGTAATGTCACATGAGACTCATCTACAACTAGTAAAAAATCATCAGGGAAAAAATCTATTAAACAACTAGGTGTCTCCCCTTCTTCACGTAAAGCCAAATGTCTTGAATAATTCTCTACACCATTACAAAAACCAGTTTCTTTAAGCATTTCTAAATCATAATTTGTTCTTTCTCTTAATCTTTGCTCTTCAATCAATTTATTATTTTGAAGTAAAACTTTTAATCTTTCTTGCAACTCATTTTCTATTCTACGTATAGCTTCCTCTAATTTTTCACTTCCAGTAACAAAATGCGAAGCCGGAAATATACTAATAGTTTTTTTATTTTGCATAACAACACCAGTTAATGGATCAAAAGTACATATCCTATCAACTTCATCACCAAAAAGTTCAATTCTTATTGCATGCGCTTTTTCATTTACAGGAACAATATCTATAACATCCCCACGTACTCTAAAAGTTCCTCTATGAAAATCAAGATCACTTCGTTCATAAGTCATATCAACTAATTTATTAATAATATCATTTCTTTTAACAATATCTCCAACATTAACAGTTAACATCATTTTTTCGTATTCTTCTTTTTCACCTATACCATATATACAAGATACAGAAGCAACTACAATAACATCTCTATTATTAATTAAGGAACTAGTAGCACCATGTCTTAACTCATCTATTTCATCATTAATAGAAGCATCCTTTTCGATATACGTATCACTACTAGGAACATAAGCTTCTGGTTGATAATAATCATAATAACTAACAAAATATTCAACATGATTATTAGGAAACAACTCTTTAAATTCAGCATAGAGTTGACCAGCCAATGTTTTATTATGAGCGAGTACTAATGTAGGTTTATTAACCTCCTTAATAACATTAGCTATCGTAAAAGTTTTACCTGTTCCAGTTGCTCCTAATAATACTTGTTCCTTTCGACCAGCTTTAATACCATCAACTAAACTTTTTATAGCTTCTGGTTGATCACCAGAAGGAGAATATTTTGATACCAAATCAAACATAAAATCACCTCTACATAATTCAAACATACTATATCATTTATTATGAAACAAAACAAGAAACTTAAAATTACCTTTAACAAGTATTTTTATTGCCATTCTAATGTTTATTTTTCATTATTTATTAATACTCTAAACAAATTATGCAATATAAAAATACTAAACTGCATTATCTACTAAAAAATCTTTTACTCAAACAATTAAAAAACAATTAATAACATTTAATAAATTCCAAATATCTTCTACATTTATTATATATAAATAGATTTAAAAAGCACTATAAAGTGCTTTTAGTTTATAAATAAGTCATTAAATTCATCAAACAAAGATTCATCAAACGTATAGGACATCTCTTTATCCTTATCTTCATAAACCTCTTTTATTAATTCAATAAGTTTATCTTTATTTTCATCCTCAAAATAATCAAAAGGTATTATTCTTCCATGTTCTCCATCAACTACTCCCAATTCATCAAATACCTCTAAAGGAGTAACTAATACCTTAGTATGAAGAGACAATGCTTCAACAACACAATATGAAAACGACTCGCTATCACTTAACAAAACAAAATAATCACTATCTTTTATATAAGGCAAAGGATTAGAAGTCCTTTTACGATATATAACCCCACCATCGCAAGTATTTTCATTTCTATCTGTAAATACATTCCAAGTAAAAGGAATATCCAACTCATTAAGTATATTAGCAATTACATTTATTCTATCTGGTCTCTTAATTGATGAATACCTTTGGGCAGATACTAGTTTTAAATGTGGCTTAACCATTGAATTATCTAGTTTAAAAGGATTTAAAATATAATCAATTTTATCAGTTGGTAAATATCCCTCAGCTTTCTTAGCCGATACTTCAGAAACAGCAATATACTTTGTAAATACATCATCGTGAAATCTTCTTGTTTTAGGATAATCAGACATATTACCATGGATAAAAACATAATTTTCATCTAAAGTAAAAATATTTTTAGGATAATAATAAGTAGAATAGGTTAATAATAATCTATTACATAAATAATCTATTTCAGAATCATACTTTACACATTTAAAATATTTAGAAAAAATATTCAAAGTAACTTTTGGAATTTGATCATATAGAATAGTAATATCATATTTATTTCCAAAACATCTTCCTATATTATTAATCCAACTAATATAGCCATTAAATACACCATTACATCCATTTCCTACATAGATAACATTTTTTAAATCTAAAGATTCCCTCACATCTTTATAACAACAATGTTTTAAAAATTTATAACCATCTACAATATGAGTATATAAAATATCACCTATAGCTATACCACGTATCAATAAAGAATCTACCTTTTCATTAAATTTATATAATTCCTTATAATCAAAAAGTTCCAAAAACTTATCAGTCCTATAAATAAAACTCCATATATAAGTTCCATAATAAGGTTTATTAATTAACAATTCCTTTTTATTTTTTAATAATTTAACCTGTTCATCTATAACATCCAAACTATAATTAATATAACAATAATCGAAATCTTCATTAACTACTTCAGATATCCTAACAAAATAATCTTCACTTACAATATCGCCAGCTTTAATAAAAGCAATATATTTAGTTTTTACTTCCTTAACAGCGCTATAAAATGTACTTTTATCAACTCTAGTAAGTTCAATATTACTAGGTATAACTCCACAATTGCTTTCATCATCGCCTAATATAATTATAGTTATATCTTTCATACTACCACCTATTTTATTATATCAAACATTACATAAATAATAAAAGGTTATAGTAAAAAAGATAAGAATCAAATTCCTTATCTCTTAATAAAATTAGTATATTCATTAGTATTTGAATAAACATCTTTTACATAGTTTTTAAACAAATTCAAAATCTCATCTTCTGTAATTGAATAATCAGATTGTTCTTTTGATAATAATCCATAATAATCTAATACTGTTTCTAAGAAAATTTCATGATATTCATCTCCATCATATTGAATTTCATCTTCTACACTACTTGAATATAAAAATCCAATACATAAATGAGATTCACTAGACATAAGCTCCAAATATACCTCATTAAAAGGAACAATCACTCCATCTTCAAAAATCAAGTTATAAACAGGATGAATATTTACAACATCTTTTTCAGCATCATATGTAAAATTACCATAGTAACGATTAATAATTCTTGAATAATCAGCACCGGCAATAAATTTATTAAAATAAGTACCATTTAAATACATAGAAACATCTAATGAAAATAAGTCAACTCCAAATTTATAATCACCAATAAAATCGCACAATTTCATATCAAGGCCTTCTACGAAGTCATTATCTTGATAAATTATCTGACTATTACTCTTCAACTGAAAACAATTAGTACCATCTGCTCTTTGTCCTATATTAACTACTGCTTCATAGAAATAATCTTGGCCTATTTCTTCTTCACCCATATAAAATATAATCTTTTTATAATCAACCGAATCTAACCTAAATACATCTTGCCAATAATTTTCATTTAACAATACATTTTCAATATTTAAATTAGAAAATAAACTTTTAAAAAATCGATGTTGAAAATAGTAATCTTCTGTCGATGTATTAAATCCTCTAAAATCACTTTTATCCATAACAACTACTTTACCATTTTCATTAAGTACAAAAACTTCTTTCTCTGTATTAATATGTTGATCATAATCTTCTACTTGTATTATTGGATAAAGAACATCATCATTAGTAACACCATAGCCAATTACTACAATATCTTTATATTTATTTATTATATTTTTCATTTCCTCTACTGTCATGGTCTTATCTCTACTAATACCATGACAATACAAATAATCATTATAAGTTTCTAATAACTTACAATAATGATTTTCTAATTCTTCTAAAGTTACAAAATCATAAAAATAAAACTCACTATCAACAAAGTCTCTAAAAAATCTATACAAATCATCTTGAATAATAAAATTCTCATCTTCAGTAGATAAAACATTTCTCATATGAGTTATTTCATTTGTACAATAATCATACATTATAATAAACTTATTCACACTAGTTAGTAACTTTCCTTCATCATATCCATAATCCAATAAAATGCTATTATACTCATTCAAATAATAATCAGCAACTTCAGAATAAGCACTACAATTAACTAACTTCAAAAATTCTACTAAAGGTTGATAAATACTATTACTTGTCATATCAATATTCAATTTACAAATTTCAAAGAGCTCATCTAAAATATGAACATTCTCTTCTAAACGTAAATTCTCGCCAAACTCAATTTCTGTATCATTCATTGCATCTACTGCATTAATAATATAATCAATATCAACTGAAGGATATTTATCATTCAATAATTTAATTAATTTTGGTATTCCTTCTCTTTCATAATCATAATAATTATAATTTACACAGCTTAAAAAATATCTTAATACTTTACCTTCTCTTGCATAAGTAGTAACAGGAACTATTCCATTTGTTATTTCATTTGTCATTGCTTCATCTAAAGAATAGCCTACTTCTTCACAACGAATCTTAGGATATATAGCCTTATCCTCTTTCCAATGATGATATGAATGTACCATTTCATGGATTATTACATGCTCACTTTCAGCATAATCTTCTCTAAGTGATGTAACATTAAGATGAGCATTATAAGTACCAGCAACATACTTACTCATCGAACTTTTAGATACTACTCTGACTAAACCATCTTTAACATTCTCGTAAAAGATTCTTGCATCAGCTTTTGGATATTTATTCATTACATAGTTTATTAAATTAACTGCATAATTCTTATAATAAGTAGATATTTTATTATTAGTATTAATTGCTTCTATTATTTCCTCTTTACTAACGTAATCATACCCCAATATTTCATCAAGTTCATTGGTATTATTAATCACAGTTCCATTTACATAACCCATAGTAACTTTATAACGATCATTTTCTTTTACTAATTTAAAATTCCTACTCATAGGCATTCCTGCAATTGACATTGCTCCGATTAATAATGCCATTTCAATAGCTATAGCCCCTGTAAAAACTCGTACAGCTTCTTTGAAAACTATTATTCGATTTTTCTCCGAATGAATAGGAAGTGATGCTCCAACAGAATAAGTAGATAAATTATTATGAGAAATAAATAAGTCACGTTCATTATATACTCGATGTAATTTCATAAAATCATCTAACAATGGATATTCATAATTTCCCCTATCCGACAACTCTAAAAATGTTCTTCGACCATATCTATCTATAAAGATAGTAAAATTTTTATCATTATATTTTATATTAAATAATCTTTGATAAACCATATCTTTTTTTTCCATCTCTATCATCCAATTCTCATTAATTATTATAACATACATCAAAAAAGTAATAATTAATAACTATAAATTATAATAAATCTATTATTCATATAAAAAACATCTAATAAAAATAAATCAGTAGCGAGGAATTAAAATGATTTTTAGTACACCTATTTTAGCATTAATAACCATCCTACTACAATTTAATAAGATTATCTTTATTTGATTAACTAAATAAAAAATGTAATAAAAACACTATTACATCAACTCATTTCTCATCATATTAAATAAATATTTAGAAAATACTAACTTTTAAAGTAATTTCTTTATTCACCATACTACTCCGTCACCATAATCAACACCGGGAACTCTCTCTGGTTCTGGTTCTTTATAATCATCAGGAATATCTATAATACCATTATCATCATCATCTTCTAAACTTTCAACTTGATAATCATAAGATAAACGTAAACCTTTTTCATTATAATAAATAGTACCAAATACTCTTATTTTTTCACCAATATCTAAATGATTATATAAATAATTTCCAATTCTAATTTCATATTCTTCTTTATTATCATAACAAGTAATTACATACTTTTTACCATTGTTTTCATTAATTACGTCCTTTTTATCAACAATTGTTTCAAAATCAATATTTTTTTTATAACCATCATTAGTTTCAATTAACTCAGGATCATTGAGATCAACATATATATTTTTATTAAAAAAAGAATTATATACAACTACTAACAAAACTAACACAATGATAGCTACAATTATAGTTACAATAGTACCAACTATATTTTTAAGATTAATATTTTCGTTTTTTGGATTACTATCTTTCATATAATCACTCCTACTATATAAAGTATAACATAATTATATTAGATTATAAAAAAAGAAACTCAAACTATACATCAAGTTTCTTTTCAATTATACTATTCATGTCTTTAACTATCTTATTGCTACTAATAACACCTCTAACCCTAGTTAAAGGATAAATATTAGTACTAGGAAATATTATAGTAGCAGGACATAATACAGAATTACATCCAATTTCAACATAGTCACCTATTATAGCCCCAAGCTTTCTAAACTCAGTTTCTATAGTCACTCCATCAATATTAATTTTAATATCTTTTTTATCACTTTTTACATTAGAAAGAATAACTCCTGCATCAGTATGAGCATATTCTCCTAATATAGAATCACCTATATAATTATAATGAGGACATTGAACATTATTAAATATAATTGCATTTTTAACTTCAGTACTATTACCAATTATTGATTTTTCTCCAATTATTACATTTCCTATTATATAGGCGCAATGTCTTTTTTCAGCACCATTACATATAATTGTAGGACCTACTATACAAGCACTTCTTGCAACTTTAGCTTCCTTATGTACATATACATTTTCTTCTATCTCATAATATTTATCACCTAAAATAGGAATAAATTTAATAATAAATCATCAATTAAAGATAATACCTCCATAGATTACACCTTTCAAATAATTCTTTAGCTATAGTAGCATCTAAATTAAAAAGATTATCATATATTTTTAATTATTTATATATTTTTTAACTATATCAGGAATAATAGTATTTCCCCTAGAAGCATATAAATAGTATTCATCTGTATCCACATCATATTTATCTATTCGGTATACCTTAGTATAAAAACTAGACATATCATAAACAATAAAAACATACATATCAACTTTTTCATCAATAACATATTTCTTCAATTTATTTAATACTTCATCCATAATAGAATCAACCATTTTTATATCATTAATTTGAATAAAAGATGAATGCAAAACATATCCAGAAAAATCATATTTCTTTATACCATTAAAAATAATTTCATCTACATTTTTTAAATCCGTTAAACAAAGACCATCTCTATACATTTGATCATAATCAAAATGATATTTAGTACACATATCATTTATCCAATTAATATCACTTTTTCTTGTCTTTGTCGAATGAAAAGACGCTGTATCAACAAAAGTAGCCATACAAGCTAATTCAATATCTTTTTTTCCCAATAATTCTTCAAATTCCTGTGCTATCATACAAGCTGTTGATGAAGCACTTTCTATCTTTACATATTTTACATCTAGCTCATCACTAGGATGATGATCAATAATGGCAATTATATCTCCAAAAACTTCTCTTTTATTATGATCAACTAAAATATATTTGCATTTTTCTTTTAATAATTCTTTTTTATATTTACCAATAAATAAATTATATTTATTACATAACATCTCTGAATCTTTTGATATTTCTTTATCAGGAATTACAAATTCTACATCGTAGCCTTTTTTTATAAGTACCTTTTCTAATAAGTATCCACTTACAATACTATCTACATCCGGATTTTCATGACCGAGAATAATATATTTCATAAAATCACCTACAATAGTATTATAACATATAAAAAGTTTCCAAAAGGAAACTTCAATATAATTTTTCATCTTTTAATATACTATTAAATATCTCACTTTCCCCCTTATTAAACCTATCTTTTATTATATTTACTAAACATTTTTGTAAATCAATAAAATGCTTAGAACTAAGTCTTTCTCTTATCATTATACTTTTTAAATTAGTATATAATTTAGCTAAATCCATAATATTCATAAACCTTGTATAACCATATATCAGATTAATTTTGTTAAAAATAGTATGAATATTTTGACATAAATAAATCATAATTTTATCATTAACAGCTTTATAAACATCATCTATTGAAGGTAAAAAAGATTCAATATTTCTAAATTCAACATAACCTTTCTCAACAATCATATATTTAGATGAATCCATAATCTCTTGTTTAGTAATAATATCTACATTTTCTATAGATTCTTTTAAATAAGTATAAAGCTTAGAATATAAATTTATTTTAGAAATACCACCATATGCATTTATTGTATAATTCATTAAAACTCCTAAAGTAGAACTCTCACTACTATAGTTAATAAGTTCTCTATATATGCAATCAACTACTTCTCTAGCGCAATTAAAAACTTTATCAACAGGATAGGTTATATCAACTGTTTTAGAAGTCAAATTATATATTCGTCTATCCAAATCATACATACATTTAACATAAATTCTCCTTTTCTTTTCAAAAGAAGAATAATTTAACTTACTATCTGTAACAAACGGATTATCGTTACTATTAATTAATGCATTTTTATAATTATCATTTTCTAATTCAAAAGACTTTTCATCAAAAACCATTTTATTATTAGTAATCTTTATATGTACAAAATAATTATTATTTCTATCTAAACTAGTAACAACAGAATAACTAATTTTTTTTTCTTCTTTCATATGACCATTTTGAATTATTAAATCATTTTTTAATTTTGTTTTCTCATTATTCTTTCGTACATCAATCATATTTAAAAAAATAGTATATTCATTTAATAAATAATTAAGTATTTGCCCAAGACTTTTTAAACATTGTAATTCTCGCATTATTTTTTTACAATATCTAACATCACCTTTTTTTAAAGATTTATTAATTAATAAAAGATTACTTACTAATACTTCTTGTAAAAATCTTTCATCACTCTGTTTAATTTCTATTTTTTCAACTTTATCTATATTTTTTTTTATTTTATCAATATATTTATTTTTATTACCAGTTTCAATAAACTTATTCCAATTTGAATCAAGAGAATTAGCTAAAAATTCTGAAAGTTCATTAACATAATTCAAATTATTTTTAAACAATATATCAATAAGAGTTAACTTATTAATAATCTTCTCTTGCTTTAAAGTCATAAGAACCACCATAATAATATAATATCACAATTTTTTTATTACTTAAAATCTCTTTCTATCATTAATGATAAATCACCTTTTCTTAAAAACTCAATATTATCATTATTTACCCTTATAATCGTTGAAGGAACGTTTTCTTTAAATCCATCATCATAAATATAATCAATATATTCAAGTAATTCAAAATTAATCTTATCTACACTAGTAATAGTTTCTTCACCAGCCAAATTAGCACTTGTAGAAACAAGTGGTTTATCAAGTATATTCATTAACTCAATTAATTCTTTATTATCAGGATATCTTATAGCAATAGAATCTCCTTTACTATTTATACAAGATGGTAATATATTGCTTTTTTTAAATAGAATGCTCAATTTACCAGGCCAATATTTATTGATTATTCTTTTTTCAAGTTCACTTACTCCATCAACATATTTATATAACATTTCAATACTTGATACCATTATAATCAAAGGTTTACTATAATCTCTTCTTTTAGCTTCATAAACTTTTTTAATTGCTTTTTCATTAGTAGCATCAGCAATTATTCCATAAACCGTATCTGTAGGAACAATAGCTAATCCACCACTATTTATTACTTCTACTAATTTATTTATATCCATATAAATCACCTTCTGTATAATATCAAAAGAAACAAAAAAAGACCAGAGGTCTTATAAATCTAAATATTCTCTTGGTCCAACTAACAAAACATTATTATTTTCATCTACAAACATAGAAGCATAAAAAACCAAATTAGAATAGTCTCCTTCATAATCTTTTTTATCTACAGCACTAACACAAGTATTCCCATTATCTAAACACATATAGTTTACTTCTATCAAATAAGAATCAGCATACAAAACATTTCTAAATTTATATTTACCATTATTCTCAACTAATTTAATTTTAAAAGTTCTTAAATTATCAACATCTAATTTATTATTATCTATTAAATAATTCTTAATACTTTCAGTATATTGCTCAACAAGTTTCTCATAATAATCACCAGAATTCTTAAAATAAATAATATCATAAACTTCATTATATTTATTAATTCTTACATAAAAATTAATATTGCTTATATCAAAAAATTCTTTTTTTGTTTTAAAACAAGTAGTTTTATCATCTGAACACTTATAAGAAACATTAACTAAATAGTCACTACCACCTTTATCATTATTCTCATCAAAAGTTAATGATAATATATCAAAACTATCTAATTTAGATTTATCTAATAATTTTTCATCAATTGCATAATCAATCAATTTTTTATAAATAAGATTACTATATTCAATCATATCAGGCTCTTCACAAGATTTATATAAAACACTACCTATATATTTTTCTCCATTACTACAATATAAAACTTTATAACCTAATCCAGTAAACATAGTCCCCTTATCTACTTTTTCTTCAATAGCAAAAATTGGCTTAGCATCAAAAAAGTTAACTCTAAAAAAATCAAACAATATAACCCCTACAATCAATAAAAAGATAATTACTGCAATAGTAACATTACGATGTTTTCTTTTTATTTTCAAAAACTCTTTTTCTACAGCGGCTTTATTATTAACATCTACTCCATAAAAAATATTCTCAGGTGTTTCAGAAGGTTTCTTATCTATTATTTTCATACTAAATCGCCTCTATTCTAGAATAATTATAACATTAAATAAAAAAAGATGAGTATTTTTCAAAATACTTCACCTTTTCATTTACATCTATTTTTTCTTAATATTATAAACTATCTCATTATACAAACTAGAAATACTAGTTAAAATAGTCATTAAATACATATATGGTAATGCTCTAAATAAACCAGTACCTTTTTCTATTTCTTCTTTATTAAGAATATCATATTTATCTAAGCTTTCTTTAGCTTTCTTAGTAGCATCAAATTCTACAGGTAATGTAATTAAATGAAATACTATAGCAACTAACAATAACATTGCAGACAATCTTATAATACTAAAATCTTGTAAACATAATCCAACTATAAATAATATATATCCAACATAAACATCAAATGTTACAAATTGATTAAGTACAAATCTAAATTTCATAAATAAATTATTTTCTTTATCTTGTATAGCATAACTGCATATTTTAGCAGCTATTATAGCAGAAGACACATTTTCACCATGATAAACATCACTAGATAATCTAATTACTTTTTGATTATAATCATAATGATCATTTAAATTTCCTTTGACTTCTACAATATACATATTCTTTAAGTCGTTATTATCTAATATCTTTCTTGCCACTTCAAATCCACTTAGTTTATTTTTTATATTAGTTTCAAAATGATTACCAAAAGCAATAGACACCATAGTAAAAGCAATACTTGGTAACGCTAACATTCCTATAAACAGAATTATACTTTCCAAATAAATCACCTAAATAATCTTTCTCTCAACTAATTGTGCTCTCATCTTATCTGCATTTTCAAAATCTTTATTATTTCTATATTCTAACCATTTATTATATATATCTTTATCTTCTGAAGATAATTCAACGAAGTCATAAACTAACCCAAGAATATAAGTTATTAACATAATCTTATCATACGTTTCAACAAAATTTTCTTTAACTCTTATTTTAGAATTTAATTCTTTAATTAAATCAAGTAAATATGTAATTAAATTAGATGTATTAAAATCATCATCCATTATTTCATTTATTTTTTCATCTTGTTTAATAATACCTGTTTTTAAACTCTTAAGTTGAACCTCCAAATTAGCTTGTTTTAAAGCATTATAGACTTTGTCATTTATAGTACCACATTCTTTAAATAAAGTATCAGTAAAATCAAATGGTAATTTATAGTTTGTTTTTAAAATACTAAGTCTAATTACATTAGCAGGATACTTTTCTAATAACTCATGAGCAGTAATGAAGTTACCTAAACTCTTACTCATTTTCACTCCATTAACCATTACATGACCATTATGCATCCAATAATTAGCAAGATTAGTACCACAAGCTGCGCAACTTTGAGCCATCTCATTTTCATGATGTGGAAATTTCAAATCTACACCGCCACCATGAATATCAATATTATTACCAAATATCTTATTAATCATAACAACACATTCAGTATGCCAACCAGGTCGACCAGCACCCCAAGGAGAATCCCAAGTTATACCCTCCTTTGTTTTTTTCCATAAAACAAAATCATAAGGATTTTCTTTATTATCATCAACTTCTATTCTATTACCAGCATTAAGTTCATCAACAACCTGTTTACTAAGTTTTCCATAATCTTTTATCTTACCAACTCTAAAATAAACATCATCCCCACTTTGATAAGCATATCCCTTATCCATTAATAATTGAATATATTCAATTATTTCATCCATTGTCTCAGTAACCCTTGGCCTATAATCAATATCCAAACAATTTAGAGCTTTAACATCATCCAAATATATCTTGATATACTTATCAGTTAGCTCTTTTTCCGTAATGCCAGCTTCTTTAGCAGCTTTAATAATTTTATCATCAACATCTGTAAAATTACTAGCATACTTAACATCATAACCACGATACTTAAAGTATCTATAAACCATATCAAAGATAATAACTGGACACATATTTCCAACATGAGCATAACTATATACAGTTGGTCCACAAACATACATATTTATTACTCCGTCTTTAATTGTTTTAAATTCTTCTGTTTTTCCACTTAAAGTATTAAATATTTTCATAATACAATCTCCCTCCAATTAATATCTAAGTTTTCCATATCATATCATAAATTAGCAAATAAAAAAATACTAATAATCAGTATTAATTATATTTAAATAAATTGCTTCTATATCTACCTTCATAGATAACAAAAGATTATACGCAATACTATCATCATTAGTTAATATTTTAATCATAGCTTCATATATATTGTGACAATCATTTTTTATTGTTCTTAAAATAGGAGTATATAATATATATTCACTACCTTTATGAGAACTACCTATTACCTTTAATATATAACTTTTAAACTCATTATAATCTAAATATTTATTACCATATTTCTTTAAATAAGCCAACATAAAATGTTCTGTTCCTACATAAGGATGTTTTAATTCAATCATTTCTTTTTCTGCTAAATCAAACAATTCTTCCATCTTATCACCTATTTAATTCTATTCAATCACACAAAAAAAAGAAGTAAAACTTCTTTTTTACATATATACAACTATAGATAAGAATATCATAGCTACAATAGCAAATGACACTACAAATTTCCATATATATTTTATCCAACTCTTATATGATACATCTACATAACTCAATGCCATTAACAATACAAAACTAGTTGGTACTATTAATGCTGCTAAAGCTCCACCAAGCCTCCAAACAATAGTAGAAACTATTATATTATCAGCAAAAGCATAAGTTAAAAATGGTCCATAAACTGCAGCAGCATACCCAGGATCAACACAGAATATTGTAATCAAAAATGATGCAATAAATAATGTGAACAAATTATAAGAATTTTCTCCAAAAATTGCATGAATAATAGTAGCTGGCCATGGAGATAACGCAAATAAATATAGTAAAGTATAAACCAATGCATATATTATAGCAACTTTAGAAATCTTTTTAGCTCCCTTACCAAAATCACTAATCATATCTGATATAGAAACTCTATTAATTAAAGCTACTATAAAAGTTGCAATCAATAACAAGAATACAACATGAACAAAGTCTGACCATTCACCTAAACCAGACATACTTGCACCTATAAAAGTACTTGGAAGTGCAACATCATTAACCATCATTGCACTTTGGAAAGATGTATTAAGTTCAGTAAAGAATTTTACATCAAAACTATCATTCCAAGATATATATCCTAGTAAAACAATTATTAAAGTAATAACCATAACAACAATAGTAGGCCATACTTTAGTTTTCTTTCTTTTAGGAATCTTATCTTCATTAAGCTTTTCTGGACAATATAAATCAGAACTAGTTCTATCTTTCTTTTTAACACGTTTCATATGTAAAATACCAAATAATACATACAATACATAAGCTATTCCAAAAATCACCCATTTTTGCCATATATAGTCAGAATAAACTACACCAGTTGTATCTAAAATATTTTTAAATCCATATGTACCAAATGTTTGACCTAAATAACCAACAAAAATCCCACCAAAACCAGCTGATATAGCGGTTATTCTATCACATCCACGTCTTAAGAATACACTAACAATAAATGGTATTATCCAAAATAAAGATAATAATTCAGAAGATATTGAAACATACAATCCCATTAATAAAATAATAACTGCAAATGCAATATTTTCTCTACCTTTTATTAACATAGATGTTTTATCAACCAATTTCCTATAAGATTTAGTATTTTTAAGTATTTCATAACATCCACCAACTATCAAAATATAGAGAATAACATCAATTTCTCTTTGAAAAGAATAGAATATCATTGACAATATTTCAAACAAACCTAATCTTATAATTTCTCCATCAACTAACATACCAGAAGTATTAACTGATGATATTTTAATAAACCAAGATAGTACTAAAAAAGCTAAAATAGTTATTAAAATAATTATAACTTTATCATTTTTCCTATTCATAATCTAACCTCCTAAGGCCTATTATAACACATTAATACTTATAAGGCCTAGAAATTTAATGAAATTTTATTCACAAAAAAGACTAATAAGAATATTAGCCTTCAATATACAATCCTGAAGAAGCTTCAATAGTATAATCACCACTCTGAGGTCTAATCACATGATTATAAAGTTTTTCAACACTTTCATATCCTTTAGCATAATTATATACAATACCATCTAAGTTAATATCTTGCGTTACAGAATAACCTCTATAACTATGACTAACAATATTATTACTATTTAATTTTAAATTATCATATTTCATTGCAGCATACAGAGTAACTTTTTTACTACCTTTTTTAGAAGTATAAGTATGTTTCATAACTGTATATAGTATATTTTTTTTACCATCTTTTGATACTAATAAATAACTGCCAACTTTACTCCATTCTCCACATGTATAATCACGATTGTCACTACAATACAAATTTGCTTTTGAATTATCATAGAATGTTTCCAAGGAAATACTATCTATATCACTTAACTTTGTAACATATTTTATTTGTTCCTCTTCATCAAAATTATTATCAACATTAATAATAGAATCAGATTTTTCTATATCGTTCCTCTTTTCATTAAAAACAGAAACATTTATAATAATAAACACTATAACAAAAAATATAATAAATGGAACTACAAAAAAACCAAATAAGCTATTAAACATAAAAGCTTTAGCAATAGGTTTACCAAATTCATTAACAAATTCATAAGCATCGCTTATATGATCTTCATCAACACTTTCAATTTTTGCTTCATCCTTTTGAATATAAAAAGTTTTATTACAATATTCACACACAACATTTGTATCTTTATCATCAAACTTCAAAGAAGCTCCACACCCAGGACATTTTTTTTCTATAAGTCTCATAATCTCACCAACCTTAACTAATTATATCACAAAATATAATAATATATTATTTTAAGTAAAAATCCAAGAATAAATAATTATCTTGGATTACAAATATTTTTTAATATAATTTAGCTCCTGCAGGAATTTTATCATCTACAATTAATAAATTAAGACCTTCATGATCATCTTCTTCATGTACTGCTGATATAAGCATACCTTCAGAATCTATTCCCATCATTTTTCTTGCTGGCAAGTTTACAATTGCAACTGCAGTCTTTCCTACAAGTTCCTCTGGAGAATAATATTCATGAATACCACTTAAAATTGTACGTCTTTTTTCTGTTCCATCATTCAAAGTGAATTTTAAAAGCTTTTTAGATTTTGGTACCTCTTCACAAGCTTCTATTTTTACTACACGAAAATCTGATTTAGAGAATGTTTCAAAATCAACCATATCTTCAAATAATGGTTCAATCTTTACTTTTGAAAAGTCTATTTCAGGAACACTCTTTTCATTGCTTGAAACATTAACAACACTATCGTTTCCATCACTTTTTTTACTTACACTATTTATAGTCTTCATAGTAGGGAATAACAATACATCACGTATAGATTCCTGTTCGGTAAACAACATACATAATCTATCAATTCCATACCCAATTCCACCAGCAGGTGGCATTCCATATTCTAATGCTTCTATAAAATCCATATCAATATCATTAGCTTCATCATTACCTAAATCTTTTTCAGCTAATTGTGCTTCAAATCTTTCTAATTGATCATCTGGATCATTTAATTCTGTATATGCATTAGCAAATTCTTTACCAGCTATAAATAATTCAAATCTATCGACAAATCTACCATCTTCAGGATTCTTCTTTGTTAAAGGAGAAATCTCAATTGGATGTCCATATAAGAAAGTTGGTTGAATTAATGTTTCTTCTACATATTTTTCAAAAAACAAATTAATAATATGCCCAACTGTTCTTTCATGTTCTTGAACCTCAATATCATGTTTTTCTGCTAATTTCAAAGCTTCATCAACAGACATTTCCTGTTTAAAATCAATACCAGTTTGTTCTTTTATGGCATCAACCATACTAACTCGTTTCCAAGGACCTTCTAAATTAATTTCATATCCACCGAAATTATAAGTCATTTTACCTACAACATCGCGAGCTATAGTTTGGAACATATTCTCTGTTAAGTTCATCATACCTTCTAAATCACTATATGCTAAATAGGCTTCCATAAGAGTAAATTCCGGATTATGCTTAGGATCCATTCCTTCATTTCTAAATACTCTTCCGATTTCATAAACAGCTTCCATACCACCAACTAATAATCTCTTTAAAGGTAACTCCAAAGCTATTCTTAAATACATATCTAAATTTTGCGTATTATGATGAGTTATAAAAGGTCTTGCAGAAGCACCTGTAAGTAAAGTAGTCAATATAGGAGTCTCAACCTCAGTAAAACCTTGACCATCCATATAATTTTGAATACATCTAATAATTTTTGGTCTCAAAAAAGCAACTCTTTTAGAATCATCATTCATTATTAAATCAACATAACGTCTTCTATATCTTTCTTCTATATCAGTTAATCCATGAAATTTTTCAGGCAATGGCTTTAATGCTTTAACCAAATGAGTATATTCTAAACATTTTATAGTTACCTCACCAGTTTTAGTTTTCATTATTTTTCCTCTAACACCTACTATATCTCCTATATCAGAAGTTTTAAACAATGAATATGCTTCTTCACCAATATCATTTATTGAAATATATATTTGAATAGAACCTGTTTTATCCTTTATTGTAAAGAAAGAAGCTTTACCCATCTTTCTAATAAACATAATTCTACCAGCTACAATAGCTTCATCACTCATATTTTCAAAAGCATCATGCTCAATATCTTTATATTTTTCTTTTATTTCCTCAGCATAGGCTGTTCTTTCAAATTTATGTCCAAAAGGATCCAAACCTAATTCTCTTAATTTTGTACACTTTTCTCTTCTTACTAATTCTTGCTCAGTAAATTCACGCATAATTTCCACTCCTTTTTCTTTTTCTAGTATATCATTATTAAAGAAAAAATCAATTTTTTTACTAAAATGAAACAATTATTAATCATTTTTTAAACTTAGGATTGCAACATTATCAGATTCGTTTTTTTCTTTAACTTCTTTTGATATTACTTTCATTTGTTTTACTATTTCCAAAATAGTATTAATCAATTCATTTCTACCATTATAAATTTCAATCAATTGCCAAGGTAATTCTGTACGAAATCCATAATCTTTAATCATTTGTAAGATACTATCAGTCTTCAATTGTTCTCCAAAAGGCCAAAAATCCCTAAAATTACCTTCCAAGTCAATAAATTGAGTTTTAGCATATCTAACAATATTTCTACCAACATCTAAACCATATGAGCCTTTTTTTAAAAATTCAATTAATCCATAATCTCTAATTAATGTCATCTTATATCCAACCATATCATCACCAAACTCAACTTTAGTATAATATTTTGATCTTCTAGGAAGAATGCCTTTCTTCGGATACCCTTTTTTAGTATATTCTTCATCTATATATAAACAATCAATTTTCTTTGTATGATAACCATATATAATAGGTCTATCATCAATCTCCCTATACATATGTTGAAACCTCATTTCACATAATGTATCATTATTTGGATTATACTGTTTATATGAAACATATCCATCATAATCATCCGCGTCTTTTAAATCAAGAGCAGACAAAACTAAGTGTTGTTCAATATTGTTACCATCAACAAAATATAATTCATCACCAAAAAACACTTCAAAATCATCTACTCTAACAGCACCTAATTCTTCATTCTCATTCAAAGTAAAATTATTATATCCATTTTTATGAATATATACACAATTTTCACCAGATCTTGCGACAAAACCAAGTTCATTATCAACAACTACCGCAAATAACCCAATAGTTTTTGCACCATATATTTCATACAATAATTCTAATACATTTGGAATATTATGTATTATTTCTTCATCTATCTTAACTATCTGCACCATCATCATCATCTCCAAACTTTAAATTCAATTTAATAACTTCATCAGGAGGTGTCATTTCAATCTCTCTCATAAATTCAGCAACTGCTTCATATCTTTTTAAATCAATATTATCACCATTATGAATAGATAACAAAAATTCAGGTACTTCACTTTTAAAACCATATTCTTCAAATGTTGTTAGAAAGTCCTCATATTTATATTGTCTACCAAAAGGAAAAGTAGTAATAGCATAACCATCTTTTGTTCTAGCAAGCATTCTATAATACCTAGATAACTGTTTATTATTTAAAATTGAAAATGAATTCCCATGTAAATAATCAGACAAACCACTATCTTTAATTAAAGCAATTTTATATAAGTAAGGATCATCCCTAAAATCATATTCTCCTTTAATATATCTTTCAGATTTAATAGGCTTTAAACTTCCTTTTTGTTTAGCATAAATACCTTTTTCAATTAATATTTGAAATGGCAACTTACCTACATGATAACCATAAATTCTATTTCGCGAATTATACATTTGCTGATAAATTAACATTAAACGAACATCTTTTTCTTGATTATATTGTATATATCCGACACTACCATCAAACCCATCGATATCTACACCATCTCTACGTTTTATAAATACAATACTCTCAATATTATTTGAATCTCTCCTCTGAATAACTCTATCACCAGCTATAGTATGCATCTCATAGTCATCAAAACCAGCTGAAATAACATTATAATTTTCATCAACAGAAAACATTTCATAACTAACTTCATTTTTATCAAATACTTGATACAAAACAAATAAATCATCTCTTCTTTGCAAAATGTACTCTTTTTCATCAATAATTAATTTAAAATAAATACCATCATAATCACCAAACAAATCACCAACACACGAAAAAATTGGAGCATATTTAGGAATTTCCAATTCATTTAATTCGGAAATACTAATATCAAAATTTTTCATAACATCGCCTCGTTTTTGGGTATTATTATAACTTTTTTAATTATAGATAACAACAAAAAAATGGATTAATATCCATTTTTTTATACATAACTCAAACAATATTCTTTTTAAGAATACTGAAATTATCATCTGACACTTTTCCATTATACAAATATACAAGTTTTTGTAATGAATCAAGATATTTACCTTTATCATTATAAAGACCAACTATATTAACAGGAACTAATTGTGAAAAACCATACTGTTTAATAAATCTAAATATAGTATCCTTATCATACTGAGAAGTAAAAGGAAAACCAGTAATTGTAATATAATCACCTAAAGAAAACAATACCTTATAATATTTAGAAAATTCTCTAACCCCATTATGTAAAGAAATCGTATCATGTGCAACTACAGCATCAACTCCAAACTCTTGAATAGTAGCCAAATCATACTGCCATCTATTATCACTTATATTAAAATCCATTCTATAAAAAGAATCCTTAAAACCAAAAAATTTCAATCCCTTGTCTCTCTTAGACACTTTACTTTCTAAAGTAACTTCAAAAGGAGATGATAATCTTATATCATATATCCAATCAATATTTCCATAAGCATAATGCTCATATTTTTTTACACATCTAATATCTCTTTTAGAATCATATTCCATATGAACAACAATACCATTTGAACTCACATCAAAATTTGGAGTATCTTTATTTTTTATAAATTGTAAAGATTCATGTCGTCCGTCCTCATATAACAAATAAATCATATTATCATAAACATTTACTTGATAGTCATCTTTAGTAAAAGATATTACTTTTCCCTCATCATTAACCATAAATGTTTGATAAATCAACTTATTATTCATATCATAGCTAAAAATCATCCATATTGGACCACAAACAAATAATATTTTTTCTAAATTATCTGATACTACCTTTACAGCTTCTTGAGCAGTCATTCCTAATATCTCAGCTTTTATAAAAATTTCTTTATATTTTAATAAATCACTATCCGTTAATTCTTCAATACGCACCATAAGTCCACCTCATTTCGTAATATTATAATAATTATAATTTTTTTATACAAGAAAAAAAGTAGTAATCTTACTACTTTCTATTAATCCTAAATCTTTCATTAGGATCTAATACTTTTTTTCTAATTCTAATCGCACTTGGAGTTACTTCAACTAATTCATCATCTTGAATGAACTCTAAAGCTTCCTCCAAACTGAATGTTTTAGGTTTAATAAGTGCAATAGCTTCATCACTACCAGAAGCACGAGTGTTAGTTAATTGTTTATTCTTACAAGGATTAACATTTAAATCATTATCTCTATTATTAATACCCACTACCATTCCGATATATACTTCTTCAGCAGGACCTACAATTAATGTTCCTCTTTCCTGTAAGTTAAATAATGAGAAACCTAAAGTCTTTCCATTTTCCATTGATACAAGAACTCCATTTTTACGACCGCTTATATCTCCAACATATGGTTTATAATCTTCAAAACTACGGACCATAACACCTTCACCTTTAGTATTAGTTATAAATGCACTTCTATAACCAATAAGTCCTCTCGTAGGAGCACTAAACTCTAAATGAGCATAACCATTTTCATCACTACTAACTACTTCAAGTATTGCTTTTCTTTCTTGCAAGTCATTAATAATAGTTCCAGAATAATCCCCAGGGCAATTTACTATAACTTTTTCAAAAGGTTCACATTTTTTACCATCTATTTCTTTATATAATACTTCAGGTTTAGAAACAGATAACTCATATCCTTCTCTTCTCATATTTTCAAGCAATATAGATAAATGTAGTTCACCTCTACCAGACACTTTAAATCCATCAGAATCAGGCAATTCTTCTACTTCCAAACCAACATTAGTTTCCAACTCTTTATCTAATCTTTCTTTAATATGTCTACTTGTCAAAAACTTGCTAGTTTTATCTTTACCAGCAAATGGACTTGAATTTACTAAAAAATCCATTGATAAAGTAGGTTTTTCAATAACAATAGGATCCATTGCTTCCACATGATCTTTATCACAAACAGTATCACCTATAGAAATATCTGAACAACCAGCAAATGTAACTATATCACCATAATAAGCAACATCCTTTTCTACTCTTTTAATTCCCTCTTCAACAAATAACTTAGATATTCTAAATGAAGAGATTGATCCATCATTTTTAGATAAAGCAACAGTCTGTCCATTTTTTATTTTACCTCTAGTAACACGACCAATACCAAGACGTCCAATAAAAGAATCATAGTCAAGTGAACTAACTTGTAATTGTAAAGGATCTTCTTCATTACCTTCATAAGCACTACATTGCTTTAAAACAGTCTTAAGTAAAGGTTCTATACTATTACTTTCTTCATCTAAAGATAATTTAGCAATACCTTCTCTAGCAATTCCATATACTATTGGAAAATCTAATTGTTCATCTGTAGCGTTTAATTCCATAAATAAATCAAATGTCATATCAACAACTTCTTGTGGTCTTGCATCCTTTTTATCGATTTTATTAATAAATAATATAGGTCTCAAATTTTGTTCTAACGCTTTCTTCAAAACAAACCTTGTTTGAGGCATTGGCCCTTCAGCTGCATCTACTAGTAATATTACAGTATCAACAGTCTTCATAATACGTTCTACTTCTGAAGAAAAATCAGCATGACCAGGAGTATCTACTATATTAATTTTATAATCACCATATCTAATAGCGCAGTTTTTAGAATAGATAGTAATACCTCTTTCTTTTTCAATATCATCACTATCCATTACACGTTCAATTATTTCTTCATTTGCTCTAAAAACACCATTTTGTTCTAAAAGCGCATCTACTAGTGTACTTTTACCAGCATCAACATGTGCTACTACAGCTATATTTATAATTTTATCCATATAACTTCCCCATTTCTTTTTACAAAATCCGTAGTAAACTTTACCACAAAATATCTAACTTGACAAGTTCTAGTATAAAAAAAGATGATATATAATCATCTAATTTTTATTTTTTTGTTTTAGGCATTTCTAATTCTTCAACATTTTCTTTCACATCAGAATTATTCTTTTCTATTCTTTTCTCATCTTTAACTTGTTTCTTAAAAGCTTCTATATCACTAAATCTTTTATTAAATAAATAAATAAAAGCTAAAAAGAAACCTATAGTACTAATTAAAAGAAATACTATATTAAATAATTTATCTCCAGTTACTGAAAATGAATAAAATAATGTAACCATACTACGTACTAAGTCTTGAATTATTCCAACAGGAACAAACACAAAAGCAGCTAAAACAATTATACAAAACAATATTACTACATTTATAAATAATTCCTTAAAATTAACAGTCATTAAATAATCGAAATAATTTTTAAAATTTATACCAAAATCCTTAAACATATTCTTCACTCTTTTCCGTTTTTATTTATTATCATCTTTTGTTACTGATATTTCAACTTTTTTTTCTTCTGACTTAGAAACATTAGTATTACTTAAAGGAACAGCTTGACTAGTATTACTTTGTTCTTTAGTAGTTTCTACTTTTACAACTGGTTTAGAATTATTAGATTGAACATTATTTTTCTCTAATGTATTTTTAGTATCTAAATTAGTAACTTGAACAGTTTTATTTACAGCCTTATTTTGATTTTCTTTTTCAACTTCTTTATTAACAAGTTGAGAATCATCTGATTTAGGTTTAACTTGACTAACACCTGTATTTTCCTTATTGCCAACAGGTGAAACAACCTTAGTTTGAGCATCCTCCACCTTAA
>JBJFGS010000036.1:68407-113065 GCA_051892935.1 Candidatus Coprovivens sp.
CAGGAGCACTTGCAACATTATTAGAAGTATTAACTACAACATCTTTAGTACTTTCATTTTTATTTATTTCATTACTAGTAATGGAATTACTATTTACTGAAGAATTAGTATTAGTTATAACTTTATTAACAGGTTCTTTATTTTCAACAGATTGCTCACTTTTTACTTGAACATTAGATATTACTACCTTATTTTCTACCTTTTTATTCTCAGGAATTTGACTAACACCAGTAGTTTCCTTATTACTATTAGATGAAACAACCTTAGTTTGAGCATCCTCCACCTTAACAGGAGCACTTGCAACATTATTAGAAGTATTAACTACAACATCTTTAGTACTTTCTTTTTTATTTATCTCATTACTAGTAATAGAATTATTATTTACTGAAGAATTAGTATTAGTTATAACTTTATTAACAGGTTCTTTCTTTTCAACAGATTGTTCATTTTTCGCTTGAACATTAGATGTTACTACTTTATTCTCCTCTATTTTATTTTCAGCTGTATTAACAGTTTTCTTTTCTTCATTGTTTACAACAGACTCATTAATAATAACAACATCTTTATTACTTAGATTACTATTTTCAACATTTTTAACATCAGTATTACTATCATTTGGAATACTAGCCAAAGCACCAGCATCTATAACTGAACTAACAACAGGACTTACATTAGAAGCAACTGATTGAGATTGATTAAAAGTAACAACATTACTTAACTTACTAGTTAAAGCATATTTGCAAAAAGTAGTTTTATAACTCATCTTAATATCATCAACAATAGATAAATTCTCAACTACATTAGGTATAGTATAATATTTTGCAACAATCGTTTTATTAGGATCAACATTAATAATAATATCTGAAATATCAATCAACAATTCAAAGTTAACCATTTCTTTAATATACATTTCCAAAGAACCACCCTTAGTATATATATCACCAACATCAAAATAATATGGAGAATACAATACAGGTGTTCCCTCCTTTAATAAAGTAATACCTATCATCTTTTTAGTATCTTTAACCGTCGAAATCAAACCTTGTAAATCATTTGTAGTTACTACATACTTTTTGTTTCCCAATTCATCAACTTTATTAACAGAAATATACATGTTAATATCTCCGCTTAAAACCATCTTTTCATTTACTACTTTCAACAAAGATAATCCTTTTACCAAAGAAGAAATAAACGATTCAAATGTCGTAAAATCAAAAGATGCAAACAAAGAATTTTTTAATTTTTGATTTACTGGATCTTCGATTCTTTTCTTAACAATTTCATAACATTCAGTTTTTATTTTAGACAAACCTTTAATCCCATTTATTGCTTTCATCACACTCTTTATAGGAATAGTATCAAAATTATCAAGATTTAATATAGTATCACATAATATTCTATATTTAGGATTATTATACAAAACTAACATAGATTGTTCTGCAGCACTTAATTTATCTCTATATTGTATAGATAAACTAACAGCAATTTCATTTAATGGAGTCTTATATTTACTTATAACATCAAAGCTCGCCCCAGTAGCATATTTAATTGCTAAATCCTCATAATTACTATTTTGAACAGCTTCTCTTAAATAATCAGAAGTATATAAAGTATCAATCTTATCAAAATAAGAATATTTTCTATTAACAGCATCAATCTGCTGCGAGATAAATTCATTAGAAATAGTAGTACTCTCACTCTTACAAACACGATTAATCTTTCTAAACTTACTCATTAAATCTGTACCAAATAAAGGCTTCAATTCATCATTAAGTGTTCTCATCAATGTTAATTTTTGATCAACAACCTTCATTTCATTACGAATATCATTTTCTTCTTTTTGAGCTTCATAATACTTTGTATTCAATTCAAGACTTAAACACAATTCCCAAATTTCTTTTAAGAAAGTCAAAGCTTCCTCATAACTAGGTCTTTGAGTAATATATAAGTTATACTTATCTTTAATAGATACTTCCATCATTTCATTAATACCACTATCAGCTATTTCAGGAAGTAATTTAAGCACTCTCTCAACTTTATTTTTATTATACTTATCAACTTCTATTTGTAAATCATAATACTTATGTCTCAAAGAATTTTTTAATTTTATTATATTCTTTAAATATTGTAACTGCCTATTCTTAATCTCATTATATAAAAGAAGCAAATCACCACATTCATAGATTACTTTCGAAACAGGATCCATATTTACTCTCATAGCTTCCCTAGAATCAAAAGCATCTATATCAAACATTTCACCTTCAACCATAATTTTTTCATTACGTAAAAACATTACTTTAGGATTTATTGATTCGTAATTGTCAAGAATCATTCTAACATGATGTAATTTGCCATTAACTTGAACCCAATTATACATTTTTAAAAAATCTTCGAATTCAGCAGCATTATTAAATATTTTAATTCTTTCAAGTAACCCAAACTCTTCATCTACATAAGTATAACAAATACCTATAGTATCTCCATCTTGGTAAATATAAGGATGCACTTGTATTGAGGTATATCCATATTTATTCAATAATTCCAATGCCGTATCAAAATCTAGCATAATACACCCTCCCTATTATCAAAAATATTATATCACATAAAATAATATAAAAACATATTTTATTGATAAAAATATTACCATTGTTGTATAATTAAACTACAGAAAAGAGGTCTAAAATGGAAATAAAAATAAAATCATATTCTTCTCAATCTTCACTATTAAGTTCAATTCTATTTTTTATTCTAGGAGCAATCTTATTTACTAGTGCAGATAAAGTTATCTCAACAATATCAATAATAATAGGAATAATACTTGCAACAAGCAGCGTTATTTCATTTGTAGTTTATTTCGTACAACCAAAAGAATTTGCATCTAAAAGTTTATTAGTATTAGGAATAATAACATTATTACTTTCAATAATATTCATATTCTTCTCTAATATAGTAGAACAATTTATTAGATTTATAGTAGGTGCATGGATATTATTTACTGGTATAATCAGATTAATAAATGTTCTTTCAATGAAAAAAACTAATAATAAATTTATATCATTATTAATAGTATCCATATTACTAATAATGGTAGGAGTTTATACAATTCTAATTGGTGATGTTATATTATCAACTATTGGTATAATAATGATGATATACGCAGCTATCGAAATAATAGGATACATCCTATATAGCAAAGATACAATTGAGTCAGAAGAACCTGGTGCAACTACTCTTATAATTCCTGAAGAAAATGAAGAAAAACAAAATAATAAAAGCAACACGAAAATAAAAGATGTTAAAGAAAAAAAAAGTAAAACAAAAAAATAGTAGTTTTTCAAATAACTACTATTTTTTAATCCATTGATAATCTTCCATTAAATTTTTCTTATAATATCCTGAACTATCAATCATATTATTAACATCTTTTTGAGCTTGTTCAATAACTCCCCTATAAGAATTTAAATTTAATACCTCTCCATTTTTAGTCTTACATTCACCAAAAGTATCTAAAACATTATCTCCCAGTTCACAATTATACTCTTTATTCTTATATCCAGCAAAAGCCTCAGAAGTAGTTGAAAAAGAAATAGAGTTTTCTTTTTGCAAAGAATGACTCATAATCAAAAAATAACTATCAGTTTTAACTAAATATTCAAAACCATCATCATATCTAGTAAAAACATATGAAGTTCCATTATTCTCTTTACGACATTTTCCACCTGATTTATGGATCATGTCACAAACGAAACCTCTTTCATATAAGTATTGTTTTAGATAAGCATAATTAACATTAGATTCCGTATTAGAAGACTGAGAAGTAACAAGAACAAAAATCAAAACAACAGCAACAATAGCAACTAAAACATAAATTATTTTCTCATATAGCTCAAGTCGTCTAGCTCTACCATAAAAAACACTAACCTTATTATTCTTATCACTCATAAAGCCATCTCCTATTTATTCTATTATCAATATAATACCACAAATTATCTAATTAAAAAAAGAGTATTTACATACTCATTATTAAATCTTAATATCTTCATTGATAAATATATCATCCATCAACAATTCATGAATTTCTTCTTCTTCATTATTTAAATATACTTCTTCTATTCTATCTACACGACACTTTTCAGATAATAATATAGCACTCATTTTCAAAACTGCAGATTCAACATCATCATTTGTAACTACATAATTATACTTAGTTACATTATTGATCTCTTGATATGCAGTTTTAAAACGACTTAAAACTTTCTCTTTACTTTCAGTACCACGACCAACCAAACGTTTTTTTAATTCTTTCATACTAGGTGGCATTATAAAAATACAAATAGCTTCTGGAACTATTTCTTTTACTTTCAAAGCCCCCTGTACTTCAATTTCTAATATTACATCTATACCTCTTGTTAATTTTTCTTCAATATGTTCTTTAGGAGTTCCATAGTAATTACCATTATATTCAGCATATTCCAAAAATTCATCTTTTTTTATTTTTTCTTCAAATTCCTCCCTACTAATAAAGAAATATGATTCATTAGGAATATCTCCAGGCCTAGGTTCCCTTGATGTACATGATATACTTAACCAAGCTTCATTATAACTTTTTAAAAATTCTTGAATAACAGTACCTTTTCCACATCCAGATGGACCACTAACAACTATTAAAGAACCACGCTCTCTTTGTTTAATAATTTTACTCATAGCAAACCTCTTTTCATATATTAAACGTATTATAATACATTTTTTAAATAATACTAGCTAAAATTGCTTATAACAGTCTATTTATTAAAATTATAATTCCATAATCCAAGTTGACCATTAACTTCTTCAGATATATCTAACTTAGTAACTTTTCCTAATTTCCATGCATAGCCTTCTCTATCTTTAGATCCATAGACATTATTATCTAAAGACTTTATTTTTTTGTTAAAATCATCATCTATTTCAATACAATCTTCTAATACGACCTTACATAGTATTTTCTTTTTAGGAAATTCTATTCCATAGTCTTTAACTTTCTCTAAATATTCTTTATCAACTCCACAGCCCGCATGAATTAATATTTCACCTCTATAATTAGTTTTCCAACTACGAAATTCATATACTTTATAACCATTTGCAACTAAACTAGCCCATGGTTGTTTAAGAGTTAATACTTTCATTTAATCCTCCACTATATCCATAAAATCAATAGGAATAACATTACCAACATCATTTGGATTAACTTCTATGAAATATCCTATTTTTCCACCACTAAAAATTATTTTATCATACAAAAGAGCTGTTTCATCTATTATAGTTTTAAAAACTTTTTTCATTCCAATAGGACTACATCCACCATGTACATAACCAGTAATCTTAAGTAAATCTTTCATTGGAAGCATTTCAATATTTTTTTCACCAACAGATGCAGCAGCTTTTCTTAAAGATAGTTTTTTAGATACAGGTACAACAAAAACATAATATTCCCTACTCTTACTAATAGTAACTAAAGTTTTAAAAGTACTATCAATATTTGCCCCTAGCATATTAGCACAAGCAACACCATCTAAAGCTTCTTTAATATTTAAAGTTAATTCTTTATAATTAATGCCACAAACATCAAGTTTTCTCATCGCATTAGTTTTTACATCTTTAGCCATAAACAACCTCACTATTTAAAATTAACATTACAACAATTTTAAACCAAAATTATCTTCATAACAATAAAAAAACCTCTAAGTTTACTTAAAATAAACTATAAAGGATTCATTTATATATCTTTAATTGATACAACATTCTTAGCTTTATACCCATCACTTGTTTTGACTAAATCATATTCAACAAACTCGCCTCTAATTAAAGATTTATGAGTATTATCATCAATAATTGCTGAATAATGAACAAATACATCAACATTATCCTTATATTCAATAAAACCAAAACCTTTCCGATCATTAAACCATTTAACTACGCTTCTCACTTTAATCCTCCTAAACATATACTTTTTAGTTACAACTTCTAACTACTTATATATACTAACAAAAATAAAAGAAAAAAACGTGTAAAATTTATGTATGATAAATGTATGAAAAATTTATAGAAAATGCATGATAAATGTATAAAAACATTACAAATTAAAATATAGCAAATATCATTTGCTATATTTACTATCCTGTTCTTCTTCCCATTTAGAGCGTTTTCTTTTTGGCAAAATAACACTATTTTTTTGTGTTTCATCATATAATACCTTCAACTCTTTAATATACTTATTAACTGTATCAACAGAAATATTAAACTCATGAGCCTGACGTGCAATATCCCAACTTGCAAATCGTGTACGTAAAATTCCCTCTAATATTCTCGCTTTTTCATCTCCAAGTTCAATTCTATCATTTAATCCACTTTCTTCTAAAAAAGTTTCTAAAATAATTTTAGTCCAAGGTACTTGATGAGCCATAAAAACACTTCCAATCTTAATTAATAATATACCATTATTTTTTACAATTTTGATACAAAAAAATCAATTTTTTTATCAAAATTATTTATAGCACAATAAAAAAATCATATATTTTATTATAAAAAAAGATAATAGCAACGCTATTATCTATTTACTCATCATATCACAAATTAAATTAGTCAATTCAGTAGGATTATCAATACTTAATCCTTCAATCAATCTTGCTTGATTATAAAGTATCTTCGTATAATCTGCTAGTTTATCTCTATCATTATCATATAAATCCTTAAGTTTATTGGCAATAGGATGATTTTCATTTATTTCAAGAACTATATCTGCTTTTATATCTTCTGAAGATGGCATTGATTTTAAAATCTTTTCCATCTCTAAAGATATATTTCCCTCAGTACTTAGACATACAGGATGGTTCTTAAGTTTATTTGTGTATTTAATATCTTTTATTTCAGGCAAAGCCTCTTTCATAGCACTAAACATTTCTTTAGCATCTTCATTACGTTTATTCAAAGCTTCTTTTTCTTCAGGAGTATCTAGAGTAACATCTTCAGATGCTACATTAGCAAATTTCTTACCTTCATAATCCATTAAAGCTTGAATAGTAAATTCATCGACATAATCAACTAAATACAATACCTCGTAATCATTTTCCTTAAATCTCTCTACATTAGGTAGTAAATCAATTTTATCCAAACTTTCTCCAGAGGCATAATAAATCTTTTCTTGACCTTCTTTCATATTTTCAACATATTCTTTTAAAGTAATACGTTTCTTTTCTTTACTACTATAAAATAGCAATAAATCTTTTAAAGCATCCTTATTCATACCATAAGAACTATATATTCCATATTTCAATTGCATTCCAAAAGCTTCAAAGAACTTTTCGTAATTAATTCTATCCTCATTAAGCATTTCTTCTAAAGTGCTTTTTATTTTCTTTTCCAAGCTTTTGGCAATTAACTTCAATTGTCTATCTTGTTGTAACATCTCTCTAGATAGATTTAACGAAATATCTTCACTATCAACTAAACCTTTAACGAAGCTAAAATAATCAGGTAATAAGTCACTACATTTATCCATAATTAATACACCATTAGAATATAATTGTAACCCTTTTTCATATTCTTTTGTGTAATAATCATAAGGTGCATGTGAAGGAATAAACATTAATGTATTATAAGAAACTTGACCTTCTACACTACTATGTATAACCTTAGAAGGAGCATCAAAATCATAGAACTTATCAGCATAGAAAGAATTATACTCCTCTTGTGTAACTTCATCAGCATTCTTCTTCCATATTGGAATCATACTATTTAAAGTTTTATCCTCCAAAACCTTCTCAGTATCATTTTCATCTTCAGCATCATCTTTTAATTTTTCTTCTTCTTTTTTCATTACAATAGGATATTTTACATAATCTGAATATTTTTTAATAATACCTTCTATTCTTCTTTCTTCTAAATATTCATCATAATTATCATTATCAGTATTATCCTTAAGCACTAAAGTAATCTCAGTACCAACACTTTCCTTAGTAGTTTTAGTAATTTCATATCCATCAGCTCCATCACTAACCCATAAATATGCATCTTCACTACCATAAGCCTTACTCAATACTCTAATTTCCTTAGCAACCATAAAAGCAGAATAAAAACCTACTCCAAATTGACCTATAATATTTATATCTTTTTGCTTTTCATTCATTTCTTTAAACAAAGAAGATCCACTCTTAGCAATAATACCAAGATTCTCATCTAATTCCTGTTCAGTCATACCTATTCCATTATCAGTAATAGTAATAGTTCTATCCAACTTGTCTAAATCAATTCTAATACAAAAATCATCTTTATCAACTTCAACTTTATCATCAGTTAATGATTTATAATACAATTTATCAATCGCATCACTAGCATTAGAAACTAATTCCCTTAAAAATATATCTTTATTTGTATAAACTGAATTAATCATTAAATCTAATATTTTTTTAGATTCTGTTTTAAATTGTTTTTTCTTCATCTATCTCATCTTTCTTTCTTTTTTTAATACATTTCAAGCATAGCACTAATTCATTAGCACTGTCAACACATAAGTGCCAATTTTTAATTATTCTTAATAACTAGCATAATTTGACATTTAATCTATCTTTTTATATAATTTCAACTTGTAAGGAGGGCAAAACATGACATATGAAGAATTATTACAATTAACTAATATAGAAGTTTTTATAACATCAGATTATAAATCATTTGTTTTTACAGTAGAAACATATGATGAAGAACTTGATGATACAAATATAAAATATTATAAAGTAACAAAAAGAGAAAATGGATGCCCTACAATTGAAAAATTAAACAATACAATCGAATTAATCCTAAGTAATAAAATAATATCACCAAATACACCATATTCACTTCAACCACAACTTATAAAACTAGATAAAAACAAAGACCAAACAGCAATAAGAGAATTTATTCAACTAATTACAAGAATAGAAAAAGGTGGGTTAAATCATAAAAAAAATACTCCAAATTTTTTAACACCACACCATACAGAAATGAAATTATTAAAAGCAAAATAAAAGACCAAATAATAACTTAATTATTTGGTCTTTTTTTGTTCAATATCTTCCAGATCTTCTATTCTAGTTCTTAATCTATTACTAATTATTACATACTCGTTATCTATATTTAATATATTAGCTATATTAAATATGTTTTCCTTCGGATCATAAAAATAATATGTATCATCATAGGAATCATCCCCAACAATATGAAAAATCATAGCATACTTATCTTTCTCCTTATGCTTAATAGCATAAGTTTGAATTCTATTTTGAACAACACTATATCTTTCATCATAGCCTTCGTCTAATATACTATTTTCCTTATTTAATTCTGGAAACATTCTATCCAATATCATCTTTAAAACAACAATCTGTTCACTATAATCCATTTTATTAAAATCAGTTAAAGAACCATTACAAGAAAATATACAACGAAATAAAGTTCTAAATTTATGGGCAATATACTTACTAGATACAACGCCATCTTTAATTGCATTTTCCAAAACAAAATCTTTTTTTATAAAATGAAGAGATAATGAATTTAGTAAAGTAGAAAAATTCTTTTGAGGACCAATATATAAAACCATATTTGCTAACACATTAGTTTTATCTAAAATTAATAAAACATTACTATAATCACTTTCATCATACATAGGTTGAATAGCTTTTTTCATTTTCCTAGACCATTTTGTATAATTAAAATCTCCTTCTATATACAAATCATCATCATTTTTAGAAACAAAGCCATATAAATAACGTTGCATTTGAATACATACATCTTTAACCCAATCATCGTAATTCCAATTAGGACTATCATAATATGTTTCGATAAATATTTTATATCCAATTATCTTTTCTATTTTACGATGAACAAATCTACATAATATTTTTAACCAATCAAACCATTCTTCTTTAGATATTGTATTAAGTTTAGTATCAATCAATGAAATAGTCTTATTATTCGATTTAAACTCTGTAATCCTATTATAAAACTTAGTACTTTGCAATTCCAATTCATAATACAGATTATTGTTTTTTAATGATGAATTAAGCATCATCAAAGCAGCATCCCCATAATTATAATGCCAATCTTTAGAAGGTCGATACTCTTCATCATATTTATATTGATTTCTTATATATCCAATATTTAAATCTATATCTCTTAATTCTTTATCAGTTAATACAGTATGATGAATTTCTTTACCACAATAAACTTGAATCTCTTCTCCAGACTTAGTATGCTTTTTATAAGGAATATTAGTAGCAAAATGCCTCGTTTGCATCCCCATCTGAATATATGGTAAATCTGAAGCCAAAGTTAAAAAATAAGCTTTACCTTCATCGTAAACAGCTAAAAACCAATGATTAATAATAACTGTTTTATCAGCATGTTCATAATTAATTACATTATTATTAGACTTTATTAATTTTGAAGTAATTCCTAATTCATCATATATCCTTTGTAATATATATGCAGCAGAACGACATATTACTTTAAGGTCCCCACTACTCTTATTATCCAAATATACTTTTTCTATCTCTTCAACAGACATATTTTTTTCAAACAGTTTATCATCAACTGAAAAGAAAAAATCTGTATCTTTTTGTAATAACTTACCAATAGATAAATAAACAAATCTAATCTTATATATAGTAGGCCAACTCGGATTAACTTTATTCACAACTTCTTTTATAGCATCATTTATTGTCATATAATCACAACCTATATTTAATACTAGTATAACAAAAAAAGATGTATAATAACATCCTTTTTAAAAAGCAATTCTAAACAACTCGACAAAATCATCATAAGAAGTTTCTCTAGGATTTCCACCAGTACAAGGATCTTCTAATGCTTTCTTCGCTAACATTGGAATATCATCTTCTTTTCCACCAATATCACTAATATGTTGAGGAATATTTAATCTAATTGCTAAATCTCTAACTGCTGAAGCAACCTTCTTTACTGCTTCCTCATCAGATAAACCATTCATATCAAGTCCAAATGCTTTTCCCATATCTCTAAACCTATCAGGACATACTTCTCCATTATATTCTAAAATATATGGTAATAACAAAGCATTTGCTACACCATGAGGTGTATCATAAACTGCACCCAATTGATGAGCCATTGAATGAACAATACCTAAACCAACATTACTAAATCCCATACCAGCAACATATTGCGCTAAAGCCATCTTATCCATCGCATCTTGATTTTTATTTACTGCACTCTCTAGATTTTTATATATTAGTTCCATTGCTTTTAAAGCAAACATATCAGACATCTCCCATGCCCCCTTGGTAATATAACATTCCATAGCATGAGTAAGAGCATCTAACCCTGTTGCAGCAGCAGTAGCAACAGGCATTCCTGCCATCAATTCAGTATCAATAATAGATAACACTGGTATATCATTAGGATCTACACAAACTAATTTAACAACCGCATCTTCATCAGTAATAACATAATTGATAGTAACTTCAGCAGCTGTCCCAGCAGTTGTAGGAAGTGCAATTATAGGTAAACAACGTTCCTTAGTATCTGCAACCCCAACCAAACTTTTTATATCTTTAAATTCAGGATTATTAACTACTATAGCAATAGCCTTAGCCGCATCGATAACCGAACCTCCACCAACAGCTATAACATAATCACAATGATATTTTCTAGCAATTTTTAATCCTTTCTTTACATTTGATATAGTTGGATTAGGTTTTACATCACTAAACAAATCATATACAATATTATTTTCATTTAAAAGTGTTAATACCTTATCTGCAACCCCTACATTCAATAAAGTTTCATCAGTAACAACTAAAGCTCTTTTAAACTTTCTTTTTTTAATCTCATCAATAATAACTTCTCTAGCTCCCCATCCAAAATAAGATGTCTCATTAAAAATCATTCTATTAGCCATTACAAGCCCTCCTATTCTTAATCATTATATCATAAAATTCAAAAAGCTATAGTTTTTTTTAATAAACATAGTGTTGTTTTTTTCATCAATATATATTATAATAATTATAGGTAAAAGGTGGTAATATGGATAAAAGAATAATAAATACAAAGAAAAAATTAACTAATTCTTTATTAGAATTATTACAACAAAAAAAAATTAAAGACATAACAGTATTAGAACTATGTAAATTAGCAAACATTAATCGAACAACATTCTATAAATACTATAAAGATGTTGATGACTTAGTATTAAGTATAGAAGAATCATTAATATCAGAATTAGAAAAAAACATAGTCGATATCAAAAGAAATTATTTAATATCATTTACAAGTAAAATAATAGAAACAATAGCATCTCATAAAGAAATATATACTAGAATACTTGGTGAAAATGGTGATCACACTTTCTTAAATAGAATACTAAATCTAGTATACGATCAAAGTCTTACAGAATGGCAAAAATTATTAAGAAAAGCAACTAACGAAGATTTAGAAAAAATATATAGTTTTATTGTAGATGGTACAATAGGAATAGTTAATGAATGGATAAAAAATAATTGCCAAGAAGAACCAAACAATGTTGCAATATTTATAAACAAAATATGCATGAGTGGTTTAAGCAGTTTTATCTAATAAAAAAGCGTTTCACAATCGAAACGTTTTTTATAAAACAATCATCATAATAGTTAATAATAAAAAGAAAATAATTGTTGGTATAAATATAAGTAATAATACTTTATTAAAAGTTATACTAAAAATTCTTATTCTATTATATCCCAAAGAATAATATAACTTATTATTCTTTTTTTCATCTATAATAACATTTACAATTGAAATTAAAAATAATAAAATAAACAAAAACAATAAAATTCTAATAATAATATTAAAAATATAAATAAAATTTTTATAATTATTACTATCAATATTCACTTCGTAAACAATTGGTTCAACTTTATAACTATTTTTAATAAAATTAGATGTCTTTTCTGCATCAAACCAGTTTTCTAAACTAATAAAATAATAATACTCTTTAACATTATTGTTTAAAAAATCATATAAAGAATTATTTTGCACAATATTAAATTCACTCATTATTGTATATTGAATTGTATATTTGCCAATTGTACATTTAACTCTTTCTCCAGAATCATTTCTAATGATTGGTGTATTATCTACAATAAAAACTTCTGTCAAATCACTATAACAATTAGCATATAAAGCCTTATTATAACTTTTTACATTTTGTTCATTACTTAAATCAATTTCTTTTTCTGTAATAAAATAAATAAACGACTTACTATAAGCTTCATTGCCTTTAGCTATTATACATTCTTTCGCTATAAGTAAAAAAAAGAATAATATACTAAATGATATAAAAATCCATAAATAAATTTTAGTAACTTTCCTTTTTAAAAAAACTCTATAAATCATAAAATCACCATTTATTTCATCGCTAACAACTCTTGTATACTATAATTAAAAATCTTTTTAAAGCTTGATTTTATAATCAAATAAATTATGAATATAAATAGAATCAATAAAACTGCTATTAAAACATAAGGAACATCTAAAATAACATTATTATATGTTATTTCAGCCCAAAAAGTATAAGTTAAAAAGTTTAACGCTACAAAATATATTAATAATGATATAATATAGCAAATAACAATTAAAATCGTATTTTCTTTAAAATTTAATAATATAATATCTTTTTCATCATAACCAATTGCTTTTAAAATTCCTATATTATTTAATCTACTCATATTCTTCTTTGATATAAAACTATATAAAATATTTAAGGTCAAAATAATAACAACAATCCCAATAACTATAGGAATTATTAACAACATATTCATAAAAGTAAAATCTGTATAAGAATAAGGATAATATTCAATATTCATTCTTTTTAATTCATCTAAGACAGAGAAAATATTGTCTTTTGAATCGATTACTACAAAATAATCATAATATTTACTATATTCTTTTTCAATTAAATTACCCTTTTCATCATAGCTACCAACCCATCCAGCATATTTAGATGATATTTCGTTATATGTTTCCATATCTGTATAACAAGTATTAGCAGTTTCCATATATTTATTTTCATAAGACCCAACAATTTTTAAAGTAATACTTTTTCCATCTAAATCTTCATTAGAAGAAATAACTTCAATCTCTTTTCCTATAAATTTGCTACTTGGAATAAACAAATTTCTGTACATTCGATCATCAAATTCATGAGGATAAAATGTATCTGAACAAACTAATTCATATTTATTTTCTAAATTAGTTCCTTTTTTTATTTTTATATCATCTTTATTAAGTAAAACTTTTAAATATAATATTCCTTCTTCACTCTCTATATCAAATGTCGATACTTCAGTTCTACTCCCAAAATAATACTTTTCATTCACTATCGATTCAACATGTTCAAGATTCTTTATCATCCCAATTTGTTCTTCAGTAAATTCAACATCTCTTAATGTATGATTAATATCATCATCAATTACTTCATGAATTATCTTATAAGTTCTTCCATCAGCTAAATTTGATATTCTATTTTTATTATTTACACTAAATTGAACAATAGTTAAACAAGTAATTAAAATCAAAAATATAATCGTTAATACGATTAACAAAACAATATTTTTCTTTTCGAACAATCTATTTCTAATAATGAAAAATTGGTCTTTAAAACTCATTATTGCACCAACTTTCCATTGTTCAATTCAATAAGAATATCAGCATAATTTTTAATTTCATTACTATGTGAAACGACTATCACACATTTACCTTCCTTAGATAATTCCTTTAAGTAATTAAATATCATTTTTTCATTTTTCTCATCTAAATCCCCAGTTGGTTCATCAGCTAGAATAATTGATGGATTATTTGCTAAAGCTCGAGCTATACAAACTCTTTGCTTTTCCCCACCAGATAATTCTTTTGGTAAATGATTTTTCCTTTCTACTAAATTGAATTTCTTTAATAAATCTTCAGCTATCTTCTCTCTATTCATTTTATCAATTTCTTTATTAATTAACATTGGTAAAATAACATTATCTAAAGCACTCATATATTCATCTAAGTAAAATTCTTGAAAGACAAAACCAATTTCTTTCATTCTAATCTTAGAAGCTTCTATATCATTTAAATCTTTAATACTTTTTTCATTCAGTAAGAATTCTCCTAAATCAAATTTATTCATTAACCCAAGAATACTAATTAAAGTTGACTTGCCACTACCAGAAGGTCCCATTATCGCATAAAACTTTCCCTTATCAAAAGTAAAATTAATATCAATCAAAGCTGTAACTTCTTCATTCCCTTTTCTATATGTTTTACTAATTCCCTTTAATTCAATAACTGCCATATATTATTCCTACTTTCTATATTTCATAAATCAAATATAAATATAAAAATAGCTGCTATGAAACAACCAATAATTCATGACAGCTATTTCATTAATTATTTGTTCCTATTGAGAATGTTGTTGTTAATCCAGAATAATTTCCAGATGTATCAGGGGCATATAATTGTAATTCTCCTTTATAGTATGCATTAGACATGTTTCCATAAGAAACTACTATATTTGTACCTTTATATGTACTTCTCATCACTCTATCATATTCATTATAAAATCCAAAAATGTTTTTCTTATAAAGAACAAATCTTAATGTTCCATCATAATACATCGTCGATGAACCACGTGAAGATTTAAGATATATATCACCACTTATTTTGTTACCTGATTCAACCGAAATAACGGTTCCATCTCCCTTGAAAGTATAACTCATAGACGTTGCAGCTAAAACAGTAGAAACAAACATGAGTAATACCATAAATATAAAAAAACTCAAAAACACCTTTCTACTATACCTTCTATACATAAAAATCCTCTTTTCTACTCACACTTTATCAAATAAACAAAATAACTTATAATTATCCTGTCTACTATGAGCATTGTACCTTAATAAGAAATAATAAAAATTCTTAAATTGTTTATTAAGTCATAAGTTTCTTCAATCTATTCTTTTTTTAATAATACCTATCTTATTTACTATCTTTAAAAAAATTATATTTATTATAAGTATATCTTATATGTATCAGTTACAAAACTATTAATACTTTCAAGTTCTATTAATGACTTATTATTCAAAAGAAATTACTTTCACTAAAATGTTTATACTCAGTTATTAAATTATATATGATTCCTTTTTTTAAAAAAACAGAAATAGATAGTAACAATTATTACATTAACTTTTTTATCAATTACAACATAATATAAATGATATTTTCCGGCTTTATATAAAATCTCAAATCTCCATATTATCAACATTTTTATTTTCTAAAAATTATAAATAATTGCTTATGATATCATCTGCTTTATCCAAAACTACAGTTGAAATTTCATCATCACTCAATATTGCCCCAACTAATCCCTCATATTCACTAGAATTATGTAGGGTATAAAGATAATTAAGATAATTACTAAATAAAATAACTCCAAGAATCATCATAATCATTAAATAATATTAAAAAACAATTTTTTTATCGATAACAATTTCATATTATAACCAATTATATTATACCATAGGAAAACTAATATAAACATATATAAACTTTTAAAATAAAAGTAGTCATACAAACACTGAAAACAGTTATATCAGTACACTTTTTATTTATCAAATACAATAATTATACCAATTCCAATAATCAATAAATGTATAACAATTATAGCAAAATGCACTTTTCATACAAAGATAAATGGCCTAAATTATTTAAAAAACATAATTGTATTTAATATAATTACAATCAAAAAGTTAGTCTTCATCATTATCTTCAGGCTAACTTGTTTATTTCTAAAGTCCATTCCTTTCTTTGACAATTTTCATTATCAATCTCATAATAACTAACTACCAAATTACCATTATTATCTATATATAAATCATATCCATCTTTTTTAATATTCATCATAGTATAAGATATATCTTCACTAACAATACCATTTTCTAATTTTTCTAGCAATTCTTCTTCAGTTATTTTAAAACTTTCTAATATCAAATTATTATTTAAAACTTTACCATTATCTAAAGAAATATTATAAAAATTAACATTTTCTTCCCCTACTATTCCATCTACATACGCATAATATTTTTGTAAAACTGATAAATATTTATCAGTTTTATAATATTCATAACTAATTATATTACCTTGACTTATTTCACTATTATATATTTCCATATTTTGATAGCTTTTAGTAACAAAACTTTTTAACTCTAAATTAACGTTATCTATATCATCACCTTTAATATTAATTACTAATATATCAAGTGAATAATCATTTCCGTCCAATTTTAATTCTTGATATTTTTGTAAGTGAACATAATCTTTACTATCATCTATTTTCTCTACCACAAAAGTTTCAGTATTAGTACTTTTTTTCTCTTCTTGATTATTTTTATTTTGACAACCAACCAAAAGAATTAATAACAAAATAAATAGTACTATCTTTTTCATAACATCACCATTAAATAAATTATATCACGTATAATACTGAGTAGTAAATTGATGAAGTTACAATTATCTTTTTACAAGTATAATAATTTTAATCATATATGAGTAAAAATATACGCTTGAGTTTAGGGAAATTTAACAATGGTCTTAAATATCCATTTCTATGACGCCTAGCTCTTTTTTTGCTATCTTTGTTTTAAAATGTGATGATTATTTATTTAATATTATTAACATGCGCAAAGAAGATTACAAAGCACCAAAAACTCAATCATAACTATAAAGGGACAGTGCCTATATACAATAGTTTAGACATTGATGTGACTAAATCTAAAGTATGGTTACTTTAATTAGTTCTTACGGTGAAGCTATAATTGAACAAAATTAAACTAATTATTCTATTAATGAATTAACCTATTTGATAAATAGGATTAGTAAGCTAAAATTAGAAAACATATCTGTAATAATAAAATACATGAGTATTTATAATCGAACAACAGAAAAATTCTTTTTAATAAGCCACTTTAAATTAATTGTCATAATATGAGTTTTAGGAAAAAATGATAAACAAGAACTTTTTTATATAGTTAATCTTATCTACACAAATAAATTCAAACAATACATTACCCAAAGTTAGTCATATTTAAATCAGAACGACTCATCTAGTCAATATTTTGCACTAGATGAGTTAAATCGATACAAGAATCTAATTTATTTATGTTTTACATAATATGAATTAGTATTTAAAAAGAATGCAATATATAGCAAAACAGTATTATTGTTTATAAAAAAATCCGCATACAAGCATTATATCAAATATCACGATTGATTGCTTACAAATTTTTCTAAAAAGAATAATTTCAAAAAATTGAAATTTAAACCAATCAAAAATAAAACAGTATGAAATCTCACCATATCCATCTATTGATAAGAACGATGAATTAGTTTCTAATATATTACAAAAAACAAAAAGACAGACTAATTAACGCCTATCATGAACAAATTAAAATAATCAAATATAAATTAATTGAGTTAGGAAAAAAATCTAATTATTTTATTCCAATTAATTCAATATTTGTTATTGAAAAAGTTATCTCATCAATTATAACTGCCGAACTCGGAAATACTAATAGATTTAATAATATTAAAAATTGACCACATATTTTATATTAAATTTATCGACAAAAGAATCTGATAAGTCAGTTAATATTTATGAACCAATTTCTAAATCTTAAAAAATAGAAATTTCATTTTTTTCAGTAAATCTATAATACATAAAAATTAATAATGACGAAACTTAGAATAACATAAAAAACAGACATTGTCTGTTTATTTACTAGCTTTCTTTGCTACTAATTTAACTTTAACACCTTTAACACGGCTATATTTCTTTTTAACACCTTCAGGTAGATTTGTTTTAATAGTTCTCATAGTGCACCTCCTCGTTTAATAACTAATCAATTATAACACGTATTATACAAAAAATACATTAAAATTCAAGTTAAAAAATATTTAACAACAGAAAATGATATTGAAATAAAAACTATTACTATCAATAAATAATAAAATGTTGATGAATAATTCTTAACTTTCTTTCTAGTATCTCTTATCATATAAATAAAAAAAATTGTCAAAAAACCAAAAATCAACCCACTAAAAAATTCATTAATAGTATCTATTAGAAAAAAAGGATAAATAATCAAAAAAAAGACAATATATATTAAAGAAAACAAATAAAACTTACCAAAAGCAACTTTAACAACATCAGGAACAGATTTATACATTTCCTTAAGAAAATTTTTTTTATTTATTTGTCTCTTCATAAGCTTTTCTCACTGCTTTAGCCAATTGATCAGCACAAGAAGTTCCTCTCATTCCACATTGATTTCCTAAAAGAGTACTTTCTATGTAATCAACACTCTTACCATCTAATAATTTAGATATTGCATTTAAATTCCCCGGACAACCTCCCTTAAACTTAATATCACTTATAATATCACCATCTATTTTAAATGATATCTCAAGAGAACAAGTACCACTAGTTCTATATTTATACTCCATAATAATCACCTTCATTTAAGATTATAACATTATTCATCAAAATATCAAAATATCATGTTATAATAACTTTCAAGAAAGAGGAATAATATGTTAATAAAATCAACAGCAATTCAACGATTATTAAGAGAAAACCCTATGTTAAAAGAAAGAAGATTCGGTCTTCCTTACGTTGGAGCAAGACTAGATAAAGAAGAATTTAATCCTACAGTTCAAGAAATTACAGATGCAATTGACTTTTATGGATATAAAGTACGCGATGAAGATATTGTAAAGAAAAAAGACATAAACTTAGGTGATGGAAATCCTTTAAAATACGAGCCATTTCCACCAGCTATTGAAGAAATGATAAAATCACTTAGTTCTGGAGATATGTATAAATACCCATACACAGAAGGTGATGACAATATAAGAAAAGAATTATTAAAATACATAGAACAAGAAGGATTTATCAATACAGAACCATACGATTATGAAGACATTGATGAAAAAGGACTATCTATTCATAATATTACTTTTCTACCATCTACCTCAATTACATTTAATATTATAATAAATATTATTTCTAAACCAGGTGATGTAATATTAATACCAGGACCAAATTATGGACTATTTACAATAAGAGCAGAAAGAGCTGGGGCTGAAGTTGAAATTCTTCCACTATCAAAAGAAGATAATTTCCTTGTAAACCCCGAAAAATTAGCTAATACAATTGATGAAATAAATAATAGTCTTCAAAGAGTATATAACCGTCGTCATGGCTATGTTCCAAGAGTAGTAGCTTTTTTAAATACCAATCCTAGTAATCCTACAGGTAAAGTCATGGGTGAAAAAGAAATAGATTTATTAACACAAATTAGTCAAATATGCTTAGAAAGAGGTGTATTTGTAATTGATGATATGGTATATCGAGATATTACTTACGACAAAAATAACATAGCTAAACCAATTGCAACAATACCAGGAATGTTTAGGAATACTATAACACTATTTGGATTATCTAAAAGTTATGGTATGGCAAGTCTTCGAGCTGGATTTCTAATAGCAGATGAAATTATTATAAGAGAAGTAATAAATCGTATATTCCAAGAAATGGATTCATCTCCTGACATAGTAGGAAGAGCTCTAATGGGAGCATTCAACACAAGTGAAAAACGTAATATCGAATACAATAAATATTTCACAAAACTAAGAGATTTGTATCAAAATAAATATTTTATACTTAAAGCCCTAGTTGAAGGAATAGATTCTATTCAAAATAAAAAACAAAAAGAAAAAATTATCAAAACAGTTGAAGAATATACATCAAAAACAGAATCTACTAAACTGCTAAAAGGACTACCTTACACAAAATTTCCTGAAAATTTAGAACCAGATGCCGGTTTTTTTGCAATTCTAGACTTCACAGAGCTAAAAGAAAAAACATATAAAGGTAAAACAATAAAAACTGAAAAAGACTTACTAGAATTTTTCTACAAAACGAATAGATTGCGTTTCTTAATTGGTCAATCATTCTCATGGCCATATCCTAAAGAGCTAGTAGGAAGAATAACATATGCTCTTGAAGATAAAGAACTTATAGAAGCATTAGCCTTAATAAACAATTCATTACAACAACTAGTGATAGAAAACTCATATCAAATAAGACTTAATCGTATAGAAGATCAAGAAGAAATGGCCAAAATTAAAGTAGATAGTTGGCAAGAAACATACAAAAATATTATAGATCAAAACTATTTAAAAGAACTTAACTACCAAGAACAAACAGAAAAATATATTGCCAGCTTTAACGAGTACAAAAATTCTGTTCTAGTAGCTGAAGACATAAATAGTCATAAAATATTAGGATATGCATGTTTCTCAACAGATATAAACGAATATGCTGACTCTGAACTAGTTAGCATATACTTAGATAAAAAATATCTAAAAAAAGGTATAGGTTCATCACTTTTTAGAGAAGTAGCAAAAGAACTAAAAAAATATAATAAAAAAACAATGATAACATGGTGTTTAAAAGACAATAAAACAGCAATAAGCTTTTATGAAAAATTAGGCGGACTAAAAAAATTTGATAAAATGGCCAAAATTGGAAACAAAATATATCAAGAATATGGATATATTTTCAGCATTGATGACATTACAAAATAAAGACAAATAGATTCCTATTTGTCTTTATTAAATTATTAACTCATTTTTAATTAAAAAATAATATTAATACCAAAGATAATTATTTATTCTATTGATTATTCATAACACTTACAATAGTATCTAAAAAATTTTCAATATCCCGCATAGATTCATGACTAGAACGAACCTTTTTAGCATATTGACCAAAAGATTGCTCGTATTTTTCTGCATAATCACCTTGAAAAGATGAATTTAATGAATCCATTGATTTTATGATACTATCCAAATTATCTATACAATCCTTATTAATTTTCTCCATTTCTTGTTTCCATGAAGCCATTGCATCAGTATCAACATAAACATTAGCCATTCATAACAGCCTCCTTACCTATTGGATTAGCAAAAATTGTTCCACCACGACTATTTTTAAATTCACTTAAAGATAAAGTTCTAGTTCCCCAATCCGTTTGAGCTACTGCAAAACTATCTGAAGTACCATTGTAATTACCATCTTGTATTACTATCTTATCATTAGCTTCATCTACTTCAATTACTATTCCCACATGTCCATATTGTTCATTTAAACCAGTTGAAAACACAGCACCAGCTACAGGAGTATCAGATTGATAAAATTTATCTCCATGAGCTTTTATCAACTGCGATACGCAACCATTTCCATTTGTCGTAAAGCCAGGACTATACCCATATATCTCATAAAACCTTCCCCAAGCAAACCATGTACATTGCCCAACATTACTATAAGCATAAGGATTTTTACCAATCCACGCATCAGTCTCCGCAAAATTAGGATTTCTATTCTCATCATTAATAATACCAGAAGAAACAGAAACAACAAATTTACTCATATCAAAACCACTATCAATTTTACCAAAATAATCATTAGCATTATTAAATATATCCGCAGTACTAACAACTTGAGTTGCAGATATTATAGAATACTGCTGACTATAGGTATCAGTAATACTATTCAATTTATTATTAATTTCTAATTTTAAACTATCCTTACTTGTTACATTAGAAGATATTAAGCCGCTTAATCTTTCATATTCATTAGAATAATTACTAGCATCTTTATCCAATAAAGATCTTTCTCTAGTATACTTATCAATATTATCAACAGCAATATCATATTCATCTATTTTAGATAATACCTCTATCATACTATTCAATAGTTTAATTTGTGAATTTAACGCAGTATTTGAATTTTTAATATTACTACTTTGTTTATCACATGCATTACCTTGCCACAAAGAAGCTAAATCTAATTCAGATATATATTCATTTAACTGAGTTAAATAGCTAATTTTATTACTAATTTGAGTACCATAACTAGAATAAGCCATATTATCACCTTCTTACTATGAATAATTCGTTTCATGTTCAACAATATTTTCAGACTTTTTAATCAAACATTGAACATAATTTTCTAAACCAGAAACAAAATTATTATATGAAGATATATATCCCTTTGCTGTATTTATATATGATGTTTTAACATCATCATCAAGCCAAGAACTAGAACCATCCATGGAATTAACTAGTTTTTCTAACGCTTTAACATTTTCTTTATATAAAGATATAGTGTCTTTAACGTCATTTACTATTACATTTATTCCATCTTCATCATGTAAAAAAACATCACTTGCCATTTTACACACTCCTATCTACAAAGTAGTAACTTCACTTTTAGAATTATTCGAACTATCACTTTCATCCATTTTAGCTGCATCAGTTTTAATTAATTCAAAAAAGTTACCTTTATTTACAATTTTTGTAATATTTTGATTCCATTCAGGGTGACATGTAGAAGTCCCAGGATTAACATGCATCGGACTACCATACCAAGAACTTTTATCTACTACAAATTCAACAACACAGTGTCCATTATTATGTCCCCATTCCGTACATCCGGCATCACTTTGACTCTTTATATCACCTATTACACATTTTATAACAGTTCCATCTTCTTGATAAACATCTATAAAATCACCAACATTACCAAATGTTGTAGTAGTAGCAACAACATATCTATCTCCTATTTTAGCAAATCCTTCTTCATCAAAATTCATTCCAGCAGCTTCACGTAATCTATATTGTCTAGAAGAAACAGACGTAATACATTGCCACCCCATATATGAATGAACACTACCTAAACCTTCAGGTAAAGTAACAGTAACACCTTCAATATCCTCTAAATACTTTTCAATACCTTCATAATTATATACTCCTCCAGCAGGAACATTATAATCAGCACTAGTTAAAGAACTGGATGAAAAATTATTATTATATACGGTTGTTCCACTAGGACCGGTACTATAAGAATAAGTATAGTTACCAGAAGAAGAACCAGAATAATTACTATAAGAACCAGAAGATGACAATGAAGTTGCAGTCGCACCTGCAGTTGACCAAGTTACTTTTTCAGTAGAAGTTTGAGCAGCTGTTGTTAAAGTATCAACGGAAGTATTTGGAACTTCAACATCAGATTCATCTTGAGTCAAATTTTCACTATCAATCTCCATAATACATTTTACATATGTATTCATATTTTGGGAAACATGTTCTAAATCAGTATACACATTTCCAATACTATCAGCAATTATGTTAGCCTTTTCAACTAATGAAGAAAAATCTTTATGACTAGGAATAGATTTTAAAGATTCTTCGACAGATGATATAGAATCACTTGTATCAGATACTTTAGATATCAATTCAGTAGTTAAAGATTCCAATTGACTCTTATTAACTTTTATTACACTCATTACATTCACCTACACTACTCTAATTATAACATAACAATCAATTACATTTAAAAAAAATAACAAGAATCAAAAACTTGTTACTTATTTTTATAATTTATTATATATTTTAATTATTTTGATTATTTATATCATTATTTGAACTTGATTGAATAACATTGTTACTTGATTGTATAGTTTGTGGATAAACATCAACATTACTATACAATCCATTAGATTGTTCAAATACTTGAGTATCTAAAATTTTTTGCTTTTTTCCATTTTTAATACTAGACACCATAATAAATATTCCTGCCAAAGTAAACATAACAGCAATTAATGGTAAAAAAATATTAGTACTATCGGATGCCCAAATAGCATCTTGTGGATTACTAGGGTTATACTTAATTGAAACTTCTGTCCCTATACTCTTTGGCATACTTGAATATACATTTGAGACTTTCTGATAAGTTTGTCCATCTACTTCATACTCAACAACAATAGCTTGTAATCCCTCATCATCAGATACATAATCAACAACTTTTGAAGTAATCTCAACAAAAGTTTTATTCTTTTCACTATAAGTTTTAATAGTTAAAAAAGAAAAATATAACAATGCAATACCAACAACGAAAAAAATCAATCCAAACAAAACTCCATGCCAAGGTTTCATTTGCTTAGGTTTAACATTACTACCAGTTGAAAGATTTACATTCATAAAGCACCTCCTTTTCAAAAAATATGGATTCAATCTTAAAACTATAAAACAATTAAGAAAGCTTCCTTCTATTATGTAATTATATCATACATAATTATAATTTAATAATATGTAATATTTAAAAAACAATTATATTAATTAATCACATACAGCATTAGCAAATTCAAGACATAACCCAATAATATATTCTTTCCTCTTAAGTTCATTTAACCAATCATTTGGTAGATCCATATAATAAATACCACACAAACCACCAACTAAAGCCGCTATAGTGTCAGTATCATTACCAAGTTTTATTGCATTAATAACACAATTTTTATAGTTATCCTTACTCATAAAAACCCACATAACAGCTTCTAAAGTATCAACAACAAATCCTAAACCACTTACATCTTCACTATCTAACAAAGTAATATCATCATCAATTAATCTCTTATAATAACTTCTAGTATCTTTATCAAACATACTATAATCATAACTTCTTATATATAAATAAGCTACTTCTTTACTACTGCCTTTTAGTAACTGAATAACAAACAATACATATATAAAACAACCCATAACGCTTATATTATGACTATGTGTTAACGAAGATATATCTTTAACTAAATTAAACACTTCACTTTCACTAAGATTTCTATAATAACAATAACAAGCAATAGGTAATATTCTCATTAAACTACCATTCCCATTGTCTTTAAATTCTCCTTGACCACAATTAATAGGATTCTTATATTGCTCAAACTCATCCCTATATCTATAACACTTTAAGGCATTTAATGTTGTTCTACCTATCCCAAAAGTATAACCATTAATATTAAAATCTTTTTTATCAGCCCACAACATAAAATTATCCATAATACTTTTATAACTAATAATACCTTTATTATCTATTATAGATTTCATAGTTGCTATAACCATACTACTATCATCAGACCAAGTCCCTTTTGCTACATTATGTGAACCATTGCCTATCATATCAACAGTACCTATGTATTCTCTTTTTTTAAACTCATAAGGTACACCTACCGCATCACCTAATATAAAACCTAAAATACCATTTTTTATAGATTCTTCTTTATTCATAGTTACACCTACTTCATTTATCCACAATATTTTACGCAAAAACACGGCAAATAAAAAAATCAAAAATTATATAAAATACCATACTTCTTTCTTATACAGAAGTATAACATATATATTACATTATTTTTTCACTCCTTTTTTAAGCAACAAAAAAATCGTGAAATCCATTATAGAATCACGATTTATTATATGTTTAACTCCAAAAAGTTAGAGTAAATTCACATATGGCACGATTTTAAAGGCAATTCCCAATTTTTATTTTTACAGCTTTCTTATTTGTTTCTATTATATTTCATTGCAGCTGTAGGAAAATCTTTTTTTGTATCTAAAAGAGTTCCATTTAATTTTTGATTATACATTTCATTTGCGAATGCTCTAATGGCATTAACTATTTTATCTGCTATTTCTCTACTGATAGCATATCTTTTACACTCTTCATCTGTAATATTAACAGATTTCAGATGAAATTCAAAGAAAATATCGGCTAAATCTTTTCCTTCTTCTATTTTCTTTACAACAAACGAATGATTTCTTAATTCCGGAATAATTCTTGGATCATCCATATCAATGTTTTTTTCACTTTGGTATTTTATAAAAGTAGTAGATGAGTGAACTCTATCTATCATATTAACTATTTTAGATTCAATATCAACTCTATTTTCATAATTATTCAATATTGTTCTGAGATCTAATACATTATCAAATCTATTAGATAAATAATCAATAGCTAAATTTGTTACCCGTCTTATTTCATCATCAGAAACTCCTTCAAATTTAGTTATGTCTCCAGTAATTGCTTCTGGCAAATCATGACACATTATGTAATCATTAATTTTATTATAATCTATATTATCAGGAAAATATTTTTTTAAAATTCTTGCAATCAATAGCAAATCTAATATATGATTTTTAACATCTTCAAGTCTTTTACGTTCTATTTGCCAAAGTAAAGGACCTGTTCTTTCTGTATCCCCTAATATATCAAAGACCATAAATAATTTTACATCTTTAGCAAAACTATATTCCATTTTTTTTCTTCTCTCTAATTAAAATATAAAACTTGATACTTTCGTACCAAGTTTATCTTAACGAACACATTGGTTCGACTAAATCTTAATGGCAGGGGTAGCAGGAGTTGAACCCACATCAGCGGTTTTGGAGACCGTTATTCTACCATTGAACTATACCCCTAAAAAAGTAAGCAATTTCATTATATCACAATTTTATTTTTGTGCAAGTTTTTTTAGCTATATAGTCTTTAATAATAAGATAAAAATGTTATAATGTACTTGAGGATGATTTATATGCAAATATTAGAAACTTTATCAAATACAATACTAAATAAAATGGAATTATATAGATTAGCTCTTATTATAAAATATATAATCAACATACTATTTATAGTAGTACCAATTATTATAATTATACTAAGTATAATAGATATATCTAAAACCATTTTCAAACCATATAACTTTAAAGATAATATAAAAAAACCAGTAAATAGAATAATAGCTGGATTAGCATTATTTCTTTTACCAACTGTTATTCAATATTGTTTTTCATTAATTGACACTTATGATAATTCAAAAATACTTTCTTACTATAATGAAGCTAGTATAGAAAAAATAAACACCTTAAAAGAAAAATACAAAATACAAAAAAAAGCTGAAGATGCTAAAAAAGAAGCAGAAAATAAAGAATTATATTTAAAACAAGAAGAAGAAATTAGAAAAAGAAATGAACAGCTAGAACAAATAAGAGAAGCACTAAAAAATGAATATGGAGAATCAAGTGGAAGTTATAATGGTGATTCAGTATCAAGTGGAACTTATGGCAGTGTAAAATTTGAAAATGGAGTATTTTATATTCCAAATCAACGAGCTACAAGTGATGCAGACATTCCAAAACAAGCTGGACAATATGGTTTAAATCCAGTTTTTTGGGAAAGACTAAGTGCTTTAATATCAGATGCCAAAGCTAACGGATACAACATTACTGTAACAAGTGGATGGAGATCTTATTCAAGTCAAAGAAGTCTTTGGGATAACTCAAACCGCCCATGCAGTGAAAGAAACAAATGGGTTGCATGTCCTGGAGGATCAAGACATGGATTTGGCATTGCAGCAGATCTGAGCTTTAATGGTACTAGTTGTAGTGGTAACTGGGATTGTAATAAAGCTGCAGCTTGGGCTCATGCTAACGCAAGCAACTATGGCTTAACTTTCAGAATGTCTTGGGAACCATGGCACATAGAACCAGATCAAATAAGCGGAGGAAGCTTTGGAAGTTGTACCGCAACTTGTTAGGAGTGATAATATGAAAAAAGTTTTATTATTGTTAATAACTTTAGTTTTATTAACAGGTTGTACTGCAACATATAATATAAATATTAAAGACGAAACAATAGAAGATTCTATAAAGATATATACAGATAGCAAAAATGTTCAAAGTGCTGACAAAAAAACTATAACTCAATTCTCAGAAAAATTAGGTGAATGGGAAAGAGGATACGAATACTACAAAAGAGAGCTATACACAGCAGATAAAATAACAGGATACAATTATACGTACACTTTTAATTACGAAGAATATGATGCAATGAGTCAATTAAGAAAATGTTACAAAGACTTTAAAATCACTAACGAAAATAATAATATAACACTAAGTACTAGCAATGAATTCTTATGTAAAACATATTATGAAGAAATAGACAAAATAGAAATTAACATTTCAAGTGAATATAAAATAACAGAATCTAATGCCGATATAAAAGAAAACAATATTCATACTTGGAACATAAATAAAAATAACTATAAAAATAAACCAATAATAATAAAAATAAACAAAAATACTGAAAGTAAAAAAGAAGAAAAAAAGAAAAAAAATAACAACACATTCCAATTATTAATAACTATACTATTTTTCACATTAGTTCTTATTCTAATAATTAGAAAAAAGAAAAATAAATAATTGCTAGGAGTGATACTATGATAAATAATAATCAATCAAATTTATTTGATAACATCGATTGGGATAATTTTGGCTGGAATGATATAAATTGGTCAACAGACACTTCAATACAAAATGATAATACAAATGTAGATATAGAATACTTATTTAATCATAGTTCAAAAAATGAATTTTCAGAATTTCTTACAAACGATTATAATGGTAAAATAAAACAATTATTAAGCACTGAAGGTATAGAAATTGCCAATAATTCCCCTATGTTTTCAGAAAGAATTAACTACATATTAACATTTTCAAAATATAAAGAAGATATTGTAAGCAATCCACAAATAATCAAGTTAATGTTCAAAGATATGGGAGCATACTATGCAAATCTGCGACAATTAAGCGTTGAAACATCTTTAATTATATTTAATCAAGCCCTAGAAACAAACAATGATATGTTAATAAGACAACTATTTGAATATTTAAATCCAAAAACCCAAGAAATTGCCCTAAATAAATTAACTTTCCACTCCAATATATTAGCTTACCTAATAAGTAACTCAAGTCCATCAATAGTAAATAAAATAATCAATAATCAAATGATAAATCTAGCAAATCCCAACATAAATTATAGACAACTTTTTGAGCACGCCAAAGAATTACAAGGAAAAGCAAAAGAAGCAAAAAATACAAATGGTACATCCATAGAAACAATAGCAATAAATCCGAGACTACTAACTAAAGAAGTAGCTAAAAATATATTTGAAAAGTACGATATATTCCAAGTTAGAAGAATAATAAACGATGCAACATACTGCACAGACTCAAATATCTTAAATGAATACATTAAAAAACAAGAAGATTTAATTATAAGTTCAGCAAGTGAAGAAAAACTAGTTTCTCCATATAAAGAAATATTCGATTTATTAAAACAAATTACAATATATGAAGAAAATAAAGAATATGAAAAAGCAGATAACTGTCAAAAACAATTGCGTAACATATTAAATAATCAAATACCAAAATATGAAGAACAAACAATAAGAGAATGTTTAAGAAAAGACACTAAAACACTATTACAAGAGTTAGAAAAACTAAGTAACTTTAAAATAGCTAATATAATAATAGATTACCATTTTGAAGAAAACTTCCATAATGTAATGATTGATATAGAAGAACTACTAAATCTATATTATTCTGGAAATATAGACTTACCTGAAGAAAAACTATATTTATATCAAGATATAAGAAATATTGATTATTTAACAAGAGAACAACAAATTGAATTACATGAAAAATTAAAAAACATAAATATAATAGAAATGTTTTATGATGATATGTCATACGCAAGAAAAATCGTAAGACAAGCTATTAAAGATTCGGCTCTTACAAAAGAAGAACTACTTCAATATAAAGATGAAGAATTATCAGAAGAATATGGTGTAGATGTCTATAGTATTCAAAACAATCCATTCTTTGCTATAGTAAAATCTGGTAAACACAGTGATGATTATCTTCCAACCGGTCACTCCTATTCACTAGTTGGTAATGGAGGAATTGCAACGTGGCAAGATACTAATAACTACGTTTATGATTCAGAAGATTTAAATCCAGATCAAATAATTCATCTATATCCTTATGATTCATTTACACTAGCCAAACCAAACTCTCTAAATTCATCTCCAACCACAAGAATTAACGTCCTAATGATGCCAGACGAATTAGTAGAATATGACTATAGTTACAATGAAATATTAATATTAGAAAAAGGCTCTAAAAAAACAGACATAGATGAATCAATACCTAAATTAAAAAGAATTGCTAAATATTGTGTAGACAAAATAACAGAACAAGATATAAAAGAAGCCCAAATTCAAGGAATTGGAATACTTCTAATAAATTCAAAAGAATGTACAAAATCTGACAATAAAGAAAGAGGACTCTATCGTCATAGACTAAAACCATTCGAAAATCAAGGAGAAATAGTAGATTACTTCGATAGTGACTATCATCCAGAAAGATACGAAGTCAAAAGATAAAACAAAGTTAAACTTTGTTTTTTTGTAACAAAAAATATATATTAACATAAGTTACTATAGGTGAATTACATGATAATAAAATATAATACAAAAGAACTAGATTTATTAGCGAGAATAATGCGTGCAGAAGCGCTTAATGAAGGAAACCTTGGAATGCTAATGGTCGGAAACGTTGTTATAAATAGAGCTTTAGCTTCATGTTTAACATTTACAGATATTAGAACAATAACAGAAGCAATATATCAACCAAACCAATTTGTAGGAACAAAAAGCTCTTTATTTCAATCAGCTGCAACAACAACAGAAAAAAATCTAGCTAAAAGAGTCATAAATGGTGAATACTATCATCCAGCTACACACTCATTATGGTTCTATGCTCCAGGAGAAAACAAAGACTGTAAATCTACCTGGTATGATCAACAACTATCTGGAAAATATAAAAATCACTGTTTTTACGAACCAGAAAAAGGAGTTTGTAAAGAATTATATTAATTATGTTATAATAAAACAAAGTAGGAATGATAAAATGACATATGCAAGCTATATAAATATACTAAAGTCTAAAAGCGAACAAATAAACAAACTAAAAAATAACATATCAAAAATAGACTTAGAAAATATTTGGAAAGGAACCGCAAGTAACAAGCAAAAAAATCAATTATCAACTATCCAAAAAGAAATAGAAGCACAACTAACCCAATTATCTAACATAAATGAAGCAATGAAAAAAATAGATGATTATGATATAACAGAAGAAGAAATAAAAAATTACAAAAATCAATTAAATTCCTTAGATAGTGATGATAAAAACTATCTAAAACAGAAAGAAGAAATTCAAGAAAAAATAAACAACTTAATTAAAGAAAAAGAACAATTAAAAATAAATATAGAAAACAAACTTTTTTCAATAAACAAATCATATCAATCACAAATAACACAAATTAAAAATATAGAAATAGTAAAAACTTTTAATCTACTAAAAGATGCAGAAAATAATTTTAAAGATTTAAATTTCAATATTATTGCATCACAAAATTCAGATAAAGAAAAATCATCAAATTCTGGAACAATAACAATAGAAAACATAGGTACACCATATGAAAAAGAACCTACTCCAGGAAAATCAGCACAAAAACTACATGTATATCATGATAATACCAGATTATATGATGATGCTTATATAACAATTAAAAAAGGTGAAACAATAAGGTTAAACATGAACTTAACAGAGAATTGCGGAGAAGTTAAACTACTAAAAAGAACTTCTGCTGATGGGGAAGAAAACTGGAAACAATACTTTTCCGCTCACTCAGAACCATTTGTTAATAGAGATGACTCATCAACATTTATTGCAACAAATAATTATGATTGGGTTATAACAGGAAATAAAGCAACAAAAGGATATATAACTCTTTCTCAAACATCATCTCATAGTACAAATAATGGAAACAACTATAAAAGTATGTATAGAATTCACATTAAAGTAGTTGAATAAAAAAAATACTAATTATTAGTATCTTTCTTTTTATATCTAAATAATACAGAAGGCCTATGTCCTGCACCAGTCTTTACGAATTCAGTTTTTTCTACTTTATCAGCAATTATTCTTCTAAAAGCAGGATCCAACAATTTTTTGTTTAAAATAACTTCATAAACTTGTTGTAAATCACCTAAAGCAAACAATTCAGGCATCATATTAAAAACAACATCTGTATAACTTATTTTATTCTTCAGTCTTTCAATTCCAGACCATATAACTAAAGGGTGATCAAATGCCAAATTATCGTTTTCAATTATATCAAATTTATATCTATCAGTGGTCAATTCCTTTAAAGTTTTTCTAATTCTAAACTTTATAGTGTCAATTCCATTATCTAATACAACTAAAACCTCATTATTTTCTTCAAAATAACTTATATTAAACCAAGAAGCATTAACACTAAGTTTATCATTTAATCTATTCTTATCAACTAATGCCATATAAGAAGTAGAAACAATTCTCATACGAGGATCTCTATCAACTGCACCAAAAGTATATAATTGTTCTAAATAAATATCATGTAAATTAGTTTCACGAGCAAGTATTCTACGAGGACAATCTTCTAAATCCTCATTAACATCTAAGAATCCACCAGGTAAGCACCATTTATCTTTAAAAGGATAATCATCTCTTTTAACTAGTAATACACTCATATATTTCTTGCTAGACTTCCTATAATTAGCAACTTCTTCATCACTAATACTCAATATTAAAATATCAGTTGTTAACGAAATTCTTTCATACTTATTTGGATTATAATCCTTTAAAAACTCCTCTTCACTTTTATACATCATATTAATAACACCTCAGCATTATTATATCATAAAGTATATCTTATAAAAATATGGTATACTCAATTTAGGAGGAAAAACATGAAAATAGCAATAGATATAGATGATACACTTACTAATACAAAACAGCAACAAATAAAACTATGGAAAGAATACTATAATAACAGCCCTCACAAAGATTATTCAGAAAAACTTCCTCAAAATATTAATGAATGGGGAGAAAAATATATTGAAGACTTTTGGGATACTTATCGAGAATTATTATCATTTCACTCTTCATATAAAGATAACGTATCAGAAGTAATAGATAAACTATTACAAGATGGTCATCAACTATATATTGTTACTTCTAGACCACAATATAAATACGATAACTTAATATCAAAAATCAAAAAAGCATTAAAAGATAACAAAATACATATTGATAATATATACACAGATATATACGATAAAGGAAAATTTTGTAAAGATAATAATTTCGATTTACTAATAGATGATGATATTAAACATATAAAAAGTGCTCAAAAAAATGGTATAAAAACAATCCTATTTAACGAATATAAAAACTATAATGGAGTACAAGCAACAACATGGAAAGAAGTTTATAAAAAAATAAAAATGCTTAAATAACATTTTTATTTTTTTGTATGCATAGATTCTCCTTTAATCTTCTCAACATACTCTCTTATATATTCAATTGGTCCTTGAATTAAATGATTTTCATTAAGAATTTTAACTACTATTTCAGTTGGGCATTCCTTTATCATAGTATCAACAAGCTCACTATTACGTATTTCTAAAAATCTATTTTTTTCAATATTATCATTTAAATTTTTTTGTAATATCTTATTCTTGAACTCCAAGCAATATTTCTCAGCCCTTAATTTAACCACTTCACTATAATTCATATCAACACTAGGATTATATATAATTACACCATCGATAGTTGAAACATAGCAATCTGGAAACATTTTTACAATTAATTCAACAAATCCATTACGTTCTAACAGCTGATTTCCCAATACAATACCACAAAACATATTACTTGGAACACCATATAAAATTGAAGACATAATCTCAGCATTACCAGGTAAACCTGCTACATTAACAAAATTTCTTGTTAACTTAGATTCATTAGTATCATTCCTATAACAATCATACTTAAAAAGTTTCTCTGCCTCTACTCTTGGTTCAATAACAAAAGCTAAAGCACTAGAGCCCCTTATACCATTACCAAAAGGACACCTTCCATCAACATAAGTAAAACCATCATTATATTCTTTCATACTCATATCTCTTGAAACTCTATGAAAGTCAGCACAATAATAAGTTTCACCATCTTCTGATATACCAATTGCCTGACCTGTAAGTATTCCGGATTTACTAATACTTTCTAACTTATCAATATTACGTATACTACTTACACCATGAATAATAGTTCCTTCTTTAAGCAAAACTCTTCCATCCTCAGATACCTCTAAAGAAATAGGATATAATTCTTTTTCTTTTAACTCATTATATCTATTTATTTGATCAATTAATATTCTTTCTTGTTCAAAATCTAGTGGAACCTCAAGCAAAAAACCTTCCGGTATCTTAGTAACCTTTTCCATAATATCACCTACTATCATTCTAGCAAAAAAGAAAAAACAATACTAGCATTATTCTTCTTTTTCTAATTCTCGATAATTAACCTTACCTATCATAGTTTTTGGTAAACTCTCTCTAAATACAAACTCTTTAGGTATCATATAAAAAGCCAAATTTTTCTCACAATATTCTTTTATTTCTTTTTTAAAAGAATTATCAACTTTAACACCGTTTTTTACCACTATAAAAGCCTTTGGTACTTGAACTTTATAAGGATGAGGTATTCCTATCACTCCACAATTAACAATATCAGGATGAGTCATTAAAACATCTTCTATATGAGATGGATATACATTATAACCAGATACAATAAGCATTCTCTTTAATCTTTGTACATAGTATAAAATACCATCTTCAGTTACATATCCCAAATCTCCAGTTTTAACCCATATTTTACCATTAGAATCAACCTCTAACGTATCATTTGTTTCTTTTTCATTATCCAAATAACCTGTCATAACAACAGGACCTGAAATCATAATTTCTCCCACTTCAAGAGGAGCAACTTCCTCCCTAGTTTCAATACTAACTATCTTCATATCATTTCCCGGTAATGGAATACCTATTGCACCAGGTAAAGAAGACCCCATAACACCTGCTACAGTAGGTCCTGTAGTTTCAGTCATTCCATAACCTTGTATTATTTCCGAATCACACCCATGACTTTTTAAAAACTTATTTATCATTGTATTTTTAGATTCTGTTAAACAATCTCCACCACATATTAAATATTTAACATAAGATAAATCCATTCTATCCATATATTTATTAGTTAATAACGCTTCATATAATGTAGGAACTCCTGCTACAATAGTAGGATGATATTTAGAAAACAATTTATCGAACCTTTTTGCATCAAATTGTGGAATCAAAATATCAGCTGCACCTAAACACAATACAGAATGAACACAAACACATAACCCAAAACAATGAAATAAAGGTAAAATTGTTAACATTGTATCTCCTACTCCAATTTTAGGAAAAACAATTGCAGCCTGTTTAGCTAAAGCATTAAGATTACCATTAGTTAAGACAATATTCTTAGGTGTACCTGTAGTACCTCCACTATGTAATATTGCAGCAGGTTGATCTTTAGTAGTTTTTACTAAGACTTTTTGATCAAAATGTTCACCTTTCATCATAAAATCATTCCAATACATAAAGTATTCAGACTTTTTAGGTGTTTCAACTTTTCTACCTTGAGTTATATAATAACCAAATCTCATTACTGGGGGCATTGAATCACCAGGTGATACAATAATTGTCTTATATACATTAGTATCTTCAATAATCTTTACAACTTTCTTACAACTAACATTTATAGCTATTAACATAACACTATTAGTACTATTTAATGAAAACTTAATTTCCTCCTCAGCAGATAAAGGATGAACCATATTAGCAATAGCACCTATCTTATTAACAGCATAAAATGATATAACTGCTTCTGGAGTATTAGCCATTAATATAGTTACTACATCACCAGGTCTAATTCCCTGGCTACGTAAAGCTTTTGCACATAAATTAATCTCACCAAAAAAATACTTAAAATTCATTTTATTATTAAAATAATTTATTGCTAAACTATTCATATTATTCTTATTGCATTCCCTTAAATATTCATAACAAGACATATTAGGTACCACAATATCCCTTTCACTCTTATCATAATACTTATCCCATGGATGTTTATACTTAATTTTATTAATTGTTTTCTTAACTTGATCCATTATTTTCATAATATTCCTCCTCTATTATTAAAGATTATTAATAGATTTTAAAAATTATTAAACATTTGTTGAATAACTTTCACTTGTATTATATAATTAATATACAATCTACATCAATAATCAATAGTATTATGATTTGCTAATTATTAAACACTAATCATAAATATGTTTAACAATTATTCATACTGCTATATTATTAATATATTCTTGAAGGAGGAATATTATGGACAGAAGAATAAAATATACAAAAAAAACAATAAAAGATACATTTATAAAACTATTATCTGAAAAAGACATAAAAAAAATTACAGTGAGTGAAATATGTAAAAAGTCAGATATAAATAGAGCAACATTCTATCGCTATTACATAGATGTATATGATTTATTAGATAAAATACAAGAAGAATTTATAAATGAACTTAAAACACCATACTTAGAAAATCCAACAAGAGTAAGTACTGTTGGTGCTTTTTCTAAAGAAATATTAAACGTCTTTATTGCTAACAAAGAATTAGTAAAAATTCTATTTAACACTAATAATAATATCTATTTTCTAAATGATGTATTAGAAGTCGCCTATGGAATGTGTAAGACCAAATGGTTATCAGATAAACCAACTCTAACAGAAGATGAAATCAACTATGCTGCAACATTTATTTTTAATGGAGCTTTAGGCGTAGTAAACTTCTGGGTAAAAAATGATTTTGATAAAGATATTGATGAAGTAGCTAATGCAATTGAACAATTAGGTTACTTTGGAACAAAAAGATTTATCTACAAAAAATAAGAACTCAAAAAGTTCTTATTTTTATTTAATTACTTAATATTTTATTATTAATAACTTTTATAAAATGAAAATCATTCATACGTAAACATTTAATAGATTTACCATCTAGCTTAGTCTCAACTTTTATAACATTATTCATCAACTTATTAACACCGTCAACTTGAATAAACAAGTCTTTATAATCATCTTTAGGTACCAAAGTAATTACCCTATTTCCAGGTACTATTACACTATTAACTAATGTCTTATAAACTTTATTATTTAAAGGAGCAATTGGAGTAATAGTTAATATACTCAAAGTATTATAAATAATACTTCCCCCAAAACTCATATTATAAGCAGTACTTCCAGTACTAGTACTTATAAGTAATCCATCTCCAGAAAAATCTTCAAGTAATTCATCATCAACATATACTGGAACTTTTAAAGAATTAAATTCTTTATTCCTTACCACTATTTCATTTAAGCTATCATAGTAATATATTTTATCTTCAGTTATTATCTTTGTTTCTTGAATACCTATTTCTTCTACCTTATACTCACCACAATTAAGCCTTTTAACAAAATCAGAAGTATCTTTAATATCAATCTCCTGTAAGAAACCTAAAGTACCACTATTAACACCAATATAATAAATATTTTGATTAAATTTAGTTTCTTTAACCATTCTTAAGAAAGATCCATCACCACCAATAGATATAGCCAAATCAAATGCTCCTTTTGTTACTATTTTAAATCCATATTTAATCAGTTCTAACTCCAAATCTTTTGCGACAATATTAGATTGTTCATTATCATTAACGAATAATTTTATTTTATTAATTTTTCTCCCCATAATAGTTCACCCAACAATTCAATAATTCTATCTATAATAACTATCTTATTTTGTTTTCTAGTTTTCTTATCTACATTAATAACCATATCATAATATTTTTCTTTATAATAAATACTAACAAATACTTGATTATCTTTACCATAATTATTATTTACATCAGCTCTATTTAACTTACCAGTTATTCCTACTCCAAAATCAGAATTAGCAAACTTAGAAATATTAAGCGCCATTTCATGAGCAGTTTCAATACTATATACACTATATTCATTAATTATATCAGCAGAAACTCCCATTTTTATCTTATATTGATTAGAATATGTAACAGCACTAAATTTAAGTACTTCAGAAGCACCCTCTATTGAAGTTATAGCATCAGCTACACCTCCACCGGTACAAGATTCCATTGTAGCTATTGTTTCTCCTCTTTTTATTAATTCTAAAACTATCTTTTTAAATGTTTTCATATTATTCTCCGTTCCTTCTAAATAACTATTATACCCACTATTCTATTTATATAAAAGCTTTTTCCCAAAACCAGCAGTTACTTTATTATCCGATGTATAAACTAACTGTGTAGTATAAGGACATTCACAATCCTTAACCATTCTTGCATAAAACTCTACCATCTTATCATTATTAGTTAAATAAACACCATCTACGCACTCACAATACTCTCCGCTATAAAAGTGATGCCCTAAATAAAAACTATCATCCAAATGACTAAAAATATCATTAAAATTAATAAAGTGTTCTTTAGAATAATGATTACACTTCATCAAAGATACAAAACCATTCTTATATACACCAACATTCCCAACATAATCAAGCATTCTCTTAATATCATATAAATCATCTATATAATCTTTCATAACTAAAGTATTAATATTTATAATACGTTTATCATCTAATCCTTCTTGCAAAAACACTATATCTTCTGTACTAGCAACATCCCTACTACCAAAGATTTGATAATTAATCTCATCATCATAATGATGTCTAGATATGTGGATAGATTCTAACTTATTAACACATTCCATATTAAGAAACTCTCTTAAATTATAACCATTAGTACTAATAGCTACCTCTAAACTAGAATCAATACTATATATTATATTTAATAATAAATTAACCTTACTAGGATCAATCATCGGTTCTCCACCAGTAATACTAATACCATGTAATACATTCTTATAGAGTAAATACCTAATAACAAACTCTAACTTTTTAAAATCAATATTTCCAAAATCTCTAGATTCTTTATTAGCACAAAACATACAATTAGCACTACATCCATCAGTTAACTTTATATAAAGTCTCAAAGATGGCTTTACTATCATAGTTTTACTTATATCTGTACTACACAAAGTATCTCTTACAATAATATCTTGGCCAAACAAATTGATAGTTTTCATAATTAACAACTCCTATAACTTGGACTACAACCTCCACAACTTGATGATGTATCCCTTTGATAATGTTTATAATGTTTATCATCATATGCTGTTTGTCTTGTTTTTCCTAACTTTCTTACAGTATCTTTCTCTTCTTCTCTACCTTGTAAAATCATTGTAACATCAATATCTCCCAATTTATTTTTCAAAGCCATTAATTCATCAAGACAATCAACTATAATATCTATATCATCTAAAGTAACACTACTAACCATTTTTGTAAGTTCTAAATAATCTTTAAACTTTATAATATTTTGTTTAATCAAATCTTTATCATCATCTTTACTTTGATTTATTATTCTATTAATAAACTCTAATACATCTCCATATAAAAACATATTATTCACCTCTAATTAGCTCTAAAATTTTCTTTTTACTACCTTCATATCTCTTTTGATAATCTCCACTAATAGTTACATATTCAATTCCATTTTTATCTAATAAAGCTTTTAAATCTAAATTATTCTTTTCTCTAATACTTTGTTCCCCATAAGTTCTAGTGCCATCTTGTACCCATTCTACATCTGGTTCTAAGAAGATATACAAATCATAATTATTAAATACACTAATACCTTCAGCTATATTAGCAAAAACTTGATTAATAGGATCATCATCTTTAAAACCCAAATTATAATAATATAGTGTTATTAAAGAATCTGTATCAATTATCATTACTTTATTAGCATAAGTTAATGCTTCTTTTTCAAGCTGTTTATGTTTAAATAAGATTTCAAAATAATGATATTTTTGCATATTATCTATTCCACCAGCTTCATCACATATATATCTACCAGCTTCTTCTACATAAGTAGTATTAAAATACAAAGCTAAATTTCTCACCAAAGTAGATTTTCCACAACTCTCAGTACCAACAATACATACTTTTTTTATATAATACCTTTGAACTATATTTGGTAAATAATCATAGTACTTATACGGATTACTTCTTATCTCAGTTGAAGATATATTAACAATATCTCTAGAAAAATAAACTATTTCAGACTCTGGATACAACATTTCCCAAATATTCTTTCCTTTATAATCATCTCCAGAAAATACTACATCTATTTTTTCACCAATCGCTTTTTTTACATCTTTAGCCCCATTCTCCCAATCATAAGTATCTTTTGAACTATTATTATCAAATATTTCTATTACTTCAACATTATCCATGTGACTAGTAACTTCCTTTAACCACATTAGTCTTTCCCTATGATCTATTTCTTTTGAATCATTAGTAACACTAAGTATCACAAATAACTTTTTACATTGATTAGCAGACATAATAATATCATTTACATGACCCAAATGTAATGGATTAAAACTCCCTCCATACATTCCTACTCCATACATACTAATTCTCCTTTGCTATTTTAGTCCAATTATAATAACCATAGAAAGCATTTATTAAATAAACAGCCCACATAGTTACCATTATAAAATCTCCAACTAATAACCACATTACAACAGTTATTACATCTATAATAATCCATAATAACCATTGTTCCCTATATCTCATCATCATTAAAGCATTTGCAACTATACTAATTATAGTAGAAGCACTATCAAGTAACGTTCCATTACCACCAAGCATATCAAGAATAAATTTATACCCAAATATTCCAATAGTAATAACTACTAAGAAAATAATACTTTGTCTTATATTTAGTTTTTTACCCTCAACACCATTAGTATCTTTATTAGTATGTTTATTCCATAAATAATAGCCTATAAATTGTGAAGGCAAATAATATAAAGCATTTAACATAACTTCACCATAGTACCTATTTATCCAAGCTATAATAATATATCCAATTATATTTAATAATCCCCATATATATTGACTCTTCTTACCTTTTGCGCATAATACTACACAAATTATTCCACATATAGCAGCTATACCATCAATTAATAAGTACCATATACTAACACCTTCACTAATAATAGAAAAATATATTGTAAATCCAATTACCGATCCTATCATTATCCATTCAAATAAACTAAATTTCTCTAAAATTTTTCTCATCTCATAAACTCCTATTCATATAATTTATTTCTTTTTATATAATCTAAAACATCTTTATCAATTAAATCTAATACACTATCCTTATTTTGTATTTTATTTCTAATATCAGTAGAAGATATATCTCTTTGTTCAATATCAGTTAAAACAATGTTATCTTTATATACTTTAAACTTATCTAATAATTCATTAATATCTTCACCTTTTCTTTTAATAACAAGTATCTTATAATTACTTAATATCTCCTCACCATTCATCCATTTATCCATATAACTTAAATTATCTGTTCCACATATGAAATATATTTCATCATCAGGATTTATCTTTTTAAAATAATTTAAAGTTTGATATGTATAAACAACTTTACTCTTCATTTCATAATCACTTACATCCAAATTGTTATTATTATTAACAATAATCTGTAACATTTCCAATCTATTTATATCCGGTAATAAATTATTTTTATATTTATACTTACTTCCAGTAGGAACAAAAACAATTTTATCAACATAATGTTTATTAATTAAATCTAAACAAATACTTATATGCATTTTATGTGGTGGATTAAAGCTTCCTCCAAATATACCAATTCTCATAATATTGCCTCTTCTGTTATTAATATTTTGTTAATAAGTAATGTATAAAAATTAATAACCCTGTGGTACTTTATTCAATGTTTGATTCTTCTTTTTTTCAATATTAATAGTAATTCCCTTAAAAAATGCACTTTTTACTTCATGTTCATTCATTCCATAACCTTCCCATCTACTATTAAGTCCATCATTTAAAGTAACATCAGTAACTCTAAGATCATATAAATTAAATAATGATATTAGAATCGTTTTTAGTTCATCTTCTGTGATTGTCTGTTTTACTTCCTTTTTCATACCCATTATTTCAATAATTTCTGAAACAGTTATAGTAGTAACACACCCTTCTTCATCTCTCCAACCTGTATATCCTTTTTTAGCATTAATAGAAGCTTTAACTTCTCTACTTTCTAACCTTTTATAATATTCTTCAATTAGTTTAGTTGTTTCTTCCTTAGTAAAATCAATTTTCATAACAATCCTCCTAATATGTTATTTTCATTTTGTTAATAACACATATTATTTTTTTAAGAACATGTATTTCGTTCTTGTTATTAACATTATATTAATAACAAGAACATTTGTCAATATAAAATTACAAAAAAAAACATATATTATAAAATATATGTTAAAACTAACTATATAAGTTTTGACTAGCATCAGCTTCTAATGATTGAGCAGTATCTTGAGTTGATTTGCTAGCACTAGCAATAGTATCAGCAAAATTTTGAACCAACGAAATGTAAGCTTCAAATCTTTGCTTCTTTAGATCCTCAAAAGTAGCTTCAAAAGTATCAGCAGCCGTACCAACAAAATCACCATTCATAATTAAAGTACGAACTACATTAGCAAAGTTTTCTAAATCACTTTCCATGTTATTACGTCCGTTAACTATTTCTGTAACAGCATCACCAACACTACTAAATTTAATATTTGTATTAGCCATTATTAGCACCACCTACTCTAGTAATAATATCTTCTTCGTTTTCTTCTACTTTAGAAGCAGCTCTTGCACAATAATCTGCATACCCACAAATAGCATTATACATAGCCTCTAAATTTGGCCTTTGTTCAAATATTCTATTCGCAATAACAGTTGCTGCTGGACTTGTCCACTCACTTCCAACAAGTGTATCAACTACTAAAAACATTTTTTCATATTCACTTTTAAATGATTCTGCAGTCTGTCTAATTTTATTAGAACCATCACTTAAAGCACCTGTACGAGCTCCAAAAATATCTCCTGACATTAATCTCATCCTCCCATATATTTCCTAATTAAAGTATATCAATTATTTTTTTATTTTCCAACAAAAATGTCAAATATTTAACATTAATAAACATTTTATTTAATTGTTACTATTTCTCCAACAAGACCTTTATAAGAGTCAACATCCGCAGATCCTGATGTTAATTTTCCATAAGCAGAACTATCTGCTCCTGGCAATCCCTCTAATAATTCCATTAACTTTTTATATTTCTTTGCTTTTTCTTCAGCCGCATCCCTCTGTGATATCAAAGAACTTAAACTTGTTGTCTCTGTTTTAGAATCATAAGAATTAATTCGACTATTTAAATTGTCAACACTTTGTTTAGCACTTTCATATTCTGCCTTAAAAGTATCATAATCATCGGTATCCAATTTACTCTCACCTTCCATATAATCAGATAAAGATCTATTAGACTCCTTTATAGCATTTATTAAATTATCAGCAGCAGATATTCTATGATTCATTAATATTGAATAATTATTTAATTGCTTTCTAATAGCATCAAAAGAATCCCCTATTAAAACTTCTTGCGATGAAGAAATAAAGTCCTGAATAGCTCTTATTACAGCTTGAGCATCCTCTTTATCTTTCATCAAATTATTTACTCCCACCGAACTATTTGCTGCTTCTAAATCTGACTTATTAACTAACATCATAACCACCTTCCTTATTTACTTCTATTATACCTTCTATCTTTTCACATTGTAAAACAAAATCTGTAGTTGTCATATTACTATAAGAAGTTTCTT
>JBJFGS010000037.1:0-38724 GCA_051892935.1 Candidatus Coprovivens sp.
TATGAATAAGAAAAAAATCCGTTAAAAAACGGACTTTAGTCTAAAAATTTACGTTCAATTCATGTCATATTGTGATTATTTCATGTCAGAAGAAAAAATCTTGTTTATTTATGAAAAAACTATTATTTTTTTAAATTATTTATATAAGATTCTTATATCTTGTGGAATTATAGTCCAATGGCCATTATTTAATTCTGGAATTCCAACACTTTTTGAATCATTTGCTTCATAAAATAATCCAAACTTTAATTGACCTTCTATTAATGTTGAGTTTTTATTATACTTGATATTTACTATAACCACTTTTAGAGATATAGCTTGATCATATATGCTTTCTAAACTATATTCAATTAACTCTTTATTCTCAAACATTTTTCTGCATTCTAATGCCAATTTACCCTTAGTAGAACAATTATGAAATAAGCTTGATAATCCAAGAGATAAATTGCCATAATTTTTATTTTTCCAATAGTTTAATATTTCAAATAAATATTGAATATATGGATATTCTTTATAATCTTCAATTACACCCATTTTAGGAATAGTTTCTCCTACTTTTATATCTTTTCTTTTCCAACTTTCAATTATCTTTCTATCGGCCATTACTTTTGAATATTTTTTTATACTTTCTGTGATAGATGGCGGATTTATTTCTTTATTGTATTTTTCTTTTCTTGAATTCTCGCTGTTTTTATTTTTCATCCAATCACAAACAGACATTAATAATACAACACACTTACAAGAACAAAAAGCATTTCCATAATTCAAATCTCTTCCATGAAGTATTCCATTTCTATATGGATAATATATAGGATTAGTATTTGTTTTATTTCTTCCAACATTATATAGTTTTTGTAATTTTTGTAAACCATCATTAGCACCAACTAAGCAGTCCCAAACTTCAACATTTGTACCTTCGGCAAAGAACCCCTTGCTTTTAGTAAAATCATTGACAGCACCATCTATAGCAGTTAAAAATAATACTACACTCTCTAGGTAATTACCATTATAATGGTTTTCAAATGCTCTTTCTAAGTTATTTCTTCTAATTCTAAATTCTTCAATAGAATATGTATTTATAATAAAATTGTTTTCTTGATTTGTATAATATTTTATGATTTCTTTTTCAGCATCTTTATATCCACTTGTATCAAATATCTCATTTATCCTTTTAATAAAATCAGCATTAATACTATCATATGCTATCCATCCTTCATCACTAAAAGTATCATTATATTTTTTAATTGATATAATAAGTTCTCTTAAATCAGAATTTATCTTTTTTACTTCTTCCCCTTTGCCAAACAAACTGCCTATTAATTTAAAGCTTCTAGTTTGATTATAAAAATGTTCTATACTTGGAAACTGTTCTAAATATTTTGATAATTCTTTTTCAGTCATATTTCTATCAGTTCTCTAAAAAATCTAAATATCTTTTGTATTGATTATACATAATATTTTTGATGTATTGTTCCATATATTCATAGTCAGGATTGCCATCTTCATTTATTGGTAACATTATTTTTTCTTTTATGATTCTTTGGTTATTTCTTATATATCCATAACTATAACGTGAAGATTGTTTGTTTATTTGATTAACTATAAATAATCCAATATATTTATTAAGTTTATCGCTTCTAATAACTGCAACATTATTAGAAGCAATAAATCTGTTACATTTGTAAACTGCATCTCCTACTGATCCTTGTCCTGTTTTTATCAAACAAATACAATTACCATCAATTACTAAATGTTTATACTTTTCATCCAAAAAGCCAACACTACCATTATTTTTTGATGTTGCTCCAACCACATCATAAATACCATCAAAACTCACAATTGAAGTGCTTTTTAATGTAGGAATATTATCTATATAAAACATATTATCTGCAATCAAGGAAAATTCTTTCCATGATTTATCTTTTAAATTAGAAATATTAATATATTTTAATGAATTGAATAGGTCTTTATAATAATCAATAATTACTTTTGCTCTTTTTTCTATTACCATCATAAATTCAAATGATAAATACTCATTGACCGTTCTAATAAATTCATTATGATTAGGTATATCATCATTAAAGCAATAAAATGAATATAACCACTCATCACTATCATCAATAGTTGTTTTAACACAAAAATTTGAAGATGCTTCTATTCTATCAAACCAAACATCCAGCAAATGTTGCTTTCTATCTTTTGCTCGTTCTGTTTCTATCAGTCCCTTGTGTTTTTGAACTTCAAAGCCATCGTCTGAAAAATCTATAAACTTACATATTTTATATTTACTATGTGGAATTCCTGATGTAAATATAGCGATACAAGGATTAGTTCCAACACCATGGAAAGTTTCTACATTAAGTGTTATAACACCTTCTAATGTATGTTTTTTCAAAATGGATTTTTTTATATTCTGCTCAAAAGTAGTCTTTCCGGTCATAGAACTTTGAGGAACAATAACAATTGCTTTGCCTCCAACTACTAAGCTGTCTAATAAGTGTTCAGTAAAACTAAGTTCACACTTTTCAGGGCTCACTTTTCCCATAGAATAAGGAGGATTCATCATTCCTACTGTTGCACCTTTTAATTGTAATCTACTTGCATCCTGTGTTAAAAAATCATCGCATATCAAATTACTTTTTCCATCTCCACGCAGAATCATATTTGTTGTTGCAATAGTAAACATGTAAGGCTGTAACTCATAACCATGTAGTTGATTTCTTCTAATTGATATTTTTTCTTGTTCATTATTGGCTTTCTTTAACATATCATGCATTGCCGATACTAAGAATCCCGCTGTACCACAACAAGGATCTAATACTATGTCTTCTGGTTTTAAATCAATTAATTCACAAAATAAATTACATATATGTTTAGGTGTTAAAACAATTCCTAAGGACTGTCCATCTCCACCAGAATAACTCATAAATTCTCCATAAAATCTTCCCAAATAGTCTTCTGAGGTTTGATTATATCTAATTGTTTTATATAACTTATTATATAAATATTCAGTATAATATTTTAATGGCGTTTTACCTAACACATCATTTATCTCATTTAAAATAACGGTATCTTTAATAATCGCAAATTGAGATAACAATTTATCTTTTTTAGTTTCTGGGGATACTTGAGATCTTTTTAAATTATCTTCAATAGCAGCATATATTTTAGAACCATCAGTTTTAAATTTATCTCCAATTAAATCATCAATAGAAAAATTTTTATATTCAATTTCTTTAAGTGCAAGCAAGATTCCACTAACAACTAGAGGTTTATCTTTATCGCTTAAATTTCCATAATTTCTCAAATACTCATGTAATTCCTTTGCATCTTTTAAAATTTCAGCAGTAGTTTTTTCTTCATCAGTATCTTCTTTTAGTATTTCTCTAATATAATACTCATCTATATTATTCTCATTAAATGAAATGAAACTTTCTACTTCTGGTAAATCCATAAAATATTCTCTACCATCCAAATAAATAGGTTTTATAACATGGTGCTTTTCATCACCACTAATACCAAAAGCAATCGCTTTTTTATAATTAGTATTTTCTAATATGTGTTTAGCATAAAAATAGGCACCATTTAAAGCATAATCTGTAATTGATGATATATTCATATCAAGGAGACCATTATCATCATATTTTGCTTGTCTATCAGTTGATGATTTATCCTCAATTATTATTACAAAATCTTTAACAATACCACAATATTCTGGATAACCAGAATTTCCAGTTCCTCTTTTTGAAGCAGTTTTTAAAGCTTCATCTATTTCTTTTATATTACAACCTTGTGGATCTATTTTAATATTAGCATCCTTTAATAAATCATATACCCAAAGGTCAGTTCTAATTTCTTTCTTAGCCATTTTTACTTCCTCCTACTTAAACTCCGACTGGTACAACAACTTCACTAATTACTTTAATAGCATTTATTGTATCAATAAACTCTATATCTTTTGCATAATCATAGTTACTTGTATAACTATTCCATAGTGATTTTAATCTTGAATCGTCATTAATTAATTCTATATATTTACTAGCATTATCTATATATTCTAAAGTTTCACGATTTTTAGCAGTGTTTATAATTGCTTTTCTTAAAGTATCTTTATTAATATCGTCCCACTTTAAATTAACAAACATATATAAATCATAGTAATCTTTCATTCTAGTATTATCTATATTTCTACTAATTATCGATTCAAACTTTTCTGCTAGTATGGTTTCATAATTATAAGTCATAATATTAATGATTTCATTATCAAATAAAGTATTATATTTAAACTCAACTTCTTTATAAGTAATAACATCTCCTGTAGTTATATCAATCATTAAATTAGTTTTCAAACCATCAAATTCTGCTTTTAAATTGACATTAAAACCTGAGTATAATTCTTCTTCTCTAATATCTTTAATATTTTCTATTTCAAGTTTGATATTATCATCTATTTCAATACTAATAATATCATTAATAACTTTAGTAATTGTTTCTCTATCTAGTGGCAATCCTTTTATAGTAGTATCTAAATCCATAGTACTTCTTAAATTTACACCAAAGATAGATGATAATAAGAGTCCACCTTTAATTATAAATTTATCTTTATACTTAGACTTTGATATTCTTTTTAATAAAGCTTCAAACATAAAGTTTTGAATTAAATATTTATTAGGAATATTAGTTTTATTAGATAAATTAGACGCTTTTGCCTTTAAACTATCTCTATTTTTAATCATTGTAACACCTCAAAAGTATCTCTTACCTTATTATAAATATTCATCTTTTTAGCATATTCGTATAGTTTTAATGTATTTTTCTTTTTACTATAAAAGTACTCTCTAATAGCTTTATTAAAAATTTCTGCATCTATTTTCTTTTTATTTTTAATGACATCACATATAGTTTTATCTAAATCGTAAACTCTAATAATATTGCCAGAATCTAATTTATAATTAATTACTCCTAAATCTAATAATTCATTCTTTGTATAAAATAAATTAACATTATCTTCTTTTTGAAGTGAACCTTTATACCCACTTTTAATTGTAATATCATATCTAATAGGAATTCTATTAGAAAATCCATGTAAATAAAGTGCTGTTGTATTAGAATAAATGGCATATTTACTTTTGCTTTGCAAAACCACAAATTCATCTACTAAAACATTCTTTTTAATATATATTCCACGGCTTACCCTTTCTATTTTATTTTCTTTAATAAGTTTAGTAAGATAAGTCCTAGGAATATTATTATTAGTAACATCTTTAGTAGTTAAATAACCATTTCTAAATAAATTTAAAATTTTATTTTCATATTCCATATTCTTTTTTCCTTTCACACTTAAATTATAACACATTTAAGTGCATTTGAAAATATTTTTATATTAAATTACGATCATGTAATTCAGTTTTCAATTTTTCTGTTTTATTAATTAGACTTTTTTTAAAAGTTTTAACCTTTTTATTTTGTAAATAACCATTAGTTTTAATTGTTAAAGAATAATCATTATAATTTGATTGCTCTTTGATGCTTTTTAATAAATCCGTTGAAGAAAACATAAATCTTTCTATATCGTACAAATTGCATATTTTAATATGATTAGTTAACCATATATATTTTTTATCTTCTTTAGATAAATTCAATTTTTCTAATACTTTATTATAAATTTATTCTCTCCTTATGTAAGATTCTTCAAGTAATACAACTACGCCAAATATTTTTTCAATATTAATTATAGTGTTCTTTGTACTAAAAAAATTCTTAGAGAAGTGATTTGAAGAAAATCTACACGCTTTTTATTTCGTGTAGATTTTCTTCAAATCACTTCTTACTGCACTTTGTTCAAAAGCGCAATAAGCGACATTTAGTATTACAATATTATTAATCATTTTTCAAATGTATATTATTCATGACAAGACCTCTTTCTGTCGTGCTATACTAAACACTATCTTGTCTTAACATTAATATACATTTCTAATTTTTTTATTTGTTAATTTGGCGAAATAAAAAAAAATCGCTAAATTAGCGATTTTTTTATTGTTTAGTCCTCTTTCTTGTAAATTAGAAAATCTATTGTTTCTGCTTTCAACTTTTCGTACGCAAAATTTTCAAGACTAAATAACGAATTAGAGTAAAGTCTTTTCATATAAACTTTTTGTTCTTTTTCTACTAAATATATTACTAATACAAAATCCTTTTCTTCGGTAATATCAGAGTCGGCTCCAATATGATTTAAATTCAATATTGTATTTTTTACTTGTATTTCCTCAATCTTTGGTATATATTCCTTACTATAGCAGATGATATAATTCCTTTTTGTTATGTATTCGTTATTGCTATTTTTTTCCACTTCTCTCTTAAAATGTTCTGAAATTTTTTCTATATTATTTATTTGATTTTCATCTTTTTCAGATATTTCTGCTAAAACATAATTGGTGATAATTGTATTTGATTTTTTTTCTATTTTTTCATACATTTCTAAATTATCTACAATTTTGTGTAAGAAATTTTCTTTTTTCAATTTTTCTATTATTTTATTTATACTAATAATTCTATTTTCCATTTTTATCGATTTTTTTGAAAACATAGCAATTATTATATTAATTAAAGCAATATCAATAATAGGTAAAATTACAACTATCATAAACATGTATATATTTTCCATCTTGCAGCTTATATATATATGCAAAATTGACTATTAATATAAGTATTAATACTTTCAAAAAGAATTTATATCTCATTATTTTCCCTTCTTCGTTATTTTATAAATACAGGACAGTAATTTATTAAAGGTGTATAATTACACGTATTTGTTTTTTTATCACAGTATATGGTGTGTAGCTGCCATTTTTTATTACTGTATATGGTGTATAACTACCATTTTTTATTTTTGTTGTTTTTTTTGCGCTTTTTTTCTTGCTACTAACCTTGTTTTTTAAGTTACTGTCACCTTCTATTAATCCTCCTTTATAGTTGGATGTAGCTGTTCCTAATATAAAATCAGCTTCTTGCTTAGCTAATTCTCTGCTTATTCCTTTATTATAAATATCATCAATCATTTGTGAATTATTAGCACTAATAAACGATAAAGGAATAGATGTTAAGTATCCCATGGCTGTTTCTTCGGTTGTTGAGATTCCTGCTTGATAACTAAAATAAGTAGTTGTGACATTAGAAGTTATATTTTCTATTACCATTTTTTCATACGGATTTATTGATGTAACTGGAACATTTTGCAATTTTACTCCAACAAATCCAGATACAGCTCCAGATAGCGCACCAACAGCCATTGCTTTTCCTACATTTTCAAATTTTGGTCTTCCGTTAATTCCATTAGCTACTATTTGACTTAATCCATTAACTGCTGCGCCTATTAGTGCTTTAATTCCTACTTTTATAGCAATTGCTGGTAGTGCAAAGTTCCCTTTGCTATCAATTTTATCAATAAACACATTTTCGCAATAACTAAAAATATTGTTACTTATTAATTCATTTCCACCTAGTATTATATCTCCATTAATAAACCTTCCCCATTCTGGGTTGTAGTATCTACTATTTAGATAGTATAACTTGGTTTCTTCATCATAGTAATAACTTCTATAACGGAATGGATTTATTGTACCTAGATTAATTCCACTATTATCCGTGATATTAGAGATTGCTCCCCAACTATCGTATTCATATGTTACTATTTCTTCATAGTTAGAGTTTATAATACCAATTATATCTCCAAATACATTTTTATGATAGTAATAAGTATTTCCATTATAAACGAATCCTAATAGTTCATCTCCGTTATATAAATAGTATAACATAGTATTATTTCTATCTTCAAATACTATTTTATTACCTTCTAAATAATATTTTGTTTCAATGTTATTAACTACTTTTGATGTACGAATACCATTTAAATTATATTTATAACTTATATTATTTGATGAATCTTGATATGAAGATAGTTCTCTACCATTCATCCAAGTTAAAGTTTTATTTCCAATTGTTAATGGATTACCAATATTATCATCAAAAAAATAGAACACGTTTTTACACGCATTCTATTAACACAATATATCATTTTTTTAACAATTTTTTCTATTCATCACCAACATATGTAAGTGTATCTCTATGTCTTTTTGTGTCTGATTTCTTTACAGGATTTTTTTGTATACTTGCCAAGTATTCTTCAGTCATCAATCTAGCATTTCTATGAATAAAATTCTGTTTAGCAGAAAACTCATAGTCAAATGCCGGACTTTTTTTAAGATTAAATGCTTCGTAACTTGTAATCATCGAATTAATAAATCTTTCTTTTGATAAAAATCCTCTTAAAATATTTAAATAATTTTCAGGAATAAATTCATTTTCTGGAGGAATTAAATCAAAATTTCCCAAATAAATCAATTCTTCACAAAAATCTTTTGTTTTTCTTGGAGATAATTCAACTAATTCTATAGTATATATAAATATCATCTTAAATTTGTTCATATACTTTTCTAATTCTTTTACTTTTTCTGGAGAAATAAAACTACTCCATTCTTCATACCAAAAAAAGAAGGGTTTAACATATTCTAAGGCATTAATAGTTTCTTCATTTATTTGTTCAGGTAAAAAATTTGCAATTTTAATCCTTACAACATCATGATAATCTCCATTTTCTACTTTTTTTTCGTCAATCTTATTAATTATTAAATATTTACCATCATAATTTTTATTCTCAAAAATAATTTTTAAAGCATAAGTATCTCCATTATTCATTTTTAGATGTTTCAATTGGCCATCCTCCTACATAATATTCTTCATAATAAATATTCCATGAAGCTAACATATATTCATCATATCTTTTATTCTTGATTCCAATTCCATTAATTTGATTGTTCAATGGATTCGATTTATTCAATGTGCTATATTCTATTATCAATCGTTGTTCTAAACCTCTAGCTTCTTCATATGTCAAGCAAGTTTGCAAACCTTTATCCATAACAAGAGAACTTCTTTTAGATGCTAAATGTTGACTTTCTCTCAATTCTAAATTTGTTGTTCTACCAACATACATTGTTTTTTTAGTTACTGGTTCTTTCAACGTATAAACATAATGGCATTGGGAATTCGAAGATTTCTTCTTTTTATTAGCTTTTTTAGTTTTAGATGCAGCATATACTACTGCACCAGTTATAGCAACTGCTGCCAAATATGGTGCTGCTGCACTTAATGCAGAACTCGCTGCTGTTGCAAGACTACTTCCATAAGCCTTAGCTGCACCGATTCCAGTAGCCACCACATCTCTTACTTTTCCCCAATCGAGCCAATCTAATGCACCAGCGTTATGTCCATTTGGATCAACACACATAATGTAATTATTACTAACATATTGAAAAAGATTTCCGGAGACAACATCTTTATTAGCTAACAATATTGAATCTCCATTAATAAATCTTCCCCATTCTGGGTTGTAGTATCTACTATTTAGATAGTATAACTTGGTTTCTTCATCATAGTAATAACTTCTATAACGGAATGGATTTATTGTACCTAGATTAATTCCACTATTATCCGTGATATTAGAGATTGCTCCCCAACTATCGTATTCATATGTTACTATTTCTTCATAGTTAGAGTTTATAATACCAATTATATCTCCAAATACATTTTTATGATAGTAATAAGTATTTCCATTATAAACGAATCCTAATAGTTCATCTCCGTTATATAAATAGTATAACATAGTATTATTTCTATCTTCAAATACTATTTTATTACCTTCTAAATAATATTTTGTTTCAATGTTATTAACTACTTTTGATGTACGAATACCATTTAAATTGTATTTATAACTTATATTATTTGATGATTCTTGATATGAAGATAGTTCTCTACCATTCATCCAAGTTAAAGTTTTGTTTCCTATACTTAATGGGTTTCCAATGTTATCGTATGTAATTGTTTCATTATTAAATTTAGTTAATAAATCTTGCCAATTACTATTCTCATATGAATATGTATTTTCTGATAATAATGTAGTCGTATTATACGTATAAACTTTCTTACTTAGTATATTTCCATAATTATCATATAAATATTCAATTGTTTGATTATTAACTAAATTATGTTCTTTAATTAACTGAGAATGTTCATCATAAAAGTATTTATTAACAACAGAATTATCTTTTTTAACTTCTGTTATATTACCTAACTTATCATACTTATATGAATAATTTATACCATTATCATTTACATTATTTAATACTGCAGAAGTTTTCTTACCATTAGTTATATAACTATAAGTTGTTTTATAATTATTATTAATATTACTTTCTATAAGTCTTCCTAAGTTATCATAAATATAATTGAAATTGTTATTTAAGATATTTAAGTTGGTTAACGATGATTCTTGATTATAAGAATAATTATATAAATATGAATAATTACCTAATTCTTCTTTTTTATCGGTAACATTATTTTCACTATCATAGTTATATGATGATTTATAATTATTGAATTTATATTTGCTAATTCTATTAGCAAAATCATATTCATAATTATAATTATCATTATTAGAAGTTAATTTAACTATTCTGCCTAGATTATCGTAATAATTTTTATATACATCATTTGTTTTGGTAATTGTCTTGATTCTATCAAATTCATCATATGTATAGTTTACTTCATGATTATTACCGTATTTTATTTTAGTTAAATTACCATTATTATTTTCGTAAAAATTTTCTACTAAGTTAGTATTATTTATATTAACTTTTTTATTATTATTAAAGTTATCATATTCAAAGGTATAGTTTTTAGTACCATGAGTTATTTTAGATAAGTTATTATTACTATACTCATATGATACGTTATGTTCTCCCTTACTAATATTACTAACTCTAAACTTACTATCGTAAGTATAGTTGGTAGTATTATCTAGTGGATCAGTAATACTATTTGTTACTTCATTAGTACTATTTATATCGTAAGTAGTAACATTACCTAAACTATCTTTTACTGATTTTATAAATCTACCATCATTAGTATATTCAGCACTACTTTCAATAAATAAACTGTTTTCCATTCTTTCAAATAAGAAGTGTTGTGATTCGTTGTTTTCATTGTATGTAGTTAAAGATAATGTATTGTCTTCATTTACTGTTACTGATAGTTCATTTGATTTTATGGAGTATGTCTTATCAGAATGTTCGATAAGTTCAAATATGTTATTGTTGTCTCCATATTCTATTTTTAAAACTCCACCATTGTCTTTTAAATAATAGTTTTTTAAAACTGTATATTGGAGTTTTATTTTAGAATCTGGTTGTTTAATAACATTGAACTTATCATGTGAACATTCACATTGTCTTACCATTAAATTTTTATCTGGTTTAATATATAGATAACAATCTGTACCTTTAGCTCTTATATAATAAGTAGTATCTATTATTTCATCAAATGCTTGAGTATTATTTATAATTGTTTTAATAGGATTATTATTACTATCATAATCAATACTATTTGTAATACCTGTAGGAGATATAGCTCTTATTAATCTATCAGTTACATTTTCATCATATTCATATTTAAACTTTTTACCTAATGGTGAAATAGCTTCTATTAATTGATTATTACCATCATAATTAAATGTAGATGTTTCTCTGGATAAATCAGTACTTGAAACTAAGTTTCCTTCATCATCATAGACATAAGAATAACTTTCTAAATCTTTGAATATAGATATATTTGTAATATAACAATCTCTACAACTAAATAAATCATTAATATTCAAAGAGATACTATTAAAATCGTATTTAGCTACGTATTTTTTAGAAAAATAATGCCAATCTTTATTATATTCTGTTAAATAATCATCTTCTCCATAGCCTTCCCATTCACCATCAACATAATCAAAATATATATATCCTGCTATATTGGCTGGTTCTTCTATACTATCTACAGGAGGAATTATTTTTGGTCCTTCATTTTTATACCAGAATGATAATTCAAAGACATCTCCTGCTTTACCATTTACATTGAAATGTTTAGCTATAGTAGTTTGAATCAATGGATTATTATTTAACTTCAGAGCTTTTATATTATCTATTGTGACAACTTCAGCTCTAGGTGTTGTTTCTTCAGATTCATAGTTCCATTGTCTTCCTGTTCTTTTATAAGAAGAAATTTCATATCCCGTTGTTCCATTGTTAAAGTTACTATTACTTATCATGTTATAGTAATTAGCAACTTCTCCCTCTTCTAACTGAATGGCATCTATCCATATATTACCAATACCTAATGGGGTAATCTTAACTACTAAATTAGAAGTTGCTGATTCAGGATAATTAATAGTAACATCATATCTACTATATTTATTATTTATATCATTTATAATAGTTTTTTCTTCTACTGAATCATATGATAAAGATATTTCTAAAGGAATATCATTCTTAATATAAGTACTAAATGTATAATATTTTTCTTTGTCTACTTGTTTAGATAAACTAATATAACTATTTAATGCTGTATTTGAAATTTTTAATGACTTTAGTCCGTAATGTCCTTCATTTAATACAGATGAAGTAATATTACTATTTGAAGATGTAAATGGATTAGTTCTATCTTCAAAAGATGAATTGTCTATTAAGTTATTAACATGCTTAACTAAACTTCCATCTAAAGTTACTTTATTTACCGATGATGTACCTACTTCCCCATAAACAGAAGTCTTTCCGTAAGCATTAGTTAGATCATTATTACTATCTATATTAGTAATTACTTCTGTATTAGCATTATTATTAAATACATAAGTATTAACATGTCCTTTTCTATCTTTAATACTAGTAGATTTTAAGTTATAAGTAAATTCTAAGTAATTACCTTCACTATTATCTTTACCATATTCTATAACTTTAGATACTCTATAAGTCTTATTATTTATATACTCATACTTAGTATATAAACCATTAGAATTAATAATCTTCTCTATTAAGTTATTACTATTATAAGTAATTGTTGTTATATCTTCTAAATCTTCTATACTAGTTACTAAATTATTAGTTATATTAACTATTGTAGTTTTATAAGGACTTATAAAACTAATTTTATTAGCTTCATAAGTAATATTTATTTCATCATTAGATGCATCTATTACTTTGTTTATTCTATTATTAGTATCATATATAATTTGAATTGTTTTATCTGAAGTATCTTTTATTTCTTCTAAATAATAAGTACCACTATGATTAACATATTTATTAGTATTTTTATCTTTATCAGTCATTATATAGTTATTATCAATTAATTCTACTTTTAATGATAAACCATCTTCATCATAATAAATATTATCAGTAGATTTATAAAAATAATGAATAGTTCCATCTTCATCTGTATATTCAAGTACTTCTATATCATCAATTGTAACTTCTTTTATAGTTTGTATTAAATTAGGTTTTATTCCTAACCCATAACCATAATTACTACCTAGTACTTTATCTGCAGTATTATATACAAGATATAATCCAACTGGTAATGGTCCACCTATTGTATTTGCAACATCAAAGGTGCTGGTTAAATTACCATTATAATTATTAATATGACTAGAACCTAATTCATGACTTTGTGATGTATAAGTTAAATAACTTTCTAATCCATTTAAGTTTTTATAATTAATTACTAATCCAGGTTGCGGATTCCCTGTTTCTGTCTCAGCATTCTTAGTATAATATTCACCTATTTTTACATTTGCATTATAGATTTCATCAACAGCTTTTAACATTAAACCATAATTAGGTTCATTATTATACCATCTCTGTACTAAGTCTGTAACATCTACTTTAGATACTTTACTATTTATTGTAAGTATATCTCCTGAAATTGTCCCAGATGATCTTGTACTATGAAAGTAATTTTCTATATTAGTATTATATTTATTATTCATAGATGACCAAGTAGTACTATTTTCAGACCAATCTTGTGTTAGTTGATGTATTGAAATTAAGGTATTTGAATCACTTTCATTATAGTTTTCATCATAATAACCAATAAGGTTTAATGTAGCATCAACTATTGTATAACTTGAAGGAATAGTTGGTAAATCGAATTTTAAGAGTGCACGATGTATTACATCTGTTCCATTAATTCTTTCTACTCCTATTTTTATTTTATCTTCTTCTCCAGTATTAGTACCATTTGATGATATATAGGTATCTGTTATATAAAAAGGATTATTATTTCCTGTTATAGCACCCATACCGGCAGTATTATTTGATTCTCCCGGTGTTAAAGTCGGTTCATCAGATAAGAGCATTATTTGATTATTATTAATTATTTCATCATATATTTCTATCTGAATAGTCCCATCTTTTTTTAAATATGTTTTTGAATTCGGAGTTTGATATTCTGTTAATTCTATTCGCTTGTCCATAGAATCACCTAACTAACTCTCTTATAAATATTAACCGCTAAATATGGTGGTAGTGATGATGCATTTCCTGTATTAGGAGGTGTAGTTGAACCGGTATTACTTGGAGTAGTAGAACCAGTATTACCATATACTTGAATTCCTTCAGTACGAGTTGAAGATGTTGATACACCTGCTCCTGTATCTTTTTTTCTTTCATTTCCTGTAAACTCTATACCTATTTTAGTTTTATAATAAAAGCCATTAGTTCCAGCAAACCGAGCTGCTGTGTATAAACTTCCATATCCATGAGAATGAGCAGCAGATGTGTGACTATGTGCTGATGATGGATGGTTATGAGTCAATGCACCACCTATTGAATTTAAAGAATAATTATTACTAGATGCTAATAAGAATCTATCTTCTATTTTTTCCCATGTACCAGTAAATAATGTACCTGGATTTACATCAGACGTAGTAATGTAAATTGAACCTACTGGATATATTCTATTAAATATTGCTTCAAAACTGAGTGTGTTATTATTCGCATCACTAATGTTTAAGCTATTTACTGTTAAGTTTCCATTTGTATCTAAACTAAATTTGTTATTTGTAGAAGTTATACAGTTCGCTTCTATATTATTAGCTACTATATCTAATCCTTCTGTTGTTTCTGTAAAGTATTGATCATATCCTGTTGTATTTGTTTCTTCATTCATATTATTTTACCTCTTTCTTTTTCTCTATAATTTATGTTTAAATTAATTTGTTCTTTTTTACTTTCACCTACTTCCACAAGATACTTTCATATCTCTAAGTTGAGAATAATGGCGAATTGTAAAAAAAGCTATCGCTTATTTAGCGAAAAAGATTCGCTCAAATGGCGAATCTCTTTTAAATATTAATCTATTTGGGCGATAATTTATAATAACAAGTGCAACGCTTAATTAATTCATATAAAAAAAATCGCTTACTGCGCCTTCATAAAAAGCACAATAAGCGACATTTAGTATTACATGATTATTAATAAATATTTTCAAATGTATATTATTAATGACAAGACCTCTTTCTGTCGTGCTATACAAAACACTATCTTGTCTTAACATTAATATACATTTTTAATTTTTTTATGTTGTCTACCATTTGGGGTTCACATCAAAATTAGCGATTTTTTTACAATACATTGAAAAAATATCATTTTTTTTACATCATATTATTCTTTTTAAAGAAGTTTCTTAATTTCTTTTTACTAGTTGATGGAATATATCTTTCCATTAAATATTTCGATTTTGAAGTATTATAGGTATATATTATATAGTCATCATCAAATATAATATTATTTGAACCAATCAGTTCTTCTAATTCGCTAATTTTTTTTTCAGTTAAACACTCTTTTTTAAATGCATTATATAAAAATATATCAATAATTTTGTTCTTCCATTCAAACAAATGATTAATAGATTGATCACTAACTTTCTTTTCTTCAAAAGTACTAAAAATATGATCATAACCATTAATTAGGTATCTATTAGAACTACCACTATAATAATGCATTATAGAAGTGTTTATCAAAAAACCATTTTTAGTAATCAAATCTAAAATTTTTTTATAGTCCGTTAACTCTATACATTTGTTTTTTAAAAGTTTTTCTTGTACGACAATTTCCCAACTTAAGTATTCCTGATTTATAGGATAGTTTATTTCTATTTCGAAGTCAGAATATTCAGAGTTATTTTGAGGTTTCTGTTCATAAATTAAACTCGGAGCTCCAAATTCATTAGGGTGTTTTTTCCCTCGCATTTTTGATTCTATGTTCACATTATAAAATTCTTTTTTATTGGTAAACATTTTACCTATATCCTTAAAATCATAATCTGGATGAAGAAGCATATAACCAATTCTATCATAATTACAATTTAATATCTTACATATTTCGTCAACAATTTGTTCTGTTATTTTTTTTTGGTCAATATTCCGATTGTAATCTTCAACGAATATCTTTATTATATAATATTTTTTCATATATAAATCCTCTTATTTCCATTTAAATAATTTAGATATTTTTCTAGCAATATCTATGACTTGCTTTTTGCAATTTGGATTACCTGCTGCTATAATTTCATTTAATTTTTTAGTCATTTGCTTAGCTGTCTGGGATTTACTAACTACTTCTACTAACTTGTTTTTACCAAATCTTGCTTTTCCTATAACATCAGGGCGTTTAGTTCCTACTAATCCTGCAGCACTTAATGGTTTGTCCAAATATATTTCTTTATATTTTATAGGATTTAATGACATTGAACCTGCTGAAACATTTGATGCAAATCTGTGAAGAGCCGTTCCTGTTGCTTGCGCATCTCCTACTACCTTAACTACTCCTGTTTTTATGCCTATAGATGACACAACTGCTCCTGTAACTCCTCCTGCAAATGATTCTATCGCTGCTCCACTAAGTACTCCATCTACAACATTTTCTCCTTTTTTAGAAGCATTTACTCCACCTGCTACTCCCCCAATAACTGCTCCTGCAGATGCACCAATAAATGCTGCTCCTGCTACTACTCCTGCTGGGCCTGTTAGAGTTGCGGCAGCTACTGCAGCTACTCCAATACATGTAGCTACTGCAGCTACTTTTACTACTTTTTTCACAATTCTAGATAGTTTCGGTAATTTTGGCCAGTCACCGTCTTCATCAACAAGTGTAATTGGATTATTAAATGCATATTGATAATTATTGTAACTTAATACTTTTTCTTTAGCGCCGACGTTTTCATCAGCAGTTAAAAATCTTCCTAATTTTGGGCTATAATATCTGGAGTTTAAATAATATAAATCAGTTTCATTATCATAGTAATACGATCTATATCTAAATGGATTCATGGTTCCTAAGTTAACGTTACTATTATCCACCATTTTTGTTATATTTCCCCAAGAGTCGTATTCGTACGTTACTATTTCATTATAATTTGTATCTATTATTCCGACAATGTCTCCTAATATATTTTTATGATAATAATAAATATTATTATTTAATGTTAATCCTAATAAATCTCCTTCTAAATCATATATATATATATAACATAGTTCCATCTCTATTTTCAAATATTATCAAATCATCTTCTAGATAATATTTTGTTTCTATGTTATTTACTTTTTTAGAAGTTCTAATTCCTTTAACATCATAATTAAATTCTATTATGTTATTATTATCAATGTATGATGATAACTCATGACCATTAATCCATGTTAAACTTTTATTTCCAATGGTCAATGGATTTCCAATTGAGTCGTAAGTTATGTTATCATCATTATATTTCATTAATAAATCGTTCAAATTATTATTATATTCATATTTATCCTCTTTTATTAAAAGTTCATCATTAATGTTATAAACTTTCTTTGATAACAAATTTCCGTAATAATCATATGAATAACTTTTAATTTGATTATTAATATAATCTTCTTCTTTTATTAATTGAGAATTATTATCATAATAATACTTATTCGTTAACTCCCCATTTTTTCTAATTTCTGTAATATTATCAAGTTTATCATATTCATATGTATATTCTATTCCGTTATCTTCAATTTTATCTATAGTTGTAGAGGTTTTATTTCCTTTCGTAATATAATGATACTTTGTTCTTAAGTTGTTATTTATGTTTTTTTCTGAAAGTCTACCTGGACTGTCATATAAATAGTTGAATGAATTACTTAAAATACTGATTTTAGTCAAAGTTAAATCATCATTATAATCATAATCATAAGTATAATTTCTTAGTCCTAACTCTTGAATTTTTTTAATAATAATATTATCTTTTCTATAATCATATTTTGATATAAATTCATTAAAACTATACTTACTTATTCTTTGTGCAAAATCATATTCATAATTGTAAATATCGTTATTGGATGTTGATTTTACTATTCTACTTAAATTATCGTAGAAATTAGTAAATGTATTGTTTCCTTTAATTATTTTTTTTACTCTGTCAAACTCATCATAAGTGTAACTGATAATATTATTATTACCATATGTTATTTTTTTTAAATTGCCATTATTTGATTCAAATTCTTTATTTATAATAATATTATTATTTAACTTTGTTATATTATTGTTATTAAACTCATCATATTCGAAAGTATAAGACTTATTTCCATGGCTAATTGTTGAAAGATTATTGTCATCATCATATTCATAAGTAACTATGTGATTTCCTTGTTCTACTTTTGTCATTTGTAAATTATCATCGTACATATACGTAGTTATGTCACCATTGGGATTACTCAAACTTTGGATTAATCCGTTTACCGGATTTATATCATAAATTATTTCATTATCCAATGAGTCTTTAACACTTTTTATAAATTTACCATCATTTGTATAAGTCGCATAGCTTTCTATATACATTTTATCGTTGGATTGTTCAAAGAAGAACTCTTGGCGATAATCTTCACTATTGTAGTCCGATAAGATAATATTAAAAGTATCTGTTAAAGTTAATACTTTTTGTTGCTCATCTTCACTTTGGGCTAATGCTATGGAATAACTATTATTTAAATTTGATATTAATTCAAATTCATTATTATTATCGCCATACTGAAGTTTTACTTCGCCATTATGAACTTTAACAAAGTAATTATTTAAAATTGCATGTTTAATTTTTACTTTGTTTTCATCGTCTTTTATAATGTAAAATTTATCATAAGAACACTCTGATTCTTTCATTCTAATGGTTTTATCTGTATTTATAAAGAAATACTTATTTGTTCCTTTAGCCCTTATCAAATATTTTACCTCATTATTTATTTCTGCCAATGTTCTTTTATTTGTTACTTTTGTTGATAAAACATTTCCATTATTATCATATTTTATAGAACTCGTTACTCCGGAAGGTGAAAAGGCTCCAATAATTCTATCATTTACGTTATTATCATATTCAAAAGTATAATTATTTCCAAGAGGATCTGTCATTCCAATTATTTGATTACTATTATCGTATTTTAAACTGCTTTTCTCTTTATTCAAATCAACACTAGAAATAAGATTCCCGTTTTCATCATAATCATATGAATATGCTTCTAAATCTTTGAATAGAGAAAAATTCGTATAATAACAATCGTTCGCTCCACCAAAATTATTGATATTTATCTCTAAATAATCATAATCCCATTCTGCTTGAAAATTTTCCGAAAAAAACTGCCAATTATCTGATCCAACATTTAAGTATTTTGCAGGAACACACGCTCCAAATTCCATACCATCATTATATCCAAAGAAAATTGTTGCCCAACAACCTGGCATAAGACCTTCTCCACCACTCGGATAAATTCCAGAATTTTTGTACCAAAATGATAGATTATATGTATCACCAGCTTTTCCTTTTACGTTAAACCTTTTATCGACTGTTATGCTACCAATTGGTTCTGAATGAACCTTCAGTGCTTTTACTCCACAAGACAATTCTTTAATTTCGGCGTATTCTGTTGTCGACCCCGAATCTATAGTCCAGCCACTGGTTCCTTTTTTAAAACTACTATTATCTACCATATTATAATAATTAGCTACATCTCCTTCTTCCAACTGGATATCATCAAGATATAAACTTATAGGACTTTCATCAACATTTTGAATTGTTAATTTAAGGTTATCTGTTGCTTCTGCAATATATTCTATCGTAACTGAGTATCTAACGAAATCATTTGTCAGTTTAGTAATATGGGTTACGGCTCTTGTATCATCGTATGATAAAATAAAATCTAAACATAAATCTTCGCTACTTTCAACTAGAGATGTTCCTCTTATATATCCACTGAATGTATAAGTTTTACCTTTTGGAACTACAAATTCTTTATATATATATCCTCCACCTCTAGGTATCCCAATTTCTAGAGATTTTAAACCACTTCTTGATTCTGCAGTACTTGTTGTGTTTGTAGAATTAATATCTCCATTTGTAAATCTCATGGATTCCTCGCCTTCAAAAGAAGAATCGTCAATTAGATTATCTATATAGTTAATTAAAGAATTGTCAGATATTATTTTATTAGAAGTACCTTCATCTTCATTACCAAATACATATGATTTTCCATAAGCTTGGTTTAAATTATCATTTTCATCGATGCTAGTTATTCCAATAAGGTTCCCATAACTATTAAAAATATATGTATTTACATGTCCTTCATTATCAACAATTTTTGTATCTTCTAAGTTATAGCTAAATACTAAATAATTACCTTCATTTCCTAATTTGCTTATTTCAGAAACTTTTTTTATTCTGAAAGAGATTTGATTAATATATTCGTATTTTATTGCTAGTCCATTCGAATTAACAATTTTATCTATTAGATTATTATCATTATATATGATATTTTCTGTTATTCCTAGCGAACTAATTTTTGTAATTAAATTATTCTCTAAATGAACTATTGTTTCTAGATGTGGACTTACAAAAGTTATTTTATTATCGTTATAAGTAACGATTATTTCTTGATTAAGCCCATCAATAACTTTTGTAATCCTATTTTGAGTATCATATGTTATTGTTATTTTTTTACCATCAACATTTTGTATTTCCTCTAAATAATATATTTCTCCGTCATTGTGTTTCACAAATTTACTTATATTTTTGGCTTTATCAGTCATTACATAATGCTCATCTTTAAATTCAACTGATAAATCTAGTCCATCTTCATCAAAATATTCATTGGAATATGAAATTTCCTCATTTTCAGAGTCATTTATTTTTCTATAGAAATAATGTATTGTACCATCTTCATCTGTATATTTTAGTAATTCTTGTTCTTCTATTATTTCTTTTACTAAAGTTTGTATTAAGCTTGGCTTAATACCTAATCCGTATCCATAGTCATTGTTGAGCTCGACATCGGTTGTATTGTAAACTAAATATAAATTTGCAGGTAGCCCTCCACCTACTGTATTGGCTACATCATATGTAATCGTAAGATTTCCTGTATAATTATTAATACTTGCTTCACCAAAATTATGTTCTTGAGTTGTATATGACAAATACGATTCGATACCATTAAAATTTTTATACGTGATGGAAATCAGTGGTTTTGAATAACTAGTATCGTTATAATCTTTCGAAACATAAAATGCAGGTCTACTATTATCCGTTACCTCTTCATTATATTCTTTTAGCATTATTCCATAGTTTGGCTCTCCATTATACCATTTTTGAACTAAACTAGTTATATTAAATATATCTTTATAATCATCTCCAGGTTCTTGATGAAACGAATCCATTCTATTAGCATAGCAATAATCTTCTATATTACTTGAGTAATTGTTACTCATATTTTCCCATTTGGCGCTGCTTTCGTTCCAATTTTGAGTCAGTTTGTGTACTGAAATCATCGGAACTTTATTTTGGTATGCTAAACCAAATTCATCTGGATAACAAGACATAACGACACTAGCGTCAACCACCTTGTATCCAGCAGGTATTTTAGGTAATTCAAATTTTAATAATCCTCTGTATATCACATTACTTTTATCGGTACCTACGTATAAATATGGCTGATTATATGTAGTACTATTTTCATCACCATCAAAAATATATGTGTCTATTACACTAGAACTTGATTGTACATTTGTAATTGTTGGATCAATTACTACAGGATAACTTCTACTCTTATCATTTAACCATTCTTTATCTATATCAATTATTAATTCGTATCCATAAATTGTTTTTTCTAGTTCATATTTTATAGATTCAGAATAAACATTTTTGCTATCAAACATATATGGTTTTTCTATTTTGAAGCACTCTATTTCGTTGTCCATAAAACTTATTGTATTATCTTCGTTTAAAACCAATCTCAAATTGGTGTTTATATTATAATTAAATCTTTTTTTTGAAGTATTATTTTTTAAAATAATAGATTCTTTCAATTGATTAGATAGAACTTGATATTTTAGATCTGTATTTATATATATTTCTTCATAAATTATCGAATTAGATGAGTTATTTTGTAATAATTTTTCTTGATTGCAATTACCAATTACAGTGTTATCCGTTTCTTTTGGAATCAATGATAACTTTTTATTTTTATAAGAGATATTAATTTGCAGTGGTTGATTGTTGTCATTAAATTCTATTTTAAAGTCATTATCTTTATTTTTATAACCTCTAGGTGTTTTCTCTAAAGAATTATTAATTTCCTTATATTCTCCTTTATCTAAATAATAGATTGGTTCTTTAAATAATTCAATTTGTATGGTACCATCATGATTTAGAAAACGCTTACTATTAGCAGTTCTAAATTCTTTTAATTCTTTTCTTTTTTTCATATTTTTACTCCGTTAACTAACGCGTTTCCACATATTAACTGGTAAATAAGGAGGAAGTATTGTTGTCTCACTTGTTTGAGGTACTGCTGTCATTGCCCCTGTTTTACCGCCTAATGCTGTTCCATAAGTACGAGTTTCAGATTTTGAAGCTACTGCTCCACTTATCGTTTTTCTTAAGTTTTGACTATAGCTTACTCCACTCACTTCTCTTGTATTAATATATTGTGCAGAGAAATCTACACATGCAAATCCTGAATCTCCTAAATTATGTGTATGTGCTCCTACAGTATGCTTATGTTTAGTATCTCCTCCTGGACTTCCTAAAACATAGTTAGAGTTAGCTCCTATTAAAAATTTTCCTTCTATTTTTTCCCATGTTCCACCAAATAACGTTGCTGGATTGACTTCTCCTACATTCATATAAATTGAGCCAATTGGATATATTTGATCGAAGTTAATTGTTTGATTACTACTTGTTTCACTTACTGTAGTAATACTATTTACAATTAGATTACCTTCACTATCCAAACTAAATTTATCATTATTGGATGTTATACATCCTACGTTAATATTGTTAAATTCTCCGTTTAATCCGTTATCAGTTGGTGTAAAATATTCGTCATAATAATTTGTAGTAGTTTCTACTGTTTCTGTATTTGTTGTTTCTTCATTCATATTATTTTACCTCTTTCTTTTTTTATAATTTATGTTTAAATTAGTTTATTCTTTTTTACCTTCACCTACTTCCACAAGATACTTTTCATATCTCTAAGTTGAGAATAATGGCGAATTGTAAAAAAAACTATCGCTTATTTGGCGAAAAAGATTCGCTCGAATGGCGAATCTCTTTTAAATTCTAAGTTATTTTAAATATTTAGAAATTACCCAAGCTTCTGAATCTGGTGATATTTTTGACCAACCAAATCTTATACCATATACTTTTACCTTTGTTCCATTTTTCAAACACGCTATTGGTTTGTTACTTTTTTTTGTATTACGTTTTTTTCTAACATTCAGTCCTTCTTCGTCTGCTCCAGTTATAGTCTTCAGTTTAGGCTGTTTTTTTGATAAATAAGTCGAATAAACATATTTACAATCTCCTAAATAAGCTCTTCCATCTAAAATTTTTATAACTTTAACTACTGACCCAATAGGTAATAATTCCACAACTTCATTATTTTTAAGTGACCTAACATTTAATCCCTCGTAATCGACATTGTCTACATACATAATCGTTCTATTTGTAGCAGTTTCCACTTCATCTAATTCCTTGTCAGAATAATCTGGTCTACCATATCCATCTATCGATGAAGCATTTAATCGATATTTTTTTGTTCGAACACATCCGCCATTGGATACAACACCTTTTGCACTACTGGTGTTACCTTCAATAGTGTATACATACGTGGCATCTATCTTATATACGAGTCCTGTGTGACAAATTTTATTGTTTTTCTTAAAAAATATTTGATCACCGATTTCTGGACTCTTATGGTATTGATTTTTTTGGGCATAAAAACTTTTAGAAAAACTTACTCCGGCACCTGTTGATTTATCTGGTTGACATAGTAATTCTTATGCTCTTTTTACTCCAAAAGTTTGAACGAAACACCAATCAACAAAAACATCACACCATGAAAAGCTTTGCTTTCTACCATTATAGAAATTCTTTACTTTATCTAAATCTCTAGCATATTTTGTAAAATTATTTTTACCAGGATTTGCTGTTTTATCATCTAAATAATCGTTACTATTCTTTTCCAAGTACCCTTCTTCATCAAGTGCAATTTCGATTAACTTTTTTACTGTACTCATTGCTTTTGACCTTCGTCTTTCTTCTTATCCTTTTTTATATTGTTACATGAAGATTCTATCATTACCTCTAATTCTAAATCTGTTATTGTTATTTTCTTTTCAGTAAGTAAATTTAGTATATTCTCTTTTGCTATATCGTGTTTTTCAATGCTAGATTTATCACTATGTAATTGTTCAACATATTTCACTGTATCTTCTATTATATTTTTTTTGATACTATCATTTACATGTTTTTCATATAAGGTCTTTACTCTTAATCCAACATAAGTTAATACTGTTGTTATTATCGTATATAATAATTCATTTCCGTATGTTGTTATAAATTCTTTTATTAACTCCATTTTCTACTACTTCCTTTTCTGTTATTACCATGTTCCACTCCAAGTTGCTTCCGCACTTGAAATAGTATCGTATTTATCTACTATGCTAGCTTCTAATTCAAGCTTATCTAAATCCATAACATATTTTTTTGAATTAGCTAACGATACGCTACTTGTAGCATGTGCATAATCGCCGTTTATTGTTTGATTTATAATTGTATATTGAGTATTTTTTTCTACATCAAAATAAAAAGTTTGATCTAGTTGAACCAAATCTCCAGTTGGAACTTTAAACGATGTTCCTGCACCATTTGTAAAAATTTTAGGATAATTTGTAGTTGTAGTTGTACATCCTCCATTTGAAACACAATATGTTTGACTAAAATGAGTATCTCCTTTTACTTTTACTGATGTTTGAAAACCGATTCCTATAATGTCATAACTTCTTACTTTTGGTATATTCTTCCAGACTAATCTATTTTTATATCGATAGTAATTTCCATTAGCAGTTATTGTTGCAGTCATCTTCTTATAAGTTGTTTCGATAGTTGTTGAGCTATTAGTTCTTAATAGTACATCGCTGTTATTATATTCTTCTTCTGTTATTTCAGTTGTTGTTGATATAGAGTTGTTATTTAAACTATAAGTGTTAGCTGTTCCTAGAAATGTTGCTGTTTTGTAATATTTTGTTGTTTCTGCTAAAACTAATTCTGTTTCAGCTTTTGAAATTTTAGGAAATACTAAAATTCCTAGCATCATAAAAAAAATAAATAAACTATGTTTCATATTTTACCTCCTTTCTTGATAATAATTATATGAATGAGTTTGTTTATTATAAATCGCTTATTTGGCGAAAAAAATTCGCTCAAATAGCGAATTTCTTTATTTTACGTGTAAGATATGACTAGTTTTTTCGTTTGTATTTTTATCTGAATACTCAACTTTTATTTTTAATTTATTCTTCATTGAATATTCTATTTCTTTACTTTCTATAAATATTGATACATTTTTTAGTGCATCACTTAATAAAATTTCTTCCCTATATTCTACACGTCTAGAACTAACTAATTTATCTTCATAAAAAATAGATATTTCTATTTTATTTACAATTGGTTCCATAGTTGTTCCTAGTTTCTCGTCTTTATATATGAAGTTATTAAATAAGATTATTGTTTCTTTTTGATTGTAAACAACAAAACCATCGAAATCAAAAATTTTATTTGTTAAACTTTGAACATTTTCCGTGTGCCATTCATTGTATTTTATAATTCCAAATGTTATTGAAAATATAAATATTAAGGAAGTTATTATAATTGAAGCTATTTTTAAATTCCTCTTTTGAGTTTGTTTTGTATAATATTTTAAACTTTTCAATGCTATTTCATCTTGAACAAATTCATTGTCTTTATTTTTCTTTCCTTCTAAAAGTTCTGTTACTGTAACTCCTAATATGGTACTTAATTCTTTTAACACTGTTATGTCTGGTGCATACCTTCCATTTTCCCATTTTGAAATAATTCTATTGTCTATGCTTAGTATTTCACCTAGTTCTTTTTGTGTTAATCCTTTTTTCTTTCTTAGTTCGGCTATAAATTTTCCAATTGAATCTAATTGCATATAATCACCTTTACTTTTAAACTACCACATTTTTTTAAAATTCAAAGGTCTCTTTTTTTTATACAGCTGATTCAATCGGTATTTTTCCCTGTAATTTAGAGAGTTTAACACGAATACTCTATTTCCCCTAAATTACATTTTTGGGGATTTTTCAATGAAATAATTATTTCAGGTGAATGAAATGATTGTTAATAAATTTAAGGCTATTCGTGAATACGAATTAAATATGACTCAAATAGAACTTGCTAAAATTTTAGGTGTTCATTCCTCTACAATATCTGGATGGGAAAATAGAAAAGATTGGATTCCTATTAAAAGATTAATCGAATTTGCTAATTTATTTAATTATAGTTTAGATTATCTTTTTGGCTTAGTACCTAAGAATGTTCCGTTTGATAAAATACATGTAGATTTGCCCAGTTTAGCTAAAAATCTTAAGACTTTAAGAATTATGAATAATATGACACAAGAACAAGTTGCAGATAAACTAAATACTAATCAAAATAATTACACTCATTACGAAACTGGAATTAATATTATTCCTACAAGTTTTCTATATGATTTAACAAAAATATATAAGCCTTTTTCAATTGACGAATTATTTAATAGAAAAAGAATTAAGTAGAATAAAAAATCATTCTACTTTTTATGTTATCTTTCCATATCCATAAATAACATCTCCAATATTGTTCTCTGTTAAATATGTTTTTATTACGGAGCTTTTTCCTGTTTTATAATTTCTAGTAATAGCTATATTATTAATATCTTTATTTTTAATGCATAATTTAATAATAAACTGGAATGTTTTTTATAATATACGAATAGTAGTTTATGGTTGTATGTTTGAACATTTCCATCACACCCCTTCTTGTAGAAAATTAAAAAAAACACTAAAATTTGTCATTTTTAGTGTTTTTAGTATTTTTTTAAGATACGCTTCTACCTAGCCTTAGCGGCGCTTTAGAACACAGAAAGTCTCTATATGCTCTGTGTGTGGGAACATGTCTAAACCTTTTATTTCGATAATGTTATAGTAGGAAGATAGTTCTTTTAGATCTCTTGCTAGTGTCATAGGATCACATGATACATATATTATCTTATTAGGAGAGAATTCTATTATAGTTTGTTTTGTTACTTTGTCTAAACCTGCTCTTGGTGGATCTACTATAATAGTATCTATTTTGTCTTTTATTTTAGGTAGACATACTGATACATCACCTAACATATAATATATATTATCTCTTTTATTTATTTTTGAGTTGGTTATGGCATTTAATACTGCATTTTTTACTATTTCGATACCGAAGGCTTTTTTAGCTTTCTTAGTAGCATTTATTCCTAATGTACCTACTCCACAGTATAAATCTAGTATGGTTCCATCTTCTTCGATATAGTTATTTACTAAGTTAAATAGTTTAGAACATATATCACGATTTACTTGGAAGAATGAATCATATGATACTGTAAATAACTGATGATTAATAATTTCTATAAATGATGAATCACCATCGATATATTGATCGTTTAGGATAATACCAGCTATTTTGTGTTTACTTTTTAAATAAGGTATATCTGGATTTACTTTGTCTTTTGTTTTTATCCATATAAGGAGTTCACTATTGTAGTTAGAACGAATTGTTACCTCACCATTTTTTATATTAAGTTTTTTTATATCTTTAATAAAATTACTAATTGCTGGTTCTGCAAGTAGACATTCTTTTATTTCTATTAATTTATGAGATTTACTTTCGTAGTAACCATATATACCTTTTTCGACTTTTAAAGTAATCTTATTACGATAGTTTAAACTATTTTTACTTTTAATTATTTCAATATCTGATTTGATATTAGCATATTTAGAAAGAATGTCTTCTAGTTTTTCTTTCTTGTATTTACAAGTGTTTTCATATGATAGATTTAGTAGTTCACATCCACCACAAATATTATAATATGGACATGGACTTTCTACTCTAGATAAACTCTTTTTTATGTATTCTGTTACTATTGCTTCATTAAATTTCTTAGATTCTTTTGTTATATTAATTTTTACTATTTCTGTTGGGAGAGCATTTTCAACAAAAGTAATCTTATTATTTAAGTAACAGATTCCTCGACCTTGATTATCTAGTTTTTCGATTGTGACTTCATACATAACCAACACCTCTTAAGATAATTATACTATAAATAAAATATAAAGGAATGAGTTTTAAGATTTATAATTAATTTTAATCACTAGAATTATTAAATCTCTTCTTAGATAAATAGTTTAGTAATTATTGGTAATAATATAAATGGTGATTTTATGATAACGGATAAACTAAAAGAAGAGTTTAATAATTCAACAGATTTGATACATAAACAATTTAATAAAATTAATATAATATATTTAGAGAGTCTATGTAATAGTGATAAAATTAATGAGTATATATTGCAGAATATTACTTTGGGACATAAGTATTTATTTTTAAAAGATATTGTTAGTGGACCAAATGTTATTTATGTTGAAGATTATAATTTAATTAAAGAATATTTGTTAAATGGATTTGCTTTAGTATATGATAAAAAAGATATGTTAGTTTGTGAAGTTAAAGGTGATCTTTATCGAAGTATTACTCCTCCCACTGCTGAAACAGCAGTTAATGGTCCAAAAGATTCATTTAATGAAAGTATTATAATGAATTTAGGATTAATTAAAAGAAGAATAAAGACTTCAAAACTAATTAATGAAGACTTTTCTTTAGGTACTAAAACATTAACTAAAGTATCAATGTTATATTGTGATGACATAGTAAAAAAGGATTTACTTGAAGAAGTTAGAAAAAGAATTAACAAGATTAAAATAGATGGAATTATTGATATTGAAGTGTTAATGCAGTATATGAGTGATGATGTTGATAGTTCTCCTATGCCGACATTATTAAAAACTGAAAGACCAGACAGGGTTTCTCAGGCTTTATTAGAAGGTAAAGTTGTATTAATTGCAGATAATTCACCATATGCTTTAATACTTCCAGCTTTTTTTAGTGATTTTGTTAATCCTCAAGGAGATAAGTATGTTAGAGCTATAAATGTTAATGCTATAAAAGTAATTAGGTTTTTATGTGTAGTAATTACTATTATACTTCCTTCTTTATATATAGCTATAATTAATTATAGTCCTGAGACAATACCTATACAGCTTTTGTTATCTTTTCAAGCAGGAAGAAGTGGTGTACCATTTCCTTCTTCATTTGAATCGTTATTTATGATTTTTTTATGTACGATATTAAGAGAAAGTGATATAAGGTTTCCTTCTACTTATGGTAGTTCTATTTCAATATTAGGAGCTTTAATACTTGGTGAAGCAGCTGTTGCTGCTAATATTGCTAGTCCTATTATGATAATAATTATTGGAATTACTTTTGTAACAGGTTTAGTATTTAGCAGTGGTGAAGTTATTGATGGTTTAAGAACTTATAGATTGTTATTATTAATACTTACTATAATATTTGGACTTTATGGATTTGTTATTGGATCATTTTTTATAGTTGTAAATCTATGTAATACAGAAAGTTTTGGTAAACCATATTTATATCCTATAGCTCCTTTTAATAAAAATTATTTTTTTAAAACACTATTAAAAAAGGATAAAGATATGAAAAGAAATAAAATGTTAACAGATAATATAACTAGAGGTAATATATGAAAAAAATAATTTTTATTATAGGAATAGTTTTGTTGATTAGTGGTTGTTATGATTATAGAGAATTAAATGATATGAGTATTGTAAGTGGTATTGGTATTGATTATGTAGATAATCAGTATAAAGTTATTTTTGAAATTACCGAAAGTAAAAAAGATGGTAGTTCAACTGAAATAAGTACAAGTATTGTTGTAGGTAGTGATTCTAATATAAGTAAGGCTTTTGATATTGCTAAGAATAAAACTGATAAAGATGTATATTTAGAACATATAGAGTTGTTAGTAATTAGTAAGTCTTTAGGTAAACATGGAATAAATGAATGCTTAGATTATATAATAAGAGATACTTCAATAAATAGTAATTATTTATCAGTTATTGCTGATAATCCAGAAGTTATTTTAAAACAAGTAAAAGACAATAAAAGTATGTCACAAACTATAAAGGATACAGTTATTTATACACAAGGTAATACAAGTATTGATGATTTGGATATTTTAGCTAGTAAGTATATTACTGGTAGAAAAGATATAGCTCTTCCATATGTTTATTTAGATAGTGATAATATTAATTATAATAGTGTTTATTATTTTAATGGGGATAAGATTGTTGATGAAATAAATCAAAAAATGTATTCTTTTTTAGTATTAGATACTACTAATACATTGTTTACTAGAAATGGTAATACTATAAAAGTATATAGTAAGAAGATATCTACTGATATTAAAGATAATACTATAACTATTAATATTAAAGTAAATGGACAAATAAGTAAGATAAATAAAGATATTAATCTTAAGGATACTGATATATATAACGATTTAGAAATATTAATTAATAAACAAATTAAAGAAGAAACAATAAAATTTATAGATACTACTTTAAATAAGGAATCTGACTTACTGGGTTTTAAAGATATATATTATAAAAAGTATAAAAAGAAGATAAATAGTTTTAACTATAAAGTTAATGTAGATACTACAATAAGTAAAAATGGGTCTATATATGAGGTGCTAAATGATAAATAAAAGACAATATAATATATTAAGTTTTTATTTAACTAGATCTCTTTTTTTAGGGACAGGTTTAAGTTTGTTAGTCGGTTTATCTAATAATGATATACTTATTACTGGTTTTGTCGGATTACTATTAGGATATTTTTTGTTATATTTGTTTTTTAAGAAAGGATATGTTAATAATATAGTTAATATTATTATAGCTATAAGTGTTTTATTTATTAATACTCTTTCTAATACAATACTTACTAATACTTTTTTATTATATACTACTCCATCTTTATTTATTGTTTTATTATTCTTTTTAATTTTAATTTATGCAAGCAAGTTTAAGTTTACTATTATAGGGAGAATTAGTGAAGTATTTATAGTTGTTTCTTTTTTAGAAATATTACTGTCTTTATTAGGATTATTTCCTTTTGTAGAGTTAGATAATCTATTACCTCTTTTTAATACAAAGATTATTAATATTATGAAAGGAGTTTTGGTTTTTACAGCTTCAGCTCTTTTACCTAATATACTCTTAATTAATTATAAAGATAATTTAAGATTTAGGGATGTTCAATGGGGATATATAGTTGGATCATTGCTGATGATTATTGTATTATTTTTAACTATTACTATATATGGTAGTAAGTTTGCTACAATGATTAGGTTTCCTGAGTTTCTAATACTTAAAAAAATAAATATAATGGGTTATTTTAATAATGTAGAAAATATTTTAGTTGTAGAATGGATGATTAATATACTTATTACTGCTTTATTATGTGTTAAAGTTATTAGGGATAGTTGTCCTAAAATATTATTTTATATTATTATAATTGGTTTATTAGTGGGTAGTGAGTTTATATTTACAAATAGTTATGCTAATATATTGCTTATAAAGGAATATTTTTATTATATTGGATTGATTTTAATTTTGTTAGGATTAATTACTAAAAAAAATAAGAATTATTAAATTCTTATTTTATTTTGCATTAAGATCTACTATGTTTGGATTCTTAAATGATTTTTCATCATTTGTTTTTCCAGTTACTTTGTATACTGTTTTTAGAAGACTATCTTCTGAACTATCGTATTTATGCATTAAGCTAATTTCATAACCATAGTTGTTTTTATATCCTTTTTCATTTAAAGTATTAAGTATTTCATCTATTATTAAAGAATAGTCTGTTGTATTATCATATTGATCATGTATTTCAATAATCATTTTGTATTTTTGACTATTGAAATAATCTTTTTGGGATTTTACTAATTCATTTTTGAAATTTAATTCTGTACTTACTTTAAATTGATTTTCAATATTATTTTCTTTTTTATATATTTCATAGTATTCATCACAATCAAAGCAATCTCCTACAAATGTACAATTTTTTTCTGGATATAAGTATACGTTTATTTCGTCAGGATTAGTTACACTTGTTAATTCACTAATTATGTTCTTTTTTAATTGATTAATAATTATTGTATCCATATAACTATCTATTACAACATACTGATTTGATCCTTCATTATATGCTATGCTGTTTACTTCGAATTTGTTTCCATAATTATCTGAACAAATTCTTGTTACAGCTTTTCGATTATCTTTAGTTAAAGAATATTTTTCTTTTGTTTTATCACACGTAAACGTTAGATTATAACGATTTTTTAATGTTTTCATAACGAATTCTTCTTCTGTTTCAGCTTGAACTACTGTTTGTCTTTGGAATACATATTTATAAAAAGTATCTTTGTAGTTAATATATAAATATGATGGTACTGCTATTATAGCAACAAAGAAGAGGAAATATCCTATGGTTTCTAGGGCTTTAATATTCTTGTGATCTCCAACTATTTTTGTTACCATATTTGAAATAATTAAACCTAAAAAGGCGGTTATTGCTCCAGCTATAGAATAGTATGTCCATAAGTCCATGTTTTCCTCTTGAAACATTGACATTACAAATGTTAGAACTGCTACTATCATTCCTCCTACCATAGTTGTTGATGGGAAGATTGATTCTTTTTTTTCTTTTATAGCAAAGATGATAGAACCTAATACTATGTATATTGGTATTATAAAGATGAATAATTCGTTTTTATTAATTGTATTGTATAATGAGAAGTATGTTATTATAGCACCAATAATAGTCCAGAAGATAGCTTTGCTTGTAGCGTTTTTTCTTCTTATTTTTTCTTCGTGTTTTTCTATTGCTTCTGCTTGAGCTTTTCTTTCTTCTTGTTCTTCTTTGGCTAATTGATCATAATATGCTTGAGGAATTTCAATAAGTGGTTTTTGTTCTGGTTGTTGAGAATTTTCAATGTTATTATTTAATGTTGGTAATTCGTTATTAAAATCATTTTTATTTTCGTTATTTGGCATTTATATCACCCTATTCTTATTTTATTATATCATAAAAAAGAAAAATAACAGTATAAACTGTTATTTTAACCATTTTAATTTTTTTAATAGTATTAATAATGAAGATATTCCTATTATGGTTGTAATACTAACTATAATAATAATATCAGTAGTTTCTGGATTTTCTACAGATACTTTATAGTTTACTGTTATATAAATATCATCTTCAGGCATTATAAATTTATTATTAATTACTGGAATTATATTACCTATATTATCTATTATTTCTATATTATCTAATTCATATCCTGAGTTAGGTATTACTTCTATTGTTAGTTCTTTACCTGGTAGTGAGTCTTTTTCGACGTTTACTTGGCCATATAAATTATCATTAACTATTATAGATATATTAAAGTTATAAACGACAAATATATTAGTTGTGTCTATTTCTTTTGCTAGCTCTTGGGCATATATTATTAGTTGATTATTTGTTTTAGTTAATTGATTATAAGATAAAGTCTTATTATTGTAAGTTCGAGATAATTCTATACTTTCTTCTAATTTACCAGATGTATTATATATTAGAAGATGTTCTCCTTTTTGATTACTTGAAAGAATAATTATTTTATCTTTAATAAATTCAACATCTAAGTATGTTTCATTATTTGTATCTTCTGTATTTAGTACTATATTACCTTCTTTATCTATAATAGTAAATCTTGCTCTGTAATCGTATCCAGTTGTTTCATTATATATAGTATTTTCAGAATATCCGACTAGAATACTATAATCTTTTGTATAAGATGTATCTAAGTAATGAGTTATACGATTGTTTTCTTCTTGATCATTCATTCTAATTAAGTAGTAGTCGCCTTTTAGAATTTTTTTTACTAAACTTGATTCATAACTACTTAAATTGTTTTCTGTTATATTTAAATTATTATCTATTTCATAAATAGTACTACTTAACATATTTTCATTTTCAAATAACATTAGATATACTTTATTATCATATTGATAAGTTTTTATAGTAGCGTCGTTATCTATCATATAAGATGTTTCTTTTTGATTAGTTATTTGGAGATTCTTATCTATAAGGTATACTTTTAGAGAATTCTTTTCTATTCCAACAATAATAATATTATTATTGTATTTAATGAATTCGGAATTAGATAAAGTAGAAAATTCTTTTGTTAAAGATTCTTCAAATGATGAGGTTGTTCTGATTATTTTGGTTGCGTTACTAGATGTTTCTGTTAATATATATTTTTTATCTTCTATAGTAAGGATGTTTTTGTAATTTTCGATATTATTGTATTCATAAGTCTTATTATATTTAATTATACTATCAGCTTTAACTGGAATAATAAATATTAAAGAAAGAAAAAATATAAATATTAAATATTTTTTGTTTTTCATGTTATCACTATCCTAGTTTAATTATAATATATTTTTTTATAAAAGAAAAGAAAGATAATTGAATTATCTTTCTACATCTATATAGCATTCATGACCATTTAAATCACATAATTCAGTTAGATTATCTTTCTTAATGATATCTAGTGATAAAGTTTCTGCTTTAATATATTCTCTAAATTGATCAATACATTTTTCTATTTCTTCATCACCACTATAGTATAGTGTTATACGATCAGCAACATTAAAGTCTTTAGCTTTACGTAGTTGTTGAACTTTAGATACTAGTTCACGAGCAATACCTTCTAAGATTAATTCTTCTGTTAATGTTGTATCTAATATTATGAAGTTGTTGTTTTCCATACCAACGTTAAATCCTTCTTTTGAAGAAATACGTATTTCAACCATATCTGGTGTTATCTCTTTGTCTTCGTTTCCGATATTCATTGTTATATTTTCACCATTTTGTAATTTTGTAATATCTTCTTTTGAAAGGTTTTCTAATTTAGTTTGGAATTCTTTGATTAATGGTCCGAATACTTTACCTACTTCTTTGAAGTTTGGCTTTACAGATAAATTCATATATTCATTTAAATCTTCTGTGAAGATTACTTCTTTAATATTTAATTCTTCTTTAATTAATGGAATTAAATCAGCAATTAAATCTTTGTTTTTACCATCTATTAGGGCTTCACTAAGAGGTTGACGTACTTTTATTTTGGTTTCTTCTCTTACGTAACGACCTATTGATATTAGATTACGTACTAAATCCATTCTATTTTCGATATGTTCATCAATTAGTTTTTTATTAGCTACTGGGAAATCAGCTAGATGTACTGATTTTGATCCAGTTAGTTTGGTATAAATTTCTTCTGTTACATATGGTATTATTGGAGCACATATGCGACATAATCCTTCTAATACTTCATATGTTGTTATATAAACACTCTTTTTAGAATTGTCTAGTTTTGATGACCAGAATCTATCACGGTTACGTCTTATGTACCAGTTTGATAAATCATCTGATACGAATGATGTAATTGCTCTAGTTACTAAGTTTAAATCGTAGGCATCATAATATTCTGTTACTTCTTTTAATAATTTATTATATTTTGATAATAACCATTTATCTATTTCTTCACGTTTACTATATGGTACTTTGCATTTAGTAATATCTATTTCATCTATATTTGCATATGTTTGGAAAAATGAATAAGTGTTCTTTAGAGGATTAAAGAATTTAGAGTATACTTCTTTTACTCCAGACTCTCCAAATTTTAGTGGTGTCCATACAGGAGATGCATATAGCATATACCATCTAATATTATCTGCGCCATATTTATTCATTATTTCAACTGGGTCAATAATATTACCTGTTGATTTAGACATCTTTTTACCAAATTCATCAAGCATCATATCGTTTACAACAACATTTTTAAAACTTGATTTACCAGAAATAATTGTTGAGATAACAAGTAATACATAGAACCAACCACGAGTTTGGTCTAATCCTTCAGCTATGAAATCAGCTGGGAATTGTGATTCGAATAGTTCTTTGTTTTCGAATGGATAATGGAATTGGGCATATGGCATTGCTCCAGAGTCAAACCATACATCCATAACGTCAGTTACTCTGTTCATTATTTTGCCACAATCTGGGCATTTAATATGTAAATCATCTACATATGGACGATGTAATTCTATATCTCTTACATTAACATTTTCTACTACTTTTTCTTGTAATTCATCTAGTGAACCAATAACTTCTTTGTGACCACATTCACAAGTCCATACTGGTAGTGGGCATCCCCAGTATCTATTTCTTGAAATACCCCAATCAATCATGTTATCTAACCAATTACCGAAACGTTTTTCACCTACGTATGCAGGATACCAATTGATTTTTTCGTTTTCTTTAATAATCTTATCTTTGTATGCAGTTGTTTTAATATACCATGCTGGTTTTGGATAACTTATTAAAGCTGATTTACAACGCCAACAATGTGGGTAATCATGAGTTATTTTTATCTTTTTAAATAGTTTGTCATTATCTTTTAACCATTTTACTATTTCTATTTCTAAGTCTTTATCAGTTACTAAGCGTCCTTTCCATGGCCCATCATTATAACAGCCATCTTCACCTACAGGGTTGACAAAACCGATACCGTTTTTTTGACATACACGATTATCATCATCACCATAGGCAGGAGCAATATGAACAACACCTGTACCATCGTCAGCTGTAACATAATTATCAGCGATAACTTCGAATGCTCTACCTTCAACGTTTACAAATGGCATTAGTTGTTCGTATTTTAATCCTACTAAATCAGTACCTTTATATGTTTCTAATACTTTATATTCTTCACCTAAAACTTTTGGAGCTAGGCTTTCGGCTAAGATAAATTTATAGCCCATGGATTCTGCTTTTATGTAAGTTAATTCTGGATTAACACAAAGTGCAACATTAGCTATTAATGTCCATGGAGTTGTTGTCCATGCTAGGAAATATTCATCAGCATCAACTCTTTTTAGTGGAACGATTACTGTATTAACTGAATCTTCTTGATATCCTTGAGATACTTCATTAGCAGATAATTCTGTTCCACAACGAGGACAATACCATAATACTTTATTTCCATGGTATAGTAGTCCTTTTTTATCCATTTCTTTGATAATCCACCATTCTGATTCGATGTATTCATTATCACAAGTAACATATGGATGTTCACAATCAATAAATTGTCCCATCATATCAGTAACAGCATTTACTTCATCTATATTAGTAGCAGTTGTTTTATTACATTCTTTACAGAAGTTTTCAACACCGAATTTTTCGATATCTTCTTTTCCTTTAAATCCTAATTTTTTTTCAACATTTACTTCAATTGGAAGACCATGAGTATCAAGTCCTATTTTTCTTAGTACACGATATCCTGTCATTGTCTTGTATTTGCAGAATGTATCTTTAATTGTTTTAGCAAAAACGTGGTGAATACCTGGTTTAGCATTTGCATATATTGGTCCATCATAGAATACCCAATCTTTTTTGTCTTTTCTATTATCAATTGTTTCTTCTAAGATATTTTCTTTTTGCCATTTTTCAAGAATACTTTTTTCAACATCTGCAATTGGTCTTTTGTCTAATTCAGCAAATCTATTCATATTATTTCTCCTCCATTTCAAAATTTAAATCAGCTAGATGTTCACCATCAAATCCATAATGATCATAGATACTAGCAACATCTAGTGTTATTATGTCTTTTTTATCTATTCCTAGTTTAGTAAGTGTTTGTTCAACATCCTTAACAGATGAACCTTCTATTTCTATGTATTCTGGAATAAGAGGCCATCTATCTAAGTCTATTTCTACTCCATCAAGGATATATTGTGTACGTTTATTTTGTTGGAATCCTCTATTTTTAAAGCCAAGTTCTTCTAATACTTGGTTTGTTTTAGCAAAGTCATCTACTACTATTTCTAGTTCTTTGGTACCATCTATTGTTTTAGCTTGTAGATCTTTGATTGTTAAGGTTGTTTTTTTACCATCTGTTCTTAGACGAATCCATTTGTTATCCTGTTTAGGTTTTAAATCATATACGTATCTTTGTTGTAGTGCTTCAAACTTAAACTCAGCACCAAGACTTTCTAACTTTTTAACCATTTCATCATGATTAATTTCAAGAATTCGTACTTCGTACTCTGTATTCATTATACCAGTCCCTTCTAAATAAAAAAGTTCATAAATCTAAGGGCGCAATAATGCGTGGTACCACCTTAGTTTATGAACTATATCATACACTTTATCTCTTAACGCGAG
>JBJFGS010000038.1:0-108476 GCA_051892935.1 Candidatus Coprovivens sp.
CAATTCATTTATCAAATTTTATTGTCTACCAACACTATTTGACAAAGAACCTCTATTTTTCATTAACTTTCATAATTAATTCATCATATTCTTTAAATAAATCATCAATAGTATAAACGCTATTATTTATAGTAATATAACTGTTATAAAAAGAATCTTTTTTTCTTAAATCAGTAACTAACTCTTTATAACTATCTAATACAATAATATTATAGTCTAATTTACCATAAGCCTCATAATATTCTTCACTATGTTTAAGTAAAGAATAAACAGTATGTAAATATAATCTATCTACATCAAAGCACTTAATAAATTTATCTACATTAATAGATTTATCTAGCAAATCCAAAACAGCATTATATCCACTTAATAACTTTGTATATTTTTTCTTACACAATAAAACATACTCATCTAAAGACATATCAAGTTCACAATTAATATATTCAGATTTGATTTCATCATAATATACAGAATTTTCACCATTATTAAAAACATCTCTATAAATATCTTTTCTAATTCTAATAGCTTTTTTTATTTCCTTATAAATATCTTCGCCACTATTATCAACTAATTCATCAGCATTAGAAATAACATTACGTAAAAAAGCTCTTTTAGAAAAGAATAAAGTTCTACCACTATCACTCAAACGAGAACTTATAGCATATTTAAAACTTCTAGCCAGTTGTTCATCTTTAAATAAAACAGTTAAAGGCATATAATAATATCTGTCTAAAAATTCTTCAAAAACATTTTTTCCTTTTTTTTCTAAAGCTAGTTCTTCTAATCCATTAAGTAATTCCCATTCTCCATAATACATAATTAATGGTTTATATACTAATTTAAGACTAGGGATAATATTTTCATTCATCACACTAACCACCTATTCTTCATTTATTATACTATATTTTTTCAGATAATCCAATATATTAAATAATAATCCTAATTATTTTAAAAATAATATCAGTTAAAAATACAAATAATAATACATAAAAGAAAACATTTAACAATTTTCTTGATAATTTAGAAATAACTTTTTCAAACAAAGGCTGAATAATATAAAGAAAAAGTACACCACCCAAACCAAATCTAATACTTGGACTTAAAGCGATTCTTCCCTCAAAATTTATTTTATAATCAACATAAGTTTGCCAAGGCCAACTACCAAAAATCCACTCACATAAGTAAGAAGCAATAAGTTCAATTAATGTAGCTATTACCATACATCCTAAAAAGATTATTGGAATCATTAAAACTTTCTTCTTCCAATCCTTATTTCTCAGTAACCACCCTAATATGAAAATAAAAGCTAAAGCCCCAACTCCATATACAGGGCAATAAGGTCCAAATAATACACCTCTATTAGTAAATCCCCAACGATATACCACAACTTCTAAAAAATCTTCATACAACCACCCCAAAACAGCATACATCATAAAATATAAATAATACTTCTTTATTTTATCACCCATAAATATCACCTCTTACAATAATAAAAATTAATAAAAACCTATATAGAATATATATTTACCAATTTAAATCCGTTATCAAATAACCAGATTCCTTCCCTTTATCTAAATATTTATTTATATCATTAAAAGCCCTACTTAAATAAGAATTAATTTCATCTTCTATAGTCAAATAATCAACCGAATCATAACTTTGCCCATCACGTGTTGCTTTAAAACAAGACTTCGGATCTTTATTTACATCATCATATTGACACCAAACACCATGAAAACCTTCAAAGTTATGATTCGTTCCTATAACAATTAAGCCATATTCAAAGATTTGCCAAAAAGATTTATCTCCATAACTATATTCACAAGAATAAGAAGAAACTACTTTCCCACCAATTTCATTACAAATCTTTTTATATTTATTACGCAAACTTTCTAATTCCTCATAAGCTAACCATTTCCCAGCAGAAACCTGTCTTTCATCAGTAAATTCAACAATTATCGTAGAACAATTTTTATTTCCACTAATATCTGTAGCTACAATATTTAACTTATAGGAATTATTAGCAACTATATTAGAATAGTCAATATCATAAGAAATAGTAACCGGTGATTCATCACTATATTCAATATTTTCTAAAACTTTTTCTAAATTCAAATCTTCTCTTTTCTTCAATTTTATTTCTTTATTAAGTATTTTCAAAGATGGCGCCACAAAATCAAGTCCATCAGGAACATTCAAAAATTCAACATAAGGATTTTCAATTTCAGAACCAATATAACCATCGATATTATTATTAGTCCTAATATGAAACCATACATATTCATCATCAGCAATATAATCAATAACATCATAGATATCATTTTTTGCTACTTGTCCAATCAAATCACTACTTAAAGTTGGAGCTTTTCTAATATTTATATTATCTATAACCACTTTTACCTGAAACTTCGATTTATCAAACTCATTAGACATTTCCACATTTTGAGTACTTTTATCGCAACATCCAACTATCAACATTAGCACATAAAATAAAATCAAAAGATTTTTAAAAAACATAACTCATCACCTATTATAATAGTATCACAAATAAAAATAAGTTCTATATAAAAATAAAACTTATTTATTGCTAGTTTTAACATACTCACTAGTTTTAGTATCTTTTCTTAACTTTACTAAAGATTCATATACCATATGAGCTTGTTTAACCGATATATCCTCCAACGTATCATCAGGCAATTTAATCATAAATCTACTAATAGGAATTCCCCATATTATATCAGGCATTGAATCGACATTCACAAGCCAACCAATATATCGTTTATTCCATTCTTTACGTAATTGTTCCTCTCGAATCTCTAAATTATCTCTAATGTCAAGTAACCAAGTACTTCCATTATCAATTATTGCTGCAAACATAAAATCCCCCCCACTTAAAGAATATTATAACTAAAGCACTATTATGTCAAATTTGAATTAATAATTTCAACAATTGAAGAACCATTATTGGTAACTAAGTTTTTAAGTTCAAGTTGTCTTTTAACCTCTCTAGCTACACCATTACCACCATCTAGTAAAGAAACATTAGAAAAATACTTACTAATTAAATCCTTTATAAAAGGATAATGAGTACATCCTAATACAATAGCATCAATATCAAAATCTTTATAATCATTAAAAATACTAGAAATTATTTTCTCTTGCTTCTCAACATTTCCAACTTCTATCGCATTAGCCAATCCCTCACACGGAACCAAATATATATTCTCATAACACTTTTTATTCTCATTTACTAAAATATTCATTCTTTCACTATTTATAGTCGCAGGAGTAGCCATAACCAATATATTATTATAACCTTTGTCACAAGCGACCTTTATAGCGGGTTCTGTCCCAACAAAAGTAATATCCGGATATTTATCACGTAAAAACTTTATACATCTTGTTGTAGCAGTATTACAAGCGATAACAATTACTTTACATCCTCTACTAATTAAATAATCTGTAATATCAGAAGTTATTTTAAATAGTTCATCATCTTCTTTTTCACCATAAGGATTATTTTTACTATCAGCATAAAATAAATAATCTTCATTAGGTAAAATCTTCTTAATTTCCTCTAAAACAGTTAATCCACCTATTCCTGAATCAAAAACTCCTATCATAATATCACTTCCTAAATAACTTATCTCCTTTGTCAGTAATTTTTTCTCTCATAGCAAAATCTAATACTTCCAAAAAGTTCTCATCATCAACAAATTTAATACGATCATTATTCATCCAACTTGAAGACCATGTTATTTCTCCTCTTTTTAATTTTTCCATAACATCAGGTAAATGATCAGCACTATCTCCTTGATTAAAAGGATCAACATATCCAGCTTCATCATATAACTTACATTGTAAATCGCATTCTAATTTATCACAATGATAAGCAAAAAGAGCCTCTTTTGTCTTTCTTTCATCAAATTCCAAAATAATTCTTTTTATTTCATCACCATTAATCATACCAGCTAAAATATTTTCAACTGCCTGATGCCCAATTCTCATCTTATCATCAGCACCAATATCTAAATATGTTAAATCACCAATAATAGTTTCCTCAAGTTCATGAATAGCCAACATAAACATTACTTTTTCAATATCAATATCATATTGATACTCAGAATACATAGCTAACGCTAACATTAAAACACCATAAACATGCTCCGCAACACTTTCAACCCTTGCGGCATTAACATGCCAATTTAACCACCCTGTTCGAACAACATTTTTTAATTTATTACATAAAACATAAAACTCAATAACACCTAAAGCTTTTTTCATCTTAACTCTCCAACACAATAACTGGAACATCCATTTCTTCTATAGTTAATCCACAATGCGTAGATTTCTTTACTTTCTTACCTTCAAAATAATCATTTTGTAATCTAAATATTGAAGAACCTATTGATACAGCAACATAATTACCCAAAAAATCATCTATTTTAAAATGTTGCAATCCATTACCTAATAATCCCATTTCTAAAACTTCTTTTTTAGTAAACAAAAGATAATCCTTAAACTCTCTTCTAAAAATATTTTCAAATTCTTCTTTTCTATCTTCTTTCACCCAAAATCCAACAAATCTAGATTCAAAAAATTCTGGCATAATTAAACAATCTCTTAAATCAGGATGATCCAAAACAGAATAAACATTTTTTATATCTTTATGACCATGATCAGCAGATATAATAACTAAAGAATTATTTAAAGTTTTCATCATCCTTTCCATTTTAGATTCAGCATCTAAAATATAACTACGAGCTTCATCACTTGAAGCACCATATTTATGAAGTAGATTATCAGGATTGTCCAAATAAGCCATAATAAACTTTTTATCAGGATTATCACATAATACTTTAATGCCTTCACACAATTCATCTAAATCATTAGCAATAAGTGTTCTTTTACTTTTTCTTTCTACATGAGAAGGACAAATTTCATAAGCCGCAATTCCATTTTCTTCAATCATTTCATAAACAGATTTATAATTAATTACTTCGGCATAAACATCCTTTCTAACATTCTTTAACTTTTCTTCCGTATACGATTCTACTCGAGGCAACATATTTAAACATCTTCCATACTCTTTAAAATATTGACTCCAAGCAATCCAACCAGTTTCTAAAGGAGATTTACCAGAATAATAAGTAGTCATAGCAGCAGTCGTAGTTGAAGGATAAACTGAATTAACAACAGTAAGTTCATTTCTTTTAAAATAACCATCTTTAGACAGTCTATTTAATATATGTTCACCCATACCATCTAAAACAATTAATACAACATTGTTAAATTTTTTCTTAAGTAACTTATCTAATGATTTTAAAGAACAATGTCCATTATCAATACCATAATATTTTAAAACAGAAGAAATAGTACATAAAATAGAATTATCATAATCCGGAAATCTTAATTTTGTATTGTTCAAATAATCTTTACACATATTCCACCTCAAAAAATATATCTATAATTCGATTATATAACACAAAAAAATAGGAGTAAACTCCTATTTTTTCTTAATATTGTCCAAAAGAAGAACAATTTGGTTGTCACAAATACCATCAGGTGTATCAGAACCACTAACAAAAACAAACAAAACAACATTATTATCAATATCAGTAGCTCTATAGTAAGTTTTACCTACATCAGAAGTAACATATAATAAATTCCAATCCAAATCATTATGTTTTACGCTATCAATTTCTTCTCCTAATTTATAATAATCAGCAATTTTACTTAATAATTCTTTAGAATTATTATAACCATCTATACCACCAAATTTAAAAGAGCAAGCATTATTATCACCAACACCTTCAGTTACATATGTATACGAAACTAAGGTATCATCTTCCTTACGATAATCATCCGGAATATTAATAATAAAATAATCTTCAATATTCAAATCATTAAACCTTAACTCACCATTAAACTCAACATTTTCTTTAGGTTTTTCAAATATTTGAACAATGTCATTATATATATCTTTAAAGTAATCAAAACCAACTAATTTAATAACAGCAAATAATACTAAAGCAACCAAAACTATTTGTAACAATAAAGCTATTAATAAATTGTTTTTGCCTTTTTTAGAACATATATTATTTAAATCTCCCTGCGATACCTTAGGATGTTTCTTCTTTATAGAACGAACCTTTTTTCTAACATAAAACAAATATAAAGGATTAATAATTAAAGCCATTATCATAGCTAATACAATATACACAGCACCAACTATATAAAGCAATTCCCTAAAAATATATAAAATAGAAAGTTGAAATATAAAAAAGAATAATCCTGTAAAATACATACTCCTACAGAAAAATGCCAAACTACCAAAAAACATAGCAAAAGCAGAAAAATTACTTCTCAAATACTTATCATAATTCTTGCCAACATAAGCTTTCACCAAAGCTGTTTCATCAATTACTACAACATTTTCATCAACTAAAGATGGCATAATAACACTTTCATTAAATTGTTGATTTTGCATCATTTGTTCTCTTTCTTTTTGAATTATTAAATCAGGAGAAGGAAAAAATTTTGAATTTTCAACATAATCAGGAATTTTTTGCTGTTCTAAAGGCGTAGCACCCAAAGAATTAATACTTAAAGGTTGCTGAGAAAGCAAATCTTGAGACAAAAGATTTTGATTTTGATTTTCTACAACATTAGCACTTTGATTTAGAATTGGAGCTTCTACACCAACCCTATTACTATAAATATCATTAGTTTCTAAAACATCAAGAGAAGGATTCGTTTCATTGCCAACATTATCCAACACCTCATTTTCCGTGTACCCAAACAAAGTTTCATTATTAGAATTATTAATATTATTAGAACTATCATTATTAAAAAAATCATCTTCCAATACCTCAGGTTCCGCTTGATAAACAGTAGCATTAACATCTTCAACTAAACTTTGATTAAAAATAGACGAAAATTGATTGTTAGAAGATTTATCATCATTATTTTGTTGATTAATATTAGCATTATCATTTGGATTTGAAAAAACGTTTTGTAAAGAAGAACCAGAAACCATTGTAGAATTATTTTGAACTCCAAAAGAATTTACTTGACCGCTAGTCGAAGAACCGACATCATTAAAATCATTACCTTCTAATAAATTTTGATTAAAAAATCTATTTTTTACAGGTCGCATAGGTGCATTATTAGAATTAATATTATTAGAATTATACTGAGAATTAAAATTATTAGAATTATTCATAATCCTACACCTCTACTCTACTAATATAATAACATTCATTAGCAAAAAAGTAAATTTATAAAGTAACATTTATAAAAAATATTAATCATTTTATACCAATTAAAAATTAAGATGATATAATATATTTATAAAAAAATTTCAGGAGGAAAAAATGAGTAAGTTAATAGTTATAGAAGGTATAGATGGTTCAGGAAAAGGTACTCAAAGCAAAATGCTGTATGATAGATTAAAAAGAGAAAATTATGATTTATATAATCTAACATTTCCACAATATCAAGAAGATTCATCATATTTTGTAAGACAATACCTAAGTGGTAACTACGGAACAAATGCAACAGATGTATCTGCAAAACAAGCATCATTATGCTATGCTATGGATAGATTTCATGCATTTAAAGGTAATCCACAAACACAAGCGGCAGTAGCAAGTCAAAATACTATCATGTTAGCAAATAGATACACAACATCAAATATATTATATCAAGCAACAAAAGCCAAAACGACTGATGAAATATATGAATTAATCGACTGGATATGTCACTTAGAATACGAAATATTAGAAATCCCTAAGCCAGATTTAGTAATAATGCCAGTTGTCGAAATTGAAAAAAATATAAGCATGATGAGAAAAAGAGATATCGAACAAAATGCTAAAAACAATAATATGAGCAAAGATATTCATGAACAAAACATTGAATACTTAAGAAAAGTTCATGCAACAAGTCAAATAATAGCAGAAAGATTAGGTTTTGATATTATTAATTGCATGCAAGCAAATGGTGAAATAAGAACTATCGAAGATATACATGAAGAAATATATCACAAAGTAGATGAAAAAGTATTAAGACTTGTAAATAAAAAATAAAAGGCATCAAAAATGTCTTTTATTTTTTTATTTTAAGTATTTATAAATAATTAAAAAAACAGAACGAAAGTTCTGTTAATTTTAAAATGGTGCGAGTGAAGGGACTTGAACCCCCACTCCGTAAGGAACTAGATCCTAAGTCTAGCGCGTCTACCAATTTCGCCACACTCGCAAATTAAGTGGTGGACCTCGTAGGACTCGAACCTACGACCGCCCGGTTATGAGCCGGATGCTCTAACCAACTGAGCTAGAGGTCCATCGACCATTTAATAATAACATATTAATCAGGCTTTTGCAAGAATAATTTTTATTTTTTTCAATTACTTAGCTACAAAAGTAAAAAATACAATCAAAAGAATAAAAATTACATCGACAAAAACAAAATTTCCTCTCTTATCAATCTCTTTTCCACAAAGTTTAGCAACAAAAGAAAACAAAGCATAGAATAAATTGAAAATAACGAACCCTATTAAAGATACAGCTAAACAAATAACATAATAATTCAAATTAGTAAAATTATCAAAAGCTTGCAAACTAAAACTAATTCCACTTACCATGCCAATACTTACTGCAATAAATATTGCAATAATAGTCACTATATCAATCATATTTTTATCATATCTAGATTTCAATTCTTTAACATTACCATCGAGTTTTTGAAAATCCTGATTACTAGAATCAAAAACATGCTTTAATAATCTTATCTTAAAACCATCACTAATCATATTTTTAGTACTGATATTAGCTTTCTCAATTCTATCCATAGCATCATAATAATTATACATACTAACAAGTTCATCTCTTTTTACTTCCATTTCAATTGATTTAAGCATATTATCATATATGTTATCTTCTATTAATATTGATTCACAATAAAAACAAATTCTTTTTAAATTACCAGTAAACATACCATTATCATTTTTATAGTACTCATAAATGAATCTTTCTCTATTATCGTTATCTTTAAGAAAATATAGCAAATCAAAAGCCACAATAAAACATACCATATTAGTGCCATTACCACCTGCATCTAATCTTTTAATTTTCTCTAAAATATCATCAAGATTCATAAAACCACTCCCTAAAGAAAGTATATCACAAAAAAAGCACCATATCTAGGCACTTTTTTCTAACAATAAAGCAATATCTTCTTTCAAATAAGTAATATATATAAACATCAAATTATAATAATCTTCTTCAAATAATAACGATCTATTCTTTATATAATAATTACTATTCAATTTTTCAAAAGGAATACTATTTCTAATACATAGGTTTTCTATAACATCTAAAGTTTCGCTAATTTCATTTAGCAATACATTTCTTTTATCATCAATATTAAGCTTACTATAACTTTCAAAATACTTTTCACGCATAAAATCACCTATTCCAAAAAGCCTCTTAATTTATTATTTTTTAAAAACATATTCCAACCAGAATTTCTCACAAAAATATTTCTTATTTCTTCAAAATCATCAATAGAAATAGTATCTTCTTTTTTATCATCATTTATAAATATAACATCTTCATTTAAATATTTCCTACAAATATCATTATATTTATTATATAAATCTAAATCATTAACAGATTTACACTTTAATTTTTTAAAAATATTTTTTACAACAAATTCTTGAAGTGCTGATAAAGTTATTTGCTTTTCAAATCCCTCCAACACTAGACCTCTATCCAAATAATTCATATTATCAAAATTAAACTCATCAATTTTATTTTTCATTCTATAATACAAATTCACCATATCAGAAACAGAAATATCCTTTGCAACAATATTCAAATCATAATTTCTTGTATCATATGATTTTAATAAATCTCTAGAAAATAATTCAGTAATACAATGTTCTAAAATAAACTCTTTTCTTCTTTCGACAATTTTAGTCCTAATAGATTTCATAGTAGGCAGAGGACCATGAAAATCATATTCAATTTTCTTATCCAATAATTTTATATTATATTCTCGTTTAAAATCAATATTCTTAGCATCTAATAACTTTTCAAATTCATTTTTTGATTTTTCAAAAATACTCAATAAATATAAAGGATTATATAATTCATATATTTTTACAATTAATGCAGTCGTAGCATCATTGCCTCTTTTTAATTCAGAAGAATGACTAGCATCAAAAGTTATTTTTTCAAATATTTGGTTTTCTAAGTCAGTAGCTAAAGAATACAATTCAATAGCTCTATCAACAAATAAATCGATATCATCATTCATATTTATTCTAGTTTTAAATCGATAGTCAAAAAATGAATCTATTAATATCTTTTTAAATTGCAGCAAATAAGAATCACCATCGTATATATAAGAACTAAAATTACCACTCTCATAATCTTTCATTAATGATTCTTTTTCTTCTACCAACATATCTACGTTTTCTCTAAATGTTTCAAAAGAAATATCATTAGTCAAATCAAATTTGCCTTTAACCTCATTACTATTTTTCATTTCACTATAAAGATTATCAAAGTATTCATTTATTATTGCTTTTATTTCCTTATTCCAATCAATAAACTTTTTTTTGTAAGCAATCTCCATAATTTCACTAATATTTTCATAATCCTCATTAGTTTTAGCTTTCTCTTCAAGTCTTTCCCATAAACGTTCACATTCAATCATATGAGAATCTAATCTTCTAAAATAATCATAATGAGACTCATTAATAACAGGTTTTAATTTTAACATATATGAAATTTTAACTAGAAATTTATCATATAATAAAGTATTCTTACTATTTCTAAGTAATTTAATAAAGTATTCTAATCTAGAGAATCTTTTAGCTTCTAATCTAATATTTTTCTTTTCTAAAGAAGTATAACGCGGAATAATATAAGAACTACTCTCTAACTCCGTAATACTCTTATTATCCAGACGATAATCATCATAAAAAGAAGTAGAAATAATAAATGGCACATCTTCAACCTTATCATTAGATAATTCCTTATGATTCTTATATAAAATTAAAAAGAACTCCAAAAATTTTCTATCTTTTATTAAAATATTATCAAGCTGTTCTTTAATTCTCTTATTAATTCTAGACAATTTAGTCATATATTGTGAAATATCATATTTTGGTGTTTTTCTTAAATCCATAGTAAGTTCTCTTATATTATTTATATGAATTTCAACATTTTTATATGAAACAGCATCATTTAATCTGTATACAAATTCATCATAAAAAAGTTTAAAAGCAGAAAATTTATTTTTTTTACTAGTCACTATAATCACCCACAATTTGTTTGAATTTTTCATTAATACTCATTAATTCGGAATATAATTTAGGAGTAGATTCCAAATTATGAATAATCGTATCTAGTAAGGATAATTGTTTATCTATCAAATCTTGGATTTCAATTTTCTCCTTTGCAACATCATCTTTTTTTGATAAATATAAAGAATTAATATCATTTTCTAATTCATCATACTTTTTTTCTAAAAGTAAACGCATAGAATTCATTTTATCAAAACTAATATTCACAATCTCATCCCCTACTATTCTACTATATAATAATAACATATTTTATAAAAGTTAAAAAGATAAAATAGAAAAAAGATAGAACATTCTATCTTAATCAAAAGCTAAAGAATTAACAAGACTATCATACATAGCTGAACAATCACTATTATTGTCTAAATTAACATACCTAATTTCATAAAAACTACCATTATATACCATAGTAACAAATCTATACTTTGCAATCATACCATAGCCTCCTGTACTAGCAGGATTATCTTTTAATTCAGCAACAATAATTTCATTCCATGTATTATCATTAATTTTAATCTCATTCAATTGTGTAATATATCCATCATCAGCCGTATAGCTATTCTTTACATCATCAAAATAACTATCAACAAATCCATCTAAATTTGTAGTTTGACCATAGCTAACTCTAACAACGCAATTATCTCCATATGTGTAATATTTGCTAAATTTATCATCAGTTTTTAACATAAATTTAGTGTCTATCTTATAATTTAATCCCCCAAGTGAAACATAACCACTTTTCTCAGGATCAGACCTAAATTTAAAGAACAAAAATATTAACGCACAAGAAAATAAAACAAAACAAATTGTATTAAAAATAAAACTAGCATTAACATTAAAAGATTTCGATGTGCTATTTTTTTTAAAAAAATTAAAAGTATTATCAGAATTTTTTTCTAAATTATTTCCCCAATTAATAGCTGGCTTTTCTTTATTTTTTTTCGTTTTCCTTTTGCTAGATTGCTCAATATTTTGAGCAACTTGATTATTTTGTATTATTTCTTGCCCTTGCGATGATAAAACTCCATCATTAGGATCAGCAAAAACAGTTTCCTGAACAACAGAAGTATTCTGTTCTATAGAATTATCAATAACATTATTTTGTTCAATATTGATATTTTGATTAACATTATTATCAGATTTTTTTTCATTATTAGAAAAATCATCTGCAGAAAAAAATGGATTATTAACATTTTTAGCACTATTTTTCTGCATTGCCTCTATAGCATTTATTTCATCCTTACTTCTAAAACGCGAATCATTTGAAAAAATTTTTTCAATTGCTGTCCTTTCATCATATTGCATAGAATTAAGGCTATCCATTTCTTTTTTATAGAAATTGGCAGGTTTTGAGCCGTTTGAAAAAACAGCATTATCATTAGATTCTTGAACAACTTCATTAATTTTAACAGAAATATCAGGGACACTATTAAAAATATTATCTTGACTCTTGGTAACCGCTGCCCCAATTTGGTCATTAAAACCATTCATAAAATCTATTTGAGGCTTAGCTTGAATATCAGCGCCACACATATAACATTTTTTCTTAGTATCATCCAAAATAGTTCCACATTTTGGGCACTTTTTCATTTAACCCCTCCTAGAATTATTTCGCTTGAGAATCAACAAATTTAAGGGATCTAGCAAAATTATCTAAAGATGCATTACAAGCTGTATCATTACTATTATTAACCAATATAATATCATAGTAATATCCTTTATACATCGAAGTCATAAACTTATATCTTAATTGCGTAGGTTCACTAGTTTTATCCTTTTTATAAAAAATATTCATATAATGCCATGAAGCATCATTTAAAGTTAAACTACTTTCTTGAGCAGTATAAATTTTCAACTCATCAACTACATTACCAGAAGAATCCTTTTCAGGCTCTAAAGCTGCTTTTTGAGTAGTAAACCAATCTTTAACATGATCTCCAGAAGTACTCGTACCTATAGCTATAGTAATAGAACAATCAGTACCTTTATTACCACTTTTGTTAAAAACCACTCCATTATTTGAGCTATTACCAACCTGTTGTAAAGTATCATCAACTTCAAAATATAAATTGTTAAACACCGGAGTTAAAGGAACTTCTTTTGTTTTACTCTTATAATAAAAGACTCCTATAACAACTAATAATATAGCAACTCCAATAACTGAAATAATTCTAACAATACTCTTATTTTCACTAAAAAAATCAAACATATCCTTTTCGCCATTTTTAACAGGCTTTAATTCAACGTTACGATAATTATTCTTATTATTCAAATAATTATCTTTCATTTGATTATATGAAGGATTACTAAAACCAGATCCACTGCCAAAATCACTATTATTATTAAAACTAGCACCAGAACCAAAAGCAGTATCATTAGACCTATTAAAATTATTAGTGTTATTATCTGGAACATATGTTTTAACATTTATTCCACACATAAAGCAAACATCCTTGCCTTCTTCCATAAAAGCACCACATTTAGGACATCTCATAAAATCACCTCTATAAATTCATATCAATAGATTTAGTCTTAAAAGTTATTATATCCCTAACTTTTTTTAGTAAACCTAAATCTTTACTATTATTAACAACTTCTTGTAAATAGCTTTCTACAGATTGATAATATTTATCGAATTCTTCCCTATTTCCAAGGCGTACCAATTGACTCAAATAAGAAACAATCAAGTCTTTTCTGAAATTAACATTACTCTCCAATTTTACCAATCCTCTCTAATTTAAATTCATCAAGTATTAAATTAACTAATTCTAATATTAAATCACATGCAATATTAGTACTACTTACCTTCAATTCTTGTTTATTAATAATACAAAAAACTAATTTATTTAAAAATAAATATGGATCATCTTCTAATAAAATAGTTAAACGATATTCAAGTGGTTCAATATTATAAAGCTTGCTTTTATATAAATCTTTACCAGCTAATGCAAAACTAGATTCGATTATATCAATATTCTCCTTCAAACGTTTAATCAACTCTTTAATAAAGTCTTCTTTAAACCTCATATATATCATTCCCCATATTTTATATAAATACCATATATAATAAAATTATAACACAGAAAAAAGAAGTTATCATCTTCTTTTAATTATTTTTCGTTTTTTTCATCAAAATATTTAACTATTACATATAAAACAAAACAAATTACAAATATTTGAAAGATAATTTCATTTGTAAAAAATTCACTCATCTCTATTCCAAAAAGAGATATAGTAATACCAAATAATATTCTTTCAACATAAGCAATAATAATACCTAATTTACCCTTTTTATCGGTAACAAGTTCTAAATGATAATCGAATCTTGTCTTTTTACTAACATGATTCATTAAATAATTAAAATAAACCAAAATTGGAATAAAAGTAATGCATAATCCAATTATTATAATAATTCCTTCTATCATATTTAACCTCCTAAAATTTCATTAATATAAATACAACTATCACTTTTAAAACCTTTTTTTACAAACTCTGGCTTTTCAAATGATTTAGAAGAATAATTATAATCTATCATAAACTCATAATACGAAATATCAGTAGATTTATTATCTTCATAACACATCTTTTTACTATCACTTATAATAACTCTAAAGTATAAATTCTTTTTATCAAAAGAAATATGAATACTTTTATCTCTATTTAAAACAACATTATCTACTATAATAGGAAACTTATCATTAAGATTATATAAAAGTCCATCAGTACCAATTACTTTAAAATTATTATTATACTTATTATCATTTTCATCTTTTTCTATAATAACTAAATAAGCACCATAAGGATAAAACTCAGGCATTGTTTCAAAATCTTTAAAAGTATAACTATATAAAATATTACCACTATTATTAGTTATGCTAATAGTATAAGATTCTCCATTAACATGTTTAAATTCAATAAGCATTTTAGATGATAAACCCTCAATTTTTCGAGAACTAACATCAAAATAATCTTTAGTAATTGTTGCTTCTTTTAATAATAATTGATAATCCGTCAAAGGAATTTTATCTTTATACTCCTTAAAACTATTAACTACATCTAAAGATGTAACAGCATAATTCTTATAGTAAACCTCATCATTATACTTTATATAATAACTTTTTCTTTCTTCATTAACCATTATATTCAAATCTTTAGTTTTTCCTTCACCTAATAAAAAAGTACCAATACAAGAACTTCTATAAATATAATAATTATCATTAATAATTAATATATAATTGTTAATTTTACTTAAAATACAACCTTTAAACAAAGTCTTAGAGCCATTTAAATCATTTGAATAAGAATAAAATCCATTATAATTATCTTTAATAGAATTATCACCGAAACTATCTAATAAATCATCTATTACAGTGTCATCTTTTTTTATAAGAATAGCTCCGCCAAAAGCCAATAAACATAATACTACTAAGAAGAAAAGAAATTTAACATTCTTTTTTGTCCTACTCTTCATAAGCATTCTCCTATACTATACAAATTATAACATATCTATGATTATTTTACATAAAAAAAGAAAAGCATTACTTTTCTTTTTTTCTATGAACCAATGAAAAAGTATCTTTTTCATCATCACTAAAATCTGCTATACTACCTAATTCTAATTGAGATTGAGTCAATTTCATCATAATCTCTTTTTGATTATTAAAAGCTTTTGATATCTCAAGCAAACACTTATTTCTCTTTCCATCTAACTCTTGTTTTCTTTTAACATAATGGTGAAGGAAGAAAGACTCTAATAAATTATAAAAAGTTTTAGCATCATATTTATCATCGTTATGTTGTTCGAAATAATCAAAAAACTTAGAAACAACCATTATAGAAGTAACTTCATCTAAATCTTCTTTTACTACTCTTTCAATCCCCAAACCATCAATTTCTGTTTTAAAAGATCCACCAAATAAATCATTAATAGTTAAAACTGCAGCATTCAAGAATAAATCATTTCTTAAAAATTCCATTACAACAGCGCCTAATAAAGTAGTATATTCTTCTCTAGTTTTATCATATCTATCATGTTTTTCTTTTATATCCTTCTCAGACTTTTTTTTAAACAAAGCTAACTCTTTTTTTAAACGTTCCAAATCTTTGGCTTTCATTCTACGTAATAAAAGACTTCCTCTTTCAATATTATAAATAGTATCATTCATTCTCGATTCATCCATACCAACTTTTATAACAGTACTAGAATAATTATGATAATCATTTTCTACATGACCATATAAAGAAGAAATTCTAATCATTGGAACATCGTGCAATTTCATTCTTATCTTATGAATTACTTCGTCAATATTAAAAATAACTGACGAAAGTTTTCTTCTTTCCTCGTATAATTTATCAACATTGGTAGTAAGTCCATTCAATGAACCAATAATATCTGCAATATCATTTAATTTTTTTTGTTTAATATAAGCTTTATAACGTTCATAGCAGATAGATTCAGCATCAGTTAATAAAAATTTTGATATTGCATCAATAATACCATTTTCATCCAACAATAAAATATCAATGCCATATTCAGCTAACATTTCACCAATATTATCTTGATTCTTCAATATTTCTATCTTTTTTAAAACATCATTTATATCCTTTAACAATTTCTCATCTACCATAAAAACACCTTTTTTCTAAAATCCAATACTTTTCTAAACGTGTATTATTCTATCATAGCAAAACAAATTTAGCAATTTAAAAAGCCTATTTACAAGGCTTTTTTACACACTATTGTAACAACTTATCTCCTTCTTCTAACATTGTTACAATACTTATTCCATAACCTTTAGAAACATCATCAATTAACACTCTAGTAACAGCTCCTATTATTTTATTGTCTTGAATAATTGGTGAGCCACTCATTCCCTGAACAATTCCCCCACTCATACTAAGTAAATCTTTATCAATTACTTCAAAATAAATATTTTTATCACTATTATTTTTATTAACTTCTAATATTTTTATTTCATAACTAGTTATCTCATTATCTTTATCAGTAGTTCTAATATATGCTTTACCAACTTTTATATCATCAATCTGTCCAACTTCTAATAATTCTCTATCGTATATATTATTTACTATCCCAAATACACCATACTTAGTATTATTATTTATACTACCAAATATCTCATTTTTATCTATACTAGCATTCTTACTACCAGGATTACCATCATTACTCTTAGTAAAACTAGTTACATAAGCATCATAACTATAACCAGATTTTACTTCCAACAATTGATTTGTTTGACTTAAATTTAAACTATGTCCCAACACTCCATAAACACTACTATTAGGATCAATATATGTAAGAGTACCAATTCCTAAGACATTACTTTTTACATATATCCCAGATTTATAATTACCATTATTATAAACTAATTTTAAATCTGTATTATACTCTTTATTATTTCTACTATAAGTAATATCTACTATATTATTATCCATATATTCAACTAATAATTTAGACAACTCATTAGCATTATTAACTTCAATATTATTAACTTTTAGTATCTTATCCCCTATACGTAAATTACGATTAATTCTTTCCCCATTAACATCATAAAAACCAACTACAACTACTCCTTTACTATTTACTTCAATTCCTAAAGTATCACCACCAGGAATTATATATTTACTATAAGCAAATACATAAAAAGGTATTAATAGTAATAATAACCATAGTATTTTTTTCATATTATCACCTACTATTAGTATAACTTTTAAATAAATATCTACTATACCAATTAATACCAAAAATAGTATCCAATCGGATACTATTCAATTATTTTTATCTGGTATATACTATTATCAATAATAATATAATCATCATATATATTGATTTTATTCCCACTAATATCATCTAAATAATTACCATCTAAATCATACAAAGTTAAAACTTGTCCATCTTTATTTTCTTTTAAATAACCATAATAATAAGTATTCTTAATAACTAACTCTCCAAGACCAAATGGAACTTCCTTCCAATTAGAATCAAAGTATTTTTTCTCTATTTCTTCTTTATTATTAATAAACGATACACAAATAACATCTCTACTAGCATAAAATATTTTATCTATTTTCTTTACATTGTCTAATTTAAATTCAAATAAAACATTGAATTGATTATCATATATAGAAACATTATATTCATCATCATAAGTATAAAGAACATCATTAAAATCAAATCCAACTTGATTAATTTTTTTAACTATATTATTTCCATCAATAATATAAAGTGTATGTTTATCATACTCAATACCATTCTTAGCTTCTAAATAATTATTAACAACTACTACTTTACCATCAACTTTATATAAATTAATACTATTAAAACTACTTCTTAAATCAAATTCAATTAATGAATCATAATTCATATCAAAATCAGTTATTTTTTCATATTTATTACTATATAGAGCCATCTTATTTTTAGTATCAACTATTAAATAATAATCATTATAATAGTCTATAACACTATATTTAAAAGAAATCAAAGCTTCATCATTCTTATCAATAATTCCATATTTATTCTTATCATTAACAGCTATAAAAGAATCATCATAAGTATTAATAATATTATAGTATTTATAATCTATAACAACATTGCCAAGAGTATCAACAACACCCATTAAATTATCATTATTTTTTACCACCAAATAATTCTCATTATAAGTAAAATAAATACCATTATCATTAAAATCCCCAACTAAAGAAGAATCATTAATAACTAAAATACCACTATTATTAAGATTATATAAATATAAATCATCATCTACCATACTAGCAAAACCTATAATATAAGAATCATTAATACCTTTATATAAAATAGGTTTTACTAAAGAAACACCATCTATCTCATAAAACTTATTTATTTCTTTTCCATCAAAGGTATAAGTGATAAGTTTATTATTGTTATTACTATATATTAAATATTTACCATCTTTCATTTTATACATAGAATCATATTTAAACTCTTCAATACTCTTATATACTTCATGACCTAAATTGTCAATAATAACGTCTATTGTATTATTATCATAAGTTCCAATAAAATAAGTATTATCTATATTATTCAAATTATAATCAGAAGAATACAATTGATTTATTCTTACATTTAATAATTTTTCATCATTATTTCTGATTTTAAAAAATGCATATATTGCAAATAAAAAAACTATCAATAATAGTACACAAACAACTATTATAACTATATATCTATTTCTTTTCTCATTTTCCATATTATCACTTCATACATAATTATAACAAAAATAACAAATAAAAAAAAGGCAATTAAAACTACCTTTTTTCAATATATATATAATTAGATTCTTCTAAATAGTAAAAACTATCATCATCAATCATAATATATGGCTTTTTTTCATATAAAGGATTATATGCATATGATAATATTTCTTTACTATCATTTAATATATATATCTTACCATCAGTTTTATTATATTTTAATTCTAAATCCCAAATATTATATGAAACATCCTGAATTTCAGTTAATTCATCCCCAGTACTATAATCAAAATAAAGTTCAGAATCTAACGTTACAACAATAGTATTACCATTAACTAATTCAACAATAGGATAATCATTATAATCATAGCTACTTAAATCTATTAATATTTTTTTATTCATATCTTCATCATATATAATTAGTTCTCCCGTTTTAAAAGAATAGGAATATAATATTTCTTCCACCCCAAATACATCAAAATCATATTTTTTAGATACACCTTTACTATCTATAAAATATATATATTCCGCTTTATATGAATAACCAGAACTTGCATATAAAGAACTTATTAAATAATATTTATCATTTAACTTAATTGAATCAAATAATTTGGGATACAACAATGAATTACGATAATAATAATAATTATCATCCATATCATACTCATAATCAAAACCAGTAATTAATTCATAATCTTTATTCATTATAGCTAACTTACCATTTTTTGAAACAACATAATAATCTCTTTGAATATCAATCAATTCATAATTAAAATCAACTAGTTTTTTTAATTTTTTATCGATAATGCCAACATTACCATTTTTTAAAGCTACATAACTATTATTATAAGTTGTATACAAATCATCATAAGAAGTACTAATTATTAATTCACCTTTATTTAAATCATATAAACCATATTTACCATCATTTTCATTTTTAACAACTACATAATTTGAATCTCTAGTGTAAATAGGAGCATACTCATCATCACTTCCTAACACCAAATCTCCTTCAACCACAAGATCATTTAATATATTAGTTTTTTCATCTAAAGTAAATAATTCAGATTCACAAACATTATTAAGATCTCCGTTTAAATAACAATAATTACCTACTATACCAACTAAATAATTATCAGTATAAAGAGGCACATAATAAACTCCCATCTTAGAAAATTCTTTAACCTCAACCATCTTTTCATTTTCTAAAACATATAAATTAAGAATTAAACTATCATCAGAATTACCCAAAGTAATTCCATATAATTTACCATTAATTCCTTCTACAAAATCATACTCCTCTTCATCAGTAGCTTCATATAAAACATTTAATTTTAAATCCATTATTTTAATAACAAAGTGTTCAGAATACTCAATTAAGTATTTATTATTAACTACTTCCAAATAATTATCTTCGTCAGATTTAGAATAGCTGAATACATTATAATCCTTATTATCACTTATAATAGCATTATCATCTTTTTTATTTCTTTCTATAGGTTTAGCATACTTTATAAATAACCAACCAACAAGTATCACAACTCCAATTATTAACACTATTATAAAGAAAGATTTTACTTCATCCCAAAATCTAACTTTCTTTTCTTTTTTTATATCTTCTTTCACTTCGTTTTCTACCAATCTATTAGCATTTTCAACATTTTGTTCTGTTTCTATAGTTTTAGTTTCAGCTACTTCATCTTTTTCATCACTAACTATTTCCATTTTCTTTTTTCTGGCCATATAAACACCTCATATTCTAATAAACTAATTATAACAAAAGAATAACAAAAAAAGAAGATTTATTCTTCTATTTCAAAATCTTCTAATTCACCATTTTCTTTCAATATTTTATTTACTTGTTCTGTTGCACTATTTAACTTATCGCTACATAATTTAGCTAATTTCATAGCATCACTATACTTGACAATTGCTTGATCCAAATCAACATTACCAGACTCTAGTTCTTTGACGATGTTTTCTAATTCAACTAAACTCTCTTCAAACTTTTTTTCTTCCACTTTTTCTTTTGCCATTTTATAAAATCTCCTTAACTATTGCATTTACTTTTCCTTCATACATCTTAATACATATAGTATCATTAACCTTTAATTCTTTTGTACTCTTAATTACATTATCTTCTAATGTAACTAAACTATAACCTTTACTTAAAATATTAAGTGGATTTAATAATTCCAACTTATTAATCACTACCTCATACTTATGATTACAAACATCAATCTTACTAATAATTATTTTATTAATCATTTTTTTCAAATTAACTATTCTTTCTTTTTTTACTTCATAAGCCGAAAGAGGATTTTTTAATACATAACTTTTTTTCAAGGTATTTAATCTTACTTTATAATCACTTAATATCTTAGAAATTATTGAGTTTACTCTTTCAATATACGTATCAAGTTTTTGCTCTTTAACTTCATAAAGTGCTAATGGATTCTTTAATACATATGATGATTTAACACTATCCAATCTTCTAACATTATAATTAATAATACCTTTAATATTTTCATTTAATCTAATTCTATATTGTTCTAATAAAGTTTTTAAATCAACAAGATTAGGTACAGCCATCTCAGCCGCACCAGTTGGCGTAGGTGCTCTTAAATCTGCAACGAAATCTGCAATTGTAAAATCAATCTCGTGCCCTACTGCTGAAATAATAGGTATTTTAGATTCATAAATCGCCCTTGCAACAATTTCCTCATTAAACGCCCATAAGTCTTCAATAGAACCTCCACCACGTCCACAAATAATTACATCTAAATCATATTCCTGAGCACGATTAATTTGTTCAACAATACTTTCTTTTGCACCAACACCTTGAACTAAAGCCGGAAAAAGTATAGTCTCACAAATTGGATATCTTCTTTTAATTGTACTCAAAATATCTCTAATAGCCGCACCAGTTGGCGCTGTAATAATTCCAATTTTTTTCGGATATTTTGGAATTTTTCTTTTATGAAACGGATCAAATAATCCTTCTTGCTCCAACTTCTTTTTCAATTTTTCATATTCTAAATATAAATTACCAATTCCATCTAAATCCATTTGTTCAACATATATTTGATATCCACCAGTAGCTTCATAAACAGTAACTCTACCACATACTAAGACTTTCATACCATCTTCTGGTTCAAAACTCATCTTACTAGCATTAGAAGCAAACATTACAGCAGCAATTCTACTATTCTCATCCTTCAAAGTAAAATAAAAATGTCCCCTTGTATGATGTTTAAAATTACTAATCTCGCCTTTTATATATACTCTATTTAGTTCAGGTTTACTATCAAACATATTCTTAATAGCTCTATTTAAAGCAGTAATACTATAATATCTAATATCATCCATATAATCACCATCATCATATAAAATTTATTATATCAAACATTCGTTTTATAAACAATAAAAAGACTTGATTATCTACCAAATCTTTTCTTTATTTTAGCAAATGTATAAGGAATACTTCTAAATACACCATTAGTTTTAACACCATGCATAATTTGTGCTCTACTTTCCGCCTTATTTTTTCCTATTATATATTCATATATATTAATCCTAACCGAATCCAAATCATTAAAATCTGTATCCATACTTTCTAAAAAGCCTAATAAATGAAGAGGTAACTCATTTAATCTAGATAATAAACGTTCATGAGAAATAAATACTCTTCCATCATCTAAAGTTATAAGATAATCTTCGTCTAAAGGATACATTTCTTCCAGTTTATTAAAACTACCATCTACTATATTTTCAACTTTACGAGGATTTTCAGCAATGGCCATTCTAGCATCTCCTAAATAAGACAAACCACATAATACATTATATATTTCATTTTTCGTAGTACATTCATCACTTAATAAACAAGCAATCATTAACCCGCATTTCTTATTATACTCAATTGCATCTTTTATATCTTCTCTTGATTTAATCTCCATAACTGGTTTATGGAATCTTCCAGCAGTAAATAAATTATCCCAAGTATTTAATCCTCTTTTGAAATCTTCAACTTCTATAACTCCATATTTAAATGTATATTCTCCATCTCTAATTTCACTAAAATAAGTTATATGATTTTTTCCTTTTAATTTAGAAATATTATTTCTACTTAAATGAATTCTTCCTATGAAAGAATAATCATTACTATTCATAAGCATATTTTCTCTATGCCATTCCTTTATATCAGGAACAATAAATATAACATCAGTTAATGGCTTACTACCAGTAGTATTACTTTGTTTAAACACTCCAGAGCCATAGCCATAAACGCCAATAGAATCGGGCCTTTTTAATGCAAACTCAGAAATTGCTTCTCCTTTTTCCATGGCATCATCTCCTTAAGAAATTCATTATACCATAATTAATTCAATTTTAAAAAAAATATACACTAAAAATTGTAAAATTACCCTATATAAACACTATTATTATATATTTTATCTAATTTTGAATCAGGATATTTTCTATCTATATATTTCTCGAAAATATTTTTTGATTCAATACCTTCTTTTCTCATTCGTTGTCTATAACAAGCAAAAGATGAAACAATAACATCAAAAATGAAAAACAAAAATACTACTAAAGTCATTATATAAAATAATATATCATTAGTATGAGAATCCATTAATAAAACAACATTATTAATTTGTTTTATTAATAATACAGAAAACAAACCAAATCCAATAGAATATACTAAATTAACTCTCCCATTTAAATTAAACTTATAATCCGAATAATCCCAACTTTTTGTATGAAAAATTTTTTCTTGAATATAACTACAACTATATTCAACAAAAGTTGCAACTACAGCTCCAACTATAAATACCTTCCATAAGTTATATCCAACTCTATCAGCAATAAGAACTATAATAAAAGAAGCAAATCCATATATAGGTATTAAAGGCATATGTATCAAACTAGATCTAATTTGAAAACATTTATTTCTAATTAAACACCAAATTTCTTCAATAATACATCCCATAAAAGAACCAATTAAAAATACCCAAAAACATTTAACTAAAGTCTTCAACGCAACTCACTACTCCATTACCAATAACTTTATCTCCGTACTATTCATTTTCTTTTTATTATCAAAATAATATTTATTATAAAAATTTAATTTAACAAATAATTTTCTAAAATTCATTATTGTCATATACATATTTTTTATATTTTATCATCTCCTTCTTGTAATAATTTAATTTCATTTTCTTTATTAACTAAATCCATCATTTCTTCATCAATATCATGTAATTGACTACTAATATTAACTAGTTTTTTACTTATATCATCAGTACAATAATCACTTTTATATTTCAATTTATGTTCCAAACTAGCCCATAAATCCATAGCTAATGTTCTAATTTGAATCTCTGCTTTAACCATTACTTTTTCATTAATTAATTCAACAGGAACTTCTACTATTAAATGATAACTTCTATAACCTGTATTTTTAGGATTAGTAATAAAATCTTTCTCTTTTATTACATGAATTATATTACTATTCCTTATTATATTAATTAATTCAAAAACATCTGATTCAAAAGCACATATTATTCTTACTCCAACTATATCATTTATATACTTTTCAACATTATCTAAAGTAAAATCCAAATTATCTTTATATAATTTATTTATTATAGAATCAGCACTTTTTATCCTAGTTTTTATATGTTCAATCGGATTATATTTTTTTATATACTTGAAATCATCATTAATAATCTCAAGTTGTGTTTCTAACACTTTTAATGCTGATATGTATTTGATCATTACATTATCTAATTTTTTTAATTCTTCATCAATAGTATTCAAACTATTCCTCCTCTAAATATAATTATATTCTTAAAATTTTAATATTTTATTATATAAATATTAAAATTGATTAAAAAGATAAAAAAAGCTGACCTGTAATACAAATCAACTTCTATTTTCACTTCTTAACGTGTTCTAAATATAACATATTTACTTCATATATAAAAGATATAATTATATATACTTTACATAATTTCAATAAGCAATTTTCAATATTTAATACCTTATATTAAAGCACCTCATAAAACATTCTTATTCAAAAGTATAAGATACTAGTATGAATTCTTCATCTACTTTTTTAAAAACATAAGTATAAGTAATCATCTTATCATTATCAAGATTATTAAAGTCTACTTCAGAATAATAGTTTTCTACTTCTTCATATGTTTCCCACTTATAATCTATTATTGGCGTTCTTAATTCATCCATATCCTTATAAGTTTTGTAAAATGTTGTAACAGGACCAACATCTTGACAACGTCCAAAAGCTTTTTTTACTTCAACTGTATATATATTATCCTTAACTTCTAACTTAACTATTCTGTTTAAAATATAAGAATAATAAGAACCTAAGCCATGTCCACCATGTTCTTCATTTGGAACAAATGCTTTTTTATTTTCATCATATAAATATAATGGTGATTCATCAGTTGAAAAATGACAATTAATATTTTCTGGTTCAACATCTATTCCAAAGTAAGTTTGTGTAACAAAGTTAATTTCTTCTAAAGTATGAACATCAGAATATCCCAAATAGTCAAGTGCAAATAACAATAATTCTTGATTTGTAAAATCTTCTACACTATTAATATTCCTACTAACTTGCTCAATTCTTGCTAAATCTTCAATTCTCATTTTAATTTTTTCAAAATCTCCAACATATACTTCATTTTCCTCATTAACTTCATTCTTATTCTCGTTATTAGATTGATCATTACATTTATATTCAGTTTCTTTTCCATCAATTTCTTCTTTAAAATCATTATATAATAAATAAGATCCAATAATAAATCCCACAAAGAAAACAACAATAAGAACTAAAGTAGCAACAAAAACTTTTATATAATACTTTCTATTATCACATTCTTTATTACATTCACAGCAATTTTTTGATTTTTTTTCATCTAAGACTTTTTTCATAACGACACTCCTACTCTACAAAAATTTTATAACAAATAAATATTTTGTGTCAATATTAAAGACATCAAGCATAAAAAAATAAGAAATTGACAATCAATTTCTTATTTAATTTGTTCCAATCTATCTAAAACAACTTTTAGCTTAGCTTCTTCTTGAACTAAACTTTCTCTTTCTTGATTAACAATCTTCTCCGGTGCTTTAGCTACATAGTTTTCATTAGAAAGTAATTTATTTCTTCTAGCAATACTAGCTTCCAAACTTTCCTTCTCTTTAGTTAAATTTTCTAATTCTTCACCCTTTTGTTTAGAATCGTCATAACAAATAACCAATCTATATTTATCAAGTGTTACTTCTAAATTACCAGATAACTCACTTGAATCAACTCTTTTATCAGTTAATTTTAACATTTTTAATATAAGTTCATTATCTATATTAGTAATAACTTCAAACTCACTTCCAATATTAGCTTCAGCTTTCTTATTTCTAAATAAAGCAATATATTCAATAATTAAATCAACTTCTTTTTTTGCTTCTTTAAATACTAACTTTTTATCATATTTAGGATAGTCACCTATCATAATAGATTCAGCATCTTTAATTGGTAACATTTGATATATTTCTTCAGTAACAAAAGGCATAAATGGATGTAACATTTTTATAATACCAGTTAATACAGTATATAAAACACTCTTAGTAGTATTACTATCTAAATTAAACTTAGCAAATTCAATATAACTACTGCAGAAATCATCCCAAATAAAACTATATAACTCAGAGCCTACTAAATTAAATTCATATTTATCCATATGCTTAATAGTACTTTTAAGCACTTCTTCATATTTAGTTAATATCCATTTATCTTCATCTTTTAAATTAGTTAATGATATTTCTTCCATACCATCTAAATTTAACAAAACAAATCTTGAAGCATTCCATAATTTATTAATAAAATTCCAAGTACTAGCAACCTTTTCTTTATCAAATCTTAAATCAGTACCCATAGCAACATCAGTAGCTAAATAAAACCTCAAAGAATCTGCTCCATATTCGTCAATTAAATCCATAGGATCAACACCATTACCTAAAGACTTAGACATTTTACGTCCTTCTTTGTCTCTAATTAATCCATGAATCAAACAATCTTTAAATGGTCTTACTCCTGTAACATGTTCAGCTTGAAATACCATTCTAGCTACCCAGAAAAATATAATATCATAAGCTGTAACTAATACATCATTAGGATAGAATCTTTCCATATCCTCTGTTTTTTCTGGCCAACCAAGCGTACTAAATGGCCATAAGGCTGAACTAAACCAAGTATCAAGTACATCATTATCTTGTACCCAACCTTCCCCTTTAGGCGCTTCCATACCTACATATATTTCATCATCTTTATACCAAGCAGGAATTCTATGTCCCCACCACAATTGTCTAGAAATACACCAATCATAACTAATTTCCATCCAATGATTTAGAATTTTCTCAAATCTCTCAGGTACAAAATTAACTTTTTCATCTTTTTTAGCTTGAGTTTCTAATACATGCTTAGATAAATCCCCCATTTTAACAAACCATTGTTTTGATAAATAAGGTTCCACCATAACTCCAGTTCTTTCACTATGTCCAACAGAGTGAGTCATTGGTTCAACACTTAACAGCAACCCAGCTTTCTCCAAGTCTTTTAGTAACTCTTCTCTACACATTTCTCTACTCATACCTTGATATCCCAAAGCATTAGAATTCATTGTTCCATCAGGGTTCATCACTATAACTCTCTCTAAATTATGTCTATTACCAACTTCAAAATCGTTTGGATCATGAGCAGGTGTAATTTTAACACAACCAGTTCCAAATTCTGGATCAGCATGCTCATCATCTATAATAGGTATAGCTTTTCCAACAATAGGTAAAATAACATTTTTTCCAATTAAATGATTATATCTTTCATCTTCTGGATTAACAGCTACAGCAGTATCTCCAAATAACGTTTCAGGTCTAGTAGTTGCAACATCTAAGTAATCATCTGTTCCTTCAACAACATATTTTAAATGATAGAAAGCACCTTCTACATCTTTATAAATAACTTCTTCATTAGATAATGCAGTTTGTGCTTGAGGATCCCAATTTATAATCTTTTCTCCTCTATAAATAATACCTTCATTATAATAATCTACAAATACTTTAGTAACTGCTTTATTCAATCCCTCATCTAAAGTAAATCTTTCTTTATTATAATCTACAGATATACCAACTTTAGCCCATTGATCTCTTATATTTCCTCCATACTCGTGTGTCCAGTCCCAACAAGCTTCCAAAAATTTTTCTCTACCATATTCATATTTATCAATACCCATTTCCTTAAGTTTCTTAACAACTTTTGCTTCAGTTGCTATCGCAGCATGATCCATACCAGGTAGCCATAAACAATCAAAACCTTGTAATCTCTTATAACGAATAATAATATCTTGAATAGATACATCCATTGCATGACCTAAATGTAACTTACCAGTAACATTTGGTGGAGGAATAACTATGCAAAAAGGGTCTTTACTTTTATCTCCAGAATTAAAATATCCAGCTTTTTTCCAATTTTCATACTTTCCTTCTTCTATTTTAGAATGATTATACTTAGTTTCAATTTCTTTCATTATTCTCAATCCTTTCATCTATATATTTTATTACTTCATCAAATAAATCTTTAAATAAGCCTTTATCATTAAGTCTTTCATAATATTGTATTAAATAATTCTTATATTCTTTTAAAACAATATCATTATTAATATCAAATACAAAACCTAAATGAATAACAATATGATCATTAAGACTATTTACAAAAGATTTATCAACAGATTCATGTTTAAAAATAGCATTTCTAACTTGCAAAGATAATTCTTTATCATAATCTATCTTATAATTAAGTTCTCCCAAAACACCAATTAAATAAATAATATCTAGTTTATCAATATCTCTAATTAATTTTGTAAACTTTAAGACTCGTTCATCATTGCACCCAGGAATATCCTTCTTATTATGATTTTTAATAGCAAATCTAATAATTGGGTACCATTCTTCTTTATTAGTAAATAATTTAATTTCTCCCTTATCAAACAACTGAACAACACTATAATCGGCATGATCAACACTCTTTAAATCATTATAAGTATGATACACTTTCAATTGTTCAAATCTTCCAATATCATGAAGCAAACCAATTATTTTGGCAAGTTCTACATCATCCGAATCATAACCAAGCATTTTTGCATACTTAACCATTAAATTCATGACTCTTATTGAATGATTATACTTTAATTTTATATTATAATCATTCAAATCATAATTACTAACATAATTATTAAAAGCTTCTATCACAATATTTCCCCTCCATCTATAAATAAAAAAATTCATAATCTAAGGACGCAGTAATACGTGGTACCACCTTAGTTTATGAATCATTCATACACTCAAATCTTAACGCGATAAACGGAATAACTTATATACATTACCCTACTCCAAAGCAACCTTCTTCTATTATCAATATTCGTTTCCACCAACCACGAACTCTCTATAATATCAAAATAGAGTACTCCTCTTCTTCAACATATTAAGTGTATTATAAAACAATCAACAAATATTTGCAATAAAATTTATTGAGGAAAAAAATAAGTATGATATAATTATATAGTAAGAATAATAAAGAGGTGACAAATATGGCATTAAAAGAATACGATTTTGAAAAAGAACCTACTGTCAGTATAGTAAAAAAAATATTAACAGATTCAATAAAAATAAAAGCAACAGACATTCATTTTGACCCACAACCAAACGAATTAATAATAAGATTCAGAATTAATGGTAATCTAGAAGAATACACAAAAGCTCCAGAAAATGTCAAAGCAAATATAATAACAAGAATCAAAATATTAGCAAACATGAATATAACAGAAGCTTTAATACCACAAATTGGTGCTATTAATTTCGATATGGATGGTAAATCAACAAATATGCGAGTTTCAACTCTACCAGTATCAGATGGTGAAAAAATAGTAATTCACATTTCAAATTATGCTAAGAATATAAAAAGTATCAGCAAAATTGGTTTCAACCCAGAAGACATTTCTAAAATTAAAAAATTGATAAAAGAACCACAAGGTATAATTCTTGTAACTGGAACTGCTTCATCTGGTAAAACAACTACAATGTATGCTCTATTAAAAGAATTAAATAACAAATCAATCAATATAATATCAATAGAAGATCCAATAAAAATGAAAATCGATGGAATAAATCAAGTACAAATTGCTCCAGAAAAAGGCTTAACATACAAAAGCATTCTAAAAAACATCTTACTTCAAGACCCAAACATAGTATGTATAAGCGAATTGGTAGATGATGAAACAACAAGAAGTGCTATTAGAACATCAGTAACTGGTAGATTAGTACTTTCAACTATGCACACCAAAAATGCCTATACAACAGTTGAAACTCTATTAAATATGGATGTTGAAAATTATCTTCTAGGATCAAACTTATTAGGAATTATATCTCAAAGATTAGTCAAAAAACTATGTCCAAATTGTCGCGAAAAGAAAAAAGCATCAGATTATGAAAAAAAAGTAATAAAATATATATTAAACAAAGATGTTGAAGAATTATATTATCCTAAAGGATGTTCAGAATGTCAAAATGGCTATGTAGATCAAATACCGGTCATTGAAGTAATAACTATCGATGATGAACTAAGAAGTGCTATCTCAAATAACAAAAATCACGAACTAATAAGAAGCATCATCTACGCAAATAACAATTCAATATTAAAAGATGCTTTCGAAAAAGCATTATCAGGTGAAACATCATTTAACGAAGTAATAAGAATTACTGATGTAAAAATAGATTTTACAAAAGATGAAGAAAACATAAGAAATTTCATTTTAGGTAATGAAAAAGAAAGTTTGGAACCAAATACAAATGAAGAAATAAAAAAGAAAACTTTTGAACCTAATGAAGAACAAATAAAAAAAGCATTATCATCACTAGAAGAAATATCAAAAGAAGAAATAAACACTAAGGATAACATAAAAGAAGATAATGATGATAAAAATAACAATTCAAAAGAAGAAAAAATAGAAGAAAAGAATCAAGAAGAAAACAGCGAAAAAACAGAAGAAGAAAAAGAAGATAAAAATAACAAAAAAGAAATTAAAGAAGCAACAGAAGATAAAAATGAAGACACCAAAGATAAAGAAGATATAGAAGATACACCAAAAGATAAAACACAAGATATAGAAGATACATCAAAAGATAAAACAGAAGATAAAACAGAAGAAAATGAAGAACCTAAAATTCAAATAGTAATAACTGATGAAGAAAATAACAATACTAATGAAAATAGTATTCTAAACGATGATGACGATGACGAAGATGACTTTAATTACAACGAGTCATATAGTATTTTTTAAAAAGAACAGCAATGTTCTTTTTTTATAGAAAAAAAGTATTATATTCTAAAACATAATACTTAAAAATGAATTAATTGGTTCCATAAATATAAATACCAAATATAAACCAACTATTAAAAATGGTCCAAAAGGAATCTCTTTCTGTTTATTAGATAAGGAAAAATAAACAGCATATGGAAAAGCTAAAAATGAACCAACTACTAAAGATACTATACTTAGTCTAATTCCAAGTACAAATCCAAAAAACATTGAAAGCTTAATATCCCCTCCCCCTAATGATTCTTGTTTAAACATCTTATTCCCTATAAATCTAATACACAACATAAAAATAAATATTAAAATACCACTACACAATGAAATCAAAAAAGTTTGAAAATCAAAAAAATAAAATTTAAAAAATAAGACCAATAAACTAAAAACAAATAAAGGACCATCAGATATAATAAGATATTTAAAATCACTAACAAAAATAATAATAGCTAAAAGAGTTAACACTATCATTATAATCATTTCATAACTAAAACCATACATCATAAATGAAAACGAAAATAATAATCCACATAATAATTCTAAAAAAGGATACCATAAAGATAATTCTTTATTGCAATATTTACATTCACCTTTACTTAAAAAGAAAGAAAAAATAGGAATTAATTCATACCATTTATATTTTGAATTACAATTATCACAAATATTTAAAACCTCTTTTTCCTTTAAAGGACCCTTTAACCCAACAATAACTGCAAGTTCTCCAAAAAATACACCTAAAAAAAATAAACCAATAATAATGTATATATCTACAATCATCATATCACCTAACTTATACCCCTATTACAATAAAATTATACCATAATAAGTTAAATTTGTAATTATGAAACATATAATATAGTGGTGATAATTATGAATAATAATCTATCAATAACAAAAATAATTACTACATTATCAAAAACACTTAACATTGCTAACCAAATGGTTCCATTATACAAACAAGTTAAACCTTTAATTATAAAATCAAATGAGATACTAGCCAATGCTAATAGTTTTAAAAAGAAAATTAATTCCCAATATACGCCTCAAAAAAATAAAACAAATACTCAACAACAAAGTAATAATATAACTAATAACCTTCCTACTTTTTTCCAATAAAAAACTATTTCTTAATTTTTGAAATAGCTTTTTTTAAATCTATTATTTTAAATAAACATATAAATTTAGCTTTAAAACTTGTCAAAGGAATATTATTAAAAACTTTTTTCATTGAATCTAATAAATACTTATTATATAAATCATTATTTAACAAACCATACTTAATTACTTCAATATCATTCTTCATATCATCTTTTACAAAACAACAAGTAATATACCATTTTGCTTTATCAAATGTATATACTTCATCTTTTAAGTAATAACCCTTATTATTTAACTCACTTCTCAAAAGTTCATGATCGTTATTAGATTGAATTATTAATTTCTTAACATTCTTCAATCTACTAGCATCACCCAATATATGTAAAATAGTATTAGTACCCATTCCAGAAATAACCAAAGTATTAATTCCTTTTAAATCTACATCTTTAATTCCATCACTTAAAACAGTTTCAATATCTAAATTTCTTTTTTTTATATTATTAATTGCGCTATTTAAAGCGTTCTGATTGATATCACTTGCAATAACCTTACTAACCAATTTATTTTCTACTAAGTAAATACTTAATAAACCATGATCACATCCAACATCAACAATTCTATCTTCTTTAGAAACAAATTCAACTATCGCTTTTAATCTATTACTTATCTTAGTCACTTAAAAAATCTTTTAATTTTTTAGCTCTAGAAGGATGTCTAAGTTTTCTTAAAGCTTTAGCTTCTATTTGTCTAATTCTTTCTCTTGTTACATTGAATTTTTTTCCAACTTCTTCAAGTGTATGACTAGTACCATCAACTAAACCAAATCTTAATTCCAATACTTCTTGTTCTCTTTCTTGAAGTGTCATTAAGACATTTTTTATTTCTTCTTTCAATATTTCATTAGTTGCATATTCTTCAGGACTCATACTTCTTTCATCTTTAATAAAGTCACCTAAATGTGAATCATCTTCTTCTCCAATTGGTGTATCCAAAGAAACAGGATCTTGACTAATTTTCATTACTTCTCTTACTTTTTCGACAGTAATGCCCATCTTTTCAGCAAGTTCTTCTTCACTAGGTTCTCTATTTAATTCCAAAGTCATTTGTCGTTGTACTCTAGCCATTTTATTAATTGTTTCAACCATATGTACAGGAACACGAATAGTTCTAGCTTGATCAGCTAATGCACGAGTAATAGCTTGTCTAATCCACCAAGTAGCATAAGTTGAAAATTTATATCCTTTACCATAATCGAATTTTTCAACTGCCTTCATTAGACCAATATTACCTTCTTGGATTAAATCCAAAAATAATAAACCTCTTCCAACATATCTTTTAGCAATAGACACAACTAAACGTAAATTAGATTCAGCTAAAATATTTTTAGCATCTTCATCACCATTAGCAATTCTTACAGAAAGTTCTAATTCTTCTTCAGTACTAAGAAGACTAATACGACCAATTTCTTTTAAATACATTCTAACAGGATCATTTATATTAATATCCTTAGTGATTTCCTCATCAGATAATACTAAGTTTTCTTCTTCCTGAGAATCCATTTTCGGTCCATCTGCACCACCAGCATCCTCAGCAACTACATCAATACCATTTTCCATTAACGAATTATATAAATCATCCAAAGAATCATTATCAATATCTAAACCTTTCAAAGCTTCAGCTAATTGTTCAAAAGTTAAAATACTATTATTCTTTTTACCTAATTCAATTAACTCTTTTTTTCTTTCTTCAAAACTCTTTATTTCAACCATACCTACACATCCTCTTTTTTTAGCTCTGCTATTTGCATAGCTATTTTCATTTTTTTATCTACATCAAGCTCATTTTTCATTAGTACTTTAAGTCGTTTAATTTCATTTTTTATCATTACTTTTGAAACAGCTTCTATATATTCATCCATAGCTTCTATTGTTACATCATCATTTGCAGAATCATTAACAATTTCCATTACCTTTTCTTTAATATCATCTTTATCGATTATATATGTAATGAAATCCGCCACAGTTATTGCTCCATTTATTTCACAAAAATATACAATTTCATTTGCAATTTCTCTATAAATAGGTTCACTAAAGAAACCAAGTTTTTTTTGATACAACCTTATATATTGTTCCCCATTCATCATAAAATACAATATTTTTTCAGAACCAATCATATAAGCATCCTTATGAACCTTCTCTTTAATTTTAGGTTCAATATTATGTTTTACTTCAATTGGAGAAAACTCTAACATCTTATTCTTAAGAACATCCAAAGATAAATCATAATCTTTAGATAATTTATTTAAAGTAATCTCTCTTAATATCAAATCATTATTATTAGCCAAATTTTTTAATACATCATTAATATATGATGATAAATCTTCAACATTATTTAAATCTTTGTTTTGTTTAAGATAATTCATCTTAAATTCAAAAAATGATAAAGGCTTATTTACATTTTCTAAAAATGCATCACTACCATTAGCTAAAATATATTCATCAGGATCTTTTTGGCCACTTAATCTAATAACATATGTTTCAACATCATTCTTTATTAGTTCCTCACCATTATTTACAGTAGCTATTAATCCTGCATTATCATTATCTAAACACAATATTACTTTAACTCTTAATTTTTTTAATAAATTAATTTGCTCTTGTGTCATTGCCGTTCCTTGAAGAGCAACAACATTTTTTAACCCCGAAGTAGCTATTCTAATAGCATCCATAAATCCTTCAACAACTATAATTTGCTTTTCTCTTTTAGCAACATCTTTAGCATTATGATAATTATATAATGTTTCACCTTTTTTAAAAATTTTTGATTCCCTACTATTCATATATTTAGAAACATCTTTTTCACCACGATATATTCTTGCACTAAATCCTACTATATTTCCATCTTTATCCCATAATGGAAAAGTAATTCTTCTACTAAACATATCATAGTTTTTACCATTAACATTATTAACTAAACCAATATCTATTAATTTATTAATATCATAATTCTTTTTAGTTAATAATGTCATTAAAGAATCATTACTATCAATACTTAAGCCAATGCCAAACTCTTTTATGACATCTTCATCCATACCACGATTCTTTAAATAAGATAATGCCTCTTTCCCAACATCAGTTCTTAAATTATTTTGAAAAAACTTTTGAGCTAATTTCATTATTTCAAATTCTTCCTTATGAAGATTTGAAGTATTACTTTTCAAAGTAGATTGTGATAATTCCATTCCACATTTACTAGCAACTATTGAAACAGCTTCAATAAAAGAAACATTTTCATATTCAGAAACAAAAGTAAAAACATTACCTGTTGCACCACAGGAAAAACACTTATAAATTTGTTTTTCAGAAGATAAGCTCATACTAGGAGAATGATCATCATGAAAAGGACAAACACAAAAATAGTTTTTACCTCTTTGAGTCAAAGGAATATAACTACCGATAATAGAGATGATATCTGCTTTTGCTCTAATAGCATTAATTTCGTCATTACTAACTAAGGCCATCAAAAATCACCCCCTCACTTATAATTATTATAGGTAATATATTTATTTCCTTTTTTTATTTGCATATTTTTACAAAAAAACCTCAAATACCACAATATTTTATCACATTTTCGCCTTTTTCGAGTAAAAAATTCAAAATGATTAACCAAATAAAAAAGGAAATCACTATTTCCTTTTTTACAGCAAATTATAAACCAAAACCAGTTCCTTGATTTAAATCTTCTTCAAATTTATGACTAACCATACTACTAATATAGCATCCTAAATATGTATAAGAATTTTTAAATGATTCCAACTCATAATATTTACTATATTGTTCTTTTGCAATTCTACCTAATGCTCTAATACTCTCAGTATCACTAGATATTTCAGCTTTTTCTATCAGACCAACAGTTCTCATATAATTATTTTGAACTACAGAAGCTTCACTAGTCAAAGAAACACTTTTTAGCAACAAATAATTATATAATTCTTCCTTTTGTTCTAAAGGTAAATGATGAATTTTAGAATAAATTTCAGAAATCATTATATTAGTCTTTTCTAATAAAGTTGTATAGACATTACTTAAATCATGTTTATTATTATTTTCATCTAAACTAGATATAGACTCATCATCTAAACCTAAATCTTTATAATTACATGTTACAGAAGTAGAATATAAGAATTCAGGTAAATTATGTAATTTAGCATTAAGTCTTCTAACAATATAAATCAATTTTACATATTCATCTATATAATTGTAAATTTCTTGCATATAATACTTCCCCTTTACAAGATATGTATTATAACAAATTTTTTAAGAAAATCAAATATTGCTCAAATATTCTTCTAATTATTAATATAAAAGAATTATCAATCTTAGTATCAGGTGCAAAAAATTCCTCACTATCATCACTAACAATTTCTTCTTCAATAAAATGATCATATAGAATATTATAGTGTTCTGTATCTCCATCATCTATTCTTTCTTCATAAGAATCAGAAAAAGTATAACAATCCAACCCCTCCACCTGCTCTACTACATATTTGCCATAACCTAAAGTTATATAGCCATAACCGCTTTCATTTGTTTTAATATAACCAGCAATATTATTATCTCTATCATATAAAACAAATAAAGCATTAGCTTCATAAACACAATCATCATATTTACAAGAATATTTAACTAACTGAATATCATTTTTAATTAGTTTATTATATAAAATAATATTAACATTTTTATTACTATCATCTATTAATACATTATATACATTTATATCCGGTACATATCCTATACCTACACTAATCTGTTTAATTTGATATTCTCCATACTCTAAAGATTCTGTTTTATAAACTAAAGGTTCATTTCCTGTACATACAGAATCAATTACTTCATTATCTTTATTAATAGTATAACAAGTATTACTAAAATCACTTTCAATAGTATAAACACTATCATCATTCCTTATATCTAAAGTAATATCCCCTTTATTAACAAAAACATCTATCATAAGTTCTTTATTAACAACATTACCGGGTTTAATAACATCCTGACTATTACTACTATCATATATAGTAACTTTATTATCATAATAATTACTTATTTTTTTAAATATCAATTTCCCATTATCTAAAGCATTCTTAATCACTAAATTATTATTACTATCATAAGAATAATCAAAATCACTACTTACTATTTCATAATTCTTATTTAAGCCATCAATCACAAGATTTTTATTATAATCAAGAATGTAATCTTTAACAAAATTAGGAACTATATCATGATTATTAACATCATTCAATATTTTCTGTTGTTCAACAATATATTTATCAATTTTAGTTCCATTTAATGTCTTCGTAAAATATATATTGCCACCAATCTCTTTCCAAACTAAATACTGTGTTATAACATACCATTTACTATCAGTTCTTTCCCTATAACCATAACCATAATAAATAATTAATGATATTCTACGTTTTTGATTATCACTTAAATTTTTATATTCATAGATATCCTCATACAATTTATAACTCTTACCATTTTCAAAACTAACAAATGGTTCCAAACAATACACTATATTCCCTTTATCATCTTTTATATATTGCATTGTCATATAATAAGTTTTACCATTTATTTCTTTATTAATATATTCACCACTAATATAACTCCCCTCATAAAATGTATTTGCTTTAACAACACCAATTATCATAAAAAACATTCCTATAACAAACATCAAACTTTTTAATATCTTTTTCATTCCAAAACACTCCTTCATTAATTTTAATAAAAATATACTGAAAACACATACCACCCTTCACCCTATATTTACTACATAAACAATCACATTTCCTTTTTTTATAAAAAAAATAAGTTGCTACCAACTTATTTAATCTATAAAAACTCTTGGAACCCTATCTCCTATACAAGATAAAATCTCATAATTAATAGTATCACACCAATTAGCTATTTCCTCCAATGTTATATTAACATTATCAAATATAAAGACTTCATCACCTACATTAACTTCATTTAAATTACTAACATCTACCATAAACGAATCCATACAAACACTACCAACTATCTTACACTTTAAACCATTTATTAAAACATAACCTTTATTACTTAATGATCTTCTTATTCCATCTGCATATCCAATACCAATAGTAGCAATTTTCATTTTCTTATCAGAAATATAACTTCTACCATAACTAATACTTGTTCCACTATCTATCTCCTTTAAATAAGATATCTTACTTTTTAAAATAGCAATAGGTTTCAAATTAATCTTATCTAAAGTAGAATTACTCGAAGGATATCCATACATAATAATTCCAGCTCTTACCATATTACATATATCAACCTTATAGTTTAATAAACCATTACTAGCACTACAATGTACATATTTAATAGTCTTTATCCTATCTTTAATCTTAATAACACCATTATTAAATAATTCAATTTGTTTCATAGTATAATCATAATCATAATCAGCCGAAGAAAAATGTGTATACACTCCTTCCACTTCTATATTATTAAAATCTTCTAAATCATTTATAAAAATATCCAAATCATTATAAGTTACACCAGTTCTATTCATACCTGTTTCTAACTCAATATGAACTCTAACTTTCTTATTACAATTATTTAATTTTTTTAAAAAATCAGTATTTGAAACTCCAACTACCAAATCATATCTAATAATATTATCTATATCTTCTATATATGGTTGATTTAAAATAAATATATTTCCCATATATCCTATATCTCTTAAATTAATTCCTTCACTTACACAAGCAACAGCCACATAATTAAAATCTCTAATTAACTCTAAGCACTTATTTACATAAGTTCCATATCCATTAGCTTTAATAACAGGCATTATTTCTTTATCAGATACATATTTTTTTATTTGTTCTATATTATATTTAAAATTACTTTTACTTATTTCCATATAAGTTTGTCTATTCATAATATCACCCATATAACTAATTATATTCATAAATAATAAAAAGTGAGTAATTTTAAATACTCACTTTACTCTTAGTTAACTTAACCATTTCAATTTATCTTTAAACATCCTTCTAAAAATTAAAATCAAAGATATAACACTTAAACCTAATATAATAATAACATCAAATGTATTTGGATTATCAGGTATCTTAATAAAAGTAGCTTCAATCAAAACATCAGATGAAGGCATTGTAAAATGGTAATCAGTAAAAAACAATATATTCCCATTTACATCCGTTACTTTAACTTTTTCAAGAATATATCCCTCTTTAGGAGTAACAATAAATTCAATTTCTTGACCACTAAATTCAGAACTTTTAGATACTTGTACCTCTCCATTACCATCTGTTTTAGTATAAATATAAAAAGGAAAATCATAATATAAAATCTGTTTACCTAATAAATCTTCATCACTACTATAATCACCAATTCCAGTAGGACAATAAAAATTAAAATTTTCGATTAAAACAATAACTATAGCTTCATCTTTAACAAAAAGTATATTAGGTGACATATGAATACTACTTACATCACCTGAAAAATCTCTTATAATATTACCTTTCTTATCAAAAATTTTAATATAAGAACCTTTTTGCGTATTCCAAGAAACTATCAAATAATCACTTAAGTATTCTTGTATTTTAGCAGAATACATTTTAGTGAAACAAGGATAATTATCTGCATAATCTGGATATAACGACTTATCATCAACATCCCAATCACTAAGATCCTTCATTGATAAAACATTATAATCCTTATCTAAGAAAAACAAAACAGACTTCTTTTCATATCTATTATTGATATCACGCGAAAGATATGCAACTACAAAGTATTTTCCACTATCATCTTTATAATAATCAAAGTCAGAATATAAATTAGTACCATCATCTAAATAATCATTAATAGAACTACTAATCATATAACTATCACTCATATTAGAATTAGAATTATTAATAGGAACAGCTTCTAAAGAAGTAACAGTCACTAAAGATAAATCATCAGAAACCTTTGAATATCTATTATACAAAGCATCTCCATCATAAACATAAATATTTCCATTATTTAAATAAAATTCATAATGATAATCAGCTGGAGCATATTGTTTAAGAGCTTTTTTTGAATTAGAAATCGAATTTTCTTTAACTACTTTCAAATCTAAATTTAATAAATATAAATGTATAGTATAATAATTAAAACCATAATCGCTACTATTAGAATCCGTAGTTTTAGGTACATAACTTATTGAAGAAACATATATTTTATCGTTTAAAATATAATATTTAAACTTATACTGATTAATACCAGATTCCTTAAGATCAATCGAAGCAATCAATTTTTTATTTTTATCATATTTATAAAAATAATTATCATAATGTACTAAAAAACTACCATCTGACAATGATGTAACTGGTTTAAAAGTATAATTATAATCAATATAAAGTTCATTTCCATAATAATCACCTACAACAAAAACATCATTCTTTTTCTCTACAGAAAATCCTCCAAAAAGACTAAAATCATCCTTATTTAATAACTCTAAATTTGCATCAAATCTTTCAAAATAGATATTTATATTAGGTTTTGAAAGATTAGAAGAAAAAACTAAAAGTGAATCATCATTTACAAAAAAATACTCAATTGTTCCAGTAACATATACAGAATTAACTTCTTTTAATTCTTCATTAATAAGTAATAGTTTATTGCTAAACACTAATATCAATTCATCATCATCTAACTGAACAACCGAAAAATATTCCTTATAATCCATACTTTCGCTTTTATTACCATCTTTATCATAAGAATATAAAACAGTATCATTTTTAAAAAATATTTTATTATTAGTCAAATACGAATCAGATACATTCGGAATACTCTCTCTTATGCTCCATTTTAATTCTAATTTATCAATATTAGAAGCATTAACAAAAAATGGAATCAATAATAAAACCAAAAATAAAAAAACATTCTTTTTCATAATTACACGACCTTAATACACTACACTATTCATAAAAATTATAACACATATAAAATAACAAAATATAAAAAGTGAGTAATTTTAAATACTCACTTTACTATTTCTTAACTAATATTTTAAAAATTAAACTACATATAAATAAATCATAAAAAAGTGTAATATACTAGCACCAACTACAAAGAAATGAAATATAGAATGCATATATTTTTTCCTACGACCAATTGCATATAATATTGCTCCGATAGAATATACAATACCTCCACCAATTAATAAACACAATCCATTAATTGGGCAAGCATCAATCAATGGTTTAATAATAATTAAAGCTGCCCATCCTAACAATAAATTACAAGCTAAACAAACCTTATTATATTTATCAATATCTATACAATTTAAAACAACTGCTAAAATAGTGACAGCCCATACTATTCCAAATACTGTCCATCCAAGACCACCACCAAGTAAAGACAAACAAATTGGTGTATAAGTACCAGCAACCATTAATAAAACATTACAATGATCCATAACTCTTAATACCTTTTTACCTTTTAATTTAGGACTTAAAGAATGATAAATACAAGAAATAATATACAAAACAATCATTATAGAAGCATAAATAACTCCTGTAACAATTCCAATAGCACTATTAGCTTTTATAATAAGTAAAACCAATGCCGCAATTGCCAAACCTGCTCCTACGCCATGACTAATGGCATTAACAATTTCTTCACCTAAAGTATATTTAGGTATACTAACTTTCCCCATAATATCACCTACAAACAATTATACACTAAAAATAATATGCAACTAATTAAATTTTATTAAAACTAATTATTATTCTTTATCGTACCTTGATGAAACAACAACTTACACTCATCACCAGTATCAACCCATATACTAGTCCTTAATGTTTCAAAAGCTTCACCTTCAATAGAAATATAATGAATTAAATAATACATATCTGAAAGTCGCTTAACTGTTAAATCTTTAATTTCAATATTTCTATTTTCAGAGCCAAACAAAGAGTCTACAATTTCTTTCTTATAATAAATTAAACCACTTTTACCATATTCCATATAATCATCATGAAATATTCTATCTAAATATTCCCGATCATTCAAATACTCCTTTTTAAATAAGCTTTTCTCTAATTCATAAAACATAAATTCAAACTCATCCATAAAATCACCTTACAAATATATTATACAATAATTAACTTAAACAAAAAAGAAATACAACATTTGTACTTCTATTTACTTAAACTAAGTTCTTCATCTGCATTTACTAAAACTACTTTTCCAAAATGACTATAATCATAATGATCAAAAGATTCATTATATATAGGACTAACAACTACCATTTCATTATTTATGTACCATACATCCATTCCATAAGTTTGAGTTGTTCCAATTTTAGTTCCTAAAGAAGTAAAATTTTCGATATCTAATATTTCATAGCCTTCAGGAACAGAAATAGATAATCTCTCTATATCTGTTGAATTTTTATTATCAAAATTATAACGAATCATAAAAACATGTTCACCAGGAGCAAATTCCTTACTTCCAGGTGCTACTTCATAACTATCAATATTATCAATATCAGACTTTTCAATTTTAGATGAATTATCTTTTAAATATTTTTCACCATCAGTAATAACAATCATATCAGGATTCCCTGAAACATAAGCTTGGGTCTTTTCTCCACAACCACTAAGTAGCCCAACAGACACCGCAAGTGCCATAGTTAAACTTACTATTCTCTTTTTTTCCATAATATCCCCCTATAATAATTAATGTTTATTAGAATATTCACAATAAGTATTAGAAATAATACTTCCTGGATTACTATATCTAATTTCATCAGTTTCACTATCTTTTTCACCTTTTACTAAAACAAAAGATGAATTATAAAAAATTACTTTTATCAAACCATTATAATTATCTAAATCTTCAAGAGAATAACCATTCTCATCAACAGGTTCTAAAGCTTCATACCCTTCCGGTAATGAATTTATATAACTTATATACATATCCTTCTCTAAAGGAAATTTAAACATTCTAAAATATATATGAGTATTAGGTTCAAATACTTTTACTAAAGAAGTATCATCATTTTTTTGTAATTTATTATTATTTAATAACGATAATAGCGAAATAGAAGAAGTAATTTTTAAATCATCTTTAAATTCTTTAAAAGACAAAAAAAATTCATCTCTCAAATCATTAAATAATATAGACAAATATGTAAAAGAATTCCTAATATTAGAACTAATATATTCTTTTAAAACCACTTTAATTCACCTCGCTAATGCCTAGAATTATACCACATTACGCAAGAAAAAGCCAATTTACATAAAAAAGGAGTATTATTCTAATACTCCCTTAATTCTTCTAACACCTGCGGAACTAGCTTCTTCCTTCTTAATTTTAAAATGCCCCAATTCACTAGTATTTTTAACATGTGGCCCACCACATAATTCTTTTGAAATAACACCATATTTATCATTACCAATTGAATAAACCGTAACTACATCAGGATACTTTTCAATAAACATACATTCAGCACCAGACTTAACAGCAACATCTTTTGGCATTTCTTCTACATTTACATCTAAACCAGCACTTATCCATTCATTTACCAAGTTTTCAGCAGCACTTTTTTCCTCATCAGTTAATTTATGATCACAACTAAAATCAAATCTCATTCTCTCAGAAGTTATATTAGAACCTTTTTGATGAACATCAGAACCAACCACTACCTTTAAAGCTGCGTTAAGTAAATGTGTACAAGTATGATACTTAGTTTCAACTTCTCCATCACCAGCTAATCCACCTTTAAATTTACCAGCAGAAGCCGTTCTACTCTTTTCTTGATGTTCTTTAAACTTAAGAGCAAAACCTTCAGAATCGACTTTTAATCCTTGTTCTGATGCTAATTCTTCAGTAAGTTCTAAAGGAAAACCAAATGTATCAAATAATCTAAATGCTGTTGCTCCATCTAAATCTTCACCATTACGAGTTACCTTTTCAAATTCTCTCAAACCCTTTTCTAAAGTTCTATTAAATTTTATTTTCTCACTTCTAAGTACTTCTAAAACAATATCATAATTATCAACTAATTCCTTATAATAACTCTTATATTTATCTAATATTAATTTAGCTATTTCTTGTTCCCAATCACCATTAATATCAATATTTAAAGTCTTAGCATGTCTAATAGCTCTTCTAATTAGTCTTCTCAAAATATATCCTTGATCAGTATTACTAGGTTTAATTGAAGCTGGATCAGCACTTATAAAAACAGCAGTTCTTAAATGATCAGCAATTATTCTCATACTCTTTTTATTATCTTCATACTTAACACCAGATATTTTAGAAATAAGTTCGATAACATCTTTCCAGATAGAAGATTCATAATTATCATTAACTCCTTCTAATATAGCAGTAGTTCTTTCAACACCCATACCAGTATCAACATTCTTCTTAGGTAATTCTGTTATACTGCCATCTTTACCTTTATTAAACTGCATAAAAACATTATTCCAGATTTCCACCCATCTATCATCTTCAGGATCAAAAATACTAGGTACCTCATCATCACTTCTAAAATAAAATATTTCCGTATCAGGTCCACAAGGTCCAGTTTCTCCAGCTATCCAGAAATTATCATCTACCGTACGAGCAATTCTTTCTTCAGGAATACCTAAACTTAACCATTTATCATGACTTACTTGATCAAATGGAATTAACTCATTACCAGCAAAAACAGTAACAGCTAACTTTTCTATAGGTATATTTAAATACTTAGTTAAAAATTCAAAACTCCATTCAATACTCTCATCTTTAAAGTAATCACCAAGACTCCAATTGCCTAACATTTCAAAGAACGTATGATGTGTTGTATCTCCTACTTCATCTAAGTCATTAGTTCTAATACATTTTTGATAATCACATAATCTTGTTCCATAAGGATGCTTTTGCCCCATTAAATATGGTATTAATGGCATCATTCCAGCAGTATTAAATAATACAGATGGATCATTTTCAGGTACTACAGGAGCACTAGGTATTTGTTTATGTTCTTTACTAACAAAAAAATTAATATATAAATCTTTTAAATTCATTCTACTTCATTCCTTCCAATATCTCTTTTACTTTTATTTCCAAATTAGAATCAAAATCATTCATAATAATATAATCAAAATTATTATAAGAATCTAATTCAGTTTCAGTATGATGCATTTTTTCACTATAAGTTAAATCTCTAATACTTTTATTACAATTAACTCTAATAGTAATTGTTTCATAATCAATTAATTTCTTAAAATACTCAATTTCATTTATTAATCTAACATCACTAATTACAACATTAGAAATTCCTTCACTTTCATAAACCTTTATATCTTCTAATAAACGATTAGTTAAAAAATTCTCATCAATCGCTCGTAACTTATCCCCCATATTTTGTAGATATTCTCTAGGTTTTGTAATATCTCTTCCATCCCAATTAGTTAATTCTAACGTAAATAATTTTATATATTTACTAAAAGAAGTAATAACAGTATTATCAAGATTATTCTTTATAATATCAGCGACTTCATTTTTACCACATCCAGCTTTACCAGCAACTAAAAATATCTTCATAAGAACACTCCTTAAATAAAAAACCACATTACTTGCCAAGGAGCAAATAATGCGGTACCATCCTTTATTTTACTTAATTCATATAACGGTTTAATCCGGTTAATCTCAGATAGGTAGCTATTTCCTTTTTCTTTTTCTTAGTTCCCACCAACCACTAAGTCTCTATAAAATTTCCAAAGTACTTTGCCTTCTTCATAGATTAATAACAAAATCAATAACTAGATTATATATGAATATTTTAAATTTGTAAAGTTTAAATTATTTTTTTAATTTAAATATGTACACCTTTCTTAGCAGAAAGAGCATAACTTGAAAGTCGCTGTTCATTTTTTAATTTTATAGCAGAACGCACAACACCGGATAAATAAGTATAATTTAAAGAATCAAAAGAATGCTTTAATATTTGTATTGCACTCTCTAAATCATCCATATCAAAAAAGTATTTTTCACCAAAACAACTATCACTAAACCATCCTTGTTCTGTTAGTTCTCTGCAAGCCTTAATAACATTAGGAGAGACAGAGTAACTATTATTAGCATCCAACACTTTCATAGGAACTCTTGCATTTGCAGATGTTTTAATATGGAATTCAAAGTTAGAATCAATACCTTTGCTCATTTTTGTTTCATTATAAGTGTCATAGAATTCTAAAATAGCATTATTCATCGAAGGTATTATAACATTAGGAAGATGTAACATATGAACACTATGAGTAAATTCCAAATACTTATCTAACATATATAAAACTGCACAATTGGAATTACTATCATACCTAATATCTATAAGATAACCGTATTTTTCATAAAACTGACTAGCTTCTTCTTTAGTTACTCTTAAAGAATCACTATTATCATTGTTTTCCGTTCTCATCTTCTTCAAGTCTTCATAGAATTTTATAATAATATTTTTAATAAATTCTTCTTTATAATCAAAATCATTTACACATTCGATTGCCAAATCAAAATATAATGAATAAAATTCAGAATCACTAACAAATTTATCTAAAAAAGAATCAATAAATGAAGAATTAAAATCTCCATTTTTTACATTACCTAAATATTGTATCAAAGCACTTCTTTTATCAGTAACAGAAGAATCACATAATATAGTTCTTACTTTCTTAATAACAGAAGACAATTTACTTCCATACAACAGATTATTAGGAATCAAACAATTATCTTTTATATCAGATAAAAGCCTATCTGTTACCTTCTTCAATTCATTAAATTTAAAAGTAAAATTTTTCGCAAACAGATTAGAATAATGATCAACTACTCTTAAATAATTATATATTGTATAATCACTTACATCATGAGCCATATTATTTTCCAAATATGCAAAATATATTAAAGTATGTATTCTATCCCTTTTCCAATTGAAAACTTTGTTTTTATATAAATCTTTCATTGCATAACTACCATCACTATTTGGAAGTGTATAATAATTATTTTTATAAAAATCATCAAGATTAATTCTAGAATGATATCGTAAAGCCATAATATCAAATAATTTAATAATATCTTTTTCACTCATACTATCTGAACTAAAATCAAAGTCTTCTAATTTAAAAGATAAACACGTTTCAATAGAACCATAAAAACCATACTCTTTCATTTCTTCAAATCGATAAAAAGAATCACCAATTTCATCATTAATACCAGAATCCTCTATATTAAAATAATTAATTATCTGAGGATTTATTTTTAATAAATCTATAAAAGATTCACAAAACCTATTATTACTTTTACGTAAGTTTTTTAAAATGAAATCATATATATCTTCAAAAGAACAATTTAAATCTTTTAAAGATTTAAAATAATTTTCACAAAGTAAAAAGTAAACAGCAAAATTATTACTATTAATATCAGGAAATGACATTAAAGAAGCATCGCCTTTATAACAAAGAGAACCATAATCATTAATATAATAATCGGAAAATATTTCTTTTACTTTTAAAATGGCATCATCATAAGAAATCTTACCATCTATTTCATCTTTCTTTATTTGAGCAATAGCTTTCATAGTATTAAGAGTATAAATAGAGCCACCTCTACCAATTCTAAATAAACTATTACTATTCTTATCAAGATAATAATATAAATAAAGTTTTGAACCTAATTCATCGGCAATAATATTAGATAAATCGCAAAAATCAGCAATCTTATAGGATAAAAAACCTGAAAAATCAATATAAGAATCTAAACTCATAACAATCTCATCAAACAATGATAGATTTTCATCCTTCATAAAATAATCAAAAATATTAAAATTTGATGAAAATAAATTTTTACTAATACTATCCAATCTATTAAATATTTCTTTAAAAGAACCAAAAATAGATTTATAGGATCTTAATTTTTCAATTTTATGTTTCAAATCAGTATAAAATATCCCTATATTATTTAAAGGTGCATATCGTTCTTTAAAAAAAGCAATATCTTCAGACAATTTAAAAGAATAAAAAGGAAAAGCGCCATCAACTAAAGGTATTTGACACATCTCACATATACTTAAATTATTAATAATACTTGGAATACGATTTAAAATCAACTTATCAAAACAGTAATTAGAAATATTATATCCAATATCGTAATGTGTTGGTAAAAGTGTATAAAATAATCTAGGGATATCACTATTATGAGCAATATCATTAATTATACTACTAAAATCATCAATGCTTCCATAAGCTTCATAAACATCTTCACTAGGAACAGAATCAACAATCAAAGAATGTTCTACTTCAAGTGTATCAAGAGAAACATGAGTAAGAGAAAAATCTCTATAAGAAAATAAATTATATAAAAGTTTTACATCATCAATTATATTAATAGTACCATTAGTTCGTTTTTTTAAATCAATTAAATACTCAAAATTCTTATAAATACAATCAAAATTTCCTTCAAAAACAGCTTTAACAAAAAAAAATCTAAAATTTTTATCATAAAAATAGTTTTTTTTATCTAAATCCAATATCAGTCTTGAAAGATTATAATAATTAGAAAGAATAATATATAGATTTTCATTTTTCTTTTGAGAATAATCTGGTAATTCAAAATCTCTACTTACAATATTATACAAAGATTCTAAAAAACTATCATCAAATATATTTTGTATACTACCCATATCCTACCACTATCCTACATTTATTATAACAAAAAAAAGAAATGTTTTAAACATTTCTTATATATTAGGTGCTTTAGGTTTAAAGTATAATTGGATTCCTTCATCTTCAGGAATTGAATAAACAAGTCCCATTAATTTTTTCTCATTAAGTTCTTTCTTCAACTCTTCTTTTCTTCCTTTATTTCCAAATATTTTCTTTAATTCTTTAGCAAATTTAATTGGACTATTATATAAAGCAATAGCACAAACATAAACAAAAGCAGTTAAATAATCATCAGTAGATATTTCAAAAGTCATTAAACCCAACCAAAACATTGTAAGATAAACTAAACACTTACGATTTCTAAAAAAAACTTCAAACAATTTTTTAAAAAATAATTTAAATTTACTCATTTTTAATATTTCAGCTTCTGATAAATCTCTTATTTCCATAACTTTTTGATATGTTTTTATACTATCATCTGGAGACTTCATCTTAACTTGTTTATCAGTTATAACACTATAATTGTCATCGATATCCAATTCTCCACTAAAACTTAAACCTGTTTCCTCGATAGGCAACATCATAGTTAAAATTTCAAATTCAAAAACTGAATCACAATAAAAGTTTCTATTTTCACTTTCTTCTTCAAGTCCAAATTCAACATCTTCAGCCATAATAAAACTCCCCTTTTTTCGTAGTGTTATTATATAAAAAACTTTTAAAAAAAGCAAATTCTCTATAACAACTTTAATTCTTTGCTAAATCTTGTCTCTATTAACATATTTATTATTTCATCTTCTAAAATACATTATATACAAAACAAAAAAATACCACTATTGTGATATCTTACCCAATACCGGACCATCACCAATTGAAGCTTGTTCTTTCATCACTTCTTGATAGCAATTCATTCCATAATGATTTAATTCATCTAACTTTTCATAATCAGTAATAACACGTAAAATTCCTTCTAGCCCAGTAGTAATACCATATAAAGCTTTAAATTCCGCAACATTAATATACTTTGCCATACAATTATTTAAATAATAATTCAAAGAAATTCTTCTGCCTTCAGTTAAATCACAATATCTTTCAAACATCATCATAACATAATCATATAAATTCATTTGATCTATTAGTTCTTCCATTTATTTCTTCCCCCTTAATAAAGACAGGAATTTCATTGTACAATTTTTAATATTTAAAGTCAAGTATATCTTTTTTACATTTCTTAATCACTTTATTAAAGTTATCTATTAATACTTTTAAGATTGCAAGTACTGGAGTTGCAAAAATCATTCCAAAAATACCAAACAATCTTCCAAACACTAATAATCCTACTATAACAATTACTGGACTTATCTTAATACTCTTACTCATTATAATAGGTTGCAAAACATAATTTTCAACACATTGAACAGCTACACAAGATATTATAGTTAAAATACCTAAAAACTTACTTTCAGTTAAACCAACTAATACAGCTGTAATCCCACCTATATAAGGACCAATATAAGGAATTAAATCTGTAACACCACATATCATTCCTAGTAAAAAAGGCGAATCAATACCAATAATCAAAAATGATATACTATCTAATAAAAAAACAAAGCTTGCAATTAATATAGTACCATTAACACATCTTCTAACATTATCACTAACTTCTCTTGATAAATTAATAAAAACACACTTATATTTCATAGGAATTATTCTGTACACATAACATATTATTTTTTCATAATCCATACTAATATAAAGTCCTAATATCAAACCCATTACAATAACACCAACATACTTAAATACACTACCAACAAAAGTAATTAATAAATTAGGAACCTTATTAACAATAAAAGAAATACCTTTATCTAAAAACTCTCTAAATCCCAATACTTCAACTTTTTCTTCAATAGTATTAAAAAATTTAGGTAACATTTCAATAATTTCAAATACTTCTTTATACAATAAAGGAACAACAAAATAAACAAACAATCCAAATAAAACAACAATTATCAAAAATAATAATACACAAATAATATTTCTGTTAATTTTCTTACTAAATTTATTAACTAATGGATTAATCATCCAAGCATATATGAATCCTATAAATAAAGGAATAAATACATTAAAAATAATAACTACATACTTAAAAATATTTAGATATTTAAATAAAAATACTATTAAAATAGACGAAATAAGTATTAACACTAATTCTTTCAATTTATCTATTCTCATATATCACCTATATAAAAAAGGACCAAATAAGGTCCTACATTTCTTCAATAATACAATATGTATCATTTTTCATTTTATTCTTAATACAACTAACTACAATACCAAGAGCCATTGACATAACAGAAGCCGATACTAGTATCATCATCTCTTTTTTACTTATTTTTTTCATCATAATCACCTCTATTAGGTATTATGCATCATTTTCTACAAATTTATTCAGTATTTGTTCTCTTAAATTAGTCTTTCTATTATTAGAATAATCATTATTAACAGCCATAACAAAGCTTTCTTCTTCCCCAATAATTATTAAACTCTTTTTAGCTCTAGAAACTCCTGTATAAATAAGTTTATTATAAAGCATCTTATAATAAGCTTTACTAATAGGCATTATTACATGAGCAAACTCAGATCCCTGACTCTTATGTATCGTAATAGCATAAGCATGCTTAATATTAATTAAATCTTCTCTAGTATATTGAACTTCATTACCATCAAAATCAATCGTAAAAACATCCTTATTCTTACTTCCTATCATAGTTCCTATACTACTAATATAGCCTATGTCACCATTAAATATATTATTATCAGGATCATTTACTAATTGTAAAACTTTATCTCCAACTCTATAAGTTAAATCACCAACCTTAGTTTCCTTTTTATCAGGATGTTTAGGATTAAATATTTCTTGTAATAAAATATTTAAATTATCAATACCATTTTCTCCTTTATACATCGGAGCTAATACTTGAATATCTTCTTCAGTAAGACCTTTTTCCTTACTCATTACACATATTCTTCTAATCATTTCTTTAATAGTCAAACCACTTGCATGTAAAAAATTATAATCATCAGTTTGTTTCATAAACTCATTACTTAAATTATGTTCTTTAATCTCCTTAGCAAGTATTGGTATATATGAATTATCACTTTGACGATAAATCTGTTCTAAAGTAGTATGTGTAAACATATCAGAATCAATCAAATCATTTAATATTAAACCAGGTCCCACACTAGGCAATTGATTACTATCTCCAACCAAAACTAATGTAATATTATGACCTATACCTTGTAATAAAGATGCAAATAAATAAGTATCAATCATACTAGTTTCATCTACAATAATAAGTTTATGATAATTCTTATTATATTCATTTATTTGAAATTCATTTTTCTCTTTATTCCATTTTAAATATCTATGAATAGTCATTGCTGGCAATCCAGTAGAATCACTCATCTTTTTAGCAGCCCTACCAGTCGGTGCAAGTAACGCAATATCATTAATAATTTCCTTATAATTTAAATTATGAATTCTAACATACAGCTTAACTATACTATTTATAATAGTTGTTTTCCCAGTCCCAGGTCCACCTGTAATAATACTTATTCTGTTAGTTAAAGCATTTTTAATAGCTTTCTTTTGATCGGCATTATATCGAACATCATACTCTAGTTGAACTGCCGCAATTAAATCATCAAAATTATTAACTCTTGTTTTACTATGCCTACTAATCATTTCCAAATTATCAGCAATAATTTCCTCATAATCATAATAATCTTTTAAAAAATATTTCTTTTTTTTGACAACAATATCTTTATTCTTCTTTAACTTATCTAGATATTCATCAAACTCATCTTCTTCTATAAATATCTTAAATTCATTTCTAATAGTACTAAATATTTCTTCTTTATCTAAATATGTATCTCCATTTTTAAATCCAACTCTTTTAAACGTTTCAATTATACAAGCAAGTACCCTTTCTTCACATTCTGCATCTTTCATACTTAAAAATACTTTATCTAATTTAGTAAAATCTATAATATCTATAAGTTTATATATATCATTTTTTACAATTTCTAAACTACTTTCTCCCCATTTATTTAAAATAGCTAAAGCTTCATTAATTGTAAAACTCAACTTCTTAAGTTCGACTATTATTTGATCAGTACTTTGATATTTAACAATCGAATTATATATTCTTTTAGCTTTAACTTCACTTATTCCAGGTACTAACATCAAATTTTCATAATTATCTTTTATTAAAGTTAAAGCATCTTCGCCTAACGTTTCAACTATAGCAATAGCTGTTTTCTCTCCACATCCTTTTACTAAAGAACTAGATAAAAAATCTATTATAGCATCTTTTCCTTTAGGTTCTTCTCTTTCATAACTAGATACTTGAAATTGACTACCATATCTTTCATTATATACATATTTACCAATCAACTTATAATAATCTTCGTTATTTAAATCAGCAAAATATCCCGTAAAAGTAATCGTTTTATTAATATACTCCTCCATTTCGGAAGAAGCCTCTTTAACTCTAAATAGCCCTACTTTATATCCATTATCTGATTCAAAAATCATTTGTTTAAATTTTCCTCTAATGTAATCCATGTAAGTATCACCTTATTAAATTTTATCACGTAGAAACAAAAAAAGCGAATATATTTTCGCTTTTTACAAAAATGACTTACAACTTATCATGATGTTTTTGATTAAATAACAACAAAGCCTTATCAAATTCATTATCACTATCTAGTCCAATTAAAAGTTCTGAATTAATTTTATTATTAACTTTTCTAATACAAAAATCTTCTTCATCAGAAACATTAGTTAAATAAACATATGTATTATAATCACAATCAATTTCATCTAATACCATATATTCTAAACCATCTTCTAATGTAATACACTTCATTTCCATAAAATCACCCTATATTCCACCTATAGATTTATCCTCTCTAAATTCATTAACATTATTTAAAGATTCCATATATTCTTCCATAATTGAACAAAATTTGCCAGAATCAATGACTAATTTCCCATCTTTCTCTTTACAAGCACCTTTAGAATTACAATAATCTAAAAAAGAAGCAAAATCAGTAATTCCCCTAATATTAAATTGTCTAAACAAAGACTCCATACAATCTATTCTACTTTCTTGATTCCATCCAACATTTTTATAAGTTCCATAAACAAAAGAATCAAAGTCCATAGTATCTTCATCATATAATCTGGCAATATCTCCATAATCATACCAATAACCACTATTATCATTGGTTCTATGAGTCTCAGAACTAACGGCTTTATAACCAGCACTAAAAGAATCATTAATATATTCAGGATTTAAAATACTATGCATCGATGACATACTAGCAGCAAGAACAACAATAAAAGCTCCAACTGCAACTACTTCTTTAAAATTCTTTTTTACAGCATTAAGAAGCTCTTTCATACCTTTCTTAAAAGGTTGTTCTCTCTTACGAGCCTCCTCCAATGATCTATTAACACTTTTAGCTCGTGCCCTTTCAGCCCTTTTTTTAGCAAGCATATTACGAACTTCCATAATATTATCTTCGTATACCAAAAAATCAGAGCATTTTCCATTACTTTTCCAACGAATCTCACCAAGTAATATATTATTTGGACCTAAAAAAACATATCCAGCATCATAATTTGGATTAACTATTGGATTAAATTCTATACATGAAATATATTTAGTACTACAAGTACACTGACGAGCCAAAATATTTACTATATCTTGGTAGTTTTTACTACTCCACATATTCATTTGTTTAACTATAATATCAGAAATATATGTAGTATTACTCATTATTACCACTCCCTATTATAAATATACTACAATAAAATAAGATAGTCAAAAAAATAAGTGAATATAATTCACTTATTTCCCTTTTACATTTTCATTAATAAAATCATCTAAATGTTCTTCACTAACATATGTTTCTCCATTAATAATTCTAGCATCCAATGGCAAATTACTAATAGAATAATCATTACCAGGAACATCAACAGCCTTAACATAAACAGTATATTTAATATCTCCACCCGGTAATAATATATTACCATTATTATCGTAAGATTCACCAAATAAACCGCTAGAAACTACTCTATTACCATTTTGATCATATACAACAGCATCAGCATATGGAGAATCATCAAATGTCGTAAATCTAAAATAACTATCTTCTAAAGCTTCATCAAATAAATAACAATCATTTCTAAACTCATTATGATAAGTATCTTTCAAATTACCATTTACTGAAGATGGTAATCCAGACTCAACTTGATCAATATATCCATAATACTGAATCATAGCATCATTATAAAAATTATTTTTTAAATAATTAGCCGAATCCAAAATAGAATCATGATTAGCAATAGATGCTTCTTTCATAACTCGACCAATTGCATATCTAGCCCAAGAAGATAATACTAAATCATTAGCACTAACTATTGTATTAGCATGTTCATTAACATATGATGTTGAAGAATCAACTGCTGAAGTTTTAATAACAAATGTTGATGCTAAAGCAAGTAATAAAGACCCACCAACAACAAAAGCACAAACTCTCCTTTTTTGTAGTTTAAACTTTTTACGACGTGGTGCTCTGTTCTTTTCTTCTTGTTCTCTTTTTAAAATGCTTTCTTTAGCTCCTTCATGATAATTAAAATTTCTATATTTACCTTGTTGATGCATAAAAGTTAAATCACCAATAGAAATACCATATTTTCCCTTAAATATATATCCATGTTCATTTTCTTCAATACGAATAACTTCAATTCCCATTGCTCTTTTTATATTTTCAGAAATTCTATTTAAAGATTCAGAAGTTAATTTATAACGATTAGTATAAACAAAATTTATATCACTATCACTCATAATTATCACCATTACAGTAATAAAACTGTCCTTACTATAAAATTATATAATAAAAAATATCTATTTTCAACAAAAGAAGAAAATTAATTTTCTTCTTTTATCGCCTCAACATATTCAGTAAAAGCCTCCTTAATAAGAACATCATAGCAAACATTACTTTCTAATATATTATCTACAACAACTTTTAAGAAATTTTGAGTATGACCAATAGATTTACCATTAACTATTTCTTCTATTAATACACTAACTTTTTTACCAACAAATTTTTTATTATAAGAAAGTTGTAAATCTTCATCTATTTCTATTAATTTACGAGCTCTATTTTTCTTAATTTCATTAGATATATGACCACTCATCATAGCAGCTTTTGTCCCTTCTCTTTTAGAGTAAGGGAATACATGAATCTTACTAAAACCAACTTCCTTACAATATGAAACACATTCCCTAAATTCTTCTTCTGTTTCTGTTGGGAAACCTACTATAACATCAGTAGTTAAATTTATTTCAGGACGAGCAGCTCTTAATTTATTAATTTTATCTAAATATTCCTCTTTTGTATATTTTCTATTCATAATTTTAAGTATTCTTTCACTACCAGATTGAAGCGAAACATGTAAGTGAGCACATAATTTATTATTGTTAGCCATTTCTTTAATAAACTTATCATCTATTTCAGTAATCTCAATACTTGATATTCTAATTCTTTCTAATCCATCAATTTTAGATACTTCTCTTATCAAATCTGTTAAATCATATTTACCAGTTTCTTTACCATAAGCACCAGTATTAATACCAGTAAAAACAATTTCTTTATGACCTTTATTAACTAAAGAAATAACTTCGCTTACAACTTCATCAAAATCTTTACTTCTAATACTTCCCCTAACATAAGGAATAATACAATAAGAACAATAATTATTACAACCATCCTGAATTTTAACATAAGCTCTTGTTAAATCATTAAATTCTCTAACACTCATTTCTTCAAATGGCAAACGTCTACTATCATAGAACTTAATATATTTTTCTTTACTATTAACATAATCTTCAATCAAACTTACTATTAAAGACTTTTCTTTATTTCCAATTAGAATATCAATATCCAAATCATTTAACTCTTCACGATGATTTTCCGCAGTACAACCACATACCATCAATATACAATCACTATTATCTCTTCTGACATTTCTAATCATTTTTTTACATTTATTATCAGCTGTATTAGTAACACTACATGTATTAACTATAACAATATCACTACTTTTATAATCATCATTATATACATAATGATTTCTAAGTAATTGTTCTTTCATATATTCCGATTCATAAGAATTAACTTTACATCCAAAAGTTAAAATAGTAAATTTCATATACATCACCTAATGCTAAATTATATCACAAAAAAAAGTAATCACAAAGATTACTTATAAATTATTTAATTAAAGTACTTAATAATGACTTTAATGACTTCAAAAAATACTCTTCATGTGCATAAACTTCATTAGAGCTATTACTATCTTTACTTACTAAATTAATTTTTTCGTTAATTCCTTCAAAGTTGTTATCAACTTTAAATGATCCATCATCTACCACTTTATTAGTTTTTAAACCATCACTATGTTTAATTAATTCGTCATAACTAATAATAGCTTTTTCTTCCTGTTCAGCTTCAAAAGGTGTCATTTCTATTTTTCGTTCCCTAGGTAAAGTTTCCAACTGCTTAGTAATATCTTGTAATTCATCAGCTTCAGAAACAGCTTTAAAAGATTGAGTCAATTCTAAATAATCAGGAATTTTTAAATCAGTAATAGGAACTATTTTTGGCTTTTCGCTTGTTAAATTCTCAACTTCTTTTATCATAGAAGAATTATCAACCTTAGAAGAACATTCTTCAAAAGATTTTCTTTCCTTTAATTGGCGAGACATTTCTTTATTTTGTGTATAAATTAGAAACACAAGTATTACAGATATAATAGTTAACAACAACATTAATAAAGCAAATATTATATCTGAACTAGATAATTCATCAATAAAATTAACTAAATACATAAACAATGTCTCCCTTCTACTCTACCACTATATAATAACATTATTTTACGAATTAATAAATATAGTAAATAAATTTTTAAAAATAATTTTACATTAAGAAACTATTATATAAGGATTATTCTTAGTACCATTTCCCTTTATATTAGCATCAACACTTATGTTAATCACTGGTCTTATATAAGAAGGAGTCGCAATAAGTATTCCTTCTCCAATAGCACCATTAGACATAACATTCATCATAGCAATACTATTATCTGCATTTATAAAATAACTATTAGTAGTTAAATAATTTCCCGGTATATTTTTATTATATAAATAATAACTAGTATTTGGTCTATTACCAGAAGCACCTGCAAAAACAACCTCATCAACAGATAATAGCCCAACCTTCCCTCTATAAACATTGCCAGAACAATATAAGTCAGGAGATTCATCATAAAAAACTCTTTCATAAGCAGAAGAATACGAAATATTATTAACATTTAAAGTAAACAAAGTATCAGAACAAAAATCTCCATCAACTATATATTTACTATAAGTTCCAAGACTTGACTTTAACCAATTTTCTAAATTTGTTCTAACACTCGAATTACCAAACAAAACTAAGGAATTAACTTTAGAACTATCATCTAATGAATTAGTATTATAAGCAAAAGTATCGTTAATAACTCCATCTAATACCAATCTAACAGTACTATCACCATTAATTCTAACAACCCTAAACAACAGCTCTCCAATCTTAACATAATTATTATCTACATTTCCTCTAAAATAATAAGTAGTTCCCTTATTATCAATTGTACTTAATAATCCTTCATTTGAAGTAGCAATTTCAGCACCAATTCTTGTTTGCGCAACATTAATATTATTATTAAGTAAAACTAAATCAGAAAAAGTCTCTGTCACCATAGATTCATTATCTACTTTCAATAAACCCTGAAATTTAACTTTTTTATCTCCACCAACTACTATCGTATATCTAATAGTTTCATTTCCCTCTATACAAAATAAATTAATAAGTTTATTACTAGTAACATCTTCTTCAATAGTATTCAAAACCTTATCTGAAGAATCCTTTATTTTGACTGAGATATCATCTATATTAGCTTTCTCAAAATATACAGAATAATAAACCTTAGTAGAAGAATTATTAGTAATACTTAAAACATAACTATGTTCTTTAGAATCGTTAAATTTAATTTCTTGGCCATCAGTATAATTAATAGTTAAATCACCTTCATTTAAGATAATAGCAACAGTACCATTAACTTTTTCTTCAAACTCAATATTACTTAATACAATAGCCAAAACAGTAACAACAGCAAAAAAGCTTAATAATAAAACTAAAATTAATCTATACTTATTATTTCCTTCTAGTAATTTAGTCATAAATGTCACCCATTCTTCTAATAAAATTATATCAAATATTAATAATTCTTCAATTAAAAAAAGCTTTTTTAAAGCTTTTTATAAATATTTATTATAATTTTTAAATTGACTTCCAACCTCTAAATCTGTTTTAGATAACTCTTTAAATAATTCCTTTTGTTTTCTATCCAATTTATTTGGAATTATTACATCAAGAACAACATACATATCTCCCTTTTTACTAGATGTTGGATCTTTTATTCCTTTACCACGAAGTCTTAATTGATCACCAGGTTGACTTCCTGCATCGATATCCAAAACAACAACCCCAGTCAATGTAGGGACTTCTTTTTTACAACCTAATACAGCTTCTGTTATTGTAATTGGAACATCAATATATATATCATTATCTTTTCTTTCAAATAAAGGGTGATCCTTTACAGTAAATTCTATATAAATATCACCATTAGGACCTCCATTATAACCAGCGGCACCTTTTCCACTTATACGTAATTGATGACCTGTATCCACTCCTTCTGGAACTGTAATTTCTATATCTTTATTCTTTACAACATGACCAGAGCCACCACATTCTCTACACACATTTCTAAATGTTTTACCTTTACCATTACATTCAGGACAAGTTGATTCTGATTGAAATACTCCAAAAGGTGTTCTTTGTTGGGTTACAACTCTTCCTCTACCGCCACAAGTAGAACATGTTTCTTCCCCAGAGCCACCTTTTCCACCACATTTAGAACATTCACTATCTAAATCAATATTTATAGTTTTTTTACAACCAAAAACAGCTTCTTCAAAAGTTAATTTAACATTAACTAATGTATCTCTACCTTTAGTAGGTCTATTTCTAGAAGATGATCTACGACCACTTCCTCCAAACATTCCACCACCAAAAATATCATCAAAGATACTTGATAAATCAATGTCATCAGCAGAAAAGCCTCCAAAACCTCCAAAGCCACTTCCACCAAAACCACCTTGAGCAGCACCTTGAGTAAAAGCTTCATGTCCAAATTGATCATATTGTTTACGTTTTTCTGCATCACCTAATACTGCATAAGCTTCACCAATTTCTTTAAACTTTTCTTCTGCACCAGGCTCCTTATTAATATCAGGGTGATATTGTTTAGCTAATTTTCTAAAAGCACTCTTAATTGTTTTTTCATCAGCATTTTTATCAACGCCTAACACATCATAATAATTTCTACTGCTAGCCATTTATTTTCACCTCTTCTTGAGAATCTATTCTATAATATTCATCTATTAATTCATTAAAATAATCAATAGCGTTCTGATATACTTCTGGACTTTCCAAATCAACTCCTAATACTTTAAAAGCATCAATTGCCCATTTATCTGAACCCAATTTCATAAATTCATAATAATTATTAAGCATCTCTTTATCTCCAGAAAGTATCTTTCTTGCCACACTAGTAGCAACACTTACACAAATAGCATAACTATATAAATAAAAATTCATATAATAATGACTTCTAGTAACCCATGAATTACAAGCATAATTATCACATTTAACAGAAGGACCATAATATTTTTTTAAAGAACTCTTACTCTTCTTATCAAGAAAATCTTTAGTAACCATTCCACCATTTTTTAGCTCTTTATACATCTCTTGCTCAATTTTACCTTCTCTTACCGCATCAAACAAATTATTAGCAATAACACTTAACATATTTGATATACCTGCTAGTTTCTCTTCTTTATCTTTTCCGTTCTGAGCTAAATAAGAAGACAACAAACATTCATTAGTTAAAGAAACAACTTCTGCTACAATACTACCAACAAAACGATATTGTTTAGGATTATTTTCCGCAATAAATTGATGATGTACATTATGACCAGACTCATGAGCAATAGTAGAAACAGAATCTAAACTATAATTATAACTCATAAGTATTCTAGAATCTTGTAATACAGTAGAAAAAGAATATCCACCACTACATTTACCTTTATACTGACAATAATCAATATATCTATTGTTAATTATTTTATCATACTTTTTTAAATACTCATCGCCTAAAGGTGACAAAGCATTTCTAACTAATTGTTGGGCCTCAGGTATAGAATATTCTCTATTAGATTTAATCATTTCTAAAGATAAATCATATCTATGTAAAACATCTAATCCCAACACATTCTTTTTTAACTCATAATATCTATGCAAAGAATCTAAATTACTTTCAGTTGTCTTAACCAATGTTTTAAATACTTTATCACTCATATTAATACTAAACAATTTACTATCCCAAGCACTTTTAAAATGTCTAATTTTAGCTATTGTTTCATTCATACTAACATAACTATTCAAATACATTGCATTACTATCACTATATTGAGCTAGCTTTTTATTAAATAATTTATAAACTTTCTTTCTAACATTAACATCCTTATTTCTCATTAAAGAACGATAATTATTTACAGCTATTGTAACTACTTCTCCGTTATCTAACTTTACTTTTCCATAATCATGTTGATTATTTAATAAATTAGATGACATATCATCAAAATGATTCATAGAATTAACTAACTCTGTAACTATTCTTTCTTCATTAGAAGTAAGTATATGTTCTTTTTCTCTATAAGTTTTATCTAAATCATCCCTATATTCATTCAATTTAGGATTATCAATAAATAATTTTTCATACTCATTTTTCTCAAGTTTCAATAATTCAGGAGCAAAAAAACTAGTATTCCCCATAATAATAGCTTCTAAATTTTCGGCTTTACTTTTTCTTACTAAACTTTCTGATACACCTAATTCTTGATCATTTACCAAATGAGCATATACATATAAATCTTCCCATAAAGCTATAGTTTCAATTTGTTTATTCATAAACTCATATAGTTTATCAGCATCTTTAGTACATCCAACATATTCTTTTAATTCTAAAGCCAATTCTGATACTTTATTGTAACACTCTTCCCATTCATCATCATTTTTAAAAAACGGAGTCAAATCCCATTTAAATTCTTCAGGAACTTCACTTCTATTATTATACTTTTGCATAAGATTCCTCCATATATTGGCCAAAAGTTCTAGTCACCTAGAACTTTTATACCATAATATTTAATTTTATTTTTCTTCGTAACTAGCTTCTTGAACATTATCATGTTTAGAATCTTCTTCTGAATCAGAAGAATCTTGTGAAGCTTGATTTGCTTTAGCAGCTTCTTCATATACTTTAGTTGCCAAACTCATAGCTTTTTCTTTTAATTCTTCAGTAGCTTTCTTAATATCATCGATATCATCACCATCTAAAGCTTTTTTAAGATCTGCTATCTTATCTTCAGCTTCCTCTTTATCTTTAGAATCAACTTTATCTCCTAGATCCTTAATAGCTTTTTCTGTTTGGAAAATCATTGAATCTGCTTCATTTCTAATTTCAGCTTCTTCTTTACGTTTTTCATCAGCTTCCTTATTAGCTTCAGCTTCTTTCATCATTTTATCAATTTCTTCATCGGTTAAATTAGTATTTGAAGTAATTGTAATACTTTGTTCTTTTCCAGTTCCTAAATCTTTAGCAGACACATTAACAATACCATTAGCATCAATATCAAATTTAACTTCAATTTGAGGAACTCCTCTTGGTGCTGGAGGAATATTACCTAATTGGAATCTTCCTAAAGTCTTATTATCTTGAACCATAGGTCTTTCACCTTGTAAGATATGAATATCTACAGCAGGTTGGTTATCAGCTGCAGTTGAGAATACTTGACTCTTACTAGCTGGAATAGTAGTATTTCTAGGAATTAATACAGTCATAACATTTCCTAATGTTTCAATACCTAATGATAATGGAGTAACATCAAGTAATATTAAGTCATTAACTTCACCAGTTAAAACACCACCTTGAATAGCAGCACCAAGAGCCACACATTCATCAGGATTAATTCCTTTACTTGGTTCTTGTCCTAATTCTTTCTTAACTAATTCTTGAATATATGGAATACGAGTAGAACCACCAACTAATAATACTTTATCAATATCTTTAGCAGTTAACTTAGCATCTTTTAAAGCCTTTCTAACAGGTTCTAATGTGCTTTCAAATAAATCCATATTTAGTTCTTCAAACTTAGCTCTAGTTAAATCCTTTTCATAGTTAATAACACCATCTTCACCTTGAGCTAAGAAAGGTAAAGATATTTGAGCAGTAGTCATACCAGATAAATCTTTTTTAGCTTTTTCAGCAGCATCTTTAATACGTTGCATAGCCATTTTATCATCTGATAAATCAACTTTATGTTCTTTCTTAATATCTTTAACGATATAATCCATTACTCTTTGATCGAAGTCATCACCACCTAATTTATTATTACCAGATGTTGATTTAACTTCAAATACACCATCACCTAAGTCTAAGATTGATACATCGAATGTACCTCCACCTAAGTCATAAACTAATACAGTATGTGCATCTTCTTGTTTATCAATACCATAAGCTAATGCCGCAGCAGTAGGTTCGTTTATAATACGTTTAACATCTAAACCAGCAATTTTACCTGCATTTTTAGTAGCTTGTCTTTGAGCATCATTAAAATACGCAGGAACAGTAATTACAGCTTCAGTAACACTTTCACCTAGATAAGCTTCTGCATCTCTTTTTAGTTTCATTAAAATTTTTGCACTAATTTCTTCTGGAGTATATTTTTTTCCGTTAGCAGATACTTTTTCTTTAGTACCCATCTTCCTTTTAATAGAAGAAATTGTATTTTCTACATTTGTAACAGCTTGTCTTTTAGCTGTTTCACCAACTAATTCATCATCACCTTTAAAAGCAACGACTGATGGAGTTGTTCTACCACCCTCTGGATTAGTAATAACTGTTGGCTCTCCACCTTCTAATACAGCAACACAACTATTTGTTGTACCTAAATCTATACCAATTATTTTTCCCATTATATTTCATCTCTTTCTAATTTTTATTTGCTTACTTTTACCATAGCATGTCTAATTACTTTACCTTTATAAGTATAACCTTTTTGTAATACATCTACTACAATATTAGATTCCATATCAGGAACCTCTTCTACCATAACAGCTTCCATCGTATTTGGATCAAAAGGTTTATTAAGAATATCCATTGCTACTACTTCATAACTTTGTAAAGTACTATTTAAATTACCATAAATCATTTTAAATCCACTCAAGAACTTACTTAATTCATCTTCTAAATTTGTATCATCCATAGTAATAGCTCTTTCAAAGTTATCAATAACTGGAAGTAATCTTTTTATCAAATCTTCACCTTCATATTTTAAAAGATTTGTTTTTTCTTCTTCCATTCTTCTTCTCATATTTTGCATTTCTGCATTAACTCTTAAATATTTATCCTTTAAGAGAGCATTTTCTTCTTGTAGTTTTTTCTTTTCTGAATCTTCTTTTTTCTTAAAGAAAGACTTTTTTTCATCTTTAGCCTCAGTAGTTTTATTATCCACTACATCATCAGCATTACTTTCTTCAACTTTCTTAGAAGACTCAACATTTTCTGAAACTACTTCATCTTTTACTTCAGTAGTTTCTTCTTTAACTTCTTCTACTGGAGTATTTTTATTATTTTCCATAGTTCATCTCTTTTCTATAATTAAAGAATTTATAGTAAACCAAAAATTGCTTACATAAACTATTTGTCTTTATTTTTTAATTCTTCATTAATGTATTCTAGCAAACCAATTACTCTATCATATTCCATACGTTTAGGACCGACGATTGCAATTGTGCCCTCTTCGCCATTAATCTTATACTTACTTTTTATTATGGTAACATTTGGATCAAATTCATTCTCTTTTCCAATATAAACATTAATACCATCGCCAGTTTCTTCGATTTTTCTAACCAAAGATTCATCCTCTAATTTATTAACTATCTTCTTTATCTCATCTATATTATCATATTCAGGTTGTTTTAAAATATTAGTTTTTCCACTAAAGAAGACATTAGAACTATTTTTTGTAAAATCATTAAAAGCATCATAGAAGATTTCATAAACAGTTTCATATTGTTTAATTGTCTTACTAATAATTGGCTTTATATCAAACTCAAGTCTTTGACTAACTTCATCAATTGGCGTTCCAACCAACATCTTATTAATAATTTCACAAGTTTTAACAAGTTCTTCCATATAAATAGTTTCAGGAATATTAAACTTCTTATTTTCTACAATACCTTTGTTAGTACAAACCAAGGCGATTACTTGATTATTATCAAGTGGAATAATATTTACTTGTCTTAATGTATTATCTGCAGAATGAGTACCTAATACTACACTAGTATAATTCGTCATATCAGCAATAATCTCCATACACTTAGCAATTGCATCACTTACTTGCAATTGTTGGTTATGAAATATTGTTTGTAATTTCAACATTTCTTCACCATTAAGTTCTTTTGGTTTCATTAAATTTTCAACATAATATTTGTATCCTTTTTCTGAAGGAATACGACCACTCGATACATGATTTTTTTCGACATAACCCAGTTTCTCTAAAGTAGCCATTTCATTTCTAATAGTTGCAGAAGATAATTTAAACTTCTTACACAATGCTTGACTACCTACTGGTTTGACATTTTTAATATAAGACTCTACTATCTCTTTAAGTAGTTCTTTTTGTCTATTATCCATATCGTCACCACCATTAGCACTCTTTCTTTTTTAGTGCTAATAATATTATAACAATAAATTAGCAGATGTCAATACCACTCTGCTAATTTTATTAATTTTTTACTAACTTTCAAATATGTTTGATATAATTAATTAAAGAAAGATGTGATAACATTGGCACAAAAAAGAAAGAAAAAGAAAAAATATCGTTTACGATATGAATTTAAAAAATTTCTTGTATATTTTATCTTTTTTCTAGGTATGGGAATATACACTATTAAAGAATCTATTAAACTATATGAAGAATTTGAATATCAAAAAACATATGAATATAAAATAGAACAAATAGGATACTCTAAAGAAGAAACAACAAAACTAATTGAAATTCTTTCAGAAGAAAAACTAAACTTCATTCTCGATAATGAATACAATGAAATATATTATAACATCGTTACTCAAAAATATTATTTAGAAAAAAACTTTGATAAATACATCGAATACAAAACATATCATGAAGATACATCATATGAAGACACTATCGCCATTGTTAATGTCCATGCCAATGTCGGTTGGTACAATGAAACATACCCTACCAATATAGAAGATAATTATCTTATACTAGTAAACAAATTTTACTACTTACCAGAAAACTATGAAAGAGATGATATTGAATCAATCAGCCTACAATACTCATACGATAATAATAAAGCAGCTTCTATTGTAATAGAAAACTTTAAAATAATGAAACAAGACATTGAAAATGAATTAGGAGTCCATTTAATGGTCAATTCATCATATCGTCCATACAAAGACCAAGAAGAAATATATAACGAATACAAAAAGAAAAGTTTAAAATATGCTGATTCATATGCGGCAAGACCAGGGCACTCCGAACACCAAACAGGTTTATCAATCGATTTAACATCCTTAGAACATCCATATATAAATAACTCTGAAAACTCATTTGATAAATCAGAAGAATACGAATGGTTAAAAAATAATTGCCACAAATATGGTTTTATATTAAGATATCCCGAAGGAAAAGACTATCTAACTGGATACAATACTGAAAGCTGGCATTTCAGATACGTAGGAGAAAAAGTTGCTACCCAAATATTTCAAGAAGGAATAACATTCGATGAATACTATGCTTATTATATAGAAAAATAAAAGAACTATAACAGCTCTTTTATTTTTTTCTTTACTCTACATCTATATCTTCTTCAACTTCAGATACATTAATATCATTATATTTACTACCATCCCATAGTGAAACTATAAAATCATCACCATTCTTCTTAATAGTAAATGCCGGATTATCAGTACCATAATAACTATAATTACCAACAGTAACAACCTTTTTACTTAATACATTTCCTTCATAATCATAAATAGTTAATTCCTTACTACTATTTACTCCAGCAAAATAATTATCATACAATTCTACATAACTATAGCTATCACTAATAGCTTTATCTCCATTCTTATCATATACATAGTACTTACCATTATCCAATATTTTAAAATACGTTTTATTAGAATTATAACCTCTTACTTTATTAGTAAAACCAACAGATTCACTACCATGATACAATACTCGCCAATGACTAGAGGTATCTAACGCTAAATAATAGTCACCCAGTTTTTCTATTGAATTATACTCAAAAGAATGAAGTTTACTTACACTCGAACCATCAAAAGATATAACACCATACTTACCAGACTTTGTTTGAACAATAGCTTCTAAATTTCCATTATAATGTGTAACCTTATTATCATTATTAGGACTCATAGTATTAACTTTCAAATAAGTTACTTCTGTATTCTTGTCAACCAAATTATATAAATTTATAGTATTATTTCCATCTTTAATAAACACATATTGATTATTGATAATAGGTATTCTACTCTTTCTTTTTAAATCAAGAGCAGATATCATATCATTATCTTCCATAATCGTATCAACAGCTACAAAACAAGAAGTATATTCATCATCACTCTTAGTTATACTATTTTCATTATTACAACTATAAACTCCTATTAACTCTTTCTTAGAAGAATCACTATAAAAATATAACTTTTTATCAAAATAATTAACATAATCATATTTATTATTAGCTAAAGCTTCAACTATACTTAAATGATAATAAGTTGACTCATCACCTTTTGAAGGATAAACTACCACTTCAATATTATCACTTTTTATATTAAGTTCAAAACTTACTTTAGTACTAGTTAATTGATCATTTTCATCATAAACATAAGTTTTTACATAATTACTATTATATAACTTAATACCACTTTCTGTATATTTAGTACCATTAACATCCTTAATAAATAATTTCTTACTATCAATTAAAACAACATACTTATTAAGTATCGTAATAAATTCAAAACCAGTATCAACTAAATTTCCTTTATAATCATAAACACTATAATCATCACCAACTAAAGTTACTACATAATTATCATTATAATTCTTAATTTTTAATTTAGAATCATAATAACTACTTAACACTTTATTACTCTTGCTAATAACAGCATAACCTTTTTTACTTTTAGCAATAAGATTATTTTCTCCCTCAATCATTCCCAAATAAGAATATTGTGGCTTAATTACTTCCTTAATATCACCACTAATTTGAATCAAGCCATACTGTTCATCTTTATTCTTAACAATAACATAATTATCATTATATGCTTTAACATCTAAATATCTAGCAATCTCCTTATTTTCTTTTATAGAATATAAAACTATCTCATTACTATTTTCATCTTTATTATCAAAAACAAAAACATAATTTTCATCATAAATAGGTAATCTTTGACTCTTCGAACTTCCATCTGCAGCTTCTAATTTTACTATATCAAAGTCATCTCTATTTAAATTAGTATCAACATAACAAAGCTTATCATCCTTATTAGTACATTCATAACTACCTAATTCAGAATCATCATCTTTAAGAAAATAAAGTTTCCCATCCTTATAATAAAAATTATCCACTACTACAGGAATTTCTTCTTCCACTACATTATTACCATCATCAACAGGTTTTTCTTCTTTACTAGTTAACATTAATATTAAAAATACTATTAATGCAATCAATAATAATAATCCAACAATAACACCAACAATAATAAGATTCTTTTTCTTCTTAGGTAATTGCCTCCATTTAACAATCAATTTACCAGTCAAACCATCATCCTCAGTTATTTCATCATCTTCGTCATCTACTTTTGAACTTTTTTTATTTAATTCCTTACTATCTTTAGGAACTTCAGCACCTTCTACATTTTCTTGTGATAATAATTCCTCTGCTAATGCAATATTTTTTTCAGCTAGTGCTTCTTCAGCGATTTCTTCTTGTTCTTTAGCTTCTTCTTCTATTAATATATCTTCGTATTTTTCACTTCTAGTAACTTCTTGATTGACTTTATCATATCTATTTGAACGACTATCAGCTAAATCACTCAATATTTTAATTGGCTTAGTAGTTTCCAAATCTTTTTTATTCATATCATTCACCTTTCTAGATTAACTAAATTATATCATACTTTTATATATACAAATAAAAAAAGATAATTTATTATTATCTTTCAATTAATTACTTCTTCACCTATCTATAATATCTTAATCAATATCTCATTCATCACATAAATATAATCAGGATTTATATAAATATATTCTCCATCAACAATTAACTCTTTTTCTTTAAGTAAAGAAGATAAATCAAATACTTCTTGCATATTAACTTCGTACTTCTTATAAAATTCTCTTAAATTAATACCTTTCATCTTTCTAAAACCTAACATAAGTTCATTATACATTTTATCATCTTTACTCAGTATCTCTTCACTCTTTAAATACTCTCCCTTAAAATACTTTGTAATACTTCTTGTATTTTCATATCTAACTCCATGAATATACCCAGAAGCACCTAACCCAAATCCATAGTATTCTTCATTATTCCAATAAGTTAAATTATGTTTACTCATTTTACCTTCTTTAGCAAAATTAGATACTTCATAATGTTCATAACCATTATCATCTAATACATTACATATTTCTTCATACATTGAAGCATCTAACTCTTCCGGAATAGGAATAACCCCAGCATTTCCAACTTTAGTATTATCTTCAACAATCAAAGAATAAGTACTTATGTGATCAGGATTTAATTTTAAAATTAAATCCAAGTCTTTCTTTAAATCTTTTAAACTTTCACCAGGTATTCCATACATCAAATCTAAATTAATATTATTAAATCCATACAAACGTGCTAATTTAATTACTTCTTGAGCTTGTGTAAAAGTATGATTTCTTTCCATAAATTCGAGCTTATCCTGATTAAAAGATTCTACTCCTATACTTAACCTATTAACCCCATTTGATTTTAATATATCAAGTAATTCTTCATTAATATCATTTAAATTACACTCAAACGAAAATTCATAATCAGAAGCTAATTTAAACTTACTAATAATTTCAAACAAATACTTTAAATCTTTGGTACTTAAAGAAGAAGGTGTACCTCCCCCAATATAAATAGTTTTAATCTCTTCATCCATATACTTATCTTGAATTTCAAGCAACAAAGCATTTAAATATTGTGTAACCCAAGGACCATGTAACAATACCTTACAAAAATCACAATAACTACAAATACTTTTACAAAAAGGAATATGTATATAAACACTCTCCATATAATCACTACCTTACAAATCTAATTATATCAATATTAAATATCAAAATATACTTAATTGACTTCAACTATACAATCAATATTTATTCCATTTTTCAAAACAATATCTTTTAATTTATTTTCAATATCAACTCTTAATTCATCAGTATATCCCTTATTAGCTTCTATACACTCCTTATAATAATAAATCTTTTTCTTATCATATTCATCTTTTTTAATTAAATATTCATCACAATAATAATAAAATAGCTCCATTGTAGCCATCAAAACACCATTAGAACTAGCTAATTCTAAATAATTAATATATTTATTTAAATCTCTATTAATAGTGTCATAACCATTTTTATAAAAATAAATAGCTAAATTATAATAAGCATAATAACATACAACACGGCAATTACTATCTAAAGATCTATTATAATAATAATATGCTTTTTTCATATCCCTATTAATTACTCTATAGTATTCTCCCATTTTATTACAAGCCCAGCTTTCTCCTAAATCAGCAGACATCTTATAATAATCATAAGCTTCCTTTAATAAACCCTGTTCTTCTTTTATTTTCCCCATATTATTCATTGCATAAGCATAATTATTATCTAAAGCAATTTTATAATACTCTATAGCTTTATCAATATTTTTTTCTAATGGATAAATTCCTTCATAATACATATTTCCAATTAAATTAGAAGCCGCAACATTGCCTAATTGAAAAGACTTTTCTAAATATTTATAGCCTTTCTCTAATTCTTCTTTACTACCACTTCCTAATAACTTTCTAATATACATATTTCCAATCATATAATTAGCACTTGCATGATCTAAAGAAGCAGCTCTATCTAAATAAGAAAAAGCAACACTATATCTAGGATATCCCGCAAAAAAGCCGTAATACTCATTACTACCAATTTCAAAATTAGCATAAGCATTTCCTTTATCAGCTAATTTCTTCATAGAATAATCATAATTGATACCTTCTCTTAATTTCAAAGATAAATATTCTTGTAAATCAATAGAACTAATACTAGTATCATTCAAAACATTTTCAAATACTTCTACTTTCAATTCATCTTCATAAACAGGCTGTTTCTTATATAAAACAATAAATAACAATTCCTCAACTAAACACTCATATATACTATTATTATTAATTAATATATATAATTTATTAGAAAACTCCTTTAATATTTGTTTATCATTTTTCGCTAAATTATATAACTTACTAGCAATACTTTTAGCACTATCATTATTATTAATAAAATTTATCTTATCATTAATAGAAGTATATACAATACCATCCACTATACTAAGTAATCCTATTATGTTACCTGCAAACTCTAAATCATTTTTATTATATCGTTTTTCTTTGTTTAAAAATATTTGTTTATATTCAGAACCTATACTCCTACAACCAACACAATAATTATTAACTGTAGTATCATTAATACTCTCTAAATCAAACAAAATACAAAATAATTCACTTTGTAAAGCAGAAGTTTTATTCTTAGAACTATCTTTAATAATTCTAAATAAATTCCCTAAACTTAAATGTTCATCATTATTATTCATCTTTATATAATTTTTCTTCATAAAATCACCACTTAATAATATTATATGTGGATTATACTCATATGTAAATCAACAAGTGTGGATTATTGTCGCTTTATATTTACACAAATTAAGAATAATATTTTATTAAGGAGGCAGACTATGAAAAAAATTTGGTCTAATTATAAACAGACAATAATCCTTCTAATAGCTCTAATAATAGGAGCCATAGTTGGATTAGTATATGGCGAAAAAACCGCTATATTAAGTCCATTCGGTGACTTATTTATGAACTTAATGTTCGTAATCATTGTTCCATTAATATTCTTGACAATAACAACATCAATTGCCAAAATAAAACAACCTAAAAGATTAGGTAAAGTAATAACTACTATATTTGGAGTATTTATAATAACTACTCTAGTATCAGTAATTATTGGATTAGTAACTACCTTTACTTTTGAATTAGTAAATACCGAAGATTCAAAAGCAATAGTAGAAACACTATCTACAAGTGAAGAAGCAGAAAAAGTAGAACTAAATATATTAGAAAGAACAGTCCAAGCAATTAGTACCGGTGACTTCGTAAACATCCTTTCGAAAGATAACATAATTCCACTAGTAATCATTTCTATTCTAGTTGGATTAGCAATATCAAAAATTGGAACCGAAGCTGAACCAGTATTAAAAGTATTAGAATCAGCTAACAAAGTTGTTCTAAAATTAGTAGATTTTATCTTCTTATATGCTCCAATTGGATTAGGATGCTACTTTGCATCATTAATAGGAACATTTGGAGCTAGTATTGCAACAGGATATCTAAAAACATTTATAATATATACTATTGTAGCGATATTATTCTACTTCATTATTTATACACTATATGCATTTATTGCTGCTGGAAAAGATGGAGTTAAGACTTTTTGGAAAAATGTACTACCTGCAACAGCAACATCAATCTCAACATGTTCATCAGCAGCATCAATACCAGTAAATATAAAATGTACTAAAGCAATTGGAGTATCTGATGATATAGCAGAAACAACTATACCATTAGGAACAAGTTTTCATAAAGATGGATCAGTTATAGGTTCAGTATTTAAAATAATGTTCTTAGTATATCTATTCGGTGCAGATGTTACATCTATTAGCGGTATTGCCAAAGTAATTGGAGTTGCTCTAATAGCTAACTTATTAGTAACGGCTGTTCCTGTAGGTGGCGGAACAATATCAGAAATGATGATTATTACAATGATGGGCTTCCCTGCTGGAGCACTTCCTATATTAACAATAATCGCAACAATAATAGATCCACCCGCTACAATGTTAAATGTTGTAGGAGATACATCATCTTCTATGCTAGTATCAAGAATAGTTGATGGTAAAAATTGGCTAAAAGAAAAAACAAAATTAAAAGGAACAAAAAAAACAAAAGAAGCTTAAAAAAGCTTCTTTTTAATTTATCTTATAACTAACTAAAACATAATTATCATTTTTCAAAACAAACTTATAAGTATACTCAACCAAACTATCCTTATATAAAGAAAATTTATTTACATCTACCATACTAGCTTTAAACAATTCATTCCTATAATTAAAAGCATCTCCATACGTTGCATAATACTTCTTTTCTCTTCCCGAAGTATCTCCTAATACCTCAGAAAAAATTTTATTAACAACAATAGTATATATACCATCACTTTCATATCCAGAAACAAAATTATTATAAACTTCCGTTCGAAGTCCCCCACTTCCGTGACCTAAATGTTTATCATTATTAGTATAAATTCCAGTATCTATATTATAAATCATTATATCTGAACCACTACCATCTTGAATATTATAATGTGTGTCACAAATTAAATTTTCAGGTTCCAAACTAAAATCAAAATAACTAAATGCTACCTTCTCAAGTTCATCAAATGATAATTTACCAGAAACAGTATTTCCATCTAAAGCTAAAATCTCATAAGAAAGTCTTAAGATTTCTTGATTAGTCAAATCCCTAATAACAATATCTTTATTATAGTAATCCATATATTTTATTTTTTCTATAATGCTAAGTAAATAGTCCTTTTCATTTAAAGTTAATTCTCTAGTACTAACATCATTATCGCTTATTTTTTTATCTTCTCCATCGCATCCAACTATAAATAAAAGAGAAAAAAAGATAAGAATACCCAAAACAACCTTTTTCTTCACATCTTCACCTCTATCATTATCATTATACATTATTTAAAATAAAAACAAAAGAACTAGAATAAAGTGAACCCTAATTCTTCTAGTTCTTATTTTATTCTATTATTTTCTTTTCTTAAGACTTTTACAAATCTCGCTATTTCAACATCAACTTCATCAGTAACAAATTCTTCTGTTTCAAATTGAACATTATCTGAAATAACCAAGCATTTATCAATTACATTTTTATTCAATAATAAATAAGTTTTACCATCAATTCCCTTAATATTACCACTAATACCATTATATGAAATAACCTTATTTTCATTTATATATATCTTTATAGATTCTAAAGCTTGTTGAACTTCTTCTAAAGCTTTTTCTTTATTATTAGAATTATTCATTATATACTTTTTAATCTTACCATCACAGCAAACAGCAACATACCAATCTTCTCCTACTTTATCAATATATTTTATTCTAATTTCCTTAGGAAAAAAGCTTAAACATCTCGCTATATAGTATCCATCTTTAATTTCTTCAAGTATTGATATAGATTTTTCTAGAGAAATATTATCAACATTTTTAGCCAAAATTCTACAATTTTATCATGAAGTTTTTTCTTTATCATCCATAGAACCACCTATTATCTTACTATAAATAAATTATACAATTTTTTTTAATAAAAAAAAGAAATAAAAATATTTCCTTTTATTTAGCATTCACATAAGTTCTAAGTAAACTATAAATAATAGACACAACAGGAACCCCTAATAACATACCAAATACACCACCAACAGAACCACCTATCATAACTGCTACTAAAACCCAAATGCTAGGTAAACCAATTTTTCCTCCAACTACTTTAGGATAAATTAAATTACCTTCTATTTGCTGTAATATCAAAAAGAACACAACGAATATTAGAGCTTTAAAAGGACTGATCATAAATATTAAAAATGCCCCAATAATACATCCAATAAATGCTCCAAAAATTGGAATTAACGCTGTAAACCCAACCATAACTCCTATAGTAGCTGCATACGGTAACCTTAACAAAAGCATACCTAATACACATAACAATCCCAATATGCAAGCTTCTAGCCCTTGTACCTTAACAAAATTAAAAAATGTTACATTAGAAAGCCTAACTATTTCCAAAGTTTTTTCATAAACCTTCTTACTACAAACTTTATTCAATAATTTTTTTAATTGCCTACATAAATTTTCTTTGTCAATTAAAACATAAATAGCAAATACTAAACCGACAAAGAAATTACATATAACAGTGACAACAGAATTTACAAAACCAAATGAAATATTTATCAACAATTCTGAATTATCTTTGACTAAATTAGATATTTCTTCCATAAATCTATTATCTTCTAAATCAATAATAGCAAGTTGTTCTTCAGAAAGACCAATCTTCTCACCTAATCTAACCACATTTTCTTGATATTCTGGAATATTATCTACAAATATCATACCCGCATTTTTTAATTGCGGAATCAAAATAAACAATAAAATTATAATAAAGCCAAACACAGCCACCAAAGATAAAACAACACTAATAGGTCTTTTTCCTTTTTTTACTTTCACTAATAACTTTTCTTCTATTTCTTTCATAATTACATTAAGTATAAAAGCAATAATAGCACCGATAATAAAAGGAAGTAATATTTTACCAAGTAAACTTAAAAAACCTATAACCCATTGGTAATTCATAAGTAAAACAAATAAAACAACAGCATAAGTTATAAGAACTATTTTATTTTTAAATTCATCATTTCTCATATATCCATCTCCTAAATAATTATATCATATTAATTAGATATATTTAAAATATTATCCAAAAACTTCTTTATACATTTAATTTTCAAAATAAAATAAAAAATCATACTCCCTAGAATATTTAAAATATAGTCATCAACATCAAAAGAACCAATTAAAGCTAGAAACTGTATCATTTCAATAATCAATATTATTATACTAACACTAATAAAATAATTGTACCATTTTTCATCAGTAGACTTAAAAATTCTAGGTAAGAATAAAGCAAAAGGACAAAAAGCTAACACATTACCAAAAATATTGTAAATAAAATCACCAACAGCTAAATTACCATTTCTCAAAGCTAGCAAATAATTATTTATCGTAGAAAAAGGAATAATATTAAAAGAACTCTTAAAATATTCTTCAAAATAATTCAAATTAATTAAATATATAGATACACCTTCCCTACCAAAATATTTATCAAATAAAGTTAAATTAAGCAACATAATAATATACAATACAAACCAAATAAGAAAATTTAATTTATAAATTTTTTTATAATTAATAAATTTACTTCCAATATACGTAAAAATAACTATAAAAAGCAAAACAACAACTCTAATAATTGGTGAAGTTAAACTTAAAACCGAAAATTCAAAAATAAAATAAATAACAAGTAACACCAAAGAAATAACATAACTAATAATTCCTAGTATTATATTTGTTCTATTCTTCATAATATCACCATATTCTCTAAACATTATATCAAACAACAATAGTTATTAAAACATAAAAAAAGCACAAAGGCTGTCACCAAAGTGCTTTTTTGTGAAGACCACACTATCTCGACTAAGCTGACAGGCTATGCGATAATAGCGCTCATTGAATTAAAAAACTAATCTCCACTGTACGTACTACTTAATAGCTCAATGATTAAATCGTAGAAGTTTTAAATATGATATATCTTGAAAGAATACCACTAAGTGAACATAAGTAACAAATAGTTAACTCAAACAAGATATATCAAAACTACTAACAAATCAAAACTGCCGAACACATTCCAAATTTCTTATTCTAAGCGCATCATACAAAGATATCTTTCAATCATTGTATTAGCAATAATCCTATTGATCATTTTATTCAAATAACCAATAGAACTAAATAGAAAAGAAAAATTAAATATATTCACAGTAGCTCACTTACCAGCGTACTAATAAGTAAACTCCTAAACAATAAAGATAAGAAGTTGCCATATTTAGCTTCCACACTTTACTATTAAGTAACTTTATTATATAACTAATAATATTATATGTCAATTACTTTTTAAAGTTTTTCTATTTCTTCCTCTCTTATTCTTTTCAATCTTTCTTTTACTAATAATATCAATTCAGTACTTGCATTAACTTTAGGTAAAACTATCAAACTATCTTGTAATTTAGTTTTCAATTCTCTATCACACATAACCCTATTAGCTTCCTCTTTATAATTAAAGTTTTTTATCGAATTTTGTTTTACAAAACTTCTTATATATTCTTCTATATCCTTTAAAACATACTCTTTTAAATCGTATTCATCCATTTCACTTATTCCATAATAAGCTCCTACTAAATACCTAAAAGTATCATCTAAAACCATTTAAATCACATCCAATATTATGATTATAACACATTAATATTTTTTTAATAAATATCTCTCCAAAAAACATGATATACTATTACTGGTGATAATAATGATAATAAGAATAATAGTTTTAATAATTCTTGTTGGTATAAACGGAATACTATCCGCTAGCGAAATAGCTTATATATCTTTAGACAAATATAGTATTTCTAGAAAAAAAGATAAAAAATCAAAAAAAATTACAAACATGTTAGAAAATGAAAATAAGTTTTTATCAACCATTCAAATAGGTATTACATTTGCTGGATTTCTCGCTTCAGCATTTGCGGCAGATTCATTTACAGATTTATTAATAGATTATGGTTTCTTTTTAATAAATGATGCTTTTACAGAAAACTTCTTAATGATAATTATAACATTAATACTATCATATTTTACGTTAATTTTCGGTGAACTCGTACCTAAAAAAATTGGTTTAGCTTATCCATATAAACTAGCAACGATAACTATAGATTTTATTAGTGCTATTTCCATAATTGCAAATCCACTAATAATACTGCTAACAAAATCAACAGAAATAATATGCAAATTATTAAAAATAAAAGAAAGAGATGATTCTCTAACAGAAAATGATATAAAAAAAATGATTATTACAGGAAGTCGTGAAGGTATTCTTGAAGAAAAAGAGAAAGAATATATTCTAAATATATTTAAGTTTAACGATAAAACAGCCAACAAAATAATGACACCAAAAAATCAAGTAGTAACTTTAGATACAAATGATACAATGCAAGAACTAATAAGAAAAATAAAATCTTCAAATTATACAAGATTTCCAGTCTTAAATAACAATAAAGTAATTGGTTTTATAAACATCAAAGATTTCATTTATTTACATCAAACTCAAAAAAAAGTTTCGTTAAATGAATTAATAAGACCAGTACTAAAATTCAATAAAAATGAAAAAATTGATGATATATTTCGAATCATGCAAGAAAAACACGAAACTTTTTCAATTATATTAGATAAGAATGAATTTATAGGAATCCTTACAATGGAAGATGCAATTGAAGAAATTGTAGGTAATATTGAAGATGAATACAATTAAAAAGACTTTATCCAAAGTCTTTTTAACTTATAACAATATCATCATTTTTATTAGCTATATGAAATTCGACATTATACTTTACAAAATCATTAAGTAATTTCTTAGTACTATCATCTAATCCATCAAGATTTTTTAACAAAGATAAAAACACTTTAATTCTAGTTATATCCAACAAACTATTTACTCCCGCTTTTCTAAAGCATTTAAAAACATCTTTTACTAGTTTTTCTCTCTCAACATCATCATGTTGTTCTAACCACATAACAATACTTTTATCTAAATTCTTAGATATTCTACTTAATGGTTCATCTACAAAACTGCTATCATTAATAGCCCATGTAAATACAGAATGAGCTAAAATATCTTTTCTAATACTCTTTATCGATCTAATATTATCAGGATGTCTTAACAATAAACCAAATAAAGAATAATTAGGAACAATATAATGTAATTTATTCTTAATACTATTAAATCCTCTAGATTTTATTTCATTATATCTAAATCCTGGACCATCAAGATTATAAACACCTTTTATTTTTAATTTAACATACCATCGAGAAAAAGCAGCTGCAGTCATTGCTAAATGACCACCTTTTGAATGACCTACTACAATAACACTCTTATCAAATAAACTTACATTTTCATTAATATAAGATATTGCATCTTTATCAGCAGGTACAGGAAATTTATAAATCATTGCAAAATCTTCTTCCCAACCAACTAGATTATTATCTGTTCCTTCAAATGCTATAACTTTTTCACCTGTTGGTAGTTTAAAAGTTAAAGCAGAAAATTGTTTATCAAAAGTAACATCATAAACATAATTAGAAAGAGAAATATTACGGTATCTTATTTTATCTTTTATAATTCGTACTAATTTAATAACATCCTTTTGAACAAGACCATTTTTAATAAATTTTTTTAAATCATTTTTAGCCAAAAATAGTTCTAATGCACTTCCAAGAGGTAATACAATATTCCCATCCTTAAAAACCAAAGTCAAATCAACATAAGCAATAGCAGATAAAACAGCAGCATCAACTTCATTAAATTTCTCTTCAAAAAAAGTTAAATCACCATTTTTCTTTACATAATCAATTAATGTCATATAATCACCACTATTTAATTATATCAAACAAAAAAGATTAGTTCACTAATCTTTTAATTTTATCTTAATAAACAAAATTTATTAAATAATATCTAACAATAAATTCATCTCTATATACAGAATACTTTACATGATAAAGATTTTCGATTTCACCATTATCAACTTCTTTTTTATAATCACTCATTATTTTTAAAGCTTCTTCTGGTGCAACCCATAAAACTTTACCAAATTCATCTAATTCTTGATTACAATAATCTATTTTACCTTTTTCTAAGACTCTACCTACAAAAACATAAGTCTTCTGTATAATATCATCTTGTCCCATATGTTCCTCAATTACACCTAATTCTCTAATAACTTCAACATCACAGCCAAATTTCCTTTTTATTTCTCTTAAAAAAGCAATTTCTGGTTTATCTCCTTCTGCAATTGCCCCACCAGGCAAACTATAATCATTCTCAACCCTCTTATTAAATAAGGCAACTGAACCACTCTTATCAATTATAATACCTTTTACTATTTTTCTTAACTTAGTATCTTTACTTTCTAATACATCAATTCCAAAATCAGAATCTCTAAATACCTTAATAACATCATTCTCCAAGACAATCAACTCCTTCAATGTTTATATATTAAATTTCAAATTACTATAAGTCAAAGACTAATTTTTGATACCATACATAAATACCTTTTATAACATATATAATATCATATAAAAGAAAAAACCACAAAAAACAAGACTTAATTTAAGTCTTGTACTTCATCTAAGTTATATCCTAACTTTTCTAACTCTAAAATTGCTATATTTGACAACATACTTTTATTTAATTTAGAAATCTCATAAAAATCTGCTCCTAATGAATCATCATTAACTTCATCAACATTAACATCATTCTTAATTTCATTTTTATAATCAAATACCTTATAAAAAATTCCTGTATGATGAACTTTAACTAAAACATCTTCTTTAAACTGCCACTCAAAAGATACAGAATCAGCATCAAACAAATCATAAGAAATAACATCTATTCCAACTTCTTCTTTAAGCTCCCTAACTAAAGCTTCATTAGGCCTTTCACAAAATTCTATTGTTCCACCAGGTAAATCAAGTTTACCATCATATGGACCACCGAACTTTTTAATTAATAAGATTTTATCGTTATCTAAAACCAAACCATAAGCTCCCAATTGTTTATATTCTTTCATAATAAACACTCTCTTTCTAACTTATTGTAACATAAAATATCATTAATTATCTTTATTTTGTTAATTCTTTCATTCTAACATCAAGATTTTTATACATCCAATCAAATCTTCCATATTGTTTCAACTTACAATCAACAATCATTTTTAAAATAACATACATTCTATATATTTCAATTCTAATTTTTTCATCATAAGAAAGTGTTTTACCATAACCATCCAAAAAATATTCACTAGTAATACCATCTATTGTATGAAAATAAAATGTTAATATCTCATCGCAAAAATATACATCAGCAAAATCAACAATACCTGTTACTTTACCATTTTTTACTAAAACATTACCATCCCATATATCTGTATGTGTCAAAGAAACACCCTCTATATTATTTAAAGATTCTTTCTTAGAATGAATAATACCAAGTATAGTTGAATAAACTTCATCACTTAAGTCTACTCCATATGTTATAGCATCATTTAGTAATAGTTGAAACATATTTAAAACAAATTCATAATTATCTTTAAATTTCTTATTTGGCTGACTTGGAAAGAAAAAATTATCTCCTTTTATATTAGTAATTTTTTTACTTAAAACACCTAATTCATGCTCAATATTAGAAATTTCCTCTTTACTTAATACCCCTTTTTCTTTTTCTTCCAAATAATTTCTTCCATCAACATATGACATAAAGATATATGAAGAATCACATATTAAATGAGTATCATCATAAGCTAATAATCTTGGTGCAGGGAAATTCATTTTCTCCATTTTTTCTAACATTTTTGCTTCCCACCAAAATATTCCCCTATCAGCTGAAATCATTTTCGTTTCATCTACTGGCGAAATCTTTAAAACGATTTTTTCATCACCATTTTCCAATAAATAAACTGCATTTTTTAATCCACCACTTAGCTTTTTTATCATTAAATTAGTTGAATCTTTTTTAAAATGAAATTCATACATTTCTTTTATCTTAGATAGACTTTGATAATTCTTTGAAGAACCTTCTTTACTCATTACTACTACCTCTATATTCTTTTACATATTTCTTACATATATCTTCAGTAAATTCATGTTCATCATCATCTACTGTTAAATGAAATATATTATCATATGCATAATCTCTTATTTTAGTCTTAAATGTTTTTCTAATTAAAGTCTTTAATTTAGCAATTTCTTCAAACATAAATCCCTTAGTTTTATTAAAATATATATAATTAGATACCCTTACTATCATATTTAATATCATTATAGTATTAGAATCATATTTATCTATCAAAGAACCTGCCTTAAGAACTGGAATACCCTCAAACTCATGATTATATAAATATATTTCATTTATAAAACTTCTATATTGTTCTCCTAAATCAACAGAATACACATCTGTTACTTTGGCATATTCCTTAATAACCGACAACGCCTCTTCCATCAATTCTTGATTCAAAGAATTCCACAATATTCCAACACATGGAATATCAATAGAAGGCATTGCACCTTTATCAAGGACATTAGCATCTAAAAGCTCATTAATAATTTCCAATACCTCACTTAATTTTCTAAACTTCCCAACATCTTTTGCATGTAATAACAAATTAATAATATCATTAACTACAGATTGTATTTCTTCCTTATACTCATCTTGTTCTAATACCCCATTTTTATAATCTCTCATAAAATTTCTAAGTATATGAACCAAACTATTATAAAGAATTCTTTCAGCAGCATCTCTATATTCTTCTCCTCTAGATAAAACCTCATTATAAGCTTGATACCCCCAATCCTTAAGTGTAAATAATCTTTCTGATATTTTATCACTAGTTAATGAAGAAGATTTTCTCTTAACATAATGATAAAAAGGTTGAGGAACTAAAGCAAATTTTTTACCAGCCATACAAAGCCTATATATATAGTCTGCATCTTCTTTAAAACATCCTTTATCAAATTGCATATCTAAAATAGATGATTTACGATATATTTTATCCCATGCTGGAATAAGTATAGTTGCATCAGAATAAGCGTTTATCAAATCAAGTTGTCCAGAAACAATTGTAACTCCTTTTTGTTCACAAGTAACATCCTTTACAGAACCATTCTTCATATGAATAAAAAAGCTACATTCACAAACATCTGCATTAGATTTTTGTATATTTTTAAGCAATGTTTCAATCATCGAATTTTCAATATAATCATCAGAATCTATAAAACAAATATATTCTCCTGACGACTGCTCAATTCCAACATTTCTTGCTGCTGCTAAACCTTTATTATTTTGATTAATAACTCTTATTCTTTTATCTTGCCTAGCAATTAATTCACACATTCTTTTTGATTCATCTGTTGATCCATCATTAATTATTAGTATTTCAATATTTTGATAAGTTTGATTTTTAATACTATTAATACATCTAGATAAATACTCTAATGTATTAAAAACAGGTATTACAACAGTCACTTTATCTTTTCCAAAAATATTATAATCTATAAACTCTGTTAAATCTTTCTCCCAATCACTTGCTAAATCAATTGTAAAATGATAATTAGAAGAAAGATAAATACCATCCATACTATTAGCACGATGTTTAATCATCAAACCAATATCATCATCAGTATTAGAAACAACATCTCCGGTAACTTTTAAAACCACATCAACATTATCAAACATATATGTATCTTCAAGTAACGAATAATCTATAACAACAGTTTCATCTTCAGCTATTTTAGATAATCTCTTTTTTAATTTAGCTTCTAATTCATTTTTAACTTCAATAAGTAACGTTGGATCTTTTTTCCAATCGCCACTATTAATTTTCTTCATATATTTATGTTTCTTTATAATTTCCTTAAACATACTATCTACATCAATATAAGAAAAAGAATAATTATTTTCAAAAAATGTAGATAGTTTTTGTTTGCCAAGTTCACTATTACCAGTAATTCCAATCTTCATAAACATTTCCCCCAAAGATTAATTAATATTTTTTTAAAAATCATTACTTTTACTTGTTGTCATAAATTCAATAAATTTCTTTAAAGCAGTTGTTAAAAAATCATCTACATAAACAGCACAAACATCAACAACTGGAAGAGAATCATCAAATGTTACCATTTCAAATTCATCTTTATCTAATTGCATTTCAATAACATTTTTTACAAAATAACCAACACCAACACCACGTCTAACCATCTCAATCATCATTTCAGTTGTCCAGCTTTCAAATACAGGATATAACTGAATATTCATAGATTCCATAAATTCATTTAACTTACCTCGTATTGAAGAAGTAGCACTTGGTAATACTAGTGGAAATTGTTTTAAATCATCAAATTTATCAAGTTTAATATCTGAAAAATACTTTTTACTATAAGCAAAGCAATTATGTAATTTAGACAAAGTAATTTTCTTAACATTTTTTTTCGTAGTTATAATAGGTAAAGTACCAATTATCAAATCAATTTTTCTTGTTTCCAACATCTCTACCATATCAGTAGTAGGCTTACATATTATTTCAAATCTTATACCAGGATACAACTTCCTAAAATCAGCAATAAAAGAAGCCAAATAAAAGACTCCAATTTGTGATGGTGTTCCAATTTTAATACACCCTATATTAAGACTATTTAAATTTCTAATATGTTCTTCTCCAGATTTCATAATATTAAATGCTGTCGAAACATAAGAATATAACTCTTTAGCTTCCATTGTTGGTTCTATACCTTTAGAATTTCTATAAAATAAAGTATACCCCAACTGATTTTCTAATTCCTTCAAACTATAACTAATTGCTGGTTGTGACACATAAAGTAAACTAGCAGTTTTAGAAATACTTTTTTGTTCATATAAGTATAAAAATATTTTGTATAAATTATAATCTGTATTATCCACGAATATCCCCCCATGCCGTGTATTATATTGTTTTTTTATTAATAAGTCAAATAATATAAGAGTATTTTATAACACTTTTATCAAAAAAACCAACAATCAGTTGGTTTTAACTTAAAACAAGTTTTTCTTTCTCTTTTCTAAGGTTGCATCCATATCTTCTTTAGCTTGTAACACATTAGGATTATCACTAACTAAAGATGCATTTTCTAACATAATATTAAATCTTTCAATCATAATTTTTTCTAAACTATGATCCGAATCACTTCTATAATCATAATCATCTTCATAGTCTTCTAAATTAATAGAATTATCTCTATGAACTCTCCAAGCTTCATTTAAGCAATAACTAATATTATAATTTCTTATTTTATTAACAGCTACTTCCCAATACTTTATCTTACCACTTTGAATATCTTTCATACATCTATCCAATATTATTTCAATAAATTCTTCAAACTGCTTATATTCCTCTTCAGATAAAGATAAATCATCTATTTGCATTCCGTTTTGTTTAAAGAATTCAATGTAATCATTTGGAAATGTTCTAAGAATCCATTTCTCAAATCTTTGAAAATCAGGTACCATTTTTCTTATTGCTTTAAATATTCTTAATCTCATCATATTAGCTAACATATAAGATTGCTCTTTTTCTTCTTGAGTTGAATTTTTACCATACTGGCTCAGTTGAGAAGAATATGAAGGAATAAAAGCGTTCTTTACTAATCTATCTATCTCATCCAAAGAATTAACATCAACATTTTTTTCATCATAACCTAGTAAATCTATAATAGTAAAGCCTTCATTAACATCATAAAAGAAATTTTTATACTTTAACTCCAATCCCATATTATGCATCATCATTAAATCACTAACCCAGTTTTCATAATGAATATCCGGTGCTTCTAATAATTCTTTTTGTCTAGCTAAATGCCTAATAGGTTCTAATTTACCAATATCTGCATAATAAGAAAAGCATTTTCCAGGAGCTCTCTGTTGCAAAACATAACAAATATTATCATTACCTTCAACTACTCTTTTTATAGCTAGATGCTTTGGTGTTCTTACTCCTTTTTCGTTTAATCTATTTGCTGCTTCTGCTGTTTGTTCCTCGTTAGGTCTAGCAATACCATATTTAACAGGAATACTATATTTAACTAGTACAACATCTTCAAAATGATAAGCAGCACTCCCACCATCACTAGTATTATTCATATTTCTAGATTGCTCAATATAATAATCAATGTTTTCCATCACTTGCACCTTCCTTATTATTTCTAATTATCCATTCCATTATCAAATAAACAATATAATTAATCTCATTTTCAGTTAGTTCCCTACCCTTAGGAATCTTATGCCACTTTTCTAAACATCCTCTACAACACGTGGCAGTTGCATGCTGTGCAATAAATACTGGATGATTCTTCATTGGTGTTTGTGATCCATCATTAATAGGAAAAGCAGGAGCTAACTTAATTCTTATAAAATCATAAGCATGATCCTTAATCTTTTCCATACCATTTTTACTAATATAATCTTTTTCCTTTTTTCTTAAATAAAAACTACTTCTAAATTTACTTTTACTTAAACTATCCAATTTAGCACATACAATTTTTTTAGCAGATTCATTCATCTTTAACCCCTAAATCTTCAGAAAATCTAAGTAAATAACCATCTGGATCTTGTACTAAGAATTCTTTATTCCCTAAATATTTATCATTCTGACGGTACCAATTTTCTTCTAACTCAATCATTATCTTATATCCATTATCAACTAACGAGTTATAAATATTATCTACATTATCTACTTCAAGTTGAAAATTAATTCCTCTACCAAACGGATATTCTAACTTACCAGTCTCCCATTTATTAATATCTTTTAATTCACAAAACATAAATTGTATTTCTCCTAAAGACATAAATACAAATTTACTTTCATTTCTTTCATACTCAATCTTAAAACCACAAGTTTCATAAAATTTAATTGTCTTATCTAAATTAGTAACATCCAATTCGGGTATCGTCTTATTAAAATACATCTTATAATTCCTTTTTCCACAACCCATGTAAATTACAATAAGAATATATTACCATTCCCTCTTCATAATCAAAAACAGCTTCTGGTACTTCACCGGGTTTAAAATTATACTTAAGTACTGAATCATCATAAACAGCTTCAACCCATTCGATATAATGCTCATCAGTCATAGGATGATCAACCTCTCCTATTTTTACATATACTACATCATCTTCTATATCAGTAAAAGGAACATGCTTTTCTAAAGAAGCATCAACAGTATTAGGAACAAGTTCAATCATATCTTGACCACAACAAGTAATAATACCTTTATTATCTCTTACAACTTCAACTATATTTCCACATTTTTCACATTTTAAATATTTCATAATTATTCCTCCTACAATTAATTTTACCACATATAAAAAGATACAATTACTTTTTTGTATCCCTTTTTACAAAATCTTTCTTATTTATATCAATTGGATTAACATGAATAACTGTTAAATATATTTCTGGAACTTTTTCTCCTATTTCTTTCTCTAAATGATTAGCAATTTCATGACTATCAAAAGTACTCAAATTACCATCAACAAATATAGAAAAACTAACCTGAAATCTATATCCTACAGGAGTTGCATTAAAATGTTGAATTTTATATACCTCACTATGTTCATCAACTATTTTCAAAACTTTATCTTTTGTTTCTTTGCTAATTGATTTATCCATTAACACATCATAACTCTCTTGAAAAATTTTAAAACCAGTATAAATAATCCATAAAGATATTCCAATACCAACAATTCCATCTAACAAATAAAAACCATACAAAGAAGCAAAAGCAGCAATCAAATTGAAAGCAGTTATAACAACATCATTTCGATGGTCTTTACTATTAGCATCAACTAATAAATTATTATATTTTTTTCCAATACTATGTGTATATATAAATAAAATAAACTTAGTACCAATAGTAATCAAACATACTATAACTAACCAAATAGTAAAATGATAATCATTTGGATTAAGTATTGCTTTAAACGAATCAATTAATAAAGTTAAACCTAATATCATCATAGTAATACTTATTAACATTGAATAAATATACTCAGCTTTACCATGTCCCAAATTATGATCATCATCTGCTTCTTTAGAAGCAATTCTATTACCAACATAAGTCATAATAGAATTCAAAATATCAGAAGCACTATTCATAGCATCAGCTATCATAGCTTGACTTTTTGAAATAATACCTACAATTATTTTAATAATAAATAAAAAAATATTTCCTACCATTCCCCATATACTAGCTCTATTTGCCGCTTTAAATCTATCCATAATATCACCTTAACATTTTTATGCCTATTAATTATATCACATTTATCCTAAAGTAACATCAAGAATCATCATCAATAAAAAACCTATTAAAAACCCCAATATATTTTTTTTATCCTCAGAATTAGATTCCGGAATCAATTCAATAACAACTACATAAAACATAGCTCCCGCCGCTAATGCTAATAAATAAGGTAAAATAATACTAACAATATTAGTAAATATTAAAGTTACAATTGCTCCCACCAACTCAAATAAAGCAGAAACGAAACCATATAAAAAGGCCTTGTTCTTACTATATCCCCTTTTATATAACGGAAAAGATACAATCGTTCCTTCTGGAAAATTTTGTATAGCAATACCGATTGATAAAGCATAAGCTCCAGCTAAAGAAAGACCACCAGCAATATAAGATGCAAAAGCAATTCCAACTGCCATTCCCTCAGGTATATTATGCAAAGTAATTGCTAACATTAAATTATTGATTTTATCATCTTTTTTAATATCTCTTCTCTTTAATAAAATATCTATAAAATAAAATAGAAAAATACCTAAAGTCATCCCAACCACAACTGGTATCCAGCATATTCCATTAGCCATTTCTAAAGAAGGAATAATTAAAGACCATACGGAAGCAGCTACCATAACTCCAGCCGCAAATCCTAAAATTATATTCTCAAGTTTCTTATTTAAACTATTTTTTAAAAAATATACCATTACAGAACCTAACAAAGTTCCAATAAATGGTATCAAAATACCAATTACTATTTTCATAAAAATCTCCTATCAATAATAGTCTATTCTTATTATAGTAAATGGAAACAATTAACTTTTAAAAATTAAAATTATCAATTTCTCTATCTTCCTGCTCTAATTCATTAACTTTAGAAAGAATACGAAATAAGGCTTCTATATCATTATCAGTAAGTGAATCAAATAATCTTCTTACAGACTCTTCTAAATTTTTACGTCTATGTAGTAACTTATCATTGCCTTTTTTAGTTAAAGAAACATAAACTTTCCTATGATCATCTGAAGAATAACTACGTGTAATCATACCATCATTTTCTAATTCTTTTAACATATAAGCTAAACGTGGTGTAGAAATACCTGTATTTTGAGCTATTTCCCCAGATAATGCTTGACCACCATTTTGAAGTAAATAAAATAAAATCGCCTTATGACCATCCCTTTTATTCTTGTGATGATGAATATGTCTTTTTTGATTAGAAATCATTTTTACCGCTTCTTGCACCATCTTCTCCTTATTCATTAACTACACCTTCTTCCTTATTACCTGAAGCATATAAAATAAGTAATTCTTCTAATTCATCATTAGATAAAGGTGTAGGAACAGAAAAAGAATTATTATTTTTAATTTTATCTGCTAATAAACCATATTCTTTAGCTTGTTTAGAATCTTTATCATATTCAATAACTGTCTTTTTTCTTAATTCTGCATGCTGAACGATATTATCTCTTGAAATAAAATATAAAAGTTGAGTATTTAATTTCTTAGCAAAAGCTTCAACAAGTTCCTTTTCATTATCAACTAAACGAGAATTACAAATTAAACCACCTAACTTTGTTTTACCAGCTTTAGCATATCGCTCAATACCTTTACAAATATTATTTGCAGCATATAGACTCATCATTTCTCCAGAACAAACTATATATATTTCTTCAGCTTTTCCTTCACGAATCGGCATTGCAAAACCACCACAAACAACATCTCCAAGAACATCATATATTACATAATCTAAATCATCAGAATAACCACCTAATTTTTCAAGCAAATTTATAGATAAAACTATTCCTCTACCAGCACACCCAACTCCAGGCTCTGGTCCACCTGATTCAACACAACGTATATTTAAATAACCAATAGAAACAACATCATTTAAAGAAACATTTTCTTCTTCTTTATCACGAATCATATCTAATACTGTACTTTTAGCAAGACCACCTAAAATTAGTCTAGTCGAATCAGCTTTAGGGTCACATCCAACAATCATCAAATTTGCTCCATTAGATGCCAACGCAGCAGCTAAATTCTGAGTAGTTGTCGATTTTCCAATTCCACCTTTTCCATAAATTGCAATTTGTCTCATTTTACACTTCTCCCACTTTACTTAATTCATTTTCAATATCCTTAAAATATACAAAATTCTCTGATAATACTTTCATAGTATTAGGTAAAGATAAATAAAATACACTTTTATTACACAATTCACTAATATCATCTTCACCACAAACCAAGAAAACACTATCATTATCTAGAACTTTTATTAATTCATCTTCACTATTCAACTTAATATCTCCATCTTTCATTAAAGTCTTATCCATTTCAAAAAAACTACAAACAATTATATTACTAAACCCCTTATTAATAAAACTTTCACGAATAGAATTAGATAAAACCTGTTCTCCAACTATAACAATCATTTTATCATCATTATTCCTCTTTAATGAAAAAGTTAAATCATTATTTTTAGATTTTAACTTGTCAATAATAATATTTTTATTATATTGATCTACTGGACATCCAACAACATATGGAATACCAAACTCTCTTTTCATATACTCAGCTATTTTTAAACCAGATACATTAATAACTAGATTAACAGAAGCAGCCACAGCTTCTTTTAAATTATCAACACTTTCTAAACATCCCCACTTTGATAGTACATTAAAACCAGCATTTTGTAAAAAATATTCTATTTCTGAAATTTCATCACTTTGAAAATCAATTAAATTACATCCTAAAATATTAACACCATTTGAAGATTTTTCTTTCGGTACCAATAACATCTTACCCATTAATTCTAAACAAGAACTAATACCATACAAATAATCTTTCTGGCCATCTAATAAAACATAACCAACAGGAATACTTAATTCACTTTGTAATAAATCACATATTTCTTGATAATCAGTATTAATCATTGAAGAACAAGGAGAAGAAGTTAAAATTAAAAATTCTGCATCTGCTATTTCAGGACTATTCCTATAAGCTTCTAAAACTTTTTCCTTTGTTCCACATATAACATCGCTTTCCTTAATATGAGTTGATACATTTCTTTGATCACATAATAAACTATCAAAATAATTATAATTATGTTTATGACGATTTTTATATTTAGAAGAATCATCAACTATTGCAAAACCATCACTATGATTAATAACACTTAAAAAGCCAAATACATCTGAATAACAAGGCGTAATATATTTCCATAATCTTTTCATTCTATATTTCTCTCCTATCCTTAGAATCACACAATCGACAATGATTATGAATAACAACATTTATAGAATAGTTATCTTTTAACTCACTAACTATAAAGTCAAAATCAGTCGATAATAAAGCTAATTGACATCCATACATCAAAGTAAAATCCTTTGTATTCCTTTCTTCACTTAATTCAACTATAGCATCAACTATCTGCTTAAGATATCGTCCTGTAGAAAAATCAGAAGAAGAAGGACATAAAAAAGCTAACCTTCCCTCTTTCATTAACTGAACCATTTGCGTACCTCTATGCCTTATACAATTCAAAGCACCAACAAACAACAACTGTGAATTTGGTGATGATATTAATAAATCCCTAATATCAAATTTATTTTTTCTATTCATTATTATTCCCCTTTACAAATATCTAACATTTGTTAGATATTTTAAAATAAAAAAAACAATTTGTCAATAAAAAAAATATCATAAAAATGATATTTCTATTCATCAATTATATTATTATCATCATCAAAAGAAATATTAATAACTTTACGACTAGCTAAAAAATCACACATATGAACAAACTTCTGTTCAGGAGTTTTAGGTAAAGGTAAAATAACATCGCTATACTCAGATGTATTAAACCTTCCCATATGACTAGCTATTGCAGAACATAAAAAATCCAAATCATCATCAGTTAATTTTAACTCATTTCTATATTTTCTAATAAACTCTCCTGCTACTAAAGGATGATCAAACAACGTATACTTACTTTCTATTTCACCTTTTTTTACACTATCATGTAATACTAAAGCCATAATAATCAAGTCTTTTACTCTTTGAGGAAACTTATATATACCAAATAATTCATAAGCCATTCTAACTGCAGCTTTAGTATGTCTAACTAAACCACCATCACCTTGAGCATATTTAGGATGATATTTACCAGTAGATGCTGCAGGTATTGTAAAAAAATAATCTGGAATTTTCTCTATCATTATCCTCAAAGAATCCCTTATATCTTCATCTTTTATATATACTAGCTCATTTTCAAAAACTTCCACTTTATTAATCATTTTTACCACCGAAATAATTATACCATATTTTTACCATTTCCAGTTTGTCTTTTATAAGTCATAGACATCTCACTCGGTTCAAACCCCTGTTTCTTATAATCATTAATAACTTGTAATATTTGTTCTAACATATCCCTAGAAAGACAATACTTTCCTATATCTTCAGGAGGAACTATAAAACCATCTGTATAATTATCATTATCAAAATATTTAAAATCACTCAAATTCTTAAGATAATATTCAGTAGCTAAACATTCTAACACTTCATTACCCAAAACAACTAAATATAATTTATTATATATATAATAACCAAATTCAGCAATTAGTACTAACAAAGTAATTATAATTTTCATAATAATGTGAATATCAAGATTATAAAGAAAAAACAATCCTACTATTCCACCAATAAAAGCACTATACTTTTTTACAAAAGTAAAAAAACTATCTTTTGATAAGTCATCCATATAAGGTCCAATATTATCACTCGCATTTTCAATCATTCGATTACGATAAAAACCTAAATTATGCAATGAAAAAGGTTCAGTAGTAATAGAACCATCCGCCCTAGTTACTCTAATTTCTTTATCATCATAATCAATATCAGTAATAAAATATTGTTTATCATTTTCTTCCATTGTTAAATCTATCATACAAACTCTCCTTACATAGACATAACTTTTCTTAAAACATTTTCAGTTATTTCTCTTTCTGAATTCTTTACATCATCGGTCATATATTCAGAAAGAAAATTTAATTCTTCAATTCCATATAATTGTTCAATACCAGATAAACTAAATAAATACCAATCCTCCTCTTGTCCCGATTTAGGATCAGTAATACTAATTCTAAATTTATCTTTCATTTCTAAAAATCTATCAGCAATACGTATAACTTCAACATTAGTACGACTATAATTAATAATCTTACTATATGCTACTTGATACAAAAAAGTATATATAGACAATAAACAAACAATAATACCTTGAATAATTTCAGGTAAAGGTAAATTAACAGTTAAAAAAACTCCTAAAATTGCAATTAATGCTTCTATTAATTTACTTGCTTGAACTTTCCCTTGAAGTTTCAAATTATTTTTAACATATTCTTCTCTAAATTGTAAATATTGCTCTTCCATTTTATATAAGCTTTGATTAAAATTATGGATTGAAAAATCTTCCTCTACAATTCGTCCACTCGCATATTTTACAACATACTTACTATCTCTGTCTTTTAAATATAAATTTGTAATAAATTCATCTCTGTCTTTTTCATTTAAAGTTAAATCTATCATTTAACAAAACCACCTTCAACACATTTATTTAATTTCAATGTTATTTCTTCTGATTTTTGCAATTTCACTTCATCAGTTAAATCAACTAAATAATTATTTAATTCATCTTCATCTTTAAAATTATCAATACTAGCCATATCAACTAAATACCATTCATCTAAATCACCAGTATGTGGATTTATAACATCTACCTTAAACTGATCTTTATTTTCTAAATACAATTTAATTAATGCAATTTTTCTCTTAGCATCAACATATAGTTTTCTAGACTTTAAATGTGGAACTAATCTAGTAACTAACATATAAATCGCATATCCTAAACACCAACCTCTAGCAAAATTTAAACCCTCATCCAAAATAAATTTTAAATAAGCAACATCAGCAACCAACATCATTGCAAGCAAACCACTTCTTATTCCTCCATTAGGATAAATTTTTTCCAGATAATCTTTACCATATAATTCAAATTGTTCTTCCATTCTATAAAGTTCAACTTGAAAATTATGAATACTAAAAGGATATGTCTCATTTCTCCCACTAGCAAAGAAAACTGTATAAGTACCATTATCATTCATAACAACATCTACTATATAAGAATCCTTATCATCCTGTTTTAATGTTAAATCAAACATTCAAAACACCCCTTTAAAATAGTAAAAATTATTTTACATTCAAAAAATAAAAAAAGCAAGAAATTTCTTCCTTACTTATCAGCTTTTAAAACAGCTAAGAATGCTTCTTGTGGTACTTCTACTTTACCAACCATTTTCATTCTCTTCTTACCTTCTTTTTGTTTTTCAAGTAATTTCTTTTTACGTGAAATATCTCCACCATAACATTTAGCTAAAACATTTTTTCTTAATGCAGCAATATTTTCTCTTGCAATAACTTTACTGCCAATACTAGCTTGAAGTGGCACTTGAAACATTTGTCTAGGAATAATAGTACGTAAGTTTTCAACAATCTTCTTACCTCTTTCATAAGCAAAATCCTTATGAACAATAACACTTAAAGCATCAACAGTATCTCCATTAATTAAAATATCCATTTTAACCAAATCAGATACTTTATAACCACATAATTCATAATCAAATGATGCGTATCCTTTAGTCATACTCTTTAATCTATCAAAGAAATCATAAACTATTTCTGCAAGAGGTATTTCGTAATGAATATTAACTCTTGTAGGATCAATATATTCCATACCTACATAATTACCTCTTTTATCCTGACATAATTCCATAATAGGTCCAATATAATCACTAGGAACAAATATATTAGTTCTAACATATGGTTCTTTAATACTATTAATTCTTCCCCTATCAGGTAATTTCGATGGACAATCAACTTCTATAATCTCTCCATTAGTAAGTTCAACTTCATAAATAACAGATGGACTGGTTGCAATAACATCTAAATCAAATTCTCTTTCTAATCTAGTCATTATTATATCCATATGTAAAAGTCCTAAAAAACCTGTTCTAAAGCCAAAACCTAAAGCCTCAGAAGTCTCTGGTTCAAAAGATAAACTTGCATCATTAAGCTGTAGTTTTTCTAGTGCTTCTCTAAGCGCAGGAAATTTATTTGGTTCCACAGGAAATATACCACTATACACCATTGGTTTCATAGGTTTATAGCCAGGTAATTGTTCCTTCGCTTCATTTCTTATAACAGTAAGAGTATCTCCCACTCTAACACTTTTTATGTCTTTAATAGAAGCACTTATCCATCCTACTTCACCAGAAACTAATTCATTTCTTAATTCTTCTTTAGGATGACTAACACCCAACTCAACAATTCCATAACTATCTCCAGTAGCTAGCATTTTCATCGTATCTTTAGAAGAAATTTTTCCATCAAAAACTCTAACCAAAGCTATAACTCCTCTATAAGCATCAAAATGACTATCAAATACTAACGCTCTAGTAGGAGAATCATTATTAATCTTTGGAGCTGGAACTCTTTCTATAATAGCTTGTATAAGCTCTTCAACACCTTGGCCAGTTTTACCACTACAGAGAATTACTTCATCCTCATTAAAACCCAAAACATCCTTTAATTCTTTTAATACTTTAGGAATATCAGCATTAGGTAAATCAATCTTATTTATAACAGGAATAATAACCAAATCATTACTCATTGCCAAATATAGATTCGCTAAAGTTTGTGCCTCTATTCCTTGAGCAGCATCTACTACTAAAACTGCACCTTCACAAGCAGCTAAACTTCTTGATACCTCATAACTAAAATCAACATGACCTGGAGTATCTATTAAATGCAATGTATAATCTTCATTTTTATAATTATATTTTAATTGTACAGCATTTAACTTAATAGTAATTCCTCTTTCTCTTTCTAATTCCATACTATCAAGTATTTGTGATTTCATATCATGCTTATCTACTCCACCTGTAATTTCAAGAATTCTATCAGCTAAAGTACTCTTACCATGATCAATATGTGCTATTATACTAAAATTTCTAATATTCTCCTGTTTCATAAAATCACCTATCAACGATTATAACAAAAAAATATAAAACTTACCATAGTTATTAAAAATCAAAAAAAGAATTCACTATTTTAGTAAATTCTCCTATCATTTATTTTACTTTATTAGTAGTTTGAACTTCAATACTTTTTTCTTTATATCCATCAATAAAAGAATAAGGATAAGTTCTATTTAAGTATGAAGCTGCTTCTTCACTATGATTTCTCATATTATCATTTAACGGAGTAGTTCCATATTGTTCTAAGAAATTCTTTTCAAAATTAAATATTCTCATTCCAACATTCATTGACATATCCAAAGGATATTCTTCTCCTTCTAAATAAGCTACTATATATTTTTTAGCCAATAAATTTTGCATTTCAATAACGTTTACCATCATAATCCCCCTAATTCACTGATAGTATACAACATTTTCTAAAAATTTCAAATTCTTCCTAAAAAAATTAAGTAACTCTTATTACTTAATTTATTTTTCTTCATGATATTCTTTTTCTACATTAACATTCCATATAACATTCTTATCACTTTTATTACCTAAAATAACATCTACAGTCTCAAAAGCAGTCATCATCGAATGATCCATATTATTATACCTATGTTGACCATTTCGACCAATACAATATAAATTATCAAATTTATTTAAATAAGAAATTACTTTATCAATTTCACTATATGTATCAAAATAAGCAGGATATGCTTTCTTAACCTGTTCTCTATGTGAATCTAAAACATCATCTTTATCTATAATTCCCATCGATACCAATTCATTAACTGCAAATTTTACAGTATCCTTCTCTGATAAATTCCAAAAATCATCATTTTCATTACAAAAATACTCTAAGCCAATCCAAACAGTATCCATTGGATTTTTCACCATATAAGGACTCCAATTATTAAATACTTGTATTCTTCCCATTTTTACATCATTTTCTTGTACATATATCCAACAATCAGGAACAATATTATTTAGTGTCTTTTTATCTGTCTCATTTTTTAAATTTAACTTTTTAACAAGTAATCCAACCGTAACAAAATCCCTATATGGTAATCCATTAGCTATTTTAGAAATATTTAGCGGAACCTTATTCATTCCATTGATTAAATCTTTTATAGGCATAGAAGATATAAATATATCCCCTTCAACAATCTCCTCCTTATCTCCAACTACACAAGTTAAAGATTCAACTTTATTTTTTTCTATCTTAATTTTCTCAACTCTATAATTTAAAAGAACTTTACCACCCATTTTCTCAATTTCTTTCGCAACCTGTTCCCACAATTGACCTGGTCCAAATTTAGGATAATAATATTCCTCAATTAATGAAGTTTCCTGTTTTTTAGACTTAATATGAAAAAGTTTATTAAAAGCATCTTTTAATACAGCAATAATAGAAATTCCTTTAACTCTTTGTGCTCCCCAATCAGCTGATATTTCCTTAGGATGTCTCCCCCATAGTTTTTCTGTATATCCTTCAAAAAACATACTATATAGTTTTTTCCCAAATCTATTAATATAAAAGTTTTCTAATGAATCTTCTCTTTTCTTTATTAATAAACTTTTTAAATAACTAAAACCACTTTGCATCGTTCTAACAAAGCCCATATTTTTTAAAGTTTCTAACTTTAAACTAATTGGATAATCAAAAAATTTCTTTAGGTAATATATTCTAGATACTCTTTCCCTAATAAGCATTACATTATTTTCTTTTTCAGGATCTGGTCCATTTTTACTTAGTTTTTTCTTCCTTTTTAATTTTTTATCATCAAAAGATGGCTTTCCTTGAAGAGGCATTATTTCATTCCAAAAATCATTCACTTTTTCGCTTTTAGAAAAAAATCTATGACCTCCTAAATCCATCCTATTACCCTTATACTTAATTGTTTTAGAAATACCACCAACTTGTTTTTGTTCCTCTAAAATAACAACCTCGAAATCTTTAGAACTTTTTAACAATTCATACGCAGCAGTTAAACCAGCTGGTCCTCCACCAATAATAACAACTTTTTTCACTCCAAAACCTCCATATTTTTTCTAGTATATAACATCCATTTCAACTCAACATCATATCCAATATTATCACTATATACCAAATCATATTGATCACAATCTTCTAAATATCTATTAAAATTAGAAAAATCATAAACCATAATATGAGTAAACTTATATTTATCAATAAATTTATCAAAATCAAAGTTTACATCTGATTCAATAGCAACTGCCTCATCAAAAATATCATCTTTACCATTAAATCTTTTAAAGAACAACTCTGCCCTACCATCAATATAAGATTTTAATCCTAAATATTCAGCATAACCACCTGTATTAAAAGAAATATATAAAGAAACATCATCCTTATTATAATTCTCTAATAAATAATTCAATGTATCAGTTGTCTTATACTTTTCTGTAAATGAATACGTACTATAAGAATAATAAATAGTATATATTAACGTTCCAAATAGAAAGATTCCAAAACCAATAGAAAGTCCATTAATTAACGATCTAATAATTTTATTATTAACAAAACTAAAAGTAAATCCTATACCTCTTATAGAATACATAAAAACATAAGAAAAAATTAAAACAAATAATGGATAACATTTACAATGCATAAATCCAAGTAAAGTTAAACCACATACAAATAAAATATGTCTAATATCAATTTTTAAATCTCTTTTTACAGATATTAATAACATAAAAAATATAATAAAACAAAAAACAACCTTACCTTGGTAATAATCCCAAGAAATCGAATACATCTCTCCAACAACATTATTAATAGAAGCAATTCCATAAGATTTAAATATATAAGTTAATGCCTCATAACCATAGGGATTTAAAAAACCAACCAAAAACATTAGTAATGCAACAATTAAAATTGGTTTTAATTCGTATCTATCAACTTTTAGTTTTTCTATAAATCTAAGTTTCTTCCATTTTATACCATTTAGTATAAACGGTAATAAAAAAACAAATTGAAAATACCACATTGCAGTATGCATATTTATAATTAATAAAGATAAAAAAGGCAACGGATATAAATATTTATTATTCTTCTTTTTTATAAATAACTCAACCAATAAGATTTCTAAAATTAAAATAGTATAAGAAATTATTTGTGGTCTTAAAACAATATATTGATATATTAAACAAAAAACTAAAGATGAAACAATTACAGAAATTTTTTTCTTTTCAGAAACAACATAACATAATTTATAAAATATATACATAAATAAAAAAGAAAAAATATATACAAATACTAATAAAGATTTATAACCAAAATAATGAAATACCCCCCAAAACAATGCTGATGTCCCCCATTGTTGCATAACATACTTTAATCCTTCATGTATAGTAAATGGATCGATATGAGGAATTCCATATTCAAATATATATCTACCATTATTTAATATAAACCATATATCATTATCAGGTTGCTTATTATAAAAACATATTAATACAAAAGGTATAACAAAAAAAACAAAAATCCAATTATCTTTTATAAAACTCTTAAACTTATTCACTACCATACACCTCTAATTTATTATAGCATAAAAAAAGAAGAGTTAAAATTTTATTGCTCTTCTTCATAATCACAAGAACTACAAACAATCTTGTTATTTTTTTCAATTAACATTTCTTCACATTTAGGGCAACTCTTATTTATTGGTTTATACCAATATGCAGTCTTACATTTAGGATATTTATCGCATCCATAGAATATTTTTCCTTTTCTACTTTTCTTTTCAACAATTTTACCAGAACATTTTGGACAATCACATATTTCAACAGATTTTATTTCTTCTTTTTTTATGTATTTACAATCTGGATAATTTGAACAAGCAACAAATTCCCCATATTTACCTGTTCTAACTACTAAAGGATTCCCACATTCAGGACAAATCTCCCCAGTCGGTTCGGCCTCCTTTTTCTCCATATTCTTAAATGCATCTTGAACCATCGGTTCAAATTTACCATAAAAATCTTTTAATACTTTAATGTTATCCAATTTATCAAGAGCTATTTCATCTAAGTCACTTTCCATTTTTGCCGTATATTCAACATTAATTATGTCACTAAAACCTTCTTGTAATTTATCAGTTGTTTCAATACCAATCTTAGTAGGAACAAATTTTTTATCCTCAACTTTAACATAATCTCTAGCTTTTATTGTTTCCATAATAGTAGCATATGTAGAAGGTCTACCAATACCAAGGCTTTCTAACTCTTTTATAAGTGTACTTTCAGTATATCTAGAAGCAGGTTTAGTAAAATGTTGCTCTTTTACAACCTCATCTGCCTTTAATGTAGTAATCCCAGCCAAATCAGGTAATACAACATCAGTTGAAGCTTCATAAGAACCATATATCTTTAAATAACCATCAAATACTAAAACACTACCAGTTGCTTTAAACTCATAATCATTATTTAATAAAGTTACAGCAGTAGCTTTAACTCTAGCATCAGCCATTAAACAAGCCAAACTTCTAGCATAAATTAAACTATATAATTTATATTCATCTGAAGATAAATACTTTTTCAAAGATTCAGGTGTTCGATATGGACTAGTAACACGAATACCTTCATGAGCATCCTGCATATTATCATTCTTTTTTTGTTGTTTAACATATCCTACATATTTATCTCCATACACATCTTTTATATAAGAAAAAGCTTCACTAATAAATTGAGGAGACAATCTCTCACTATCTGTACGCATATAAGTAATAAGACCTACTGTTTCACTACCAATGTCAATACCTTCATATAGTTTTTGTGCAACTCTCATTGTCTTACTACTAGAAAATGATAATTTATTTGCAGCAGTTTGTTGCATAGTACTAGTTTTAAAAGGCATAACTCCTTTTTTATTTTTTTCTTTACATTCAACATTAATAATTTTAAATATTTCATCAAGTGAATCTAACACAAATTGTGCTTCTTCTTCACTATGTAATTCTAACTTCTCACCTTTATACTTCTCAGCATCAGCTTTCATTTCGCCAAAATTAGCTGTAATTGACCAATACTCTTCTGGAATAAATGCCTCTATTTCTCTTTCACGATCAACAATTAATTTAAGAGCGACACTCTGAACTCTTCCTGCACTTTTTCCACCAGTTTTAGATTGCATCAATTTAGACAATCTAAAACCTATTATTCTATCCAAAATTCTCCTAGTTTCTTGACTCTTTACTAAATTAATATCAATATCTCTAGTATTTTTAAATGCTTCTATAATAACATCCTTAGTTATTTCATTAAATGTTACTCTCTCGTAGTTTTTTTTCAAACCTAAAGTTTCTTTTAAATGCCAACTTATAGCTTCACCTTCACGATCTGGGTCGGTTGCCAAATAAACTTCATCAGATTCCTTAGCTAGTTTTTTCAAATTAGAAATAACTTTACTTTTCCCTTTCATAGTAACATATGAAGGTGCAAAATCATTTTCAACATCAACACCTAATCCAAATTTACCAGTAGTAGATAAATCCCTAATATGTCCCATACTAGCAACTACGGTATAATCACTACCTAAATATTTTTCAATGGTTTTACTTTTACTTGGAGACTCAACTATAACTAATTTTTTCATATTTTTTTCCTTTCTTGTTGTAAGAATAACCAGCTCTACTAAGAGCTGGCTATTTCTTCTTCTGAACTAGTAATATTATATTCCTCTTTAGCTTCATAAAGATAATTAAAATAATTAACTTTTATAGCTAAATTAGACATAGAAATTCTATTTTTTATTGTCTCATTAATTTGCTTTATTTGTTCAGTAGTATAAGTTTTATTCTTATCATTATAAGTAATTTTACCAGAAGTAGCATTATAATAAGCAATATCATCTTTCCATGAACCATCAGCAAATATTACTCTATTCTCATAAGTATCAGACAATAAATCTTTACCAGCATATAATCTAGGATCATAATCTAAACCAAAAAGATTTGCAACTGTTGGAACAATATTCATATATGATGTATACTCACTATACTTTTGAGGATGAATATTAGAATTATAAATAATAAAAGGAGTTCTATCAACATTATTTTGAACAGAAACATCATAATCAAAATATGAATTTAAAGTTGAATTAGTTAAACCATATGGATAATGATCAGAATATAAAACTAAAACAGTATCTTCTAATTTGCCTTGTTCCTCTAATCCTTTTAATAATTCACCAATAGCTAAATCAAACTCTTTCAATTTAGACATATACCTCTTAAGTGAAGTATTATAATTTGTATCTTTAAATAAATCAACATGTTTATCACCAAGTTCACTACTTTGTGTATATGGTTGATGTGCAGATACAGTAGTCATCCAAACCATAAATTGCTCTTGATCCTCCGTTTTTTCTAATACCTTATTTACTAATTCAACATCACTAGGCCACTCTTGATATACATTAACATATGGTATTCCAAGTTCTTTAACACCATAATAAGCCCCACTCCCCATATTTGGATGGATAGTTTTTCTAGCATAATATTGTTCTGTATAATTATGATAACTTGAGGTTGTATACCCTGCATTATTAAATAAATTAAAAATTGCTTCAGGATAATAATTATTCTTAAAATTATTAGCAGTACAAGAATTATTAATAGTATATAAAGAAACCATTCCACTCATTTCATTATTTCCAGTAGAACAAGAATTTCTAGGACTATAAGCATTATCCCATGCCCATCCTTCATTATATAATTTATATAAATTAGGAAAATATTCTTCATTAATTGCTATAGTATTAGTTGATTCCATCATAATAACAATTAAGTTCTTACCTTTAAAGAAACCTGTAAAATCATTTTTATCAGTTATTTCCTGACTAATATAGTAATTATGAAGCTTTCTGTAATTTGAATTGCTTTCTTCTTTTATTATTTTCTCCCAAATAGTATCATCAATATACCTCGTATAATCACTAATTATCTGCTCTGGTTTTTCATATCCTTCATCAAACTTAGTTCCTTCAACTTCTTTAGGAGGATTTATAACACTCATTAAATCAGAAACAATATAACCAGAATAGCCAAACTGTCCAATTGCAATATTAGGCATATCAGGATTCATAAATAAATCAAAATTATTTTTTAATAACAATTCATTTTGCATAATATCCGTCTTTAAAGTCCAAACATATGCACCAAAAAAGACTCCACAAAAAATAATAGAAAATGCAATGCTAGTCAATTTACTAGATCTCTTTTTATTTTTTAGTATTATAGCATTATCAATTTTTCTCTCTTCACTATCAAATTTATCGGCAAAATCAATTGTATCATTTCTCTCCATTATCTTAATTTTTCTATCGATAAATAAATAAAACAAAGCTAGTATAGCTAGAGGAATGGTAAGCAACCAAAAACGCCACGAAAAACTTGCAAAATAATCAGCTATATAATCTTTAACTGCCCCAGCTTGAGAACTAGTTCCTATAGACATAAAAACTCCCAAATAGTTAACAAATCCAGCTTGAGCAATAGCATAAACAGTTGCAGCCAAAACAACTACAAAAGACAATATATTACCAGCAACTCTTCCACAAAAAGAAAATAAAAATCCAAACAATAAACTAATAAAATTAATACCAATAAATATTCTAAGTAAAGCCCAGTCTAATAATGGTAATTCTACAGTAGGTACAACAATTGGTACAATTATTCTAAACAATACCTCAATTGCAAACAAAAAAATCATCATTAAAAAATAATTCTTAAACGCATTGTTATAAAATATTTTCATTTTCTTATCACTACCTTCATCATATTAATTAAATCACTAACAGGTTTGTATGTAAACCTATAGTTTTCCAAAACTCCATATTTTGCAATATTTTCAAGATGAGCCTTAGTAGGATAACCTTTATGGCTAGCAAATCCATATTCAGGATATTTTTTATCTAATTCATACATCATTCTATCTCTTGTAACTTTAGCAATAACCGAACCAGCAGCAATACTCAAAGACAAAGCATCACCATGAATTATATCCTTATATGGAATATCAATATTGTTTAGTTTCATAGCATCACTTAAAACAAATTCTGGTTTAACATCCATATTCTCAATTGCTAATTTCATTGCTAATCTAGATGCTTCTAATATATTAATCTCATCTATTTTCTCCGGACCAACTATTCCAATCCCCACACTAATAGCTTCCTTCATTATTATATCATAAAATAGCTCTCTTTTCTTCTCGGAAATTTTCTTGCTATCTGTCAAACCAGGTAAAGAATAATTAACAGGCAATATAACACAAGCTGCAACAACAGGACCTACCAAAGGACCTCTTCCAACCTCATCTACACCGCCTATTAAAGTAATACCTTGATTATATAACTCTTTCTCATACTTTAATAAATCAATATTTTCTTCCTTTTTTTTCATATTTTTCTACTAACTCCTTATTTACAGGCAACTCTTTAAACTCTTCAATATCTACTTCTTCCATACTGACAGCACCTAACCATTCAATTACTTCCTCACAAGAATTAAAAACTTGATAAGGTTTCCTATAAGTTCCCATAACAAATCTCTGAGCAAACTCTTTATCAGAAGAATGAACTAAAATATTCCAATTAATATCAGGATAACCAGCTTTTAAACATAATTTATATCTAGCATACAATTTATTTATACTTACTCTAAAATCCTTTGTCTTACTGAATAATTTATGATATCTATATGTATTATCTTCATTTTCAAGTATACCTAAGAATACATACTTTTGATACAATTCATCAGGAATATTAAGTAAAGAAGGATCATTTGCTAATATAATTGTACTTTCAACATTTCCAATACCAATTATAGAAAAAAAATCAAGTAATTTATTTAAATTAGCATAAACATATTCATCAGTTCTCCCATGAGACATATAATCAGTCATAACTTTAAAAAAATATTGTCGACTCTGTTCACTTAAAGAATCTAAACACAATTCTTTATTAAGAAAATCTTTTAAATTATCTGTCATTATAAATCAATCCATCCTATCAAATGTAATACCTTTTATTCTTTCATTTTTTATATCTTCCAATATGGTTTTACTAACTCTGTCATAATCTATTTCCCCACCAGATATAATAGCTCCAATTTTTCTACCAATAGTTTCATAAACAGTTACTAAATCATCAATATCAAGACAATCTAAATTATATCTAGACTTCAAAATTCCAGGATAATATTTATCTAATTTTTCAAGTATATGAATAGCTACTTTATCTACTGGCAAAATATCTCTAGGTATCGCAGTAAATGCAGCTAAATTAAGAGCACCTTCTGAATCATCTAACTTAGGCCATAGTATTCCAGGACTATCTAATAACAAAATACCACTATTAGTTTTTAACCATGATAAATTCTTAGTTACACCAGGATTATTCCCAATAACAGCAACTTTTTTACCTGCTAACCTATTAATTAAAGTGCTTTTCCCCACGTTAGGAATACCTATTACCAAAGCTCTTACCTCTTTTTTAGCTAATCCCTTAGATAACCTTTTTTCTTGAATTTCATTAGTAATCTTATGAGTTAAATCAACTATTTCATTAACAGAATTATTTTGTGATAAATCTACCATAATTACATTATAACCCTGATTCTCATAATATTTTACCCATTTTTTTGTTTCATTTATATCACACAAATCTTTTTTAGTCATAATAAGTATTCTAGGTTTATCTTTTAATAATTCATCAATATCCTTAATCTTAGAAGACTTAGGTATTCTCGAATCAATTACTTCATAAACTATATCAATAAGATTATATTTTTCTTTAATAAGTCTCTTAGTTTTAGCCATATGACCAGGATACCAGTTGATATTTGTTTTATTTTCATTCATATTATCACTCCATTTCGTGCAAATTTATATAAATATACCATAAATTTCTTATATTTTTCTTTAAAAATTAAGGGGTAATTAAATCGTAATCAAGTTTTACTATATACCACTATGGTCACATGGCAAATAATATACTTTTATAATTACTTAAGTTTTAATAAGTATTAAATATGTCTACTAATTGAATTAGAAATTACAAGTTTCTGATTATTATCACAAATTTTTTCAATATTTCCATTTGTTATTAAGTATGTCTCCCCATATATTGTTGCAATATTATTATCATCTATAAATACATGGCTACCATTACATTGTCCATATATTGATCTATTATATGATTCATTAATTATTGCATTTCTTTGATACTTATCATTTTCATTAAAATTTGTAACGTCATACACAAAATGTGGCTCAATATTTATATTTGTTAAACCCAATCCATCAAAAAACACAGGTTCTGATTCATCTAATTCTTCTGGACTATTAAAACAATGTTCAGCCATATTTATAGCCCCAGCACTTTGTCCCATTACAACTCCAGAATAGGTAGATAATAATAATTTTAAATCCATTTTTTCAAACAATAAATGTTGATTATAAGTGTCACCACCACATAAGAAAACTAAATCGGCATTTTCAATATATTCTCTTGCTTTATCAACTTTTGTTCCATCTAATATGTAATATTCATCAAATGTAATACCAACCATCTTCATACTATCAAAAAATATTCTAGCATAACTTTCAACTGAATCTGGTGTACTATTAATATCAGAAGCAACAAATACTACTTTTTTAGTTTCTTTTAAAACTTTTTTTAATTGATCAACTATACCATTTTCATTACTCATTGGATGCGTTATTTTTACTCCATCTTTTTTTTCATAATTTTTAAAATCACTTGTAAGTATTCTTATCATGTTTAATCACTCCTTAACTACATTATAATACTTTTTTTATTATTTTTTATCTATATAAATTTTCTAACATATTTGTCAAACATTCATCTGCTGTTGGACCATTTTCAGAAAATCTCATTCTTACCAATCTACCATTAACTTTAAATATATAAGGATTTTTTACTTTTGTTAAAAAATCCAAAATTCTCTCATTACTTGATTTTCTTCTATCAATTTTTATAGAACTTAATTCAT
>JBJFGS010000039.1:0-37158 GCA_051892935.1 Candidatus Coprovivens sp.
AATCAAATTTTGAAAATTGAAATCTTTATGTTCAACATTATACGTGATATAATAATTATCATAGAATAGGAGTTTGATAAATGGAAAATGTTAAAAAAAGAAATGGCGTTTTGGTTATTTTAGTAATTGTTTTATTCTTGGTGTGTATGGGGTTGTGTTCTTTTGCTGGATATGAATATGCTAATTATAATAAAGAAGAATCATATGATGATGTAAAAACTGATACTACTTTAGATAATAGTAAGAAATCTTTTTATGTTGATATTTATAGGGAATGTGATGCTAAGGGTGGTAAGTCTTGTAACTTAGAATACAATGAAACTGTTAACAATAAAAAATATAATATAGTAATAAAGAAAGAAGAAACTATTGTTGATGGAGTTACTAGTAATATTGAATCTATAAAAATTAATGATATAGAAGAAGACTTTGTAGATATTGCTTATTTATCTGCAGTTGCTATTTTAGAGAATGGTTTAGTTGCTATTAGAATAACACCTTTTTATGTTGGAAGTTCTGTAACTAGTTATTATGATGATAAAGGACTTGTTGATACTATTTCAAATATTGCTTATGATGATTACGACATTACAAAAAATTATGGAGTATATTTTGATTGTGATGCTAAGTCAGCTGATGATTCGGATTATTCTGATTTTAATCAAACACTTATTATTAAACAATTTGAAATTAATGATAATAATAAATTTATAAAGAAAGAGATTGGGAGAGTTGAAAATACTTTCTGTACTGTACAAGATTAAAAAGTACCTTTTTAAGGTACTTTTTATATGCTATTTTTTACGGTTGTTCCTATTTTCTTTCCTTCTACTACTTTTAGTAAGTTACCGTGTTCATTTATATCAAATACTATTATAGGAATATCATTATCCATACATAGTGATGTTGCTGTTGTATCCATAACATTTAGTTTTTGATTTAGTACTTCTAAGTATGATATTTCATCTATTTTTATTGCATCTTTATGTTTTTTAGGGTCTTTATTGTAAATACCATCTACATTGGTTGCTTTTAGTAGGGCATCAGCGTTTATTTCAGCTGCACGAAGAGCTGCTGCTGTATCTGTTGAGAAGAATGGTGATCCAGTACCACACCCAAAGACTACGATTCTTTGGTTATTTAAATGTTTAAGTGCACGATCTTTTATAAAGTATTCGGCTATTTGACGCATTTCTACTCCTGTTTGAACTCTTACATCTTGACCTAGTTGTTTGAATGCATCGCCGATGGCTAGAGCATTCATTGTTGTACCAAGCATTCCTATATAATCAGATGTACATCTATCCATTTGTTGGTTACTACGTCCTCGCCAGAAGTTACCACCACCTACGACGATAGCTACTTCAATACCTTTTTTAGATATTTCGGTTATTTCACGACATGTATTTAGAACTTTTTCAAAGTCTATTCCTGTACCTTTTTCACCTGCTAGCGATTCTCCACTTAGTTTTAATAGTATTCTTTTATATTTCATATTTCCTCCTAAAAAAAGACTTATTACCCTATAAGTAATAAGTCTAAATAAAAGAGATAGATATTATACTTTTTATATTCATATCTATCCCTCCTTGTATTAATAATACTATATTATTTTAGTTTATTCAATTATTTAGTATAAGTTTGTTCTAATACTTTATTTAGTAGTGCTTCTTTTCTTACGGCATTATTTGTTTGAATTTGATCGTATCCTAAAGATCTTAACATTTCTTTTTCTTCTTTAGTTAATTCTCTACTAAATATTGGATCTTCACTTGTTATTTCGTAGCCATAACCATCTTCTAATAGTTCGTATAATTGAATACCATTTTCAATTCTTTCTTGTTTTTGCTCATCTGGAAATGATAACCATACAGATTCGTTTGTATTCATTTCTACTCCATTATAAGCAAATGTGTTTTCGTAAGTAGGAGATGCACCAGCTATGTTGTTAACAGCTGTATCAGTATGATAATGTAAGTTAGTTATTAAACTTACAAGGTCAGCTGTTGCTATGCCTGTTAATTCAATTAGTTGTGTTTGTCCTTCTACTTCAACGATAACATATAAATTACCATTATTAATAATTGTTTTTGGAGAAGATGTTGTTTTTCTTCCTTCGCTTTCAATAACACTATTCATTTTTGTCGCTATTGATTTTTCTAAATTGTTAGCGACAGTACCACATGCAAAAGTTATATAAGCATCTAGGGCTGGTTTATCCTCTAGATGTTTTTGACAGAATTGTGTTGTTTTATCTACTTGTCCGTATTTAGCAATTAGATATTCATCATACATTTTGTCAACATCTAAAGATAATACTTCATTTTTTGTTGTATTAGTGTAATCTAAAACATCAAAATAATAGCTGTTTAAGGTATCTGATAATTCGATAGCTTTTCTTATTTCATCCATAGTAATTGTTTGATTACCATATTTATTAAAACCATAAAATGCTCTTCTAATGTCTTGGGCATCTGTCATTTTAATTTGTGTTCTATCTGTACTTATTTGTGCGTCTCCTATTATATTTTGTGCTGGTACTGATGCATATGCAACAGATGTTCCAGCTAGCATTAATGCGACTACAAGTGTGGCACTTCTTGCGACTTTTTGAGCACCTGTTTTGTAGTCTATTTGAGTTATTTTTTCTTTTAACTCTGATATAGTCATAAAAACCCTTCCTTTATAGCTAAGATTCTAGCATTCTTAGATATTATTGTCAATTTTTACATAAGAAAAAAGATAGAAATGTCTATCTTTTATATTAATTTTTTTAGTTCTTTTAGAATTTCTTCTTGTTCTTCTTTAGATACCTCATTTAATTTTTGATATAATTCTACTACTTTTAGATAATTTTTATTATCTATTGGTTTAGTATTCATAATTGTTACTATTGTATTAGATTTTCTTATTATATATTCTTTTTCTTCTTTAGATAGTTTATTTGATGTTTCTTCTATAGGAGAATCTTCTTCTATAATAGGTTGTTCTTCTGGTGTTTCTTGTTTTAATGGTTTATCTTTAATATTTTTAATAGAAGATATTATTAATAGTAATTCTCCTAGATTGAATGTACATTCAAAATAGTTTTCTTTAGATGATTTTAATATCTTTATTAAGACATCATTGTTAGATAGATTATCTATTATAATATGATAGTTTAAGGTATTAAGAGAGTTTTTTATGTTATCATATATTATTTTATTTAATGCTATGTTAAATTGTTTTTCGTTTTTATCAAGGGCTTGTTTTATATTAGTAGTAGTTTCTTGATTAAGTTTATATATTTTACCATGTTTTTTTTCTGTATCACGATTTATTACTTTAATATCATATGTTCCTTGATTATAATCTAATTTTAAAATAAATTGTCCTTTATCAAATAAAAGTGCTTTATCGTTTATATTATAGTAGTTATATAGCATTAAGTGTATTGTCGTAATAATACTTACTGGAAGAGTTCTTTCAGTTTTTTTCTTTTGACCTTTTATAATAATATTTTCTATTGTTTTTAGATACTCTATATATTCTTTATTTTCTTCACTGGTATTTAATTTATATGTTTTTAATAGTGGTATTATCATATCTAGAGAGATTATGGCAACAAAATCAATAACATTGTTATCTTCATTATAAAGTAATACTTCATTACGAGGTAATGGGCGATATGTATAGTTTGCAAAACCTTTTATTATTAATTCTTTTAGAGATTTTTCATTAATACTACGATTTCTTTTTGTAGGATCAATATATTTATCATCTATTAGGATTACTTTTATATAATTTGTTATTTCTTTTAGACGTTTTTTGGAAGTTAAAATGTATTCTATTCTCTCTTGAACTATATTTAAGTCTTCTTTTATTGGAGGCTGTTCATCTATATTATTTATAAAACTGTTTAATATATAGTTTAAATCCTGATATGATATTGATGTTTTATTAGTGTCTGTTTTTAAATCTTTAGCTTCTAAGATATCTGTTTCTTTTAAATGAATACTTTTTACTTTACCTATTATAGTTGCATATATAGCTGTAAATGCTAGATTTGTTTGATATTTATTATGTAGAACTACTTCAAAGTTTTTCTTGATATTCTTTAATATAGATTGAGAAATATTTAATTCATCTTCATTAGTTACTTGTTGCTCTATTTCATCAACTAAGTATCCAGTAACATTTTGATAATAGTTTTTAGGACTTGGGATATCTATATATGTTGCTTTTTTTCGTTCTTTAATAAGACTTTCGGCTTTTTCTTCAAGCGCTTCTTTTAAATCAGGAATCATTTTTGATAATTCATAGTTATTAGAAAGTATTGTTAGAAAGTTATCGTAATTTAATGTATTAAAATCGATTATTTCTTTTTTGATGACATCAGCATGATTAGCATCGTTTTTATTATTTATAATTATATATTTATATCGTTCTATTTCTTTTAAATATAGGGAATAAGCGTAAAATACTTTGTTTCCTTCTTTATCTAGTAAATAAGTATATAAACAATAGATATGTGGTTCTTTTTCTCTACGTAGTTCAAATAAAACACATATTTGATTTTTTTTAGATCTTATTTTTTGTTTTATCATTGCATAATGAGGATAAAAGTAGATATTATTTACTACGCTTCCTTTTTCTATTAAAGTATAATCGTTGATGTTAGATATTTTACTGCTCATAAAAATTCCCCTTCCGATTATAGTTATTATAACATATTTTACATAATAAAAAAATGGAATAAATCCATTTTCTATTTTGTTTTAGTGTTATTTAGATTATCTTTAGCAACAGTTAACATTAACTTAATTCTGTTTATTTGATTAGTATGTGATGCACCTGGGTCATAGTCGATAGCTACTATATTAGATTCTTTATATAAAGATCTTATTTTTTTAACTACTGATTTACCAACAATATGGTTTGGTAAACAAGCAAATGGTTGAACACAAACGATGTTATTTATGCCATCTTTAATAAGTTCGACCATTTCGGCTGTTAAGAACCATCCTTCGCCTGTTTGATTTCCTGTTGAAAGAATACCGTTAACGTTTTCTGCTAATTCATATATATTACATGTATTACGATATCGAGTATTTTTTAATGTTTCTCTTACTATCTTTTCATAATAATCTATTATATGTAATACTATACTACTTCCTGTACTAAGAATTTTACCTTTTTTTAGAATTTTTTCTTTTACAATATTATTATATGCACAATATTTAATAAAGCCCATTAGTTCTGGAACAAAAACTTCAGCGCCTTCTGCTTCTAGTTTTTCTACTAGGTTGTCGTTACCAAATGTATGATATTTAATTAGTATTTCTCCTACTATACCTACTTTAGGAAGATTTTTATTATTTATTTTTATAGAATTAAAGTCTTCTATTATATCTTTGGTATTCTTTTTAAATTCTTTCATATTACCAGTTGCTACTGCTTTATAACATTTTTCATGCCATTTTTGATAGACTTTTTGAGTTTCTCCTTTTGTTACTTCGTATGGTCTAGTACCAAGAAGTAATTTCATTAGTAGATCACCATATATTACAGCTTGAAGGGCTTTGTTTAGGAAACTAGGTGTTATTTTAAAGGCTTGTTCTTTTTCAAGACCAGATGCGTTTAATGATATTATTGATACTTGACTTAAGTTAGCATCTTTTAGTGCTTTTCTTATTAGACCTATATAGTTTGTGGCACGACATCCACCACCTGTTTGAGTTATTATAACACTAGTATTATTTAGGTCATATTGACCACTTTGTAAAGCACTTACTAGTTGACCTATTACTATTATAGCTGGGTAACAAGCGTCGTTATTTACGTATTTTAAGCCTGTTTCAACAGTTTTTTCTGAACTATCTTTTAAATATACGGCATTATAACCTTCACTTTTTAATAGGCTTTCAAATAGTGGCATATGAATTGGAGTCATATCTGGAAAAAGAATTGTGTGTTTCTTTTCTTCTTTTTTAAAATAGTTCTTTTTGTACTCATATGTTTTATATTCAGTTATTTCTTCATTTCTTTTGTTCATTGATGCTATTAAAGAACGAATTCTTATTTTAGCAGCACCTAAGTTATTTATTTCATCAATTTTAATAGTTGTATATAGTTTATTATTTCTTTTTAGTATTTCTTCAGTTTGATCTGTTACTATGGCATCTAAACCACATCCAAATGAGTTTAAGTTTACTAGTTCAATGTTTTTATATCTTGATACAACATCTGCTGCGTTATATACACGGCTATGATAAGCCCATTGATCTACTACACGTAGTTTTGATTCTATCTTACTAAGATGACATATTGAATCTTCTGTAAGTACTGCTAATCCTAGAGAGTTGATCATTGTATCTATACCATGATTTACTTCTTTATCTAAATGATATGGTCTTCCAGCAAGACATATTGCTTTTTCGTTGTGTTCTTCAATATATTTTAAGAATTCTTCACCTTTTTTTCGAACATCTTCTTTAAATTTGTGTTGTTCAGTAAAAGCTAATGATACGGCGTTTTCTAATTCTTTTTTGGTAAAATTATATTCTTTAAATTCATCTAATTCAAGAATTCTTTTTACTAAGGCTTTTTCTTCTAATGGTAAGAAGGGATTTATATATTTTATCTTTTTTTCTTCTATTTTTTCAACATTTAGTTTTATTGCTTCTGAATAGCTTTGAACTATTGGACAATTAAAATGGTTATCTGCTGTTTTAAATTCAAGATTTTCGTACATTATACATGGATAGAAAATAGTAGTTATTCCTTTATTAATTAAATTAATTATGTGACCATGTACTAATTTAGCTGGATAACATACTGATTCTGATGGCATTGATTCTATTCCTGTTTCATACATTGTTCTGTTTGAATGATCTGATATAACTACTTTAAAACCTAATTCAGTAAATAATGTGAACCATAATGGATAGTTTTCGTACATATTTAGGACTCTTGGTATTCCGATTGTACCTCTTTTTGGATTATCTAGTGGTTGGTAGTTGAATAGTCTTTCATATTTCCAAGAGTACATATTTGGAAGGGTGTTGTGAGAACCATTGTTACCACTTCCTCTTTCACAGCGATTACCTGATATGAAACTTTTTTTATTGAATATATTTATTGTTAAAGCACAATGGTTTTCACATCCTTGACATCTTGATTGAGTTGTTTTAATTTTTAAATTTTCTATTTCTTCTTTTGTTAGAATGCTACTTTTTATATCTTGATCTTCGTATTGTTTAAAGTTATTTAGAGCAATAAGAGCTACACCATATGCCCCCATTAAGCCAGCTATATCAGGACGAATTACTTCTTTTTTAGTTATTATTTCAAATGCTCTAAGGATAGCATCATTTAGAAATGTTCCACCTTGTACTACTATTTTGGAACCTAGTGTTTCTACATCTCTTATTTTCATTACTTTTTGAATGGCGTTTTTTATTACAGAGTAAGATAGCCCAGCGAAGATATCACAAGCTGGTCTTCCCTCTTTTTGGGTTTGTTTTATTTTGGAATTCATAAAAACTGTACAACGTGATCCAAGGTCTATTGGAGATGATGATTTTATTGCTTCTTTTACAAATTCTTCAATCGTAATATTCATTGATTTGGCTAATGTTTCGATGAATGAACCACACCCCGATGAGCAGGCTTCATTTAACATTATGCTATCTACTGCACCATCTTTTATTTTGATGTATTTCATGTCTTGACCACCAATATCGATGATGCTTTCAACTCCTGGTAGGAAGTAATTAGCTGCTTCATAGTGAGCCATAGTTTCTATTTCACTTATGTCTAGATTGAAAGCTGTTTTTATCAGTAGTTCTCCATATCCAGTTGAGCCAGCACTTCTTATGATAGTATTTTTAGGTAATACTTTGTATAAGTCTAAAAGCATTTCTTTTATTGTATCTACGGGTGTTCCTTTATTATTACGATAGTTTTCATATAATAGGTTACCTTCGTAGTCGATTGCAACAACTTTGGCAGTTGTTGAACCGGCATCTATACCTATAAAGATATCTCCTGTATATGTTTTAATTTCTTTTCTTTTTACCTGATCTTTAGAATGACGTTTGCAAAATTTTTCATATTCTTTTTCATTTTTAAAAAGAGGTTCTAAATTAGAAGAATCTGTTTCTTTAAAGTAACTTAATCTTTTTAATAATGTTTCTATTTCTTCGTTTGTGTATGTTTTTTCTTCTTCATTACCTAGTATTGCTCCGATACATACAAATAAACGAGCATCATCTGGAGTAATTATTTCATCTTCTTTTAAGTTTAGTGTTTTTACGAATCGTTCTTTTAACATGGATAAGTAATTAAGGGGACCACCTAGGAATATGACATTACCTTTTATTGGTTTACCACATGCTAAACCGCTAATAGTTTGATTTACTACGGCTTGCATTATTGATAGTGCAATATCTTCTTTTTTTGCTCCTTCATTTAGGAGTGGTTGGACATCAGTTTTAGCGAATACGCCACAGCGTGAAGCGATTGGGTAGATTCTTTTTCCAGATGACGCTAGTTCGTTTAGTCCTTCAGTTGTTGTGTTTAATAAGACTGCCATTTGATCTAAGAATGCACCAGTTCCTCCAGCACATGTTCCATTCATTCTTTGTTCAATTGTTTGATCAAAGTAAATTATTTTGGCATCTTCTCCACCTAATTCAATAGCAACATCTGTAGATGGTGCGTATTCTTTTATTGAGTTTTTACATGCTATAACTTCTTGAATAAATGGGATGTTTAAATATTTTGCTAGAGCTATTGCTCCACTTCCTGTTGCAGCTACTCTAAATCTTTTATTGGGAAATCTTTCTAACACTTCGTTAAACAAATCTTTAATTGTTTTTTTGGTATCAGAAAAGTGTCTTCGATATTCACTATATAATATTTCTTTTTTATTATTCATCACAACCATTTTAACTGTTGTTGAACCTACGTCTATTCCTATATTTAATATTTTACTTCTCATAGAAACACCTCTTTTTTGAGTTTATCACTTATATTTTTTTACTTCAATAAACGATCTTTATTCTTAATAATTCTTAATTATTCAATATCTTTTAAGTAGATGTTCCAGTTATTAAACATTTGATATATTTTTTCTACTGGTACTCCTAGTATGTTGTAGTAACTTCCTTCTATTTTAGAAATAAAGTTAGAACATATTGTTTCTATTATAAATCCTGATGCATATAATGCATCTTTTTCGTTTTCAATATAGTAATCTATGTCTTGTTTTGCAATATTGTTAAATGATACTATTGTTTCTTGATAGTCTGTTTTAGTTTCATTATTCTTTTTATTAATTAAAGTAATTCCTGTTATTACTTTAGTTTTATTATTGGAACTATTTCTTAGATTGTCTTTTGCTTCTTCGATGTTCTTTGGCTTTTCTACTATTTTGTCATTTATTAATACTATTGTATCTAGACCTATTATTATATCTGTATCTATATCTTTGATACTTGTTGCTTTTTTTAGGGAGAGGTCTTTTACATAGTCGTATGGATTTGAATAATTGGAAAATTCATCGCAGATTGGAGCTACTGAGTTATGGTGTATTCCTACGGTATTTAAAATATTATTTTTGAATTTAGATGTACTAGCTAGTGTAATTTTCATATTATTTTCTCCTTTTTGTTTATTATAACAAAAAAAAGACTATTGTTAGTCTTTTTTAGAAACGGCCGCCTCCGCCACCTCCACCAAATGATCCACCACCTGATGAGAAGCCACCTCCGCCTCCACTACCTGATGACCATGATGAACCTCCTGATGAACCACTTGAGCTTGATGCTGATTTAGCTACTGCGTTACTATATGATTCTCTGATGCCTTTATTAATACTGTCACTCATTATATAGCTTATATGAATATCTGTAAAAATACTATCGTTATCAGTATTTGGTATTTCTTTTACTTTTATTTTCATTGCCTTTTCTACTTTATCTGCACAATCTAGAACTGTTGCATATACTAAGTATTCTTTCCATAGTTTTACTTCGCCTACTTCTTTGATATCCATTTTACCAAAGTCTAGTAAGAATCTTTTAAATGCTTTCCAACGACTATATTCGTTTGCTCCAGTTTGTGTACGTTTTTTACAACTGCATGCATAAATTAGTGCTACTATGATTAATAAAATAACAGAAATTGGTAACCAGTAATTTATTTTGATTATTTCAAGATTAATACTATAATAGATTATACTTATTATTGTACCTACCATTAAAATTATAAGAACTAAAATCGACACAACTTTACTTGTACTTTTTTTAATTTCTAAATTTTGTTCATTTGGTTTAGATTTTGTTGTAATTAAAAACATCATTATTATGGCTGGAATTGTTAAAATTATTGTTTGAAGCATTAGAAAAAATATAATAATTATTATAATTTCAAATGCTTTTCTTCCAGTTTTTTTCTTATATTTTGATTGTTTATCGTCAATGTATATATCTTCAGCAATTGCTTCTTTGGTACACTTTTCAATTACCTTATCCCACCTTTTTATAAATGAGCGATACGATGAAGAAGCTTTTTTCTTTATATCGCTAAGTTTAGCATTGTCTTCTTTATTTAAAAGTAGTTCTACTATAGCTGTTTCTTTTTCACTTAGATTCCCTTTATAATCCTTATTTCTTTTAATTATATAGTCTTCTTTTTTATCTTGGGTTTTCTCACATAAGATTATTTTTTTATTAATTAAGTTCATTATTTCTGCTGATATAGCTTTATTAGTTATTTTTCTTTTAAATAAGTAATCAACTGTTGATGGTGAGTAATGGTTTGGTATTTCTCTTAGATATGGCGCGTTAAAGGAAACTCTATATTCTCTATCATGAAAATAATAAATATATATAATAATTATTATTACAACTATCGTTGTACTTATTAAGTATAGTTTATATTTTTCATATTGTTCTTGTTCTTTTTGAGTTATTTTATCTTTTACTATTTGAAGTCTGTTAAGTAATTCATTTTGTAATTCTTTGTTAGTTAATTTTGCTGATGATAAATAAGCATTTTTATACATTGTGTAATCTAAATATCTTTCTGCTTGTTCAACTTTATCTTTGGCATTTCTTTCTTCTATTTCAGTTATACGTAAATCTAATTCTTCAAGTTGACTTAAGTAGTATTCCTTTTTTTCTTTTGTAGTAACTAAATTAACTAATCTTACAGCTTCGTTGTAGCATGTTCTATTTAGTGTGTTGTTGCATTCCCAGATTTTTTCCTGAGCAGCTGTTTGGTTTTTGTATTCTTGTTGTTGTCTTTCGTAGTTAGCTTGGGCTGCTTGATTTTCTTCATAATTTAATATTTTTGATAAAGCATTAACTCCTGTCTTTTTATTTGATAGTTGAATTACTTCTTTGTCAAAAGTTGCTCTAACATCAACGCTCTTATATGCACTAAGATTTTTTATTTTAGCTATTAAAGTATTATTATTTTTAGAGCTTACGTTGCCATTTAGTGGACCATGTGCCCAAACACGTAATTCTTCTTTATTATTCGGAAAATTGATTGTGATACTAAGATTTTCTATGTCTTCTTGCATTTTTGTAAAAATGTTCCAACCAAGTTCACCTACATCTTCATGAAGAATTGCTATATTAGTGATGGTGTAATCTAAGTAGAAGGATTTTCCTTTTGATGATGGGAGATATATTGTATATGTATATCCACTATAATTACTAGTCATAATATAGACACCATAATCTCCTTTGTTAGCACTTCCTACTGAAGTGAAGATATCCCCTTGGACATTGTTAAAATCGAAATTACTATCTACATTAACAGCTCTTATTTCGTTAAGTATAATGTTTGAACCATTATGTAATTCGCTTCCACCATATGCTTCTAATTCGGGTTTGAACTCATAAGCGTCAGTGTTTTTAAATTCAACGATTCTTTGAAATCCGTTGTATGTTCCTTCTAAGTTAAAATATTCTCTTACTCTAAGATTTCCATTTTCTTCTAGTGTTGCGTTAATATAAAAGTTTTCAATTCCTTCTGCATAAATAATTATAGGAAATAATATAAATAATACATATACAATTTTAAGTAAACTCTTTTTCATAACTAATCCTCTATTCTCTATATTAATTTTATTATATAGATGAATTTATTACAAGAATAGTTTTAAATTTTTGTATAAAAAAATGTTGAATTTAATCAACATTTTTTAGTTTAGAATTCTTTTTTTGGCTATTAGAAGAGCACTTAAAACGATTGATAACATTATTGTATAATTCATATAATTATTGTCTACTTTTGTTTCTGGAGGTAATTCTGGTTCTACTGAACCTGTACCTTCTTTTTCATATATGTATATTACTTCAATAGTGCCATCTATGTATCTTCCTTCTTCGTTTCCTTTTACATCGGCTAATACATATCCTTCTATTTCTTTTCTTGATGTTTTGTAGGCTTCTCCTACTAAACCACTAATAGTATCGCTTTCTATGATTTCGTTATTTTGTTTATCATAGTACTTTATAATTACTTTTCCTTTTACTTCTAAATCTGTTTCAGTTTTATCTTCAGAAGTTATTGGATCAATAGTTTCTAATTCTAATTTAGTTTTAACATTGTTTACTATTACTCTTTCTTCTGGATTTAAGTTTTCATAGTATATAGTTATATTATAATTTAATTCTATTATACTATTCTCTTGATTATAAGTATTTACATCATATTCTTTTTTCCAAGTAATAGTTAATGTTTCTTCGTTGTAAATGCCATCTGCTAAAGATGATTTTTCTACATTAATAGGATGAGATAATGCATCAACAATTGTTATTACTGCTTTACCTTCATATTCATTTAATTCTGTTTTATATTTGATTGTATAGTTAAATGCATCATTTATACTTGTTACTTTAGTATTTGTTGCTTTTTTACTAACTTCATTATATTTAACTTCAGCTGGTATTCTATCATAATAATACATTACTATTGTAGTTTCTTCTTTGTATTCACCAGTTTTATTGTCTGGAGTTTTACTTAAAGTATAGCCATTGAATTTTTTAGCTTCTGTTGTGTAAGTGTATCCTACATAATCAGTTTTAGTTTCTATTTCTAATATTTTTTCGTTTCCATCAGAATCTTTGTAAATATGTTTAACAATTAAGTCACCTTTTATATTAGCAATAATTTTTTCTTGGGCTTCTTTTCCTTCACTATTATTAGTTTCAGTTTTTATTTGACCCTCTACTTTATTTACTACCTCTTTGTCTGATGCCATATTGTTATATATCAATTTAATATTCTTTGTAATATTTACTGAATATTGACCATTTTGGAATGTATTTATGCCATTTATAGTTTCTGTCCATGTAATAGTTTTATTTGTAGCATCGTATATACCACCATCTAGGTCTGATGAAGAATTAATTGCATATGGTAAATAATCTACTATTTTTACTGTTGCAGTTCCTTTATAATCAGTTATTTTTGCTGTATATACTATTTGATAATCAACTATAGTTTTTGAAGATGTAATTTCTTCGATAGTTGAATTTTTAGATATATTTTCATCATCTATTTTGGCTATTTTTCTAGTATATTCATAAATAACAATAATATCTTCTTCTGTATATTTACCTGAATAGTTATCAGGAGTAGCAACTAGTTCGTATCCCTCAATGTTTTTTGCTTCAGTTTGATATGCGTTTCCTACTTTATCTGTAGTTGTGATGCTATCTATTAATTTTGTTGTTGTATCTTTTAAGTAATAATGAGTTATTACTTTTCCTTTAATATTTACATTAGTATCATGAGTTGCTTCTTTTATAGAATCTGGAGTTCCTTCAAGATCATCTTCTAATGTAGCACTTACTTTGTTAGTATATTTTTCAATACTTGCATCAATATTTTTATAGTACACTTGTATTGATTTTGTTATATCTATTACAAGTTTTTCTTTAGCTTCGTTGTTAGAGAATGTTTCTGTCCATGTAATAGTTTTATTTGTAGAGTTATATGTTCCTCCATCAAGATTATTTACTTTTGTTTCATCTAATTCATATGGAAGAGTATCTACTATTGTAACGGTAATATTTCCTTTATAGTTTTCTACTATTGCATCATATGTAATAGTGTATTCGTTTTTATCAGAACTATTTGTTATTTCAGTTGTACCTGTTTTTGTTACTACTGGATTTTTAGGAGTTGCTCCAAGACGTTTGTAGATATATGTTACTTCGATTGTACCTTCTATATATTTTCCGTTAGAATTACTTGGAGTAGTATATAATTCATATCCAGGTATTGTTACTGATGATGTTTGGTATGTTGTTCCTACTTTACCTGTTGTTGTAACATTAGAACTTAATGTATTTCCTTCTGAATCCTTATGGTAAGTTATAACAGTTCCGTTTATGTTTACTGGTACTTTTTCTTCATCTCTAGCATATTCAGGATCTGTTGTTTCAACTTCGATAGTTCCATTTACTTTATTTGTTATTTCATCTAGAGTTGCATCTAAATCTTTATAAACTACAGTATATTCTAGTGATCCAGATATTGTTTCAGAATCTGATGTTTTATCTGCATATGTATTTATTGATTTTTTAATTTCCCATTTTATTGTTTTACTTGTTTCATCGTATGTTCCACCAGCTAAATTAGATTTTGTTTCATCTATTTTAAATGGTAGAGTATCTACGATTGTTATAGTAACTGGTCCATTATAATCTTTTATAGTTGTATCATATGTAATTGTGTATGTTACTTCATCTTTGGAACTTGTTATTGTTTTAGTTTCAGCTGTTTTATTAATTTCTGTATCTGTTATTTGTGCAGCTACTCTTTCGTAGTAATAAATAACTGTTGTAATGCCTTCTTTATATTTACCAGTAGCATTACTAGGTGTACTAATTAATGTATATCCATCAAATGTTTTTGCAGTAGTACTATAAGGTGTACCAATTTTTGCTTCAGTAGCTGGTTGAGTTGGAGTTAATTCTATATAATTACCTTCGGCATCTTGATATAGGTATTTAACTACTAATTTACCTTTTATATCTACTGGAGTATCTTCAGTTATTTCTTTTTCTTTATCTGGAGCTGTAGAAACTTCTACTTTTGATGTTGCTGTATTACTTACTATAGTTTCAGAGCCATCAAATTCTGGATAGTTATAGTATACACTTATTTCTTTTTCTATCTTAATATCTTTTGGACCATTTGTATATGTATCAATATTAGATACTGTTTCTGTCCATGTAATAGTTTTATCCGTAGCATTATATGTTCCACCAGCTAATGATGATTTTGAAGTATCTATTGTATATGGCAATTCATCTACTATTGTAATAGTTGCATTTCCTTTATAATCATTTATTGATGTTTCATATGTAATAGTATAATCTACTGCTTCTTTTGCTGTTGTAATTGAATCTGGTCCATCTTTAGTAAATGTTGGATTTTCAATATCTGCAGGTTTAATTGTATAGTAGAAAGTTATTACATTACTATTGCTATCTGTTCCAAGTTTTATTGTTTTACTACTAGCTTGACCTGTTGCAAGATTGTAACCAGTTATAGATATAGCATTTTCTGTTACGTTATCAAATACATATTTATCTGTTACTAGTTTTGAAGAAGCTAATTCTTTGTTTGTTCCTTCTTCTAAATATTTAACTGTATAGCTAGTTGGATTTTTTTCTACTTTAATAGTAATTGTTGATGTATTACTTGTTACTTCGTATTCTGTTCCATCTATTGTTACTTTACTAACTACATGATATTTTATTTCGTATTTTTGACTATTCTCACCAGCACATCCTTCAGTTGAAGTATATGTAAATGTTCCATCATCTTTTACAGAAATTGTTCCACAAGTTGGATTATTCTCGATAACTATTTCATCTGTTACAGATGAATCTGTTAAAGCTCCTGTTGGTTTGTCTGTATGAATTTCTGTTGAGTCATTATTTAAAATGCTATCAGCAGATTGAATTGTAATTGTATTACCTTCTTTTACTATATAGTTGGTTGAATAATCATCATCTTCAGTTACTTTGCTTATTGCAACTACTGGTTTATTGAATTCTAATGAAATATTCTTATTTTGATAATATGTATTATCTTCTGTAGCAGTTGCTTCGAATGTAGCTGCGACGTTAGTATACATTGCTCCGTAATGATCTTCATCAGCTTCTACTTCGTATTCGATTGTGTATGTTCCTTGTACTGAACTTATTTCATCATATTTAACTTTGATGGTAGTTGTACCATCTTCGTTATCTATTATAATGATATCGTTTCCATATTTTTCTAATAATGTATTTTTAGCTTCATCTGTTAATTTAAAGCTTGCTGGAATAGTATCTGTTACTGTTGCATTAGTAGCTAAAGTATTTTTGATTGAGCTAGCAATTTTAGAAAATGCGCTTTTTAGTTCATCTGTATCAGTAGCTGAATATGCGTATGTTTTTTCTTTTGTTTCTGTTGATGCAATTTGATTTGTTAAGAAGTCTGCTATATCACTAGCACTTTCACCAAATCCGATTGCATAAATCTCTGCACTAATTGGTGCTGATTTTATTGATGTTGCTGTTTCTTCAGCTACATCTGATGGTTTGTTTACGTGTCCTGATTCTGTAACTACTTTGCAGTCGGAATCGTTATCTACTCTGTCGTTTTGTCCATCACCACATAATGTATTATTTTTACCATCGAAGAATGTTGGTTTTCCATCAGATAATACGATAACAATTTTGGTATCGGCAGTTGATGATGCCAATTGACTTTGAGCTGCCTTTAATCCAGCATGAATATTAGTTCCATTATTCTGAACTTTTGTCAATGAGTTGATTTTTGCTTCTACAGCATTTCTATTATTTGTTAATGATATAGAATTATCACTTTCATAGTAAGTACCGAATGAAATGAAACCAACTCTAACATTACCTGTTCCACTTGTTGGGATTAGTTCTTCTACTAAGCCAATAGCAGCAGCTTTAGCAACTGCAAGACGACTATCTTTTTCTTTACATTCTTTTTTTTCTATTGTTTCTCCGAACCAGTTTTTATCTTTTATTATTTCATATTTTGTACATACATCGTAGTTCATACTTGAAGAATGGTCTAGAACAAATATTATATCAGCTGTGGATTGTTTCAATTCTGAAGTTTGAATTTCTAATGTAACCTTAGCTTTACGATCTGATGTTGCAACTGCTGTTTTATTTAATGTTATTTTACCTGATGTGTCTTCGGCTTTTCCTATTTGAAAAGCATTAAATATGGTAAATGTTATTATAAATAAAACACTTATGGCTGATGCTATTACTTTTCCTTTCTTTTTCATATTTTCTCTCCTTTTTATTGATTACCATATAACGGAGCTTTTTTTATATGATAGTCAATTTATTTTTTTGTTGGTATTACCAACTTTTGGTGAAAATAATTATGATCTATATCAATTTATATTGAATGCTCGAGATACAAAAAGGCCGAACTTAGTTAATTAATAATAATTATTAATTAATAGTCGACCTTTTCATATTATCACCTTATCCCCTGAGCAAAGATGCAATTTCACCATTTGCGTTGTTTATATTAATTGAAAATACTTTTTTTGTCAACTTCCAATCTAATTATTTTGGAAAATTGCTCCTATTTTTTATTAATTTTATTAAAAATGTTTTAATTTTATTAATAATTTATTTTTTTTTAACAAAAAATAATCCACTAGCCTAGCTAGTGGTTTTTCTCTGACGCCTATATGGCTAACATTCCTGCATTGCTTCAAAGCGCACCCACGACTCGCACTTGCAGTGCTATTTCTTGCTACCCGTAAACGGGTTAATTTTATCGATTGTTAATTGTTCAGACAGATGGTCCTCTTTTAATTGTTCATCTATATAGTTTCGAATCATTTCTGCATTTTTACCTGCTGTATCAACATAATATCCTCGGCACCAAAATTGTCTATTTCCATACTTGAATTTCATGTTGCCCCAGCGTTCATATATCATCGCACTACTTTTTCCTTTCAAAAATCCCATGAAACTCGATATGCTCATCTTTGGTGGGATTTCTAACAACATATGCACATGGTCAGGACATACTTCTGCCGTTATTATATTTACTCCTTTCCATTTACATAACTCTCTCAATATTTTTCCTATTTCCAATCTATTATCACCATAAAACTCTTTTCTTCTATACTTTGGTGCAAATACTATATGGTACTTACAATTCCATTTTGTATGTGATAAACTATTAATGTCTTTCCACATGGATTGACCACTCCTTTTCTCAATGTATTTTTATTTGCAATTGCGAGTCGCAAATATATAATACCAAAAGGAGTTTTTTTATTGAAGACTCAACGCTAAAGCTAAACTGAACCCCCAGACAATCTGGGGGTTTTATCATACAAAAAAAATGTTGAATTTAATCAACATTTTTTAGTATTACTTTAATTCTATGGCAGTTATAACATAATATGTTTTATCATCACTATATGAACATGTTTGAATTGTTAAAATATTGGAATCTTTATCATATGGTACACTTCTAGTATAGACTGAATCTGAGATTAAATTTTGAACATGATTTACAAATTCTTCATTTTCTTTAAAAACATACATATGCTCGTTACCAGTTGTTTCTTTTATAGATACTATTTTATAGATTCTAATTCCGCCATCATGTTGTAATAATATATATGGTGTTTTATCAAATGTATCTTTATCAAGAAGTTTTTCTATTTTTCTAAATGGAATATCGTATGTACGTGAATTATGTCCGTATATGTTTACTTGTTTGGAAGTCGGAGTTATACGATAATCCATGAATTCTGTACCTTTGACATCTTTTTTCTTCTCTATTGAATGATCAAGATAATATTTATTATCACTAGATTGAGTAATTAGTATATTGAATAAGTTAGGAATTTCTAAGCGAGCAACTATTTCAGGATTATTATATTTGTTACGATATGTATCTAAGTTTATGTCAGATGAAAAATATTTTTTGGCTATTTCATATTCTGATGGTTCTTCTTTAATATTGTCTTCTTTTTCAGGCTCTTTTTCTATTTCTTTATTTTCTATATCTTTTAAATCTATCTTATCTTGATTTAGATAGTTAGAACTTTTTTGATCAGAAGATATTAGTTTATTTATGGAAAGACACAATAATATTAGTAATAAGATTATTGATATTAAATAGAATAACTTTTTTGTTGGTGTATCTTTTTTCATTGTAACTTTCCTTTCTCGTTTTACTACGACTTTATTTTATCATATTTATTTTGTTCTTTACTAGAGTTATTTTTCTTTTACTTTTATTACTTATTGGTCTTTAGATATACTTAGGATTAGTCCGATACTTGTCATACTTATTAGAAGCGATGATCCTCCATATGAAAGAAATGGGAGTGTAATACCTGTAGTAGGGATTGTACCAGTTACAACTAAGATATTTAATATTACTTGAAGAATTAGACCAAATGATAAACCGAAAGATAGGTATTTTTTAAATAAATTATTTTGACTAATAGATATTTTTATAGAGCGATAAAATATTATACTAAATAATCCTAAAACAAGAATAACTCCTAATATTCCAAATTCTTCTACTATAATACTGAATATAAAATCAGTTTGAGGTTCTGGTAGATAGAAATTCTTTTGGATTGAATTACCTAATCCACTACCTAGTAAACCTGATGGTACTATAGCATATAGACTTTGGATGATTTGGAAGCCACTTCCTAAAGGATCACTCCAAGGATTTAAGTATGCAGTGATTCTTTTAAGACGATATGGAGCTATTGCTATTAATACTATAATTCCTACTAAACCTATTAAACCTATTTTTATAAAGAAAGATATATTAGGGCCAGATATAAAAATTAAAACTACTAAAGTTAAAACTATTACCATAGCAGTTCCAAAATCTGGTTCTAGCATTATTAAAAGAAAGAATAGACATATGACAATAAATAATGGTAAAAGACCTTTTTTTATACTTTTGATATTTTTATTATTATGAGATAGATATTTTGAAGTATATATTATTAATCCTAGTTTTGAAAATTCTGATGGTTGGATACCTAGAGATCCTATGCCAAACCAACTACGAGATCCGTTTCGTATTTTACCTATTCCTGGTATTAAGACTAGAACTAAAAGAATAAAACATATTAATAATATTTTATTAGAATATTTTTCTAATAAATTGGGGTTTATTTTAGAAGTTATAAAGATAGATATTAATCCAATTAGAAAGAATATAGTTTGAGATCTAACAAATCTAAAAGAATCATTATATTTGTATTCAGCCCATATACTACTTGAAGAATAGACCATTAATATACCGAATAGTATTAATATAATAGTTGATATTAATAATACTTTATCTATTTTTTTCATTTACTCACCTATTTAAATATATTTTTATAATAAAAAAATAATATGAAAAATTCATATTATTTATGTTTTTTCTTTTTAACATTGAAAAGATTAGTACATAGAATTATAAATATTAGACATATTAAGGCTATTATAACAATTATTGATACTTTGGATTCTTCTTGATATGAATATATTTCATCATTAAGATATATATTATATGTTTTAACTATTTCATTACCTACTAATATATCTATATATCCTAGATTATCTCCTTTTTTATTTTGAGGTGTTATTTTATCAGCTATATGATATTCAGCTGTTACATTTAATAGTTCTTCTGGAGTTAAAGTTAAATCAATATTCTCACTAGCAGTTACGACATATTCACTTATTGTTCCGTTTTCAACAGCTATTCTTTTTAAAATGGTGTCTTTGGCAATAATTGTTTTAGTTTCAAAAGTTAATGTACTTATATAATCATATATTTTATATGTATCTAGAACATGTTGGCTCATATAAGTGTTTACGTTAGATTTCATAACTATTAGAGCATAGTTTGTATTATTTATAGTGGCAGTGGATGCTAATAATAATCCCGCTTCTGGTGTATATCCTGATTTATTACCTGTAAGTAAGTTTTCATCTAGGCCATGAAATATAGCATAGTTTCTAGTAAAGTTATAAACTATTAAACCATTTGATAATGTTTTTTGATTTGAACTAAATATTTTTTTAAATGTAGGATTTTTAAGAGCTTCTTTTAATAAAATTGATAATTCTCTAGCAGTTGATACGTTGCCATCATCTCCACCAAATGAGTCTTTAAATTTAGTATTTCTAAGACCAAGTTTTTGAGCTTCATTATTCATCATTTCATTAAATTTATCAATAGAACCTGCGGTATGAATAGCTAATGATTGGGAAGCATCTGCTCCTGAATGAAGAATTGTTCCGTACAATAAATCTAAATAACTAACTTTATCGCCTACTTCTAAACCAATACAGGTAAATCCATATAAATTAGCAATATCTTCTTCGGTGATTTTTACTTTTTCCTCTAAATCTTCCACATTTTCGATTACAGTATAGGCAGTCATTATTTTAGTAAGAGAAGCTAGAATTTCTTCTTTATCAGGATTTTTTTCATATATAATTTGATCACTATCTAAATTAATTAATACTACAGAATCAGCTGTTACTTCAATAGGAAGTGGTAAACATTTTACTGTAGGAATTATTAATATAAAGAGAATAATAAAATAAAATATTTTCTTCATATTATCACTCCTATTTTATTATTTTATCAAAGTAGTAAGTCTTTTTCAATCAATGATGCCATATTATTTATTGGTGATGCTATGTTTTTAAAAGATAAACAATTTAGAATAAAGATAGTTTTTATTATAGTAATTATTCTTTTTATCTTTATATTTGGTAGAATTATTTATTTACAAGTCTTTAGTTATAATAAATTGAATTCTTTAGCACTTGCTTTATGGCAAAGAAATCTTCCTATTACTGCTGATAGAGGGAGAATTCTTGATAGAAATGGTAATGTGTTAGCTACTAATATTACTACTACTACATTATATGTAGTACCTAATCAAATTGTTGATAAAGAAGATACTGCTAATAAATTAGCTTCTATATTAGATGCTAGTTATGATGATATATATAAACACTTAACTAAGAAAATATCTTTAGAAAAAGTTAATCCTGAAGGGAGACAACTTAGTAGTGATATTGCAGATAAGATTAATAATTTAAAAATAGATGGCTTATATTTAATGAAAGAGTCAAAAAGATATTATCCGTATGGAGTAACTTTATCTCATGTACTTGGTTATGTTGGAATAGATAATCAAGGATTATCTGGATTAGAGTTAAAGTATGATGAATATCTTACTGGTAAAAATGGTTCAATTAAATATGTTTCTGATGGTAAGGGTAAAAGATTATCTAATGATGAGGTTTATGAAAAGCCACAAAACGGAATGGATATTTATTTAACTATAGATATAGATATACAGTTAGCTTTAGAAAAAGAATTAGAAAATGCTACTGCAAAATATAGTCCTGAAGAAAGTTTAGCTATGGTTGTGAATCCAAATACTGGGGAAATATTAGCAATGGGGTCTAATCCAACTTTTGATCCTAATAATTATCAGGCTTATGATTTGGAAACTATTAATAGGAATTTACCAATATGGAAAAACTATGAACCTGGTTCAACTTTTAAAATAATAACATTATCAGCTTCTTTAGAAGAAAAAACAATTAATTTATTTGAAGATCATTATTATGATGGCGGTTCTATTAATGTTGAGGGAGCTAGAATAAAATGTTGGAAAGCTGGAGGTCATGGGAGTGAAACATTTTTACAAGTAGTACAGAATTCTTGTAATCCAGGGTTTGTTGTTATGGGGCAAAAACTTGGAACTGAGAGACTTTATAATTATGTTAAAAATTTTGGTTTTACTGAAAAAACAGGAGTTGATTTAAATGGTGAAGCTAGTGGAATTATGTTTAAGAAAGATAGTATCGGTCCTGTAGAACAAGCTACTATATCTTTTGGACAAGGTATTAGTGTTACACCGATACAACAAGTTATGGGAGTTAGTGCTGCGATAAATGGAGGATATCTTTATACTCCATATGTAGTTAAATATATAGCAGAGCCTGAAACTAATGATGTTATGAATGAAAAGAAACCTATTTTAAAAAGAAGAGTTATTAGTGAAGAAACATCAGAGATGGTTAGGTTTGCTTTAGAAAGTGTTGTTTCTTCTGGAACAGGGAAAAATGCTTATATAGAAAATTATAGAGTTGGTGGTAAAACTGGTACTGCTCAAAAAGTAAATAATGGAGTTTATATGAGTGGCAATTATATAGTTTCTTTTATGGGTTTTTTACCGGCAGATAAACCAGAATATGTAGTTTATGTTGCTATTGATCATCCTCAAGGTATAACGCAATATGGAGGAACTGTTTCGGCTCCTATTGCTAAAAGTATTATGCAAAGTATTATAAGTATTAAAGAGTTAGAACCTAGTAAGGAGGTTACACCTCGAACTTATACCTGGTTAGATACTAAATATATAAAAGCTCCTAATGTTATTGGTAAAACTAAAAAGGAAGTTTTATCTTTATTAAAAGGCTTTAAAGTTGAATATAGTGGTTCTGGAGATACTGTAATTTATCAAGAACCTAGAGGTGATACTTATGTTAAAGAAGGTTCTATAATAAAGATAATGTTGAATTAAAAAAGATTCAATTATTTTTGAATCTTTTTCTTGTTCTTTTTATCTCTTTCAGCAACAGTTATTGCACCGACTGATAATGTAGCTATAGCGGCACCAATGAAGGCTGGATTTATAATTGGTTCTGGTTTATTTGATTTTTTATTTTGAACTTTATCTACCCTGGTATTTGGGATTGCTTCAACTTTATTGTTTTCTGTGTTAGTTGAGGTATTTGTACTATTTTGGGAGTTAGTTGATTCTTGTGTAGTAGTATTATTTGATTGATTATTTGAAGGAATTAATTGTCCAAGAAGAGCTTCGTTTGTTGAAGTACTTTGATCAACATTTTGCAAAGGACTATTGTTGTTATTTGAATTAGTATTGTTTGATTCAGGTGTTTTGTCGGTAGTTGGTTTTTGTTCTGTTGATGTAGTTGGTTTGTTTTCGCTAGTTGTATTATTAGAATTAGTTTCATTAGTTGGTGTTTGCGTTTCACTATTATTTGTTTGGCTTTCATTACTAGTATTTGAATTATTTGATGAACTTGAGCTACTTGATGAACTTGAGCTACTTGATGAACTTGAGCTACTTGATGAGCTTGAGCTACTTGATGAGCTTGAGCTACTTGATGAACTTGAACTACTTGATGAGTTTGAACTACTTGATGAGTTTGAACTACTTGATGAGCTTGAGCTACTTGATGAACTTGAACTACTTGAAGGGCTTGAGTTAGTCCATTCTTTATTGTTTGATGAATCACTAGATGTTTTATCTGTTGTAGGTTGTGAAGTAGTTGTAGCTGATGTTGATTCTTCATTAGCTGGTTTGGCATTTTTATCATCAGCAACAATAGTTGTATCATATTTACCATCTATTTCAATGTTTTGAAGTTTTTTAATTATTGCATCACTTACTTTTATTTCACCTGCAGATGTTGTACCATTAGTGTTAGCTGCTGGGTCGAATACCCAAGTGTTGCCTGCTGAAAACTGTAATTCGTTCCAAGTATAGCCATCAGCGTATGCATCGCTTCTAAATGGACGGAAAGGATCATTTACTAAGATTTTTCCATCATCAGTTACTCCTTTGCATACTACAAAGTGAGAACTATCTTTAACTAGACAGATTACTAGTTTACCACTTTGAAGATAGTTTACTAAGTCTTCTCTACTTGTATTATTATCGTTATACCAGTTTAGTCCTACATAATCAGCTGCTGTAGTCATTTTACCAACATTACTACTCTTACAGGCGTTTGCAATTGTTGCTAAGTCTTCTGGAGTATATAAATTACCTAATATATAGGAAGCTACCATACATAAGGATGTTACACCGCAACCGCTAGTTGCAACTGTACCTTGACTATATGGAATGTAATCATAATCATTTTGAGTTAGTAATGGAACATCTGTAAAAATACCATTTTCATCTATTATCCCTTCTTCGTAATATTGGAATAATAATGCTGCATGGTTATCATTTTTTATTAAAATAGCTTTAGATTCTTCAAATATTTCTGTTAGTTCGGCTATATCCCCGCTAATTATGTTACTAACTGTAGACTTTGCATCTGAAAATAATGAAGCTGTTTTTAATTCGCTTGGTAAGCTTATTCCACTCATTGACTTACTAAAACTATTTAAATCTCTTTCAATATTTTTAATTTGTTTTAAACCATAGTGGATTGCTCCAATATCTATTTGAACGTCCATTTTATCACCTCTTTTATTAGCTTGTAGTTGGTGTAGTTGTAGCTGTAGTAGCTGCAGCTTTAGCTGCTGCTTCTTCGGCAGCTTTAGCTTCTTCATATAATACTTGATATTCTGCTATCAGTTTATCACATTCTGCTATGATAGAATCAAAATCATCGGAAATACTATTGAGTGAGTTTGAAATATTTGAAAGTTTTCCTTTATCCATAGGTTCCCCACATATTTCAAGGTCTTCTACAATAGTCATACCTTTTTCTACACTTGCTTGACATTCTGATAATGGGCTACTTAGACCACTAATTGCTGTTTTAGCAGCTTCTAAAGCTGCTATTTTTTCTGCATAATAAGATGAACTCATAATTAAATACCACCTTTTTGATTCTTATTTCCTAAATAGAAGTATATTAATTCTACTTAGGAAATAAGAAGCTTTAAGCTTCTTAGAATGTATAATTTTTTAATGCCGTTGTAATATGTTCTGATGTTTCTGTTAAAATATTTTTATATTTTTTTACATTGTTAACAAATTCATCAAATGTTTCTTGAGCAGAGTCTCTTCCTGTTCCTGCTACCCAATTGTCCATTATTTCATTATACTTGTAAGTTACATTGCTAATAAATGTATCTAGGTCAGTATTAGCTGAATCTATTAGGTTTTTTCCTGTTTCTGCTGCTGGAACGATATCTACTGTATCAGCATTATCTGTGTAGTCTTCCATTGTAGTAGCTGGCTCAATTTCAATAGCACTTAGATATTCTAATCCTGCGCCGTTAGCATTTTGTATATCTCTATATTGAACAGCAACTACAGATGAGTCGTGGCTTAGTTGAGCTAGAGCATTTCTAACAGCGACCATTTCGTTATGAACTGTTATTACTTCTTCTATTTTTTTACCTGCATCGATACCTTTCCAATTAGCTTTTAAATTTTCGATTCCATTATGTAGATCGGTAAGGATAGAGTCTGCACTTGCATCTCCCCCTACGACAATTGTATTATATAAATCAGTTGCTGAACTATATAATCCTTGAACATTGTTTACTTTATGATTCATTTTTTTCTCCTCCTATTTTAAAAATATAAAATTTAAATAATTAAATCAATTGTTTTAATTATTTTTGACATTTTTATACATTTTTATTTATAACTCTATATTGTCATTACTTTTTTATTATACCACAATATTTAATATATTTTATTATTAATTAATTTTGATGTCTTTTATATATTTATATTGAATCATTTATATTCGATAATGAAAACTCTTTTTCAACAGTAAAGAAGTATTCATCATAGTATTCTTTAACATAAAACGTAAATACTAGATTATTGCCTAATTTTTGGACATCTATATCTATGTTAGGAAAGGTAGAATATTCATTATTTAATAATGCGTAATCTTCAATTATATATTTTTTATCTATTTTTGTTTTATCATAATTATTTAATTTTAAATAATCTTCAAATGGTTTTGTTATATAGAAATCAAAGTAATAATAATTATTATCTATTGTAAATTCAAATTCTATTTCTAACTCTGGTAAGATTGTTGTTGTTTCTTTTTTTCCATCTTTAAAAGTAGTAGTTTTGTTTTTGCCTATTGAAAAATTTATTTTTTCTTTATCGACTTGTTTTAATGTACCAAATTTAATCATTTTATTATTTCTCCTTTTCTAGTGAATCTATTATATTTAGTAATTCTTGATAATACTCTATATTATCGTTTATTGATGAACATAGAATTATTTCATATATAGTGTCATCTTTTATAATAATTCTTTGTTCAATATTTTTTTCATCTATTTTTATTTTGTAGTACTTTATTTCAAAAAATTCTTTTGGTAGATTTTTTTCTTCTATAATAGTTAGATTTTTTTGATAGTTTTTTTCATTATATTTAGTTAGTTCTTTTATAGTTATATAAGATTTTTCATCTATATAATATAATTGGTATTCTTCTTTTTTTTCTTCATACCAAGTAATTGGTATTGTATAGGTTATATTTTTATATTGTTTTTGTGTTTTTTTTAGAGTTTCTTCAAAGTAATATATATTATCTTTTTTAGATATTTTAAATATATAGTTATCTTTGTTTTCTATTATATTAGTAGATGATATTGGTGTTATTGAGTAATTTACTAATATAGAAGATATTACTTTATTATCTTTTATAATTATTATTTCTTGATAATTATCGTTAATATTATTATCTTTAATATATCTGCTTTTTAAGTTTAATTCTTTTTCTATTTGGTCTTTACTAGTATAGGGATTAGCTATATATATTTTATCAAATGTAAAAGGAATTAATTCTTTTATTTCGATTGTTTCTTTAGTTTTTATATTATCAAGGTGTTTTATTACTGAGTGATTTCTATATTGATATATAGGATTTATATAGATTAAAACTAGTATAAAAGTTATTATAGAAGTTAGTAAGATTGTCTTTATTTTTCTGTTAGTAGATTGTTTTTTCTTGTCATTTAGGAATCCTACTATAATTAAATATATTGAAATAGTACCTATTATAATATAAATAATACTTGGTAATTTAGTAAGAAATTTATCTATTAAAGTCAATATGAAAAAAAACTATTATACCTATACTACTTAGATTTTTTTTATTTTTCATATTAGTCCTCTTCTATTTTTTTAGTCATTTCTATCATACGAGTATGGTATCCATTCTTTTCATAGAATTTTATAGCTTGGTCATTATAACCAAAAACTCCTATTAGAATATCTTTACAATTTTCATTTTTTAAGTATTCTGTCATTTTGTTTAGAAGTAGTGTACCGATTCCTTTACTTCTTGTATTTTTAGATACTACTAGTTCTGTTATACGACCTCTTTTAGGACAAGTAAAACCAGGTTCTTGTTCTTCTTCATTATTAATTAAACCTATTATAAGACCAATTATTTTATTATCTTCTTGATATAGGTATATTTTACCTTGATATTTAGATACTTCGTTCATTGTTTCTTTGAAGTACTCTTCTCTATATTTGTCAGTTATTATATTATAATTTAGTTTATCTATATTAACGATATGTTCTTGTAGTTCTACTAATAAATCTTTTATTTCTTCATTGTATTTACTATTATATTCTATTATCATACTATACCTCTTTTATAGTTTTACTATTGGACCATATTTTTCTTCTAGTTTCTTTATGCTATTGTCAGCTTGTTTTTTTATATTTTTATTGTGATGATTAATATTTGTTAAAACACCAATTGTTTGATATTCTAATTGTTCTGTATTATTAAATATTCTTTCTGAGAATTCTTTTAATAATTGATATAAACTATCTGCTGTAATTGATAGTTCAAATACTTTTACTTTATTATTTGTGGTTTTATCTATGTCATAATCTTCGAATGTAAATATTGTATCTTCAAGGTTTCTACTTTTAAAACCTGGTACATAATCGATTTTATAAAAACCATGAGCGAATGAGTTTCGCATGTGACGAAATAAGTTTTTATAATCTTTATAAACTTTAGCTTTTTTTTGTTTTTCGGTTATATCTGTTATATTTTGTAAACATGTGCTATAAGCTGTTTGTAATAGCGCTAATTGAGTTTGCTTCATATTTATAAGGTTTGTTTTTTTAGGTTCTGGAACATTTGATTGCTGTAGACCTTGGATTTCTTTATTTTTAGAATTAATCTCATTTTCTAATTTTTGCTTTCTATTTTGTTCTAATAATAATTCATTATTATATCTAGCTGGCTCATCAACTATTTTAATAGCTGGTTCACTTCCAAAAGTTTGAGGATTTATTTTTTTAGTCTTAAAATCATTATAATTAAATCCTTCTAATTCTTCTTTCTTTTCAGCTTCTCTTAAGTAATTAAAACAAAAGTATCCTAATTCTAATAAACTACTAGTGTATGCAAATGGTGCTTCGTAGTGCATACTTTGAAATTTTTCTGTTCCTTCTTTTGTTAAAGAGTTAAGTGCGTTTAGAAAGGGATAAAGAATGTAGTCTATGTTATTACCGGCATGGAGAGTATTTTCTAATAGGTGATGAAAATTATTATCTATTATTTTTTTTCTTTCTGATACTGGTAGAGATATCCAGTTAGTTATTCCAATATACTTAATATAATAAAAGATTTTTTCTTTTTCTTCATCAGTTAATGTTCTTCCTGATGATGCTAGCTCTAAAAATGCTTGATTATAAGTATCAGGATTAATACCATTTGGAATAGAAAAGTTTTCTACTATAAGCATTTTATCTATAGATTGTTTTAAGACATTTAAGTTGCTTGATTTTTGTTCTATTATTTCTTTTAAACCACCTAAAATATTAGTTTTAGTTGCTATTCCTTCAAGAATAGATTGATAGATATTTTTAATTGTTTGTAGTTCATTTAAAGTCATATATCCTTCTATCTTTTCGTTTTCAAAATAGATGTAATATATTTTTTTGTCATTTTCTATAACTTCTTTTATTATAAAATTGGAATGAGCTAGGCAATTTTTAATTTGCTGTCTTATTGAGTCATCACTAGTAAAATCTGGTTTACAAGTAATTCTTGAATCAGGAATAATATCACTTTTTATGTTGGCTAATGCAGTATCAATTATTGTTTGTTCTTTTGGATCCATATTATTAAGTTTTTCATTTAAACGAGCTATTAATATAGATAGAGAATTTATTTCTGTTCTTATAGCCGAAATATTGTTATATAAGACTTTGTGGAGTCTTTTTTCGGATCTTCTTGGTCCAGCATTTTTCCAATAGTCAATAACAAAGAAATATGTACTTAAAGTTCCAATTATATCTTCATATAAACCATATAAGTTGTTAGACATAATATCACCTATTTCATTATAACATAAAAAAGAGGATGTTTCCTCTTATCCGTTAAATGATGCATCTACATAATAGATTGGTTTTTTATCTTGAACACATTTCTTTTCCCAGTCAGTCATTATATTTCCTTTAACTGGTGATTCATCGTTATGTAAATCTAAACTAACTTTATTAAAGACATACCAGTATTGTGATAAAGTTTGTAATGAATATTGAAATAAACCTTTATTATCTGTTTTTAGAATAATATGTTTATTCTTTTTAAATATTTTATCATACAATCTTAAATAGCCTTCATGAGTAAATCTTTTTTTCTCATCATGAGCTTTTGGCCATGGTTCAGAAAATGTTAAATAAATTGTTGTTATTTCTTTACCAAAAATGTTATCGATATCATGAGCATCGGTACATATTAATCTTAAATTAGGTATATTTTGGTTATTTAATTTTTGAACTGCTTTAACTAATTGATCATCACTTATTTCTAAACCAACAAAGTTGATTTTAGGATAAGCTTTGGCCATATTAATAATAAAGTCTCCTCTACCAGTACCTAATTCTAAGTGAATTGGATTATTATTACCAAATTCTTCATTCCATTTATTTTTTTTACTTGTTGGATTTTGAATTATATAATTGGATCTATTGATTATTTTATCAGCATCTTTAAATGATTTGTATTGCATGGTACATCTCCTTTTTTATTATCATAAGAAAAATATATTGATTGCTTTAGATATTTAATAATACTTTTATTATTTTGTCAATCGTTTTGTTGTTTTATTTCTTTATCTATTATTATTGTAACATATATACCAACTATTAAAGATATGAATCCTATAGTAAATAATACTACTTTAAAAATAGTTTCTGTTTTAGCTATTATACTTATAATAGTTAATATAATAAATAGAATTAAACATATTACTTGAGTTATTATTTTCAATCTACAAAGTATTATATTATTTATTTCTTCTTGTTTTTTTAGATTCAATAAGTTTTTTTCTGCTTCTTTAATATAGTTTTCTTCTTCTATTTTTTTACCACTAATTAATTCGTTGATACTAATATTTAGTTCTCTACATAAACTAGGCATAATTGATACTTCGGGAAGTTTTTTACCTGTTTTCCATTTATTTATAGTTTTTATTGGTACTTTTATTCTAGTACTTAGTTCTTTATCAGATATATTTTTATTATCTAAACATTCTTTGATGAATTTACCTATTTGTTCTTTATCCATTATAATCTTCCTATCTTTATATGTTTATTCTATCATAAATTATTGAGATAAAACTATATATTTTGTTTTTATATTATATTTAAATGTTCTAATAATATTTTTATACCTAGTATTATTAAGATTATTCCTCCTAATATTTGGGATTTCTTTTCGTATTTAGTACCAAATTTAATACCTAGTATTACTCCTATTGTCGACATAATAAATGTTGTTATACCTATTATAAGAGAGGATATTATAATATTTACTTTTAGGAATGATAAGGTTATTCCTGCTACTAAAGCATCTATACTTGTTGCAAATGCTAGTGGAATCATTGATTTTATACTAGTACTATCATTTTCTGATATATTATTGTTACTTAGTACATCAAAGAGCATTTTTACACCAATAGATGTTAATAGAACAAAAGCTATCCAATGGTCTATTTCAATTATTAAGTCTTTTATAGTGTGACTTATTAAGTATCCTAATATAGGCATAATTCCTTGGAATATACCAAAATATAAAGCTACTATTATAATTTTTTTCGATTTGCTTTTTTTCATTGATAAACCTTTACTAATAGCTGCTGCACAGGCATCCATTGATAGACCAAATCCTGTAAAGAATATTTCAATTAATTTCATTTTTTTCCTTCTTTCTTATAGTAAAAAACTTATTTACACTACGAATAAAGCGCAAATAAGTTTGATAAAATCTTTTTTCTTGGTTATATAGAATTATATGCTTAATAATTTGTTATATGTATTTTGCTAATTCCAATAGTATTATTTTTATTTTTTGGCCAATAGTAGTAATGGTGGTTATATGAAATATATAAATGAATTCTTTTTATATTCTATTTTGGGGCATCTTATAGAATCATTGTTTTATTTTATTTTTAAAATAGATGGTAAAAGTGGTTTTTTATATTTATGGTGGACTCCAGTATATGGAATTGGTATTCTTGTAGCTTATTATTTTTATAAAAGATTTAAAGTAATAAAGAATAAATATATTAGATATAGTAGTTTATTTTTGGGTTATTTTTTTGTTTTTTCTATTTTAGAGTGTATAGGAGGAACTTTGTTAGAAAAATTATATGGTTATTCTTTTTGGAATTATTTGAATATTCCTTTACATATTGGAAAGTATGTTTCTGTTTTTACTTCTATTGGTTGGTCTATTATGGCTTTTCTATATATTTTTTGTTTTAAGAAAATTACAGATAAAGTTATCAAATATATTCCTAGATGGTTAACAGTATTTCTTATTATAGTATTTATTTTTGATATATTGTTTTCTTTATTAGAAGTTATTTATTAAAATAAGGCAATTAAATTAATTGCCTTGTTTTAATTCTTCAATATCTTTATCATTGGTAATGTTACCATTACCACTTACTGGAATTGATTCTCCTAAGTAGGTTGGTTTTATATTAAGTAATACTTGGAAAAAGTCTTTATTTCTTGCTAATGCTTCTCTTCCTTCTCTAATTAATTGATTTGAATATTTTCTTGGATCAGCACCTACTCCATAACTTTCTATTCCTAATTCTTTTGCAATATATAGTGCTCTATATAGATGGTATTTTTGAGTTACGATGATTGCTTTTTTGACGTTGAATATTTCTTTTGCACGATAGATACTTTCATAAGTAGAAAATCCTGCATGATCCATAAATATATCTTCTGATGGTACTCCAGCTGATATGGCATAATATTTCATAATATTTACTTCATCATAATCTTCTTGACCATGGTCTCCACTCATAATAATCTTAGAAGCAAGACCTTTTTGGTAAAGATTTATCGCTTCATCTAAACGATCTTTTAACATTGGACTTGGTTTATTATCCCATATTCCAGCTCCTAATACTAGGATACAATCTATATTTTTAGGGTTATCTATATTATTAGAAGTTAGTATTAATTTCCGTGTAGTAGCTATTACATATAAATTAATAGATATTGTTATAGTTATTATTATAAAAATTATAATACAAGATATTTTAATTAAATGTTTCATATTGTATCACCTATATTATTATTTTTAGACCTTCTTCACAATGATGACAGAATTCTTCAATATTAAGACCATATTTAGGAGTTTGGTATTCTCTTAATATTAAATTATCTTTATCATAATTATTATTTAATTCAGATATAATAAATTTTTGATAAACATCTTTTAATAATTCATTTAAACTATTATATTTATGTATTCCTTTGTATCTTGCCCAGGAGTGTTCAAACCAATAATATTTATTATTATCTTTATATACTAAGAATGTATGTGTGGGACAAGTATTATTATCATAATGAATTATAAAATAAGTTTTGACTTTATATTTTGTATTTTTAAAATAGTATCTTTCTAGTTCTACTTGATCCCAACATACCCCAATTTTATTATTAATTGTTTCTTCTGGTGATTGTAATTTATAATATTTGTTAAATGAATCGTCAAATGTTGTATGGATGGTGTTTTTGGTATCACACCATCCATATTCTATATTTTCCATTAAATTCATTATCATATCAGTTGAATACTCTTTCATATAATCGTTCCTTTGTTATTTTATTATAACATGATATATTATAAATTAATATAAACGAAAATACTTTAGTTAAAAGCTATTTCAACATTTAATTCCTCATCCTTAATGGCTATATAAAGAAATATTGCTCCACTGATAGCAATTAATAATGAACCAATAAAAGATAATGTAGTTAAAGATTTAGTTTTATTATCAGTTGTTGGCTTTAAACTTTTTAGGTCTTCTAAAGAATCTTTTAAGAAATATATGTATACTATTATAAGAATAGAAAAGATTATAATCATTATTTTTCGATATTCTTTTTTACTTTGAAGATTATTATTAATAAAGTAATCTCTTTCATAATGATTAGATAACCAACTCATGAAAATAATGCCTATATAAATAAGCCAGATAAAATCTTCTGTATCTAGTTGCTTTAATTTTCTTTCTAATTCTTTTTTACTCATATTCTATTTTATGAGTTTTATCTTTTATTGGGAATAATATATTTTAGATAAATGAATATAATTAAACGTAGTATTTGTATTGTATATGTAATGTAAATTAATTATTTATTAAAGATTTTCATATAAAAATTGTAGTATAATTTTCTTTAGGAAGAGGTGTATATATGCTCGTCTTAGCAAAAGCAGCGATGGCTATGATGCTTGGTTTTATACTATCAATTGTAGCTGGATTAATATTAATACCGTTATTTAAGAAAATAAAAGCTGGTCAAAATGTAAGTACTACTATAGGAGAAAGACATATGAAAAAGAATGGAACTCCTACTTTGGGTGGTTTTATATTTATAATACCTACTATTGTTACATTATTATTACTTAAGATTAAAGGTAGTATTGATATATCGTATAATCTCTTAATAATAATGATTGTTTTTTTAGCTTATGGTTTACTTGGTTTTATCGATGATTGGTTAAAAATAAAATACCATAATAATAAAGGTTTAAGTATTATGTTTAAATTATTATGTCAAATGGTAATTGCTTTAGTATTTTTCTATATATATATATCTAATGGTGGATCTCCGGTTGTAGAAGTTTCTTCAATTGGACTTAGATTAGATTTAGGTTGGGTTTATGGTTTATTTATATTATTCTTACTGGTAGGTTCATCTAATGCGGTTAATATTACTGATGGATTAGATGGTTTAGCTGGTGGTCTTTCTGCAATTGCTTTTCTAGCTTTTGGATTACTTGCTTGGAATGCAAGTTGGATGGAAGGTGCCCAAGAAGTTGGTATTTTCTGTTTTGTATTAGTTGGTAGTTTATTGGGATTCTTAGTATTTAATTCTTATCCAGCAAAAGTATTTATGGGAGATACTGGTTCACTTGCTTTAGGTGGAGCACTTGCTGCTATTGCTATACTAACTAAGCACGAATTACTACTTGCTGTTGTTGGTGGAATATTTGTTATTGAAACATTATCATCTTTGATACAAATGGTTGCTATAATATATTTTAATAAGAAAATCTTTAAAATGGCTCCTATTCATCATCACTTTGAACAATGTGGTTGGGAAGAAAGAGATATTGTTAAATTATTCTATGTAGTTGGCTTATTATTAGCTATGGCCGCTATTACATATGGTGTGTGGTTATAAAAAAAATTAACTTGTTTAGTTAATTTTTTTTAATTTGGCTACATAGAAACCTTCATAGTACTTTGAAGGCATTACACATAAAGTTCCTTCGATAGTTACTGGTAGTTTTGGTATATCTGAATATTCTGATAAATCTAAGTATACTATTTCAATGTTATTATTTTTAGATAAGATATAGTTTATTATTTCTTCATTTTCTTCTTTTAGGATACTGCATGTAGAATAGATTATTTCTCCTCCTACTTTAAGATGTTTTATAGCTTCTGTAAGTAAAGATTTTTGAAAGTTAGTTGATCTATTTACTAAGTCTTCACTAAAGTTATCAAAGTTATTATTTGTAAAAGTTCCTGATCCACTACATGGAGAGTCTAGAAGAATTTTATCAAACATAAAGTATTCATTTAGATTGCGAGCATCAGTATTAAGAACTGTTACTTTTTTAGCTCCTTGTTTATCAATATTATATCGTAGTTTTTCACTACGTATTTTATTTTTTTCAATTGCTGTTATCATTGCTTTATTATTAGATAGTGCTGCTATTTCAGTTGTTTTCCCACCTGGTGCTGCTGTCATGTCTAGAATCATTTCGTTATCTTGAGGATTTAGAAATAATGGTGGGAGTTGAGAAGATAGACTTTGTAAGTATATTTTGCCAGCTTTATAGATGTCTAGATTTCTTAAATCTTCTTCGGTTTTATTAGTTATTACTAAGGCATTTTCTGACCAAGATATAGTTTCATAAGTTATATTTTGTTCTTCTAAGTATTTAGTTATTTCTTCTTTAGTGGATTTAATAGTATTAATTCTAAGTGATACTATTTTACTTTTAGAGAATGTTTCTAATATAATTTTTACTTGTTTCTCATCATATTCATTAGTTATTTTCTCTTTTAGGAAATCTGGAAGCATATGTCACCTCTTTTATATCTTTGTATCTTATTATTCTTTATCATAATCATCTAAGAAGGAATGTCTTTCTCCGTCTTTGTGATAACCTAGTACACAATTTAAATTTATATTATCTAGAGATTTAAAAATATTATGATCGATGTCTTTATATTTTGTTCTTAAAGTAGCAATAAGTTCTTTCATTTCTTTTCTTTTACTTAAACCTTCATTTTCTTTAGCTGATTCAGTAAATTTACATGCACAGTTTAAAAACTCTAATTCATTATAATTTTTCCAAGATATTATGTCTGCTTCTTTGATTAAGTATAGAGGGCGAATTAGTTCCATACCATTAAAGTTATCACTATGAAGTTTTGGTATCATAGTTTTTATTTCAGCACCATATAACATAGATAATAAAGTAGTTTCAATTACATCATCGAAATGATGACCCAAAGCAATTTTATTACATCCTAGTTCTTGAGCTTTATTATATAAATGTCCCCTTCTCATACGAGCACACATGTAACAAGGATTTTCAGAATTTAGCGAATTAGCTACTTCAAAAATATCAGTTTCAAATATTTCGATTGGAATATTCATTAATTTGGCATTTTTTTCGATGTACTCTCTATTCTTTTTGTTATATCCTGGATCCATTACTACATAGTGAGCATCAAAAGGAATTTGACCATGTCTTTTTAACT
>JBJFGS010000040.1:0-2199 GCA_051892935.1 Candidatus Coprovivens sp.
AATTTATAATACTATGGTAACACAAATATAGTCAATAATTTAGTCCAGTTTGAGCGTTGGGGTCTAGGGGGTCCCCATGCGAAACCTGGTCTATTTTATTGACTTTTTTGTATTACAAATTGTATTTACAAAATGTAAATACAAAAACAATTGTTGCACGTGTAACAGTAGTGATGTATAATTACATCATATAGGAAGGAGTGATTTTTATGTCGCAAGAAAAAAATAGAAAAAGAGTAAATATATTTGTTGATGTTGAAAAATTTGATAGATTTAAGAGATTATTAGAGACTATGGGCATTACTATCACTGAATTCTTTGATGGTGCAATGACTGACTTTATAAATCAAATGGAAACTATTATTGAGAATCAAGACAAGGAAGCATTTTTAAAGATGATGGCAAAAAATTTAGATGAAATACAAAAGCAAGTAGAAGAAGAACTTAAAAAATAGGGGGTTATGATATGCCAAAGGGATTAACTGAAAAAGAAATAAAAGAATTATTAAGGGTCTTTTCACCTAGAGATGTCGAAATAATAATTACAAAGTTTAGTGCTGAGGATATAAGAAAAGTTATTAATCACCCAACTTTCGAAGATTAGAAACAGACAACTAAAAGCTAATAAAAAATAAGGGAAGCATAGCGGAGCAACGATTTTATGCGACCGTGTTCTTCGGAGTTTATGAAATACCGTAGACCCGTGCGGAGGGTTAATTTGTAAAATACAAAGGAGTTTGTTATGAATTTTAAACATATTAGGAATTGCTTAACTTGTGAATTTGGATTTGACAACTCAAGTTATGATGAAGAATTTAATCCAGTTATGCCTGATAATTTAGTAATTAAATGTGCAGGTAATACAGAATTGTATGGTAAAGAAGTTTCTTATAAATCTAGATGTGAGTTTTGGTCTGTTAGTTTAGAAGAATTTTCTAGAGTTAAAGAAGGTATTGGATACCATGATTATTATAAAAAATATCTTGATTTATTAGAGAGATAATTTAATTTTTCTTCTATCTCGATATATTAGAAATAAGTTACCTCACAAATAGACAACGGAAGGGGGAGAAACGTTGGAAATTAGCGATTTGTTACAAATTCAAATTGAAAAGAACTATATCACTGAAATAATAAATCACAAAGAATATAACGAAGTAATAATTGGATACTATAAAAGGCTGCAAGAAGAAATGGATATGTCATTAGGTAACCAAATAGAAAATATATCTAACTGCAATTCTTGGTGGATTCTAGACCACTATAAGCAACAAAAAGTAAAAGATTTTAAGAAAACAAGTCTTTGTAAAGATAAGTTTTGTAACAATTGTAAAAAAGTAAAACAAGCTAGTAGAATGGCAAAGTTTGTCCCAATGATTGAGGAATTGGCAAAAGATAAATTTATATACCACATGGTATTGACAGTTCCAAATTGTAACGGAGCAGATTTAAAAGGTACTATTAGGGAAAAGATGTTTAAAAATTTCCTTAGGTTAAATAGATATTTGAATTTAGATTTAAAGATTAGAGGTATTGATTTTTCACAATATGAATATCAAGGTGCTATACGTTCTTTAGAGGTTACATTCAATAAAGATGATTATCACCCACATTTGCACTGTATAATCGCTTTAGACAAGCCCCTAGATGATAATAGACATATTAAGAATACATATTCAAGGAGTAGAAAGAATGGTTATAGGAAATTTACTGATTTCGAGATACTTATTCAAAAGATATGGTACTTATTAAACAATGGTATTAAGGTTACTAAAAAATCTATTGATAATTTAGATCTTGGATATTCATGTACCATTGATCCAATAGATGAGAGTTCACTTTTTGAAGTGTTTAAATATATGACAAAGGCAACAGATGAGAAAAAAAATATATTAACTTATGATAATTTTAAAACTTTATATTTTGCATTATACAGAGTAAGACAGATACAAGGTTATGGATGCTTTTATAATGTCAAAGATGATGATAGTATTATTAACGAAGTTGATGACTTATATAATATATACATACAAATATTACAGGCAAAAGAAAGTCCTGTTGAAGTTTGCGAGACACCACAGGACTTGTTGCTAGATAATGAGAACATAATCATATCTAGAAAAAAAATATATAGTTATTTACGTAATTTATAATACTATGGTAACACAAATATAGTCAATAATTTAGTCCAGTTTGAGC
>JBJFGS010000041.1:0-35231 GCA_051892935.1 Candidatus Coprovivens sp.
TCATTATACAATATAAATTAAAAAAAATAAAGTGCCGACTTTGTCGACACTCTGAGAAAGAAAAAGTAACTTTTTCTTTTTTTGTGCCAAGTTTATGTCAAATTACAAAGAATGTTTATGTTTTTTATGAAAAGTTATATAATATTTCTAGGTGGTTATATGAATTTTGATGTAAACGGACATAATGTTTTTATTATAGTTTTAGTTACATTTTTAACTAGTGCTATTTTGGTTCCATTAGTAATTAAAGCAGCTAAACATGCTGGAGCTATGGATATTCCTAATGCTAGAAAGGCTCATACTGTACCGATGCCTAGAATGGGTGGTTTAGCAATTTTTGGGGCTTTTTTACTGGGATATATGTTATTTGCTAGGATGTCAATGCAGATGACAGCTATATTATTAGGAGGTTTCGTTATTATATTAACAGGTTTATTTGATGATATAAAACCTATATCTGCTAAAGTAAAGATGTTATTACAAATAATAGCTGCTTGTATTGTTGTATTTTATGGTAATATTGTGTTAAATCATGTGGATATGTTAGGAATTAATTTAGATTTTCCTGAGCCATTGAATTATATTATTACAATAATATTTATAGTTGGAATAACCAATGCAATTAACTTAATAGATGGGTTAGATGGTTTAGCATCTGGTGTTTCCTCTATATACTTTGCAACTATTGCTATAATAGCTTTTATGATTAATAAAAATCAAGGCTTAGATACAATACTTTCATTAATAATGCTTGGTTCAACTTTAGGCTTTTTAATACATAATTTTAATCCTGCTAAGATATTTATGGGGGATACTGGTAGTTTATTTTTGGGGTTTATAATAAGTGTTATAGCTTTATTAGGATTTAAAGCTACTACTTTAACATCTTTAATTGTTCCAATATGTATTTTGGCAATACCTATATTTGATACAGCTTTGGCAATTTTTAGAAGAATATTAAAAGGTGAAAAAATAACGGCTCCTGATAAAGATCATTTTCATCATCAATTATTGAAAATGAAATTTGGAGTTAGAGGTACGGTTTTAATAATATATGGAATTAATATATTATTTGCTGCTGTATCGATTTTCTTTGTTCTTGGTGATAGTAAGATGGCAATGGCTATATATGTAGTATTAATGTTATTATTGTTATTTTTAGTTTTAAAGACTGATATATTATTTAATCATCATAAAGAAGAAATTAATAAGAAAGTTGATAATAAAAAGAAAAGATAGTCTTTTCTTTTTGTTAAAAGTTGGGTGTAAAAATGAAGTTAGACTTATATGATTTTGATGGTACTATTTATGATGGAGATTCTGGAGTAGATTTAGTATTATTTGCAATTAAAAAGAAACCAAAGATTATTTTTCATTTAATTAGTTCTTTAGGGATAGTTTTTCTATATTTACTAAAAATTAGAAGTAAAGAAGAAATGAAAAATAAGATATTTAGTTTCTTGAAATATTTTCCTGATACTGAGAGATTTGTAAATGAGTTTTGGAAAGAGAATGAGTATAAAATAAAGAATTTTTGGCTTGAAAAGAAAACTCATAAAAATGATATTATCATTTCGGCATCAGGAAGATTTTGGCTAGAACCAATTGCAAAGAAATATAAAGTAAGAGATTTGTTTGCTACGGAAATAGATCCTCATACTGGCCAAGTTTTAGCTAATAATTGTCATGGGAAGGAAAAAGTTAGAATATTTAGAGAAAAGTACCCTGATGCTAAAGTTATGAAAATGTATACAGATTCTAAACATGATTTGCCTTTGATAGAAATTGCGGAAGAAGGAATATTGGTTAAAAGAAATAAATTATATAGTTATTATGAATATAAACCAAATATTATTGTGAGATTTTGGAATTGGGGGTGGGGAATATATCATAAGAATGAAGAATTATGGAATTATTTAATTGTTGGATTTTTAACAACAATTGTTAGTTTAATGACATATTTTATTTGTACTGAAACTTTTTTAAATCCCAATGATAGTATTGAATTACAAATGGCAAATGTTATTGCTTGGTTAATTGCTGTTGGTTTTGCTTATGTTACTAATAGGGTTTTTGTTTTTAAGAGTAAAAATAAGAATAAAATAAAGGAAGCTGCTTCATTTGTTGGGTCAAGAATAATTAGCTTATTAATGGATATGTTGGCTATGTTTATTATGGTATCAATATTTAAATGGAATGATAAAGTAGGAAAACTTATTACACAGGTTATAGTTACAATAGCTAATTATATTTTTAGTAAGTTGTTTGTGTTTAAAAGGAATGATTAAGTCCTTTTTTTTATGTTATAATTATTATGGTGATAATATGAGAGATATAACAAGAATAAATCCTGCTTATGTAAATTCTGATGGAAGATATTTTAATCCTAATACTACGAGTATGTTTAATTTGACTCTTGAAGAAATATATTATTTAAGGAAATATTATAATGATGATATGGATAATCCTAAAATTGCTAAAAATGTGAGAATAATAGTTAAAACTAATAGAACTCCTGTTAATAACGCTAATAGTAATTATCGATTAACTAGAGAACAAAAATATAATAATGGATTATATAAGTTAAAGAAACAAATAAAAAGAGAATTGACTGCTTTTTTGGTTATTGGAGGGATTGTTGTTTCTTTAGTAGGAGCATTGAATTATTTTACTGAGAAAAACGATAATTATATTGATTCTTTTGAAGAACCTATTTTTGTAATAGAATCTAATGATTTAAAAAGAGATGTTGTTTTAAATGTTGAAGATGTGAGTAGGAAAGAATTGATAAAGAAAATATGTGATATTTATCAAGTTAATTATGATGTTGTGTATAAAGTTATAGAAAAGATAACAGAAAATTTTTCAAGTATTGGTTATTTAGAAGGAAAAATAGATGGAGTTACTTGTAAGGGTGGAGATGTTGTAGCTAAAACGGATGAAGAATTGTTTATATATATTATAAGAGTTATTAAGCAAGATCCTTCTAGATGGAATATAGATACTAGTAATTTGTATATTAATAATGGTTATGATTCGGGGGAAGATTATTGCAAGCAAATTGATTATGTTTCAAATGTTTTAGGTGTTGATAAACATTTAATGTATGCTATAGTTCAATCTGAGTGTGGTTTTGATTCGCAAGTATTCAATGAGTTGAATAATCCAGGTGGTATTAAAAATAACGATGGTAATTGGTGGAAATTTGATACAAAAGAAGAAGGATTTTTAGAATTAGGAATGGAGATTTTAAAGTATTATCGTTGGATTGGGGAACCTTCTTCTAGATTAGATGAAGAAACAATATCTAAAATTAGAGATATTCATGCACCTTTAAGTGATGGAAATATTTATTGGTTATCAAATGTACTTTCAGTGCTTGAATATGCACAAGATAATAGTGATGAATTATTTGGAAGCGAAATGCAAATTAATGGACTTTTACACTAGAAAAGTTTTATAATAATTGAGGGAGGAATTGTAATGTATAAAATAATTGATGGAAATAAAGCATGTGCTGATGTTGCTTACTTATTTAGTGAAATAGCTAGTATTTATCCTATAACACCAAGTAGTCCTATGGCAGCAGAAGTTGATGTTTTAAGTCATAGTGGTAAAAAGAATTTATTTAATGATGAGGTTAAAGTAATAGAAATGCAAAGTGAAGCAGGGGCTGCTGGAACTATGCATGGGGCTTTATTGGCTGGAAGTTTAGCAACAACTTTTACAGCTTCTCAAGGTTTACTTTTAATGATACCAAATATGTATAAAATGGCTGGGGAGTGTTTACCTGCTGTAATACATGTGGCAGCAAGAACACTTGCTACGCATGCTTTATCAATATTTGGTGATCATTCAGATATATATGCGACTCGTGGTACAGGATTTTGTATGTTAGCATCAACAAATGTTGAACAAGCTAATCATATGGCTGCTGTAGCTCATTTAAGTGCTATTAAAGGAAGTTTGCCTTTTGTTCATTTCTTTGATGGATTTAGAACTAGTCATGAAGTAAATAAAGTGAAAGAATTAAAAGATGAGGATATTATCAACTTAGTTGATTTTGATAAGATAAATGAATTCAAAAAGAGAATGTTAAATGTTGATTCTGGAATACAAAAAGGAATGGCTGAAAATGAAGATATTTATTTTCAATCAGTTGAAGCTAGAAATGAATTATGTAATGTAATGCCGGACATAGTTTATAACTATATGAAAGAAATAAATAAATTAACAGGAATGGAATATAGACCATTTAATTATTATGGTTCTGATGATGCAAAAAATGTAATAGTTGCTATGGGAAGTGTTTGTGATACTGTAAAATTAGTAGTAGATGATTTAATTAATAAAGGAGAAAAAGTTGGTTTAATAGAAGTACATCTTTATAGACCATTTAGTTCTTATTATTTAAAAAAAGTATTACCTAATACAGTAGAAAATATTGCTGTATTAGATAGAACTAAGGAGTCTGGAAGTATTGGGGAACCTTTATACTTAGATGTTGTTAGTTCGTTAAAAGATACTAAAATAAAAGTAGTTGGCGGTAGATATGGATTATCTAGTAAAAATACTACTCCTAATCAAATATATTCTGTTTATGTAATGTTAAATAGTGAATTAAAAGATAATTTTACTATTGGTATAGTAGATGATGTTACTAACTTGAGTTTACCAAAATATGATTATAGTATTGAATTAGATGCTCAAGAAATAAAAATATTCGGTTTTGGTAGTGATGGAATGGTAAGTACTAGTAAGGATATTATGAAGATAGTTGGAGCTGGTACTGATAAGTTTGTTCAAAGTTATAATCAATATGATTCTAAAAAAAGTGGTGGAGTTACTATTTGTAATCTAAGAATTAGTGATAAGCCAATTAATGCACCATTTTATGTTACGAATCCTGGAATCGTTGTATTAACTAAAGATGAATATTTATTTAAATTTGATATGATTAATGATATTAAAGATAAGGGAATATTTGTAATTAATACTACTAAAAAGCAAGATGAATTAGATGGATTCTTACCTAATAAAGTAAAAAGAATAATAAAAGATAAAAATGTTAAATTATATATTATAGATGCTGATAAAATAGCAATGGATTCTGGTATTAAAGGTAAAATAAGTAAAGTAATGCAAATGGTTATTATGTCTTTAATGGATTATCCAGATGCAATTAATGTAATTAGTCATTCTATAGAAAAGCAATTTGCTACTAAAGGCGATGAAGTAATTAATGCTAATAAGAAAGCTATTCAAGAAGCAATGAAGAATTTAGTGTTTGTTGATACTGAATTTACTATAGTAGATGAAAATGTTAATATAGAGAAAAATATATTTGATGAAATAAATGCTCGTAGAGGGGATGATTTAACAGTTAGTGAATTGATTCCTTTTAGAGATGGAACATTCCCTTGTGGTTTATCTAAAAATGAAAAAAGAAAAACAAGTACTTTTGTACCAAAATGGAATAGTGAAGCTTGTATTCAATGTGGTCAATGTTCAATGGTGTGTCCTCATGCTGTAATAAGACCTATTGTACATACTGATAAAAATGCTGGGGTTTCTATGATTGGAAAACCAGAGTATAATTTTGAAATAGTTGTTAGTGAAGCAGATTGTACAAGCTGTGGATTATGTATTAATGCATGTCCTGGAAAAGCGGGAGTTAAAGCATTAGAATTTGGAGTATATGATCAATCTATTCAAGATAGAGCTACTGAATTATTTGAAAATCATGAGAATCCTAAAGACTTATTTCCTAAGTATACTATTAAGGGAAGTCAATTAATTAAACCTAAATTTGAATTTAGTGGTTCATGTGCAGGATGTGGAGAAACTCCATATATAAAACTATTAACACAATTATTTGGAGATAAATTAGTAATAGCTAATGCTACAGGATGTTCTTCTATATATGGTGGAAGTGCTCCTAGTACTCCTTATTCTATTCCTTGGGCTAATTCATTGTTTGAAGATAATGCTGAATTTGGATTTGGTATGTTATTAAGTTATAACAAATCAAGAGATAGAATTGAAAAGGTAATGAGAGAATCACAAGTAGATGGAGAAGTTAAAGAACTATATACTAAGTGGTTAGAGAATAGAGAGGACTTTGAAGTTACTAAAGATATTAAGAATAAACTTTTAGAAATTGGTGTACCTGAAGAATTAAGAAACTTGATAGATTATGTTCCAGCAAGAAGTGTATGGACACTTGGTGGAGATGGTTGGGCTTATGATATAGGTTTTGGTGGTATAGATCATGTATTATCTAGTGGAGAAAATGTTAATATTTTAGTACTTGATACTGAGGTATATTCTAATACTGGTGGTCAAGCTAGTAAGTCTTCGAGAATAGGACAAGTAGCACAATTTGCTGATAATGGTAAGAAAACTGCTAAGAAAGATTTATTTAAAATAGCTATGGGATATCCTAATTGTTATGTTGCTAATGTATCATTAGGAAGTAATTTTATGCAAACTATTAAAGCATTTAAGGAAGCTGAAGAACATATTGGACCATCTATTATAATTGCTTATTGTCCTTGTATTGAACAAGGTATTAAGGGTGGTATGTGTAATGCTACTTCTGAACAAAAGTTAGTTGTTGAGTGTGGATATACTACTTTAATGAGATATAATCCTAGTGATGATAAATTAGTTATAGATAGTAAGGAACCTGATTTTGATAAATATGAGTTATTACTTAATAATGAGGTTAGATATAATAGTTTAGTTAAGAAGAATCCTGAGTTAGCAAAAGAAGTTTTGAAACTTAATAAGCAGGATGCTATTAAGCGTTATAATTATTATAAGAAGTTAAGTGAAGAAATTAAGTAGTTTCTTTTAATAAAAAAAACTTATCGTTTTTGATAAGTTTTTTTTATGCAGCTCTTTCTTGATCTTGGTTAAGTTCTGGTTTGAGGATTTTTTGATGTTTTTTGGTTTTTAGACGATATTTTTCTAGTATTTTGTTTCTTTTCATAAGGTTGTTGTATTTTTTGTTTAAGTTAGTTTTTAATCTTGTTACTTGATTTATAAATTGGGGATCATAAGCTAGTTCTGGATATTTTCCTAATGCTCTTTGTTCTAAGTATTCTAGTTCTACTATGTTTTTATATGTTATGTCTAAAGCACTATTTAGAGCATCTTGGCCTTGTTTTATTTGTTCAAGGTCTGCAGGTTCATATCTATTATATTTTCTGTTAAAAAAGGCGTTTATGAAGTTGAAATGGTTATCTATTACTAATCCTATTGTAAAATAAAAGAAATATTTATTTCTTATGAATGGAAGAGCTAGTAAAGATGTCATTTCTAAAAGAATATTAGCTTTATTAAATCTTTTAAGCATTATTCTTTTATCTACATTTGCTACTTGTTCAGCTGTCATTCCTTCAAGTCTTTTCATTCTATCAAGAAGACTATTACTTACTTCTTGTTGATTTTCGTTATGTATTTTTAAAAGTTCATTTTGAAGTCCGTCGATTTCAGATTGTTTGATTGTTTCATCTAATTGAATTTGTTCAGCATGAATATCATAACTTTTTTGTTGCTTAATTCTTTCTTTGGTATTACGTAATCTTTCTTCTTCTGCTTTCAATTTTTTCTTTTGTTTTTCAGATAATTTACCATCATATTTTAAGTATGTATTTGTTAAATCTTCTAACATTTTATCTATTTGTCTTTCAATACGTTCATAATCTTTTTCAAAAAAGTCTTCTTTTTTTATTTCTTCTTGTGAATTACTTATTATTTGATTTGATACTTCGGTTAGAGATGATATTTCATGTTCTTTTTTTTCTTCAATTATTGCTTTTTGTTCTTCGTCTTTTTTTTGTTCTTGTTTTAGTTCTTCTATTTTTTTCTCTACTTTTTCTTTTAGTTCTTCTAGTTCTTTTTTATTTTTTTCTTCTATTATTTTTATTTCTTCTTCTAGCTTTTTTTCTGATATTCTTTCTAATTCTTTTTCTGGTTCTTCTTTTAATATTGTTGCTTTTTCTTCTAATGGCTCTTGTTTAGGAATTTCATTTGTTTGTTTTCTTTCTTTTTGTTCTAGTATTGGATTATCTTTTTTGTCCTCTTTTGGCGGTGTTATAATTTCAGAAATAACGGCTGTAGTTGTAACTGCTCCAATTATCGCAGCATCTTTTAAATTATCTTTTAATGTTGGTTTAGGTATTTCATCTATTAGGGGGACCATTATGGTACTAATTGTTTCTGTTTTTTCTTCTAGTTTTTCCTTTTTTTCGGTGGTAATTTTTTTAATAGCTTGTTTTTTATTTGCTTTTTGAGTTGATTTTTTGATATTAAGATCTTTTTTCTTAGGATGGGCAAGTGTATATATTTGTTTTTGTTTTTTTTCTTGTTCTTTCTTTTCAGTATTTCTTGGTGGAAATAGAGGATTTTTTATTAAATCATCTTTTAATTTTGTGACTACTTCTTCACGTATTATTTCATCTGTTCTTAATGTTTCATTTTCGACTCTTGTAATAATTTCTGGAAAAATTCTTTCTTTTATTTGTTCTACTTTTATTAATTTGCTAGTAGGAGCTGTTTTTAATTTAAAACCTTCTATTTTATAAATTCGTTCTAATTCTTCTTTTATTATTAAATCAAGAAGTTCTTTTAATGGAAGATATTTTAACTCATTATCTTTGGTATATACTTTATACAATTTTTGATTTGGTATTTTTAGTATTTTGTTTGATTCATTAGTTGAATCAGATGTAGTGGTTTCTGTATTATGAGGATTAGCTTTAATGTTATCTTCATCTGGTAAAGATGTGTTATTATTACCTATATTAATATTCTCTTTTTTTAATTGTTCTTTATTAGTATTTATTTTTTCTTCTTTTGTTATATTTATTCTAGGTTTACCAAATAACGATCTTATTAGATTTATTATCATAATAAAGAATATTAAAATATATTTTTTTAATATAGATAATATTTTTTTTAATATTGATTGTTCTTCCATAAGAATCACCTTTATAATTTTATCATAAATTTATAGCAAAAAAAATAGGAGTTGTCCCCCTGAGAACAACTCCAAAAAGAATAAAAAGGGGTTGGCTAGTGTGATACTAGCACCAATTCGCCGTAAAGTGAATTGGTACTTCATATATTAATTGTTAAAGGTACTTTTGTCAACTTTTTTAAGTAAAAAAAATCGTTTTTTTTAATCTTTTTTTATTTGCTATAAATTTATTTTTGTTAGTATTAATTTTATATAAATATTTCTTATTACAAAGTATAAAAATTGACTATTTTTATATAAATAAAAACAAATGTATGCTATACTATTTATGGTGATAATTATGGATATTAATGTAATTAAAGGCGTTGGTGATAAATCAATAGAACTACTTTCTAAGATGAATTTATTAACTATTAATGACTTAATTATGTATTATCCATATAGATATAATGTAATAAGAGTTATTCCTTTAAATGAAGCTTTAAATGGGGATGTTTGTACTATAAAAGGAATTGTTGATACTGAACCAAAAGTAAGTTATATAAATAAAAGCTTTAATAGAATGTCTTTTAAATTGAGAACTGATAGTTATTTAATAAATGTTACGATATTTAATAGAGCTTTTTATAAACAGCATTTAAAGCTTGGGAGAATGATAAATCTAGTTGGTAAATATGATAAAGAAAAGAATTCTTTTACAGCTAGTGATATAAAGTTTGAATTAATTAATGGAGTTAAAATAGAGTCTGTTTATCATTTGGTTAAAGGTGTTAAGTCTAATGGTTTATCTAAATTAATACAGGAATGTTTAAAAATGAATGTTGATTTAGAAGATTATATTCCTGATTATTTGAGTAATAAGTATGGTTTTATGAAAAAAATAGATGCTGCTAGAAATATTCATTTTCCTACTGGAACTGAAAATTTAAAGAAAGCTAGATTAAGAGAAATATATGAGGAATTTTTTGTTTTTATGTTTAAAATGAACTATTTAAAATATAAATATGATTTAAATAATGAAGGTTTAGGGAGAGTAGTTGATAGAAGAAAAGTAGATGAATTTATAAATGGTTTGCCTTTTCAGTTAACTGACGATCAAATTAAAGCTGTAGATGATATATACAATGATTTATTAGAACCTAAGAGAATGAATAGATTAATACTAGGTGATGTTGGTAGTGGTAAAACTTGTGTAGCTGAAATAGGTATATATATTAATTATTTATCTGGTTATCAATCAAGTATGATGGCACCTACAGAGATATTGGCACGTCAACATTATGAAGGAATGATAAAACTATTTAATAATACTTCTGTTAAAATTGGATTACTTGTTGGTAGTATGAAAAAAAGTGAAAAAGATAAAGTGTATAAACTATTAGAAAATGGAGAAATAGATGTATTAGTTGGGACTCATGCTTTAATAAGTGAGAATGTTAAATTTAAAAATTTAGGACTTGTTATAACAGATGAACAACATAGATTTGGAGTTAACCAAAGAAGTAATTTACAGAATAAAGGAATAATGTGTGATGTTTTATATTTAAGTGCTACACCAATACCTAGAACATATGCTTTAACAATATATGGTGATATGGAAACATCTATAATAAAAACTAAACCTAATGGAAGAAAAGAGATAATAACAAAAGTTTTAAAAGAAAGTGATTTAAAAAAAGTATTATTTCATATGTTAGAAGAAATTAAGAAAGGACATCAAATATATGTGGTTGCACCTCTAATAGAAGATGAAGAAGGCGAATCAAATATGAATGATGTAGTAAAATTAAAAGAAAAATTTGATATGGCATTTCAAAATAAATTAAGAGTTGAAATACTTCATGGAAAAATGAAAAATCAAGAAAAAGATGAAGTAATGGAAAAATTTAAAAATGGAGAAATAAAAGTATTAATAAGTACTACTGTTATTGAAGTAGGAGTTGATGTAAAAAATTCTACTATGATGGTAATATTTAATGCTGAAAGATTTGGGTTAGCAACATTACACCAATTAAGAGGACGTGTAGGAAGAAATGATTTACAATCATATTGCTATTTAATAAGTGATAAAGATACTCCGAGATTAAAAGTAATGGAAGAAAGTAATGATGGATTTTATATTAGTGAAAAAGACTTTGAATTACGTGGAGAAGGAGATTTATTTGGTACAAGACAGAGTGGTGATATGAAATTTAAATTAGCAGATATAAGGAGAGATTTTAAAATACTATATCAATGTAAGCAGGATGCTAGTAAGTTTATTAATGATAATATTGTTGATAACTTTAGTAGATATCCACAATTTAGAAATATAATAAAAGAATTAGAATTTATTGATTAGAGTTAAAATTGATTTTTAACTCTTGTTTATGTATAATAAGAAATCATTAGAGGGATGGTTTTGGAAATGTTAAGTATTTTAGATAATGAAAAAAGTAAGAAATTATTAAAGAAAGCAGGATGTTTAGTAGTATGTGGATCTTTGGTATTTAGTTTGACAGGATGTTTTAGTAAAGAAGTATCTACTAATGCTAATACTAATTATGATATTATTGATACTACTAGTACTGATGCTTTAGAAAATGGTATTACTCAATTAATTGATGTCCCTGGGCAATCATTTAAACTAGTAATTAATTATCAATGTGAGTTACAAGATGATGAAAGATGGACTGTTACATCAGATAAACAAATGAATATGGAAATAAGAACTGATGGATTACCCGATGGAGTTCAAGTATATATAGATAATGTTCATACAGATACTACGATATGTTCTTATTACCCACAAGTAGATGGTATTACACAAGATACTATGGATGATAGAATACATAATGCACAAATGTTAGGTTTTCCAATAAGTGATAGTAATGCTTATTATGGTATTAATCAAATAGAAGGACAAAATGAAACATTTATATCAGGTACTGTTCATGGATTTAATGGTTATAGTTCGGGTAGCGTAAGTGAAAAGAGATTCTTAGAATCTGATTATTTACAAAAGGCTGTATTTGCTAATAAGATTACTAGTGTTATTGATTTAATTGTTGTAAATGGGGAAAAGGTTACTTGTGTAAGTGTTCCTTCAGAAGTACAAGTTTCTGTTTGGCCATTTATTCAAATGCAAAAGAGTGATGGAACAATTTATTATAGATATTATTACTTAAAAGATAGTAGTGGTACTATGGTTTATGATGAATTAAGTGAAGATGAATACTTAGTTAAGACACAAGTAGAGGGATTAAAAAAAGATAAAAAATAAAAGTTCTAGGAGAACTTATTGATAGATTTCTATATGTAGTAAATAGTTCTAATTGTGACTACAGCGATATTTTGTGGCTGTAGTTTTTAGTTTGCTTTTTATTACATTATTAGTGAGTTTATTTTTTGGAAGGAACTTTAATAATTTTTAAATTAGGAATATTTCTTTATGATGATGGGTAAGCTTTATTGAATAATTAACCTGGTTGACTTTTTATTAAAAATAGGTATAATTACCTAGTATGAAAGAAAGAGAGAGAAATTTAAAATTTTATGGAAAAACAAACAAGTGACGAGTACTCGTCGAGAATAAGTAATTATGATAAGTTAGTATTAGGGGATCCAAATAAATTGGAAATTATTATTGCTGGCATGGGTAATTCTCAATTAATTGAGTTTTATGAATATTGTCAGGATAAGATTGAAGAAGATAATGATAAGAGTGATTTTTATTGGTTTGCTTCATCAATTTTGGAAGAAACATCTGTTGTAAAAATGTATAGAAATGGTCAACTTTACGTTAGTGCTACATTAGGTAATTCTAATGAAACAATGGGAGTTGAAGATGTTCTTACAGAAGAAGATATAAATCAGATAAATGAGATTATTTCTCTTATAAATCAAAGGAAAGAAGAAAGACATAATCCTATAAAGAAGTTTTTAAGAGTAATAAAAAGAAAATAGATATGTAAACATTTTGATAGATTGTCAAAATGTTTTTTTATAATTTTACAAAATCTTGATTGACAAAATTTTTGAAATAATATATCATTGAATTAGCATGATAGATGTCATGCTAGATTGCTCTTACGATTGAAGTGAGAGTGAATCAACCAAAACCCCCTGAAGGAGCCGAAAGGCTCCATTTTTTGTTGAATTTATAGGGGTTTTTAATAAAAGTAGTAGAACGCTACCCATCATTTACCCATCAAATTGATGGTTTATATAAATTTAATATAGTTTATTCAGAAGACTTTTCGTTAAAGTCTTTTTCTAATGTGTCAAAGAATTTTGGAACATTTGCAAGATCTTTTTTGAACATATGAGTATAGGTTTCTAGTGTTTCAGTAGTTTCAGAATGACCTAAGAAATTAGATACAGCAGTTATTGGAGCTGCACCTGATATCAATGCTGATGCACATGAATGTCTAAAGTCGTGTAATCTAATTCTTCTTATTCCAGCTTTTTCAGCATACTTATCTCTATAGAAATACATTCTGCCAGTAGCCATAGGAACATCATCACCAAGTACAAACCAAGTTTGTTTAAATTTTGATAATCGTTCGTTAGTTTTCTTTAACTCAGCTAAATCATTTAATAGAGTAGTTGAAATTGGAATAGTTCTATTTGATGCTTCTGTTTTAGTGCTGGATATATACCATTCAGTACTAGCATTTGAATTAGATGGATTTAATACTTGTTGAGAAACAGTTAATATTTTATTAATGAAATCTATATGTTTCCATTGTAATCCTCTAGCTTCAGATCTTCTTAATCCACAGTAATATAATAATTCAAAGAAACATTTATATCTTAAATCATCAACTACTGAAATAAATTTAAAAAATTCTTCAGGTTCATAGAAATCCATTTCTTTTTTTAAAGCACCTGGAGTTTTAAATGGTTCTAATTTATTATAGAATTTTCTTAAATTAAAATCCCATTGTTTTTCAGCAAAGTTGATTACTTGCTTAATAAATTTTTGAATATCAGTTTTATATCTATCACAAAGGTTAGTTTTATTCATTTGTGCTCTCCATTTTTGATATAAATCCCAATTTAAATTTACTAATTCTACATTATCAAGTAAACCCATATATTTGATTCTATCTCTATAAGTTTTTAGAGTAGAGTCTTTTATTTTATCTTTTTGATAATCATAATAAATAGTATAGGCTTCTTTAAATGTCATATGAGGATTAACTTCAACATCTTTATATTTGTTTAAATATATTTTTTCAGCTTGTATAGCTTCTTCTTCAGTCATATATGCTTGTGATTGATATTGATGTCTTTTACCATCTAAACCTTTACTATATTGTATAAATACCCAAGATCTTCCATCTTTTGTTATTTTATTTTCTTTAAGTTGTCTTACGGACATTAATTTATTACCTCCTTTATTAATCCGTAAAATATCGACATACATCTATATTTTACCATTTATTTATAATTTTTAATAATCAATAGATTTTTTTATCATTTTTATCAAGAAAAAAGATAACTATTTCGTTAATAGTTATCTTACTTAACTCTTGCTTAATACTTACTTAAATTAATTTTTATAATACATTTGATTTTTACTTGTTGGTTTATCAGGAATAGTTAAACTAACTAAACCTTGTTTAATAGCAGGATCAAGATATTGTCCTCTTAAAGTTTCTTTAGATTTAATTCCTAATTTTTCCATTATTTCAGTTGCTGTCATTGGTTTACCAGATTCCATAACATCTAATAATTTGTTTATATTAATTGTTTCATTGGTAATTGGTAGGTGAGAAGTAGATATTGCTTCATCTAAAGTTTCATCTATCATTTTTAACATAAATTCAATAAATACATTTGAGTTAGCATTTTTATGACACTTAGCTATTGAATCATAGTATTCATCTTGATATTTATGAATTTTAGATTCAATTGGTAAATATTCAAAAATATCTTTCCATTTATAAAGAATTGAATTTTGCCATAATCTAACTGTTCTACCATTACCATTTGTAAATGGATGAATAAATACAAATTCATAATGGAATATACTTGATAAAATTAAAGGATGAATTGTATCCTTATTTTCATTCAACCATTCAAATAAATCATTCATTAATGAATTGACTCTATCTCCTGGTGGACATACAAATATACAATTTCCATTATCATCAAATACACCTTCTGAAGAAGTTCTAAATTCTCCAGATACTTCTTCAACTAAGAAAGTCATAACTCCATGAACTTTTTTTAAATCATCAATAGAGTATGGGTTAATATCTTTTAACATTTCATAAGCTTTATAAGCATTTTTAACTTCTTGAATGTCCTTTTGTTCACCAATAACTAATTTACCATTGATAACATCTTTTACTTGTTCTAAACTAAGTGGATTATTTTCAATAGCAACAGAAGAGTGAACTGAATTGATTTTAGTTTGTTTTCTTAAATATGGTGTTTTATCTAAATTAGTAAAAGAATCCAATTTACCGATTTTTTCCATAATATCAGAAACTTTTTTTAACATTTCATTTGATATCTCAAATGGTGGAATATATTTATCCATTAAAATCACCTCATTTTGTTATTTATATTATACCATTTTATTGGAAAATATACAATATATCTTACTTAAATCTTGCTTAAATTCTACTTAAAGTTCATAATCATCAGATTTATCTTTTTCATATTTTTTATTTATTTTTTTACTTAAACTTTTAAATGAGTATGAATCATATTCTTGATTTTTATCTACATCAAAACCTAAAGTTCTTTTTAATGCTTTATACAAATCTATAGCTACATTTTTAACACTGTTTATTATTGTATCGATATTTTCTTTTAATTCAGTTAATTCATTTCTTAATGAACTAATTATTGTATTTTGAAAATTAATAGTTTCATCTTTTTCTTTTATAATTAGTTTTTGATTTTCAATTATTTTATCTTTTTCTTTTATAGTTTTACCTGATTTAAGTTTTTTTATTTCGGTATTTAGTTTATCAATTTGTTTTTGTTTAGATTCTAATTTTATTTCATTTTGTTCAATTATTTTATCTTTATTTAAATTATCTTTAGTTATTTGTTTGGAATAGTTGGAAAGGTTAGTAATATCTTTCTCTTTATATCCTATTATTTTGCCTTTTTCTGGATTTAGAAGAGGATTTGTATCTACATCAGATATTTTATCCATATACTTTAATTCAGTGTTGTTTAAAGCTTTATTTTTGATTAATTCGATTTCTAATAATTTATTTTGCTCTTGTAAATCTTTTAATTGCTTTTCTGCTTTGGTTAAATGATGTTTATTAGCACCAACTTCACCTCTATCAAGATTAAAACCTTTTTCGTTAATAAATTTGTTATAGTCATCCTGAATTTTTGCATAAGATGTTTTAAATCCTTTTTCTTTCCAAAATTGATCAGAATTAAGAAAATTACCATATTCAATTTCATATACATTTTTACCGTTTTCATCTTTCTTTTGAATAGGAATCATTTTTTCTATACCATCTTTTGTTATATATGGTTTTAATATTTGATGACCATCTTTATCAGTTTCAAAAACTTTTCTTTTAACTTCATGAACTACTGGAGTAAAGTAGAAATGCATATGAGGAGTATTTTCATCAAAATGAATAGCAGAGTAGATAACATTCTCTTTACCAACTAAATTACACATAAATTCATTTGAACAATTAAAATATTCTAAAACTTTTTCTGGAATATCTTCTTTTGATTTTATTAATGCTTTTTGAATTGGTTCACCTTTATGTTTTCCTTCAGTATGAAATTCACCAGTATCTTCAAATTTCATTCCTAATGATTTGAAAAATTCTTGACCACTTGTTATTACACAACCATTTAATAAATTTATCTTTTTATTATTTTTATTAAATTCTATATTATTCTTATATAAATTTTTATATGTTGAACTAGCTAAATCTGAACTACATAATGGAACAAATTCTATATTGTATTTAGTTCTTTCTTTATCATAATTACCTGTACCAATTCTATTAGTAAGTTCTTTACTAAGTCCTCCGATGTCTGATGATTTAATCTTATTTGTAATGGTCAATACTTGATATCCATCAAACATATTTATAATCCTTTCATAAATTTTGTGACATTATGACGTTAATGAGTTGGGTATCATCGTGAGGATGGTCATTTTATGACCTATCTCACTAGGGCATAGCCCGATGTGAGTTAAGGGAATCCCTTAAAATCCCATTCTTGTTTAAGCAAAGACTTAAGATTAACTTAAGCCTAAGCAATAAACAAGAGATTATTTATTTCATCAATAAATAATCAGAAGATGATTCATTATCGCCACTTTCATTTCTTCGAAACAAAACGTGCCCCATTATTCATCTTCATCTTGCGAAGGTTCTATAAATGTAGCATGATATGTTCTACTATCAGCAGTTCTACATTTAGTAATGTGAACACCTTCGCTTTCTAAAAGTTCGATACTATTATTTAGTAGTCTACCGAATCTCTTAGGTGACATCGGTATATTAGCTTTTAATACAATATCAGTACAAGTGAAATCTACATCTTTTTGACTAGCAACATATTTAATAAATGATGTCATTTCATATGACAGTTCATCTTCTTCAATAGAATTAATTTTTTTAAATATAAGATTGTCTAATTTCTTTAATTGAATATCTAGTTCTGGAAAATCTCTATTAATTGTTTGTAATTTAACATATTTTTTATTAGCTTTATTTTCAATTAAAGTTATTCTTCCATCAACTGTTGCATCAAGTGCAATACTTCCTAAAGTTTTACCTGTTTTATTTAAATGATGTGTAACTAAAAAAGTTACATTGTATTTATCACAATAAGTTCTTAATTTTGGAAATACTTGTTGAGCAATATCTTGATAGTTATTAATATCGTATTGGACTCCAAAATCAATATCCTTTAACATATCTAATATTATAAGTTTACCATTATAATCTTCAGCAAAAGTTTTTATATCATATTCTAAATCTCGTAATGATATATTTGATTTATTTTGTCTATCTATTATAAATAAAGAGTCTTTTTTTGCCGAAAGTTCTAGGAACTCTAAACGTTCCTTCAATTGACCTTCATCAGATTCTGTGGTAACATATAAGACAGGTGAGGGATTTACTTTGTGTCCTAAAAATGGTGTTCCGTTAATAACGGAGCAGGAAAGTTGCAGTGCCAACATAGACTTTCCTACTTTTGGATTAGATACTAAGAGATACACACCTTTAGACTTCATTATGTTGTTTATGATGATGTCTTTTTTTATGCTTGTATCTACTTGTTCAATTGGTTTAAGCAAGTTTAACATCTCCCTTCATATTTTTGCTTCTAGATTCTAAATAATCAATATCTATATTTAAATACTTTACGACTTCTTGCATTGGTACAGCGTTCTTTGGAACATAATATCCTTTGCTTTCTAAGTCGTTTTTAATTTTACTTTTAATAGCTAGTGCTGAATTTCTTCCTATATTTGCTAGTTTCATTAAATCTGATAAATTGCACCATTGTTGTGCAATTAATTTTAAAGTTTCATCTACGGTCATATTACACCTCCTTTATCTTTCTAATTCTTTTAATTTTTTATGTTCTAAATCAACTAAATTCTTAAATTCATCAGTTGGTTGTACTGAAACATGAAGACCAAGATATGAATCTTTATCTACACATTCTTCTAAATTATAAAAATGTGCATAATCATATTTTTCTAATTCTTTAGAACTATTAATAGTTTCTTCTCTAGTATTTTTGTCTATTAATAATCTTCTAAGTGATTTAGTTAAGTCATAACAGATTAAACAATATAATCCTTTAGCACTTAATGATAAATCTGGATTATCTAAAACATCTTTTCTTACTAAAGTGAAATATTTTTGATCCATTTTTAATACCTCCTTTACTTACTTCAAAAGGGTAGAGTTCTCCCTGGGTAATTGTCCTTTGTGAAATTTTAGTTATTTCATAACTCCCGTGCCAATAGGGTTATTTCTGCCTTGCATTTTTTTACTTAATGGCATAACGGCGATTTCCACTAAGACTAAATTTTCAAAGAACAAATTTAACTAAATATATCACGTCCGATATATCAGTCAATTAAATAATAACACTGTCCGGAAAACTTGTCAATACTTTTTTGTCCGAAAATATAGACAAATTAAATTTTAAATGATAAAATGGATTTATAAAGGAATAATTAGGAAGAAAGTAGGGATGATATGAATTCTGAAAAACTACAAAATTTAATATTAACTGCGATAGAAAAAAAGAAAATTTCTCAAAGAGAACTTGCAAAATTAACTGGAATAAGTAGAAGTACATTAAACGATATACTTAATGGTAAAATAAAAAAGATCAAATTAGATGATCTTTATCAAATTTCAATTCCATTAGAATTAAATTTAGAAAATTTACTTGAAGCTTGTGGTTTTAATAGTGTTTTAAAATCATTAAGTACAGATAGATATGCAGGAATGTCGGATAGACAATTAAAAGAAAAATTGGATGAATATCAACAATCTGAATTAAGTTTGTTAGATTGGGATGCACAAAAGAGAAAAAAATCTAATGAAGTAGGTAAAAGACTTTTTGATATTCAAAATAAAATCGAAATGTCTGAACAATTAAATAAGAATTATACTAAAAAAGAAATAGCTGAAGATATAAAAGAAGTAATTGAAGAATTGAAACCATTACAACAAAAATATGATTATTCTCAATTACCAAGAAATAAGTAGGAGGTAAAATAATGGCTAATAAGTTAGAGTTGACTTGGGTAGGGAAAAATGAACTTAAAAATATAGAACCTAGAATTTTAATTGAAGATAAATCAAAATCTTATGGTGAAAGAAACACTGATAATATGTTAATTCATGGAGATAATCTTTTAGCTTTGAAAGCGTTAGAAAAAGATTATGCTGGAAAAATCAAGTGCATATATATAGATCCTCCATATAATACTGGTTCTGCATTTGAACATTATGATGATAATTTGGAACATAGTATATGGCTTAATTTAATGAAAGAAAGACTAAATATACTAAATAATTTATTATGTAACAATGGAGTAATTTGTGTGGAGTGCGATGATAATGAAATGGCTTATTTGAAAATATTGTGTGATGAAATTTTTGGAAGAAAAAATTTTTTGAATATGTTAGTTATAGAAACTGGCGAGGTATTTGGGACAAAAGCTGCACATATTAATAAAACTTTTGTTAAAGTTAAAGACTATATTTTGGTTTATGTAAAAAATAAAAATCAGGAATTTAGAATTAAACCTTTATGGACTAAAACAAACGAGGTTTTTGATACACATTTTAGTAACTATATAGAAAATAATCATAGACAAAGTTTGATTTCTTTTTTGTTAGAAAAAGACTGGATAAATAAAATATATGAAAAATATAATCAAAAAAAAACATTAAACAATTTATCAATGTTAATGAATTTTGAGCCTGAATTAAAAAGGTATATATGTGAAGAAATATCATCAAATATATATCAAGATCAACCCTTCACTCAAAAAATACCAGAAGAAATAGTTGAAAAATTAAAAAGTGTTAGTATTGTTGAGTATAATAGTTTTTTATTATTTATGACATCATCTGGAAGTGTAAGATATTATAAACCTTTTTCTGATACTCTTAAAATAACTGATGATTATATTAATGAATATACACGTTCTACTGCAAGAGGAGATTTATGGAAAAATTATCATATAGATATGAGAAATATTGATGATGAAGGCTCTGTAAAATTTAAAGCAAGTAAAAAACCAGAAAGATTAATAAGAGATATTATTTATTCATTTTCCAACGAAGGTGATATAATTTTAGATTCGTTTTTAGGAAGTGGAACAACTGCAGCTGTAGCTCATAAAATGAATCGTAAGTGGATTGGAATTGAAATGGGTGAACATTGTTATAGTCATTGTATTCCAAGATTAAATTCTGTTATTGATGGTAAAGATTTTGGGGGAATTACTAAGAATATAGGATGGAAAGGTGGAGGAGGTTATAAATTTTATGAATTAGCTCCTTCACTTATTGAAAAAGATGCGTTCGAACAAGAAATAATTAATCCAAAGTATGATGAGAAAATGCTGAGTGAAGCAGTAGCATTGCATGAAGGATTTGATTATGAACCATCAAATGAATATTATTGGAAACAATCAAAAGGTAATGAAAAAAGTTATTTATATGTTACTATAAAGTTTGTTGGAGAAGCTACATTGGATAATATTAAGTCTGAATTAAAAGAAGATGAATATTTAATAATTGCTTGTACATCATATGATGAAAATATCGAACATAAATATAAAAATATTAAGATAAAAAAGATACCAGAGATGCTTTTAAGTCAGTGTGAATATGGAGTAGATAATTATGACCTAAATGTAGTTGAAGAAGAGGAGGTTTATGAAGATGAGTGATAAGTACATTCAATATGATATTGATTATATTTCAGGAGTTATGTCTTTGAGAGAACCGCAAAGGAAATCTTTGGAAATATTAGATGATATTATGAAAAATTCTGATATTAGAAAAGATAGTAAAGAACAAGTTCTTGAATATATAAATAGTAAATATCCTATTTGTACAGATTTTGAAAGAAATTTTATATCATTAACTTTTGCCTTAGCTACTGGAGTAGGAAAAACTAGATTAATGGGGACATTTATTACATATTTGTATACAAATCATAATATTAAGAATTTTTTAGTAGTTGCTCCAAATACTACAATTTATGAAAAATTAAAAATGGATTTAGGTGGTGTAGGAAGTAGTAAATATGTATTCAATGGTCTAGGGTGTTTTAATACTCCTCCAAGAATAATTACAGACGATAATTATGCTTATTATCGTAATGATATTTTTAATTCAGATGTAAACATTTTTATATATAATATTAGTAAATTCGACAAAGATAATACAAAAATGAAAGCATTTAATGAAACTCTTGGAATGTCATTTTATGATTTGTTAGCTGAAATGAAAGATTTAGTTATCATTATGGATGAATCTCATCACTATAGAGCAGATAAAGGAATGACAGCAATAAATGAGTTAAAGCCTGTTATTGGTTTAGAACTTACTGCTACTCCAATAGTAAATTCTGGCAGCAAACAAATTCCTTTTAAAAATGTTGTATTTGATTATCCTCTTGGGAAAGCAATTAGTGATGGTTATACAAGAGTTCCTTATGCTGTAACTAGAACTGATATAAATTTTCATGATTTTGGCGAAGAAGCAATAGATAAATTGATGTTAAATGATGGAATTATTTGCCATAAACTTATAAAGGAAAAATTAAGAAACTATGCATTTATAAATAATAAAAGACCAGTAAAACCATTTATGATGGTTGTATGTAAAGATATAAATCATGCTATGACAGTTGAGAAATATATCAAGTCAGATAGTTTTGAAAATGGTTTTTATGCTAATAAAACAATTATTATAAATTCGAAAATGTCTGGTGCTGAATCAGAAATGAATACTAAAGCCTTATTAAGTGTGGAAGATTATAATAATCCAATTGAAATTGTTATACATGTTAATATGTTAAAAGAGGGTTGGGACGTTAATAATCTATATACAATTGTTCCTTTAAGAACTGCTACATCAAAAATATTACGAGAGCAAATGGTAGGAAGAGGATTAAGATTACCTTATGGTGAAAGAACAGGAGAAAAAGAAATTGATTCTGTTATGTTAACTGCTCATGATAAATTTGCAGATATATTAGAAGAAGCTTCACGAGGAGATTCAATTTTCAATAAACAAAATATTATTGATTTAAATGAATTAGAAAATAATAAGGTTGTTGTAACCCAACTTAATTTAGAGTTTTCAAATAACGATGAATTAAGTAACATAATTCAATCTCCTGACCAAAATGTTAAAAATAAATTTAGTAATGATTTATTTTCTATAATGGTTAAAGAAGTAGAAAAACATATATATAGTAATCCGAGTGATGACACAATTACTAATGAAAAGAAAGAAGAAATTAAAAATAATATTGAAAATGAAATAAAAAATAATTTGGATTATGGAGTTATATATGAGGCAAATAAAGAACCACTTGAGCAATGGATAAAAGATAATATTGTATCTACACATGAAAAAGTAGTAGAAAAGTATATAATGATACCACGAATTAAGACAGAAAAAGAGGATGGAGAATATTATTTCGAAGATTTTGATTTAGATCTTACAAATTTTAATAAAAAACCAATTGAAAATGATTTGTTAATAAGAAATTTAATTAATTCATCTGATGAAGAAGTTATTAAAGCTGGATATATTAATTTTGAAGCTACAAATCCAGGAAAGTTAATTGTTGAACAACTTAGAAAAAGACCTGAAATTAATTATGAAGAAAATAGTCAATTAATCAATAAGCTAGTAATGCAAGTAATTAAACATTATGAAGAAGAATTTGATAATGAAAGTATGAAAAATATTGTTATGATGTATAAACAAGAAACAGCAAAAGAAATTTATACTCAAATGATGAAACACTTTGTAAGAAATGAAGGCATATTAAAAGAAGAAGTATTCTATGATAGAAAATATAATTTAAAAACTGAATATACTTATAATATTATAAAAAATATTTTTGAATTATATACATCAGATAGAGATGGTAAGATTACAAGTATATTGTTTGATGGAATAGAAAATGGTGTATTTAGTGAAGCAAAATTTGATAGTGAGCCAGAGTTATTATTAGCACGTCAATTAGAACGAGAAAAGGATTATGTAGAAACGTGGTTGAGACCAAATATAAATGAATTTAGTATTACATATAATTATGGAAAAAAATATGAACCTGATTTTGTCGTTGAAACAGAAAAATATATTTATTTAGTTGAGGTTAAAGCTGATAATCAAATGGATAATGATGATGTAATTGCTAAAATGAGAGAAGCTATTAAGTATTGTAAAACTGTTTCCGAATATAATGGTATTCTTAACATAAAAAAATGGAAATATGTTTTAATACCAGCTACTAAAATAACCCAAAATTCAACTTTCAAAAATTTAGTAGATCAATATACGATGGAAGAGTAATAAAATTTCAGAATAGTTGTGTGATGATAGAATTTTTAAGAAAATATAAAAAAATGTATATGGTTTTAAAGTGCAATATTTTTAATTTCAAAGTGCAATTTTTGCACTTTGAAATTGTTTTTTTTATTAAAATGTGGTATACTATTAACAGTTAGGAGCTTTGATATGAATAAAAAAGAAAAATGGAATTTAGAATTATCAAAATATATAATACAAGGAGAACCTAGTCGTGTTGAAAAAACAAAAACTTGGGGAACTGCAATTGGATTACAAGAAGTAGATGGGTTAAAACCTTCTGAATATTTAATTGAAACTGCAAAAGAACATATTGAAGGCAATATAGATTTAAAAGAAGTTGAAAATAGAATAAATAACTATTATAAAGTATTAGATAATAGAAAAGCAGAAGAAGTAGAGAATAGTGAAGAAGCAGATAAAGTGGCTGTTAGAATTACAGAATTACTTTCTGAAAAATCATTTAATTTTAATCCAACTGAGTTAATAAATATTCATAAAAGATTATTTTCAGGAGTATATAAACACGCAGGTAAAATAAGAGAATATAATTTTTCAAAAGAAGAATGGATTTTAAATGATGATACTGTTGTTTATGCTCCATATGAAACAATATTACCAGCCTTACAATATGATTTTGAAAAAGAAAAAGAATTTTCTTATAAAGACTTATCATTAGAGGATTCAATAAAACATTTATGTCGTTTTACATCAGATATCTGGCAAGTTCATCCATTCTGTGAAGGCAATACAAGAACAACAGCAGTATTTATTATTAAATATTTAAGAACATTTGGATTTGATATAAATGATGATGTTTTTGCAGAACATTCATGGTATTTTAGAAATTCATTAGTTAGAGCTAATTACAAAAATTTTGAAAAAAATATTTTTGAGGATATATCATTTCTAGAAAAATTCTTTTATAATTTATTAGCAAATGCTAATTTTGAGTTAAGAAATAGATTTACTCATATTGATTATGAACAAAGTGCAATCCAAGAAATTTTAAAGTGCAATGATTGCACTTTAGAAGAACAAGCAATAATAAATGTAATTAAGGTTAATCCTAGTATTAAACAAGAAGAAATAGCTAAAGTGATTAATAAATCTTTAAGAACAGTTAAAACAAGAATGATTGAAATGCAAGAAAAAGGTCTTATTGCTAGAAAAAATGGAAAGCGTAATGGTGAATGGGTAATTTTATAAAAATGAGGTGTTAAAATGAATGACAATATAGTAGGTAAAATTTACATATTAACAAATCCATCTTTCCCAGATTATGTTAAGATTGGATATTCAAAGAATGTTGAAAATAGATTAAATCAATTAAATAATTCTGAAGCAGTTCCTTTTGCCTTTAGATTATATGCTACTTATGATGTAGAAACACAATCTGCAGATAAAGTTTTACATAAAATAATAGATAAATTAAATGCTGATTTAAGAAGTATAGATACAGTTAATAATAAATTAAGAGTAAGAGAATTTTATTTGATATCTCCAGAAGATGCTTATGAATTATTAGAAGATATTGCTATTATTAGTGGTACTAAAGAAAGACTTCATTTATATAAACCAACTAAGGAAGAAGTTATTGAAGAAGAAACTGCAGAAAAGAATAGAGAATTAGCTAAGAATAGGCATCATTTTAAAGATATTAGATTTAAATCTAGTTTAACCAATAAAAATTATTATTCTAGAACAAAAGATGATGGAACTTTAGGAATATATGAAGAAGATACAAATGAAGAAGTTTCTAATAATAGTAATCCATCAAAGAAACAAATTTTATTACAAGCTGTTAAAGATTTAAATGTAGAAGTAGAGAGTAATATTACTTTATATCAATTACAACATAGATTAGAAAAATTGATTAATAAATAATCATATATAGATATAATGTCATAACGTCATTGTATATAATGATATATTTGTAGGAGGATTTATATGGATGATGAACAAATAGAAAATAATAACTTAATAAATGAAGAAATGAAAGAAAATAATTATTCAGATTATTTTAAATGTGATTTACATATTCATACTAATTATTCAAGTAAAACCAAAACAAATGATTATAAAGGTGATTTTGAACTAAAAGAATTAATAAACAAAATTTCTGAACCACAATATGATATAAAATTATTGTCTTTTACAGACCATAATATTATAAATGTACCAGCATATGAAGAATATTATAATGATAAATCCCTAAATATAGAAGATAGATGTCTTTTAGTTGGAATTGAATTAGATATCATAGTTGAGGCTTTTTTATTAGAAAAGTTGAAAGCAAATCTTGAACATACAGAATGTGATAAGAAAAAATATCATTCACTAATAATATTTAAGAGTAATAATGCAAAAAAATTAAATGATACTCTTAACAAAATGTATAAGAATATATCTGATGAATATAATGAAAAAAATAATACTAATATTGATTTGAATGATGAAAATAAAGATTTAAAATCTAGAATAACATCTTTTGACAGATTTGCAGAATATTTTATTGATGAAGATTATATTGTAATATCTCATGGAAAAAAAGAAGCAAATATAGTTGAAGCATATAAATCCTATAATAATGGTTTAACTGAAGCACAAGTAATGGTATTAATGGGTATTATCAATGCTGTAGAAATGTCACCAGGCAATAATGCAAAAGTTATTAATCATTTTAATAATGGATTTCAAGCTTTGCTAAGTGAAGATTTCTCTGCAAAAAAAGAAGTGCCATATGTTGTGTTCTCTGATAATCATCAAATAAGTTGTTATCCAAAGCATGATAGTGCACAAAATTTAGAAAAAGAAATATTTACTTGGATTAAAGGAGATTTATCATTTGAAACACTAAGAATGGCATTTGTAGATCCTACAAGTAGAATTTTAGTTTCATCAGATAAACCAAATTTACCAGAAAAGTATATTGAAGAAATTAAGTTTAATACTATTAAAGATGGAATTGAAAAAGTACAAATAGTTAAATTATCGCCAGGGATAAATACGATTGTTGGTGGTAGATCGTCAGGTAAAAGTTTATTATTTAATTCTATACTTTATTCATTATCTTCAGGAAAAGATAAAAGTAAGATTGATGATTATGTAAAGGAATCAAATAAAGTATTAAAATTAGAAACTATTCAAAGTAAATTAAACTGTGAAGAAGAGTTCAAAGATAATAATATTTGTGAAATTAATGCTTTTACGCAGGAAGAAATAATTGAATTATTTGAAAATAATGGAGAAGGATTAAAAGAACATTTAGATTTTCATAAATTAGATGCTATTGAAATCAATGAAAAAATTAGTGCTTACAATTTAGCAATTGATCGTTTTACGAGTGCCTATTCAGATTTATTAAATAAGAAAAATGACAATAATAGCAGTCTTCCAATAACAACTTTCAAAGAGGCCTCTAAAACATTAACTGAAAAATATGAATATAAATCTGCAATAGAAACAATTAAAAATAATATTGATTTATCTTCTACTGAAATTGATAATGTAATAAAAAAAGTAAATACTGAAATTCAAAATGCTATAATAATTAAAGAATTGAAACTTAAGGAAGAACTATTATTTAATTTAGATGAATTAGAGATTATAGATAATTACATAAATATTTTAAAAAATAAATCTGAAGAATTAAAAAAATCATATAATAAAACATATGTAAAAGAAAAATATCTAAGCAATCTAGAATCGTCATTAAATGAAATATCTAATAAATACCTTACAAGTGAAACCGAAAAAATATCTTACGCAAAAGAAAATGTTAAAAATGAATTGAGTAAAATGTATAATTATTTTAAAACAAAATTATTTTTTAAAAAGTATGCAACTGATTTGGAGAATTTAAACATTAAAATTGATGAAAAAAATAATCAGATTTCAGATAGTTATACATTAAATACAAAAGTTGATTGTGAAATAAATAAAGAATTTTTATATAACATTATTTCTGAAAAGATTCGTGATTTAGATAAGGAAAAATCCATTGAAAATAATTTTATTGATTTAATGAATGATGATATAAAAATATTTAGAAAAGATAATTCTTATGAAAATGTAGTAGGATTATTTTCTCTAGTAAAAAATTCTATAAATGAATCTTTAACGCCAAAATATACAATTATTGAAAATGATAATGATATTTCTTTAAATTCAGATAATATGTCTCAAGGAAAGAAAGCTTCTATATACTTAGAGATAATATTGGAAAAATGTAAAAGTAATAATTCTATAATAATGATAGATCAACCAGAAGATAATATTGATAATGAATTTATTACAGATGTTATGATAGATAAAATAAGGGATTTAAGAATGAAAAATCAAGTTATTCTTGTAACGCATAATGCAGCAATTGCAATTAATAGTGATTCTGAGAATATTATTATTTCAGAAAATAAAGATGGGATTTTTAAGTACGACGTAGGCGGATTGGAATTAGAAAAACATCGAAAAAAAATCTGTAAATTACTTGATGGTGGTAACTATATTTTTGATAATAGATATCACAAGTATAATATTATCAATACTAAAGTATGTGAGCCGATAAGAAAGGGAGAAATAAATGAATAATAATATGGTTTTAAAAACCGAAGATGGAAAAATAATTAGCATAGAGTTTAATAATAAAAAATATGAGTATTCAACTGATTCTTTATCAATAGACACTAGTTCATTAATTAAAGATTTAGCGGATAGTGAATTAGTTGAAGAAATAGAAATAGATGATCAATCAATTATTGATTATCAGGTAGATAATGAAGTGACAGCAGAATTCAATGAATTACATAAATTCTTAAAAAATATTCCTAAAGCATATAATAAAGCGGTAAATGAAATGTTAAGTTTGGAATAATTAAAATAGCTGATAAGTATTTCTACCCATCAGCTACCCATCAAATTGAACTAAATTTATCAATTTTTAGTTAAATTTTATTAAACTCTATATGAGTTGTATGTCGGTATTACAGGGCTTTTCAACAAGCCTCTTTTTTGATGTAATAGCCCCCTGAAAGATCTGAAAGGGCTCCATTTTTATGTCTTTATGTATGTTATATATGTTATAATCTTTATAGTATATAATAAATAGTTGGTGGTAACATGAGTAATACAGGTTTAATTAAGAATTTTACATTAGAAAATGGTTATTCTTTTGAAGCATATATTCCAAATAATGTTAATTCTGATACGAAAATAATAATTTATGAACATGGTGATGGTGGATATACTTCAGATTGGGATAGATTTACACCTCAATTTAATAGTGGTTTGTGTAATGCAATAGTAATTCATGCCGATAGAAAATATACTACTGATTTAGCAGCTTGTGTTGCTAGTCAATATAATATAAATATAGATAATGCTATACCTGTAGGTTTTAGTGGTGGTGGAGTTTATGCTTGTTATTCAGCAGCTGATATTGCTTCACAAAGTACATCGGGAGAACCAAATTTAGCAGTTTTATTAGAAGGTTCTTGTCCTTTTTATTATTTAGAGAGTCAAGGTGTAGTTGATGCTTATAAGAATAATAATACTGTATTTTTATATTTTGAAAACGATTCAGGATATCAACAAACACAATATGCTAAGGCGATGGCAGAATCTGGGGTTAATGTTTTAATTTTCGAAGATTATGTTGCAAATGGTCACACTGATATAAGTGCTAGTTTTATAACCTCTGGTTTATTAGATTTTGCAATAGGTGAAGGAGCATTGCCAGAAAGATACGTTATTAAAGCTTACAATAAAGATGAAGGATGGCATATTGTTGATCCATCTACTATAACAAATATTGATTTGATTTATAACTTATTTGGGTTAGAAACTGGTACAGTAGTAGAATTAACAAATTATACTTTAGCAGATTTAGCAAAATTAAAAGATTTAACTTTGAATTCTAGTCAGAAAGATTTAGAAAGATATTTAAATGGTATTAGGGGAGCGATAAGAAGTACTAGTATTTCGACAGCGGGGATTACAGGGGGATTTTCTAGTACAACAATGATGCCTAGTCAAGTACCTGCAATTGTTAGTAGATATATAGAATCTACAACTAGTTTTTTATCAAAGTTAGCTAATGAAACTGATCAATTTGCAATGATTGGTGAATCAATTAAAAGAATGGATTTTAATTTAGAAAGATTAGCTAAAGAAATAAATAATATAGATATTGTTTCAGCTGTATATGGCAATTCTAGTCAAACTACAACAGATGTATCTAATAATGGAAATAATAAAGATAGTGATGTTGTGTCAACACTTAATGAGGTTATTAAAGAAGGTACAACATCTAATAATACTGCTTGGTCTGCAGCTAGTTCTATTACTAATTCGAACACTACTCCGAGTGTTTCTCAAAGTAGTGGAAATTATATTTCTGGTAATAATGATAAAACTTATATTACAAGTGGTGTTGTTGAAGAAAAGAATGAAAAGTTATATGAGTTTTATGATTATGATGATCTTGTAACTAATGATGAAAGATTAGTAGTGGAGTGTTTTGAAGGTTATAAGATTGTTGTTCATAATGAAAATGGTAGTATTACGGGTGTTGAACATTATTACGATTTTGGTACTGAAAGTAATGCTAATAATATGTTATCTAGTATTAAAGCAAAATATGAAGATAAGTACTTTTTTGAAGAAGTATTGCAAGAAGGACAATATATTAAAGTTATTTTAAATAATGATGTTTATAAAGATTATACTATTTCAAGTTTAGAAGAATTATATTCTAAAGTTAATGGGTATGCAAAAGTATAGGTGGTGTTTTTATGGCTAAAGCAGTAAAAAGTGAATTATCAGGAGGAAGTATTGCAGGAATGATTTCTTTATTAGAAGGAGAAGCAACGAATACTGATAATTTGATAAGTTCAATAAATAGTTTTATAAATGATTCTACTACTACTTTGATTGGTGAGAGTTATAATGCTGTACGTCAAAAACTTGGATTATATTTGCAAGATGTTCAAACGCGTCAGAAGATATCTGCAGAATTAGCATCTGCTATTTCACAAGGTGCAGCATCATTAGCATCTTATATGGAAGAATTTGCTGTTTTGGATGATTCAGAAATTCAAGATATTGAGAGTGAAATTAATACTCTTAATACACAGATTTCTAATGCACGGGCTACCATAAGTAGATTATCATCAACGAGTGATGAGGGAACGACAATTGATACGTCTACTTATACACAACAAATAATTAGTTGGGAAGCAACAAAAACTGAATTAGAAAGAAAATTAGATAAACTTATTAATTTAGGCGGAGCTGATTCTTCAGCATTTGGACAAGTACAATCTTTGGCTGGTGAAGTTGCAAAATATGGGGCATCAGTTGATGGAATTCAAGTTAGTTCAATTACTTTGAATTCTTAGAAAGCCGGTGCTATTAATGAATCTGGAAGGTATTGTCTTAGAAAAAGATGAACAATCATCGAATGAAAAAAGAAAAAGAAAAATAAATAATGTAACCAAAAGAATAGATGCAGAGAATGAAAAAAAAGTTTTGTTAGAGCAATTACAAATAGAATTTTCATTAATAAATAAAAGTGTTGCTAGATGTGTAGATTTAATGTCTTCTGCGATACAAAGTGAAAAAACACCTACATTGTATGAAGATTTGCATAATTTAAATAATAGATTATATAAAGAATCTTGTCAAAATTTTGAAAGAGATTTATCTGATGTTAATGAAAAATTAAATAAGTGTTATGAAGAATTAAAAAGAATAAAAGATTCTGAAGATAGAGAAAAGAAAACATCTGATTTTTAAGTGTGATTGAAATCACACTTTTAAAATATCTTAAAATAAGAGAAATAAAGTATACCAAATCTATTCTTTTAATGTGTTTAGTTAGATAATTTATTCCTTTGTAAATTCTGTTATGACTATAAATTTTTTCATTTTATTTGTTGTATGTTAATTTATATTGTTAATATCGTTTTTTAAAATAGGATTATATTGTGAAAATGAAAAGCAAGAAAGGATTTTTATGAATAATAATTTTTTTGTTAAAAGGTTGTTAATATTATTATTCAATATAATTATTAAACTTATGTTATAATAATGCGTAAAGATTGGGGATATTTTGGTATGAAAAAGATACATGAAAGTAAAAATAATAAAAAATTTAATGCTACTGTTGATAAAGTACATGAAGAAATGGAAAGTGTAAAAGAATTAATAGGTGATTGGAGTTTACGTTGGGAAGAAAAATATTTCGATGTATATTGTTATGATTTGCAATTTTTATTAGAAGATGATATTGATTTATTGGAAAGTAAATATGATGGTACTTATGATTTAAGTAGATGTTATGATGATTCTAAAAGAGAAGGTCAAGCTTTAGAAAGAGTTGTATTAGAAGATTATTGTGGGGAAGAATATAATTGTGAATTTAGAGGAGTAAAATGGGAATTATATAATAGTAGATTGTTTAGAAAATTTATTTTTTATAGTAATGGTGATGTAGTTTATTCACAGCACAAAAGAAAAAGGACTTCTTCGGATCAAAGTTATGATTATTCTGCTAATTATAATATAAATCATAATAATCTTTATTTAATTCTTAAAAACGCATTGGATAAATTTAGTTTAGTTATAGATGGTGAAAAAAGAGGTTTATTTGTTAATGGTATTGTAATTAGTGAAAATGAAAGTAATATAGAAATAACAGAAAGTAAGAATGATGTATCTAGTTATACTATTAATTTAAATTCTTATGGTCAAGTAGAGTCGAGAGTTTATGTAACTAATGATGATACTTATATATTTTCTAATGGTGAATTGATTGATGCTTATAGAATTGTTGGCCAAGATAAAGTTGAATTAAATATTAGTGAAGAAAGTTTGGAAACATTGAAGCAGAAGATTGCTAATTTTGCTTTTGGTTTAGTAGATGATTATAGTGTGTTAGATGAATTATCAAAATTAAAATATAAGCTAATTAATGCTATAAAGTCAATTAAAGGTGATGTTGTTGCTGATGGTTTATTAAGAAGAATTGATATAGCACTTTCGATGATTAATACTAATAAAAAATCTATATTAGCTGATACTAAAGAATTAAAGAAAAAATAGTATTTTAATTAGAAAAACTTTATAATAGTTGTATATATAAAATAGATGAATTAAATGATGATGTTATGTATATTTAGTTATTTTAAGATACTAGAAATTTTTGAATACGAAAATAAGAAAAATTAGTTTTTCTTATTTTTTTTTAATAATATCGACTTTAAATTTAGAAAATTCAACTATAAATTGATTGTTATTAAAAGTCTTTTTTTTTAAAATGTTTTTTGTAAAGGAGGTGTTTGTATGAAGAAAAGAATTTTTATATTTTTAATATTAATATTGTTTTTCATATCAGGTTGTAGTATTAAAGAAAATTCTGAAAATGAAAATATTAATAAATTTAAAGAAGATTATGAATCTTTAAATGGGAAGATTACAAGCTCTGGGAAAAATTTTCGTAATTTATCAATTGATGAAGAAAATCCATTTGTATATATTACTGCAGATGATTTGTTGAAAAAGATAGAAAATAACGAGTCTTTTTATGTTTACTTTGGTTCTAAAAAATGCCCATGGTGTAGAAGTGTAATAGAAGTAGCTATTTATATGGCAAAAGAAAATAAAGTATATTATGTTGATATTTGGGATGATGAAGGAAATGAAATATTAAGAGATAAATACTCTATAAATGAAGATGGAGAGTTAGAAAAAATAATTGATGGTACTGATGCCTATTATAGGTTACTTGAGTTATTTGATGAATATCTTGAAGATTATACTTTAACAGATTATGAAGGTAAAAATATAAAAGTTGGAGAAAAGAGAATTTATGCACCAAATTTTATATATATTTCTGATGGAAGAGTTAAAAATTTAGTAACAGGAATATATGAAAAACAGAAAGATGCATATGATGAATTGAATGATGAAATATTAGAAGATGAAAAAGGAATATTTAACGAGTTTTTTTCATCACATTTATTTTGCTCTGATACTATATGTTAATTATTAATATGTCTTTTAATATATGATATACTAATTATAGTAGGAGATGTTGTAAATGAAAAAGAAAATAGGATATATTTTAATTGTTCTATTATGTAGTATATTATTTTTGTTGTTAGGAATAGGTATTGGAAAAAGGAATAATTCTAGTGATAAATGTGAAAAAGAAATAATAAAAGAAGAAGGAAAAGAAGAAAATGTTTCTTCTGAAGATTTGTTTATTGGTAATTTTGATGAGAAATTTAAAGTATCTGAAATCTATAGTACTAATGATTATTTTGTTATTGCTGGATATAGACAAAATTCTTCTAATGAAGAGATACAGAGTATTTATGTTTTTGATATGTTTGGAAAATTAATAAAAAATATTGATAATGCACATTATATAGATAAAGTGAATATTGGGAATGATATTGGTTATCAAATAGATATAGAATTAGGTAGAGGTGGTGAGCATTCTACTACTTATATATTAAATGAAGAATTTGAAATTATTCTAGAATCTTCAAAATTACCTGAAGAATTTGAAGGAATGGATAATGGATTATTTACTCCACGCTATAATAGTGATGGTACTATTTCTGTAATGATTAATGATATTTATGTTTATGATTATGATGGAAATTTGATTAAAACTATTAAGAATGAAAATGAATTTATTAAAGGAATAACTAAAGATTATTATTTAATTAATGAAAATGGTAAAATCAGTTTAGTAAAAATTGCTGATGGTAGTAAATTATTAGTTTTAAACAAAAAGAATGCTAATATTGCGTATTTACCTATTAGTGGTGCAGCACCTTTGATTTATTGGGATGAAGATGAATTAGTTGTTTATATTGTAGAAGATGAAGAAAATAATCGAGATATTGCTAGTATTTATAAATTTAAGGAGAAAAATGGTAAATTAGTACAAATTAGTAAAGAAACTGATGTAGAAGTTGGAGATTGGTATTGATAATAAAAAAATACATTTTCCAAAATAATGTGATATAATTTTAATATATCTTATAAAGAGTGATGGAGGGACTAGCCCTTAGAAGTCACACCAACCTATTAAATTAGGTGGTAAAGCTAGAACGATAAGATAACTTTAGTACTCAAGGTTATCTTGG
>JBJFGS010000042.1:0-34730 GCA_051892935.1 Candidatus Coprovivens sp.
AACTAAATTTTCTAATTTTTTGAGATAAGTAGTTTGTCAACACTCTGAAAAATAATATACAAAATGTATATTATTTTTTTGTTTCTACCAACGGTATACAGTTACTACTTGAATTTAATAGTATAATTTTAATAACAAAGGAGTGATAATATGAACCAACAAAAAATATGGAACTTTATAGCAGAATGCCGTCAAGAAAAGAAAATGTATCAGACAGAATTAGATAATAAAATAGGAGTTACAGATAAAGCAATAAGTAAATGGTAAAAAAGTCGTTGTTTACCTGATATTTAGTTATTTAAACCTTTATGTAATGCACTAGATATATCAGTAAATGAACTTATAAATGGTGAAAAGAACAAAAAACAAAAGAAAGAATAATAAAAAACTTAGTAAAAGAAAAATTTGAAACAACAGATGATAGGTTATATAAAAAAGAACTTAGTGAAGAAGAATATGTATCATATGACATTGAATTAAATATATTAAGTTACTCTTACAAAGAAGATGAAGATAATTATATTCATGTTAGTAATTATTTATTTTCACTTAACACTCAGGTACAAAATGAATCTTTTGATGTACATGGATATAGAGAAGGTAAAGAATATAATTATACTTACTTTGTAAAAAGTGAAAAGATAAGATACAATAATAACTCAATAAAAATATCTGATGCATGGCAAATAGCAAAAAATTATACAAATCTCTATAAAGAATATCAAAATAAACTTTACAAGTAATAACAAAGCTTGGTTAATCCAAGGTTCTTTTTAATTTGCCTTATTTTGTGGTATACTATAAACAGGTGATAACTATGGGAAAAATAGGATATTTATTTAAAAGAATAACAAATATGAGTTATAAAAAAATGTTTGACACTATTAACGAGATTCACGAAAAAAGTGGGAAACCAAAAATAAATATATTTTTTGATATAATTCATTGTGGTTTAAAATATCAAGCTGGATACATGGATTACAAATTGTTTGAAATGTATAACCTTAACGAAAAACAAAGAAAAACAATAGTAACAAGAGGCATTAATAATAGTATTGTAAAAAAATATAACAATCCAGAATATACAAAATATTTTAGTGACAAAATAGCTTTTAACAAAAAATTCAACAAATATCTTCTACGAGATTGGATGGAAGTTGATGGTACAGAAGAAAACTACGAAAAATTTAAAGAATTCTGTGATAAACACACTAGCATTTTAGTAAAACCTTTATCAGAAAGTTGCGGTAAAGGAGTTGAAATATTTAAAGTAAATAAAAAAAATATAAAAGAAATATATAATAATCTAATAGAAACAAAAAGATATTTAGTAGAAGAAATTGCCGTTCAATGTGAAGAAATCTCCAAATTACATCCATCATCTATAAATACCATTAGAATGGTTACACTAAATAGTGAAATAGTAGCAGCATTTTTAAGAATAGGTAATGATAATAATGTAGTAGACAATTTTAATCATGGTGGACTAGTAGCTCCAATAAATATTGAAACAGGAATTATTGACTATCTTGCAATAGATAAAAAGATGAACATCTATGAAAAACATCCTTTAACAAATGAGTCGATATTATGGTTTAAAATTCCTAAGTGGCCAAGAATAAAAAGATTTGTTATACAAGCATCAAAAGAAATCCCTGAGGTTGGATATGTTGGTTGGGATGTTTGCTTAGGAACAAAAGATCCATTCCTAATTGAAGGAAACGAATTCCCAGGACATGATTTATATCAATTACCACCTCATAGAACTGATGGAATAGGCCTTATGCCTAGATTTGAGAAAGCTATGAATAAAAAAGGAGAAGGAAAAAATGAAGATAGCAATAGCAACTGATCATAATGGAGTAAACGAAAAAAAAGAACTAATAAAAATATTAAATGAATACGAATTCTTAGATAAAAGTCCGGTTAACAATGATACGGATGATTATCCAGATTTTGCCTTTGCAGTAGCTGAATCAGTAAAGAAAAAAGAAGTTGATTTAGGTGTTCTTTTATGTGGAACTGGTATAGGAATGAGTATTGCCGCAAATAAAGTAAAAGGTATAATATGTGGTCATTGTTCAACAAAAGAACAAGCACATTTAACTAAAGAACACAATCACGCTAATATAATAGCATTAAGTTATAAACAAGATATCAAAGAACTAGCTGAAATGATAAAAGAATTTGTTGAAACAACCCCAAGTACAGAAGAAAGACATCTTAGAAGAGTAAATAAAATCATAAAATACGAAAATGGAGAATATAATGAATTATAAATTATTTATTTACATAATTTCTCTATTTGCAAGTATATTCGCACTATCAGGAATAAACTTTGATGGCTTTATTAAAACTAATAAAGCCATAGAAGCAAGAGTACTAGTAATATTATTAAGTCTAGCGCTTAGTTATTTGGTAACAGGATTTATTACAGATTTCTCAATCGTAAGCTCTATTATAAAAGGATGATTAGATTGAATAAAAAATTAATATACATTATTGTAGTATTAATTCCTATTTTAATAATTAGTTTCTTATTTAAAGAAACTAATTTTATTATACCTAAAAATAAACATAGTGTTGATAAAGTGATAGTAATAATAAATAATCAAGAAAAAAATATAAATTTAGAAGACTATATAATAGGAGTAGTAGCCGGTGAAATGCCTGCTTTATTTGAAGAAGAAGCTCTAAAGGCACAAGCCATTGCTGCTAGAACATATCTAATAAATCATTTACAAAATAACAATACAATATCTAATACAACAGATGATCAAGTATATCTTACAGAAGAAGAATTAAAAGTAAAATGGCAGACCAATTATGATAAATACTACAATAAAATAAAAAAAGCTGTAGAATCAACAGAAGGATTAATAATGTACTACGAAGGAAAACCAATAAAGTCATACTATTTTTCCAAAAGCAATGGTTATACAGAATCATCATTAAATGTATTTAATGAACAAAGAAACTACCTTAATATAGTAGCATCCCCATTTGATGAAGATAATTCATATACAACAGAAATATCCAAGCAAGAATTTTGTAATAAACTAAACATTACATGTAATAAAATAACTATAGAAAACATAGAAAAAGACAACTCAAACAGAGTATCAAAAATAACAATTAATAATAATGAATACACAGGTATAGAAATAAGAAAAATATTATCATTAAGATCAACAGATTTCACTATAACAATAAATAATGATTTAATAACAATTACCACTAAAGGATATGGACATGGTGTTGGAATGAGTCAATATGGGGCAAATAATATGGCAAAACTAGGATATACATATGAAGAAATATTAAAATACTATTATCAAGATATAGAAATTGATAGTATTTAGGTATATTTCTTTTTTTATTGTCCAAACTTATTATTAGAAAGGTTGGAAAAAAATGACAAAGAAAAGATTAAAAGAATGGGTAATACCTACATTAGCATTACTAATATTAATTGGTCTACTACTTATTTACTATTTACTAAGTAATCTATCAAATGTAAATCTAATACCAGAAGATACTTATTTTACTAACGTATTAATAGAAACCCAAAATACACTAGATGTTAATAAAGTAATAGAAACAGGAGTTATAAACCCATATAAAGGAGATAATATAACAATAAGTAAATATTATTACAATAAGAATGAAGAAGAAACAAGACAACAACAATCATTAATAAAATATGAAAACATTTATATGCCAAATACTGGTATATTATATTCGAGTGACAAAGAATTTGAAATAGTATCAGTATTAGATGGAAAAGTAATTTCAATAAAAGAAGATGACATACTAGGAAATATTATTGAAATAGAACATCAAAATAATATAATAACAATATATCAAAGTGTTAAAAATGTTAAAGTAAAAGTAGGAGATAGAATATCTAAAGGTACAATAATAGCATTAAGTGGACCAAATAAACTAGAACAAGAAAAAGAAAATTGCTTACATTTTGAAGTATATAAAGAAGGTAATTTAGTTAATCCACTAGAACTTCTTGAAAATAAATGAAAAGAAAAACAATAACTCTTCAGTTCATACAAAATGGAATTATTATATTAAGTAAAGAAGCAAATAACTATCTGTTAGAAAGTGTTGATAACTATAAAATTATTAACAGAGAAAAATTTATTTTAGAAATGAATGAAATATTAAAAAAAACAAATATAAATAATTCTCTATTAACTGATAATATAAACATAATAATAGATAATACATATTCAGAATTAGATAAAGAAAATATAAATGATGTATTTATTGGATTATCATTCAATAAAATAAAATTTTTAGAGTTAACAAAACTATTCAATTTAAAAAAACAAGAACTATTAATAGATATATCCACAAATAATATTAAAATATATTATATAGATGAAGTAATTGATCAAAAAATATACTTCAATAAATATAACCAAATACTATCTATATTTATAAAAAATATTACCAATATACATAATATAAAAACAATAAAATTATTTGGAAATAAGTGTAATAACAAAAAAATAATTAGCATATTAGAAAAATATTCAAGTGCTGAAGTATATATTTATTCACAGCCTCATCAAGTACCCATAACCTTATTAACATAATATATAGAAAAAAATAAATATTATGATATAATATAGGTACGGAGGATGATGGAAATGAAACTAAATATTCGTGGAGAGAAAGTTACAATTACTCAAGCAATGAAAAATTACATTACAGAAAAACTAGCGAAAGTGGATAAATATTTCGAAAATCCAGAAGAAATAAATGCTAATGTTCTTGTAAGAGTTAAAGGTTTAGAACAAATTATTGAAGTAACTGCTTTGACTAAGAAATTCACTCTAAGAGCAGAGGAATCTAATGAAGACTTTTATGCAGCAGTTGACTTAGTAGTAGCTAAACTAGAAAGACAAATGAGAAAAAATAAAGATAGATTAAATAAAAAATACAAAAATGTTGAAACTCTTGAATTCAATTTTGATTATGAACCAGAAGAAAAAGAAGAGGAAGAAAATGTAAGTGCTATAGTAAAAAGGAAAAATATTTCAATGAAACCAATGGATGAAGAAGAAGCAGTACTACAAATAGAACTTCTAAATCATGATTTCTTTGTATTTAAAAATATCGATGAAGAATGCGTATCAGTTATTTATAAAAGAAAAGATGGCAATTACGGAATAATCAACATGAAATAAGGAGCAATGCTCCTTTTTTATTGCTTATAAAATACTAAATATCATCAAAATAACAAAAATATAAGCCTTTTTATTGAATTTATTAAAAAAATAATTTACAATATGAATTACGCGAATATCAAAGCAAAAAATATTTAATACTTGACATATTTTTGATATAATATAACACGTGGAGGAATGCATATGGGATTTTTTAGAAAATTAATTGACTCAGAGTATAAAGAATTAAAAAGGTTTGAAAAAATAGCAAATGAAATAGACGCATTAAGTGAAGAAATGGAAGCTTTAAGCGATGAAGAATTAAAAGCAAAAACAGCAGAATTTAAAGAACAATTGGAAAATGGAACAGATTTAGAAGATCTTGTAGTACCAGCATTCGCTGTAGTAAGAGAAGCTGCATATCGTGTAATTGGTGAAAAACCTTATTTCGTTCAAATATTAGGTGGTTTAGCAATTCATTATGGTAATATAGCAGAAATGAAAACTGGTGAAGGTAAAACTTTAACAGAAACAATGCCAACATACTTAAATGCTTTAACAGGTAAAGGTGTTCACATTGTAACAGTAAATGAATTTTTAGCAAAACGTGACTCAGAGTGGATGGGCAATATATTTAGATTCTTGGGATTAACTGTTGGTCTAAATATGAGAGAAATGTCACCTTCTCAAAAAAGAGAAGCATATAATTGTGATGTTTTATACTCAACAAATAATGAAATCGGTTTTGATTATTTAAGAGATAATATGGTAGTTAGAGCTAAAGATAGAGTTCAAAGACCATTAAATTTCTGCATAGTTGATGAAGTAGACTCTATTTTAATAGATGAAGCAAGAACACCATTGATTATTTCAGGTGGAAAATTTGATTCAAAAGACTTATATACGTCAGCGGATAGAGCTGTAAAAAAATTAGATGCTGAAGATTATACTGTAGATGAAAAAACAAAAAGTGTATCATTAACTGAAAGTGGAGTAGAAAAAATAGAAAAAACATTCCATGTTAAAAACTTATATGATATAGAAAATGCAGTATTAGTTCACCATTTAAATCAAGCATTAAAAGCAAACTATGGATTTAAAAACGATGTTGATTATGTAGTAGAAGATGGAGTAGTAGTAATTGTAGATCAATTTACTGGTCGTTTAATGCATGGTCGTCAATTTAGTGATGGTTTACACCAAGCTATTGAAGCTAAAGAGGGCGTAAAAATAAATGAAGAAACAAAAACAATGGCTACAATAACATTCCAAAATTTGTTCAGAATGTATAATAAATTATCTGGTATGACAGGTACAGCTAAAACAGAAGAAGAAGAATTTAGAGATATTTATAATATGTACGTAATTCAAATTCCAACTAACAAACCTGTTATAAGAGAAGATTTACCAGATTTAGTATATGCAACTGAAAAAGGTAAATTAAAAGCTATAGTCAATAAAATTAAAGAAATTCATTCGACAGGACAACCAATATTAGTTGGTACTGTATCTGTTGAAAACAATGAAAAATTAAGTGCACTTCTAAAAAAAGAAGGATTAAAACATGAAGTTTTAAATGCTAAAAATCATGAAAGAGAAGCTGAAATAGTTGCAAAAGCAGGTGAAAAAGGTGCTATAACTATTGCTACAAATATGGCAGGACGTGGTACCGACATTAAATTAGGAGAAGGCGTAGTAGAATTAGGTGGCTTATACGTAATAGGAACTGAAAGACATGAATCACGTCGTATTGATAACCAATTACGTGGTCGTTCAGGACGTCAAGGAGATCCAGGTACATCTCAATTCTTTGTATCATTTGATGATGATTTAATGAGACGTTTCGGAACAGACAAAATAAAGCAAATGCTATTAACTGCAGGCTTCACTGATGATCAAGCAATTCGCTCAAGAGCTTTTACCAAAAGTATAGAAACAGCTCAAAAGAGAGTTGAAGGAAATAACTATGATACTCGTAAATCACTATTAGATTACGATAACGTAATGAATGAACAAAGAGAAATTATATATTCAAGAAGAAATGAAATCCTTGATCAAGAATCTATATCAGAAAGAACACAAGCAACATTTGATTCAAATATTGCAAATTTAGTAAATAACCACATCGAACCAGAAGGATATTTAACAGAAGATGATAAATCAGAAATTATTGAATATTTAAATACTAATTTAATTAAAACAACCAAATTAGAAGTATCAGAAATAGAAGATATGAAATCTGAAGAAGATGTAAAAAAATATCTAACAGAAAAAGTTAAAGCTGATTATGTCGAAAAAACTAAAGATGTACCAAAAGAGGTAATAGCAGAATTTGAAAAAGCTATAGCTTTAAGAGTAATCGATGAAGCATGGATAGACCACATTGGTGCTATGGAACATTTAAGAGAAGGTATTGGACTTCGTGGATATGGTCAAACAAATCCTCTACAAGCATATACAATGGAAGGATATGAATTATTCGATGATTTAATGGGAAATATCGAATCAAAAATATCAATCTTCTTATTGAAAGCTGAAGTAAGACAAAATACTGAAAGAAAAGATCAAAGTAGCAAAAAAATTATCCATGATACACATTTAAAAACAAAAGGAACACCAATAAAAAAAGAACAAAAAATTGGCAGAAATGACAAATGCCCATGTGGCTCAGGGAAAAAATATAAACAATGTTGTGGCAAGTAGTAGGTTTTATAAGGGTTTGCGAGGATTTTGACCACGCGAAATTTGACCAAAAACTACGATTTGACAACATTTTGACCACAGAATTTTGAATTGTGGTCAAAAATTACTCAATGAATGTGATTAATGTTAGAAAGATGTCATCAAACGATGATATCTTTTTGTTTGCTCACAGGAAGGAGTAAAAGTATGGTAAGTGTTAGAAAGAGGATTAAAAGGAAATAGTGTAGAAAATCTATCGGTCAAGAATATAAAAAGATTACTTCTAATTTAGAAAAAGAATTAATCAAAAAAGAAAGTGTTCTAGAAAAGTTTATTAATAATTTAGAAGAACAATTAAAAACCAATAAACCAATACTATTTGATAAAGATCATGTAAGAGTAAGTAAAGAAACATTAGATTGTATGAATCAAGTAATAAAAGATGCTAAAAAGGTTATGGAATTTCAACCTAAAATGGAGCAATTATTTAAAGAAGCAAATACTTTTAGTAAGAGTCATCAAACATTAGAAAAAGAAAATAATAATCTTCAAAGGGAAGTAAATGTACTTACTACAATAAATCAAAATTTAACAAAGGAGAACCATCATCTTAAAGACTTTTTAAAAGCTATTTTGGAAGTAATTAAAAATTTTTTTAGGGAATTACTACAAATTGGTAGTGAACCTGTAAAAGAAACTATTACAAGCGAAGTAAAGAAAATTTATCATACAGATTTTTTCAGTACTAAAGATGTGTTTGAAATATCTAAGGGTATTGATAAAGAAGATGAATTATTTGATTATGCAGAAATTCCAAATTATTATAAGATTAGAAATAAAAAATCATCTAACAAGGGTAGTGATTTATGCTTATAAATAATTTTTGGCGTTTGTAATCAACGAGTATTTATTATATAATTTAGTTATATTTGAGGTGGTAATAATGTCTTTTTATGGTTTATTAAGAGAGTTGGAAAAAATAAATAGAGCTGCTGAACGTGAGCAGGCTAGAAGAGAAAGAATAAATGCAAGAAATCAAGAAATATATAGAAGAAATTTAGAGAAGCAACGAAAAGCAGATCATATGATTAGTCAGCAAAAAAAAGCAGATGATTTAACTAAAAAAATAATTGATCAATATACAGATTATGATAAGTTTAAAGATAAAATCTTATCTTACCCTAAATTTTTTAGGTTTGATGATTTTAAAAAGAAAACTATAAAAAAGAAATTTGTGTATAATGTTCCTATGCCTCAAAAAAGTAGTAATTCTAGTCAAATTAAAGTTCCAAAAGAAAGCAAATTAGAACAAAAGTTAACTTTTTTACGAAAAAGAAGATTATCTATAGAAAACAAAAAACAAGAAATGGAACTAAAAGAAACTCAACAATATAATGATTTGCTAAAAAAATATGAAAGTAATAAGGCAAAAGCATTAAAAAAATTTGAATTAGAACAATTTAAATTAAATGCGGAAATAGATGAATTTAATAAATCCGTAGATAATTGGAAAAGTGGTTGTGCGAATTATGATAAAGAATCAATTGATAAGTATTTAGCACATTTGCTAAATTTCTTTATTAATAATACAAATGACAAACTTGTTAGTAAAGTTAGATATGATTATATTGATAATAAATTGATTTATGAAGTATTTTTAAAAAAAGAAAATGAATTATTTCCATGTGAAGGATACAGATATTATAAACAAAAAGATTCTATAGAACCTATTATAACTAAGAAAACAACAATTAATACTATATTAAAAGAATTAATTCCTAATGTTGCTATAACTTTGATTGATATACTTTTTAAAAATGATGAACTCGATTTATTTAATGAAATAATTGTTAATGTTTATTATACAAGAAAGTGCTGTTCTTCTATTAAATTACTTAAAGATGAATATAAATCTTTTAACTTGAATGAAGAAGATGATTATTATTATGTTTATGATCATTATATGAAAAATTATAAAACGCTTACAACTGGTGTTAAACCTTATGATAGCATGTATGTGGAGTTGGTTTAATTTATGGGAATGTTTTTTGGTAAAAAAGAAGAATTGGAAATTGCAAATAAAAAGATTGAAGAGTTGCAAAAAGGTAATGAAAGTTTATCAAGGGAAAATGATGAATTAAAAAAGAAATTAGAGAATAAAAGTGAATTTCTAAATGAAGTAAAAAATGAAACAGCAAAATTAAGCAATGAAAAAATATCGCTTGAATCAAAAAAAGAAGAGTTGGAAAAAGAGTGTTCTGATTTAGAAAGCAAAATTGCTCTTAAGAGAAAAGAGTATGTTGAATTAGAAGACAAAGTATTATTACAAAGTTTCGGTTTATATGAGCCACAATATGATTTTGCTACTTCATCTTTATATAAAGATAAACTTACTAATATTAGAAAAAATCAAAGTGAAATGGTAAAAAATGGTAGTGCTGCTACATGTGCAAAAAAATGGATTATAGAAGGTAGTACAAGTAAAGGACAAAAATTTACAGATGATAATATTAAACAAATTTTGAAAACTTTTAATAATGAATGTGAAAATGCTATATTAAAGGTTAAGTTTAATAATATAGATTCTATAAAGAAGAGAATTACTACCTCTTTTAATTCATTGAACAAATTAAATATGACTAATAGAGTAAGTATATCTAAAAAGTATTTAGATCTAAAATATGATGAAATGTATTTAGCATATGAATATGCTCAAAAAGTACAAGAAGAAAAAGAAGAATTAAGAATTCAACGTGAATTACATAAAGAAGAATTGAGAGTTGCAAAAGAACTAGAAGAAAAACGAACTGAAATTGAAAAAGAGCAACACCATTATAGTAATATATTAAAAAGAATTCTTGAACAAATAAATGTAGAAAAAAATGATGAAAGAAAACAGTTACTTTTTGAAAAGAAAGAGGAAATTGAAAATAATCTGGTTGACTTAGATCAAGCATTAAAAGATGTAGATTATAGAGAAGCAAACCAAAGAGCTGGATATGTATATATTATTTCTAATATAGGAGCTTTTGGTAAAGATATATATAAAATAGGAATGACTAGAAGACTAGATCCTCAAGATAGAATTGATGAACTTGGAAGTGCTTCTGTTCCGTTTAGGTTTGATGTACATGCCTTTATATTTTCAGATGATGCTCCAAAATTAGAAAATGCATTACATAAAGCGTTTGAAAAAAATAGGGTTAATATGATGAATAACAGAAAAGAATTCTTTAATATTACTTTAGAAGAAATTGAAAAAGTTGTAAAAGAAAACTATGACAAAATAGTAGACTTTAAACATGAACCTGATGCAGAACAATATAGAGAAACATTAATTAAACTTGGTAAATCGTTACCAGTATTTGATGAAGATACTGAAAAATAGAAAGGTAAAAATATGAATAATGAATATAAGTATTCAAGAGATGAAATTGTAGAAAAAATATATGAAGAAGAATTATCTATTAATGAATTGTTAAGTATAAAAAATCAAATGAAAGCTTTTAATTTTGATGAAGATGATTTTAAATATGTTGATGAGATGATTGAAGATTGTTTTGATGTAATGGAATTAAGTCAGTTAAAAGAAATTAGAAACTATGTTATTGAGTTAAATATTGATACCATTATTGTAGATAAATATATAAAGAGAAAATCTCCTTTAACAAATGAATTAATTGAGACTATGGAACCAGATGATATAGCTTATATAGTTAATGAGGGTGGATTAACGGTAGAACAAATGTTATTTATAAAAAAATTATGTAAAAATATAAAAATTGATTCAGATGTTTTGACTTATTTAGATGAATCTATAAATGATGAAATTTCAGACTTGGATTCTGAAGATGATATTATTGATACAAAGAGAATGTTTGATAAATATGGTATAACAAATGCTAAATTGAACAGAAAGTTAAGAAATGTTTCGGTAGATGATGGGGAAACAGCTGGTACAATTGAGAAACGAAAAAATAATGATTCTTCATTATCAGGTGAGATTTTGGTTTCTAATCTAGCTGAACATCTATTTTTGTTTTCAGCATTAAATAATGATTCTTCGTCAACAAAGGAAGAAATAGATAATAATTATGAACTATATCAATATGAAGAGGAAGAACTTGAAGAAGATGATTATTATTATGAGGATTTAGACTAAAATGTCTTTTTAGTAACACACTACGATATTGGCAGAGTCAATAACTATGTGAGCCAAGGATAAACCCTTTGGAATCCCAATAAAGCACCAATACTACAAACTTTCGTAAGTAGTAAAGGCGCTTTTTTTATTTCAGCATTTAGCTTCATAAAAAAATAAAAAGACTTTTCTCACTTTCATTGAAATATTATTTCAACAAAACGTGTTCGTCTTTTTATTTGAAATACTTTCGCTACGTATTTTTCTATAATTAATGAGTATAATACAATCAGATGTTAAGATACAAAATTGTTAAAAAATAACATTTTGTATTTTTTAGAATACAAAATTGAAGATTACATAAAATAGTTATATAATCATACTGTGAGGTGATAATAGTGATTAAAAGAGAATTATATTTATCAAAAATAAGACCTTTTTATGAATCTGATTTAATAAAGGTTATAGTAGGAATAAGAAGATCTGGTAAGTCTACTATAATGATGCAAATTATGGATGAATTAAAAAATAATAATATTTCTGAAAAACAAATTATTTATATAAATTTTGAATATAAAGAATATTCTTTTATAAAAAATGATGATGATTTATATGAATACATAAAATCACTTATTAAAAATGATTCTAAATATTATATATTCTTAGATGAAATTCAAAATGTATCTAAATGGGAAAAAGTAGTTAATTCATTTAAATCAAAAGAAAAGTATTCTATTTTTATAACTGGATCTAATAGTGATTTATTATCTGGAGAATTAGCAACTCATATTGCAGGTAGATATGTTTCATTTAAAGTATATCCATTTAAATTCTCGGAAGTATGTGATTTAAAAGAACTAAATGATAAAAACAAATATGAATTACAAGAATCTTTTGATAATTATATTAAATGGGGAGGACTTCCTCAAAGATTTGAGTTTGAATCAGATATGCAAATTAGAACATATTTATCAGATGTATATGATTCTATTATTGTAAAAGATATAATTGATAGATTTAAAATAAAAGATTTAGATTTATTTAATAGAATTGTTGAATATATTGTAACAACTCCATCAGAAACATTTTCAGCAGAAACTTTAGCAAATTACTTTTTGGGTAAAGAAGAAAGAGGAGTGGCTAAAAATACACTTTATAATTACTTAGAATATATGGTAAAAGGAAACTTAATTAATAAATGTGAAAGATATGACATTAGAGGTAAAAGAATTTTATCGGGAAAATATAAATATTATTTATCAGATTTAGGATTAGGCATGATTAAAAATGTTAATAGAAGACCTCAGATGGTAGCGTATTTAGAAAATGTTGTGTATAATGAACTTCTAGTTCGAGGATATGATGTTTCGGTAGGAAATATTCAAAACGGAGAAGTAGATTTTGTAGCAACAAAAGATAATAATATTGAATACTATCAAGTTACATATACACTATCAACTGATGAAGTAATTGGAAGAAAATTTGGGGCATATAAATCTATTGAAGATAATTACCCTAAATATGTAATATCTACTGATACATTTGATATGTCACAAAATGGAATAATCCATAAAAATATAATAGATTGGCTTTTAAATAAATAATTGATATAATGAAATAAGAAACAAAATGTTGTTAAATGATGATTCTTGTCCACATTTTGTCCACGTAACATATAAAATTAGTAATATTTATAATATAGATAATACTAATAATATAATGTACTAAATGCCAATAAAATAAGGAAAAACACATAATACTATTTGGACCATATATAAAGAAAATATGGTCAAAGTTGGAGCATATAGATTAGAAAAGAAGTATAAATAATGTTGTGATAAATAGTTAAAAGTCTTGAAATAAAGGCTTTTTCTATACGTAAAATTAGCTAATTTTATTTAGATACATTATTAAATACGCTGCGAGAAAGTATCTAAAAAGTATCTAGAAAGAAAAAGTAAACAAGGGAAACGTAATAATTTCAATGATTTAAAAGTTTTGAATCACTGCCATAATGATAGTGATAAAAGTATAGTATAATCTATATAGGAGTTGATAATAATGAATTATATTATTAGAAAAAAGAAAGAAAAGATTGTGCAGATGTCGCTCATATTGTAACTGTAGCTTGGAATGAAACATATAAGGGAATAGTTTCAGATGATTTTTTAGAAGGATTATATTTAACTGAAGAAGAAAGAGCTATTAATTCATATAACAAATTTGATGAAAATGATAATCATCAATATGTTTTAGAAGTTGACGGTAAAGTAATAGGATTCGTTAATGTTGGTTCTACAGATGAAGATGAAAATGATAGTTGTGGGGAATTACATGCCATTTATATAATTAATGGTTATAAAGGTAATGGTTATGGTAAAAAATTAATAAATGCTGGTGTAGAAGAATTAAAAAAAATGGGATACAGTAAAATGGTTATAGGATGTTTAGAAGGGAATACATCTAATGAATTTTATAAACACATAGGTGGTAAATTTATTAAGAAAAGAGTATTTAAAAAATTAAATCTACTAGAAAACGTTTATTATTTTGATGAAATTTAGATACGTTTTTAGATACGTTCTGCTAGTGAAACATAGCATAACCGAGTGTAGCTAAGTGCATTAAAGTGCAAAGTTAAAGGGTAAAATGTTCTAAAGAGGAGCAGAATGACATATATTAAAAAGTCATGTGGAAGTAGTAAAAAATATAAAGATGTTGTGGAAAGTAACTCGCAAACTCAGATAATATAAGGTAAAACGCGAGTTTTTCTTTTTGTCAAAAAATAGACCCAAATTGGCTTTAGAACCATTTTGTATTAAAAATAATCGTTTAATTGATACAGATTTATTGTTAGAACAATAATTCAAAAAAAATACGATATAATAGTTACAGGAGTTGACTAAAATGTCTAAATATAAAAAGATGAGAGAATACTCGCATGAAGAATTTGTAAAATTGGTTCTGAGTTTAACTGAAAAAGAATTATTAGAATTGAGTTCAAAGTATGGTGGATATCCCGTACTATTTAGAATGGCCTTAGATGAAAGAATTAACCATATACCATTTATTCAAACCGGATCAGCAATAATAATTAGAAATGAAAAAGGACAAATACTATTACAAGAGAGAACAGATAGAAATAAATGGGGGCTACCAGGAGGCTGTCAAGATCTTGGGGAAGACTTAAGAGTAACAGCTGTAAGAGAAGCATTTGAAGAAACAGGAATTAAATTAAATCCAAATTCAATTGAATTAATAGATACGCTTTCTGGAGAAACAAGAAAGAATAGCTATCCCAATGGAGATATAGTATATAATAATACATCCTTATATCTTGCAGATATTAATGATATAGATGCAAAAAGCCTAAAAGGAGATTCTGAAACAAAGAAATTACAGTTTTTTAATCCTAATGAAGTTCCAAAAAATATTATGGATGAAGACTTAATAAAATCATATATAACTTATATATCAAGAGTAAATAAGTAATATTCTAAAACATAAAATTAATAATTATATAAATATACCAACTTACAAAAGTATTATTCAAATTAAAGATTCATTCTTAAACACATAATAATTCTATACACACATATAAATAATTATTGACAGAAAGATTATATATATTATAAGATAAACCCCATAGGGAGAGTTTGGTATGGAAAATACAATATAATATGAAAATGTTGAATGTCCTGATACAGAAGGACAACTAGGAAATATACCATTAGAAGATGAATAAGAAAACTATAGCAATTATGAATTAAGTGAAGCAATTTATAAAGAAGTCTTAAAAGTTGATAGATACGAATATTTAAAAGATTCGGAGAGTAAAAAAGCTAGATGTTTTGGAGTTCTCTCAGGTGTTATGGCTGCCCTAGCATTTTATAGTATAGCAACTTATACTAGTGAAGAAGACTTTGCTAAAAGTGTATTATTTGTTACAGGTGGAATGGGTTGTTATAGGTCTTCGGTAGTAATTTTTAAAGCTCTTTATAGTAAAATGAAATATAATAAAAAAATAAAAGAATTAAAAAGAAATATAAAGAGCCTAGAAGAAATACAATCCCAAAAATTAAAAAAAGGAATATAAATAGTGAAAATAAATATAAAAGATATTATAACTTTAAATGATAATAGAGAATATATAGTTGTCAGTAAAGTTAGTATTAAAGAAAAAATATATTATTATTTAGTAGAAAATAATAATACAAGCAATATAATATTTTGTTACTTAAATAATAATCGTCTTGTAGAAATAAATGACAATGAACTAATTATTAAATTATTACCACTATTTATAGAAGCAGCTAAAAATGATCTTGAAAGCTAGTAGTAAACTATAAAAAATTAGAATTTAAATTCTAATTTTTTATATGATTTATTTTCTTTATAAGTATATTTAATAAGATATTTATAAATTAAAACTATAAGAAAAAAAAGCCAACAAGAAATAAAACGTTAGTAAATAGTAATTAACATATCTGTGATATAATAAAACATATGAAAGGAAATAAACAATGAGAGAAATTAAAGTAAATAGAATATATAAACATTTCAAAGGAGATTATTACTTAGTTGAAGATATAGCAAAATACTCAGAAACTGAAGAAAAGGTTGTCATATATAGAAAACTATATGATGATGGAAGTTTATGGGTAAGACCACTCGATATGTTTCTAAGCGAAGTAGATCACGAAAAATACCCAAATGTAGAACAAAAATATAGATTTGAGTTACAAGAAGTAGAAAGTGTAGCAAAAAAATTTAAATAGTTTCATAAAAATAATATTATATAAAAAGTAATATTATTTTTTTATTAAAAAAAGAGTAAAATTTGCTAAATAATATCTCCTATGCTAGAATACTTAGCGTTTAAGAGGGGGATACTATGACAACAATATCTAATAACTATTTTGAAGAATATACTACTTTTATAGAAGAATTACAAAAAGAAATTTTAAGAATTCAATTAAGATATGATGAATGCCAAGCTTTAATTAGAAGTGAACTATCTAAAGGAATGATAGCAAAAGAAGTCGCAGAAAAAATGCTATCAGTAAAAATTAATCAATTTGCACCAAGTATTGATCAAATGTATAGATTATCTAAAAGAGAAGTAGACTTCATTAATGAATACGCAGCTTTAGATGCTAATGGAAACATTCTAGCCACTATGTTAAAAGAAGAATATTTAGAAAAATCTGAATTGTTAGAGTATATTAAAAAATCTGTTTTAACAGCTCAATACTATGAAAATATGGATCCTGTAACAAAAAGGAACCATTTAAAAAGCGTATTAATAAATGGTGTAATGCAGAATATAAATAATTTAAAAGCTAAAGCTTCAGTTCTATTAAAAAAATATGGTGAAAAAATAAAAGAATCAAAAGGTTATCAACAAATATTAGCAGATATAGAAAAATATAATCATTCAATAGATTCTTTCGAACAAATAATGGATTGTGACGAACAAAAATTAATTGATTTAATAGAATCGATATATAAAATAGATTATAAATACTATAACTGGTATATGAATATGAAATTAAAGAGTTTAAAAGAAAATGGAGAATTATACACAGATCACTCTAAAACAATGGCAACCATAAACAGTTTTGCTCAAGATGTAATAGATAATCATACAAAGACAAAAGATTTAAGTAATTCATTATTTACACTTAATAATAAATTACTATCATTCCTTGAATCAATAAGTTCATTTGATTTATCACAATTCTTGCCAAAACAACCTGCTAAACATTCAATATTTAAGAAATCTAAACCAGAAGATAATAAAGAAGTACTAAAATCTATATTTTATAACTTAGTTGCTTTACCAGGTGCAGCAGCATATATTCAAGCTACTTATGGAGATCCTAATAAACCAGTAGATTTAACCGAGTGTTTTGAAAAAATATTTATTTCACAATACGAAGAAGAACAAACATATGTTGATATAAATATCTTTATTCGTGATTTTCAAAAATTAGTAATTTCTTACTATAAAACAGTTATAGAAAAAGCTCAAAAAAGTCTGAATTCACAAATGAATATATCAGGAGGAGCAAAAGTTGCCCTTGCAAATGGAGTAGAAAAAGGTTATAAAGAAGCCTTACTTCACGAACAAGCTTTTAATGCATCATCAATTAACTTATCATCTATATTAAAAGGTTTTACAACAGAAGAACAACAAAAAATATTTTCAAGTTTAACAGCAATTTTGGAACAAGGATATGGCTATAATCCTCAAAATCCAGATTTAATTCAAAAGAGAAAACATTAATTATTTAAAACTAAAAAAAAGGTTCAAAATAGTTGAACCTATTTTTATTATTATAATATTTGACATTTCTTTTATCATGAGATAATATATTGCCACTAAAAAGGGATGAAACTAGATGAAAAGAAAAACAAAATTTAAACTAATAGCAGGTGTACTAGCTAGTTCATTATTTATAAGTGGATGTAAGTTAGATTATAATTACATAATAAAAAGCGCAAAAGCCGATGTAAAAAAGAATCCTAATACTTCAACATCAACTCCAGATAGAATAGAGTTAGATGAGACAGACCTAAAAAATCTAGAAGAAACCTTACCTAATATAGAGATATCAATATCTGAAACGCTTAATGAACATCAAGAAGAAGCAACTCCTTCTGAAGAAACTTTAGAATCTGAAAAAATAGAAGAACAAGAAACAATACCAATCGAGTATACATATCAATGTGATGTTACTTATATGGAAAAAGAAACAGAATTAAAAGCAGGACCAAGTAGTGTTTATCCAACAATCAGAAAACTTGAGATAAATGAAGAAGCAATAAAAATATTCACAGCAAAAAATGGATGGGATTTAATAAAAACAAAAGACTATGTTGGTTATATAAAAAATGAAGCAATATCTTATCAAACAGAAGAAAGAACAACTAAAGAAAAATATACATTAACAGAACAAAAAGATATAGTAGTAACCACTTCAATGCTAAATTTTAGGATGGCTCCAACAGTTGAATCAAATATTATTAAAACATTTAATATTGATACTGAACTTGAAGTAATAGCAACGGTAGATAATGGATGGCTAGCAGTTAGATATAATGGTCAAGTTGGTTTTGTTCATGGAGGATATACAATATCAATGCTTGATATAGCTAATTCATTATATCCAGAATTAGAATTAGATGAGATAGATATAAAAAAAATAGTATATTCCACTACTAGTTTAAACTTGAGATGTGGTAGCAGCACAGACTTTGAATCTCTACTTATGTTAGAAAAATACGAAACTTTAAGAGTAATTGGTGAATATGATAACTGGTATTTTGTTTTAACTAATGAAAGAAACTTTGGATTTGTAAGTAAAGAGTATACAAAAGAACTAGATGAAAAATGTATTGTAGTAGATAAAAGTTGTCAACAATTATATTATTATCACAGAAATAAATTAATATACACTACAGAAGTAACCACAGGAAAAGACTCAACGCCTTCCGACACCGGATTATTTAGAATTTGGCGTAAGGACGCTGACACATATTTAACTGACAACAAAACATATAATTCCCATGTTGATTACTGTTTATATTATAATGGAGGAGAAGCAATTCATGATGCAGATTGGCGTTATACATATGAAGTTCCAAATGTTCCAGAAAGTAAAAGATTTGGAAGTGAACTATATCATACATATGGAAGCCATGGTTGCATAAACACTCCCCACGATATTGCTGGAAAATTATTTGAAGAATCTGAAACTGGTGATAAAGTATTAGTCCATAAATAAACCCGATATATTCGGGCTTTTTCTTGATTAAAATTTGACAAAAAACACATTGTTTATTAGTATAAATAACTATAAAAAGGGGTTGTTTTTATATGAAAAAAAATACTAAGAATAGATTAATATCAAGTATTCTAGCCGGAATTATATTTCTAAGTGGATTATCATCCAAACCAATGAAAGCATATGCAAAAGAAATTGACTATCCATCAACTTCACTAGATGATACATCATTTAATAATAAACCTACTTTTTTTTATAATCATAAACTGACTAAAGAAGAATTCCTAAATAATATTGAAGATAAACAAAAAAGAAAGTATTACACACAATTATATGAACTATACGATTTTGATAAGTTTAATAGTCGTTCAGAAATACCACAATTTTTTCAAACTATATATTCAAACAGATTCTCTTGTGGTACTATTCAAAGCGCCGGTTGTGGAATATCAAGTTTAGCTATGGTAGCATCATACTTATTTGATGAAATAATAACTCCTGATATGATGACTATTTTCGATAGTGGTCCTAGCCCAGCATCAGCTTTCGAAAAAGCTATTAAAAAATTAAAATTAAATTGTGAAATCTATCGAGGTCAAGAAGCTACTGATAATTTGGATAAAGCATTAGATTCAGGACATCCAATAATAGCACTTATGGGTAGAAACTCTATATTTACAGAGAGAGGGCACTTTATTGTAATTGCAGGAAAAAATTCAGAAGGAAAATACATTGTAAATGATCCTAACTTACAAAATTGTTACAATCCCCAAATGGTAGATAGATATACTAATGGCTTTACTAAAGAAGAAATAACATTAGGATTAAATGGTATATATATTTTTGATACTAAGAAAGACTTTATAGATAAAAGAGATAAAACTATCTCAATAAAGAATGCTAGCAAAAAAGAATCAATACAATATGACTCTAATAGGTATATAGGATATACAACTCAAAGTGAACCATTAAAATCAGGTACATCAGAAAATCATAAAACAATAACAAATTTAGAAATAAATTCCCAAATAACAAGAATATTATCAACAGGAAATGGTTGGGATTTAGTAAAGAGCAATAACTATATAGGTTATATAAAAACAAATAACTTATCTTATACAAAAGAAATTGATAAAGAAGAATCTTCAATAACATATTATAAACAAAATGATATTGTAATTACAAATCAACAAGCCGATTTAAAAATATCCCCAACAAACTCATCAGAAACTATCATAAATATAGATGAAAAAAGTGAATTAGAAGTGCTAGCAACAACAGATTATAACTGGTTATTAGTAAGATACAATGGTCTTATAGGATATATTGCCAAAGAAAATACTATTTCACTATTAGAAAAAGCTCAACAACTATATCCTGAATTAAATCTAAATAACTTAAAAGCAATGAAAACTATTTATATAATATCAAATACAGAATTTCGAAGCGGAAATGGTGTAGAATTTCCTTCGCTTTATCAACTTGAAAGATATGAGACAACAAGAGTTTTAGCCGAGTACAATGATTGGTATTTTGTATTAACAAATGAAAATAACTTTGGATTTATTGCTAAAAGTGATACTAAGGAAATAAAAGAAAAAGAAATAATAATAGATAAAAGTAGTAATAAGTTATATTATTACATAGATGGCGAAAGAGCATATACAATACCAGCAAATAATATTAAAAAGATTATATCTCCTCAAAATGGTTTTTATAGTATATTAGGCAAAAAAAGAGATTTAGTTTTATTTGATCAGCAAATAGGATGGCATAGTATATTTGATAATAGTAATTCAAAATTAAATTCTTTTGCAAGAATAATATATAATGATATACAAACAGATGAAAGAGTTTTAATTCATAAATGAAAAGTACTTATTTAAGTACTTTTTTCTATTATATATACACTTCTTTAACGATAATATAACTAAATAAATATAAATTACAATATCAAATGATATAATTTATTTAGGAATATTATAATTCTACTATAGGAGGATATATGTTAGAAAAAGTATTTAAATTAAAAGAAAACAAAACAACAATATTAACAGAATTTATCGCTGGATTAACAACATTTATGGCTATTTCTTATATAATTTTTATTAATCCATCGATATTATCTCAAACAGGAATGGACTACAATTCAGTATACGTAGCAACAATACTAGCCTCAGCACTAGGAACATTTTTAATTGGAATTATTGCAAATGTTCCTTATGTTCAAAGTGCAGGTTTAGGTTTAAATGCACTATTTACTTATACAATATGTGGAACATTGGGATTTACTTGGCAACAAGGTTTAGCTATGGTTTTTATATGCGGCATAATAAATGTTCTAATTACTATTACAAGTGTCAGAAAAAAAGTGATTAAAGCTATACCAGAGTTTATGCAAGATGCAATAACTGTAGGTATAGGATTATTTATTACATATATCGGTTTAAAAAGTGCTGGTATTCTAGAGTTTTCCGTTTCTAATTTAAACAACGGAATAGCATCAGCTCAAGATGTAGTTCCTCAATTATCAACGTTTAATAATTCCACAGTTATAGTTTCTTTAATAGGGCTAATAATAACAGCAATTCTATTATCTAAAAAAGTAAAAAATTCTTATCTTATATCAATAGTATTAACAACAATAGTTGGGTTATTATTCGGAATAACAAAATTACCAGATTTTTCAAACTATACTTTAATACCATCAATAAGTCCAACCTTCTTACAATTAGATTTTAAAGGCTTATTAACGGCTAAAGCTGGATTAGTGACAATATTTATGACAATATTTACTTTAGTAATATCAGATTTATTTGATACAATAGGAACCTTTATAGGAACAGGTAAAAAATCAGGAATATTTAAAATAGATAAAGATGGAAATATGCCAAAAAACTTAGAAAAAGCCTTAGTATGTGACTCATCTACAACCATAGTAGGTGCCTTACTAGGAACAAGTAATGTAACGACATATGTTGAAAGTAGCGTAGGAATCGAAGCAGGTGGTAGAACAGGTTTAACTGCCGTATCAGCTGCAATATGCTTTATACTATCACTATTCCTAGCTCCGATAGTTGCCTGTGTACCAATGGCAGCAATTGCTCCAGTACTAATATTTGTAGGATTATCTATGATAGAAAATGTTATTAAAATAGATTGGAAAGATATTTTAGTTGCTATTCCAGCATTCTTCATTATTATAATGATGCCTCTTTCATATTCTATAACAACAGGTATTCAATTCGGATTTATCTTCTATATAATAGTATATCTTGTAAATAGTAAAGGAAAAGAAGTATCACCAATTATTTATATATTTACTATATTATTTATTTTAGATTTTATATATAAAGCACTTTATTAAAGGAGAAAAATATGAAATATGATTTAGTATTAAAAGATATAACATATCTTGATGTAGTAGAAAAAAGATTAAAAAAAGCAGATATAGCCATCAAAGATAATTTGATTGCTGAAATTGGTGAAAACTTATATGGTGAAACCATAAAATTATGCACAAATAAATACTTAGTACCGGGATTTATTGACAGCCATATTCATTTAGAAAGTAGTATCATTAGTCCACCTGATTTCGCCAAGATGGTTGCTCCTCATGGAACAACAGCAGTTATAACAGATCCACACGAAATTGCCAATGTTTGCGGAATAGATGGAATAAGATGGATTATTGAAAAAACTAATAATCTTCCTATAGATGTGTATATAATGATCCCATCATGTGTACCAGCTTCTTCATTTGATGAATCAGCTTATTCTTTAGACAGTAAAAGTATCAAAGAATGCTACAATCTTAATACAAATGGTAAAATTTTAGGTTTAGCAGAAATGATGAACTATCCAGGAGTTATTAACAATGATAAAGAAGTATATGAAAAAATAAAAATTACCAAAGAAAAAAATCTCATCATAGATGGACACGCTCCGGGAGTATTAGGTAAAGACTTCGAAAAATACATTAGTGCAGGCATAGAATCAGACCATGAATGTCGAACTTTATCTGAAGCCAAAGAAAAACTAGATATTGCCAAAAAATTAAATAAAAGATTTTATATTATGATTCGCCAAGGAACAGCCGCTAAAAATTTAGAAGCATTATATGAATTAATTAATATTCCTGAATATAAAGAATATATTACATTTGCAACAGATGATAAACATCCCGAAGAAATATACGAAGATGGACATATAGATTCAATAATTAGGAAAGCTATAAAACTAGGAGCTTCTCCGATAGATACGTACATAACAGCATCATATAATGCTGCAAAATATTTTAAACTTAATGACATAGGAATAATTGAAAAAGGTAAAAAAGCAAACTTAGTAATTCTAAGTAATCTAGAAAATTGCACTATAGAAAGTGTATATAAAGAAGGAAAACTTCTTACAGAAAATATAATTGATAATTGGCCAATACCTCAAGTATCTAAAGAATTAGATTCTAAAGTAAGAAATAGTATAAAAATGTCTCCAGTTACTAAAGAAAACTTTATTTGTAAAGGAATACCAAAAAAAGTAATTGGTTTAGTTCCTGGAGAACTAGTAACTACTGATGAAGGAACTTCAACAGATTATAATATTGATAAAGATATAATAAAAATAGTAGTTATTGAACCACACATAGGAACAATGCATACAGGAATATGTTATTTAAAAGGTCTAGGGTTAAAAAGTGGAGCAATAGGTACCACAGTTGCTCATGATTCTCACTATTGTATAATAGCAGGAACTAACGACGAAGATATAGCTTTAGTAGCCAATGAAATAAGAAAAATGCATGGAGGAAAAATAGTAGTCAGAGACGGAAAGGTATTGGAAAGTCTTCCATTACCTATAGCAAACCTTATGACAGAAGAAAATCCATTAAAAGTAGTAGAAATAATGAATAAAATGAAAAAATGTATAAACATCGAAAACCCTAACATTGATCCTTTTATGAACTTATCATTTGTAAGTTTAGCTGTTATAGGAGACATAAGATTATTACCTGGTGGAGTATTTAACAATAAAAAATGGTGTTTTGAAAAATAAACCAATAAATAGAAAGGTGTAATAATAATGTTCAAAGAATTTACAGAATTTCCAAATCCAGAGAAAAAAGACTATGATATAGCATCATCTAAAGATATGGGAGAAATTAATCAATACCTTTTAGAAATAGTTGACCTAGTAGGTTTCTTAGAAGATGGAGAATGGGGAAAATATGGAATAACTGAAGAAGAATATATGCATCCTACAGAAGAAACAGTAAATAAAATAAGATCATATCTAAATAATACTATTCAAATAAGTCATTCCCCAATAAAGAAGTAATCTTGTATTATTTCTTTTTTTATGCTAGTATAACAACCTATATAGGGGGATTACTATGGGGTTGATAAAAGACAATAGTTATATAGAAAAAATAGGTATAAAAGAAGTACTATTCACTACAAGACTAGATAATACTATATACTTATTAAATAATGGAAAAAAATATAAAAGATTCAATGAATCATTTAATGATTTAAGTGATAGTATAAATGTTTCTTTTAAAAAAAACTTAATACAACAAACGGATTATTATTCAGATGATTTAATATCGTTCCCTGAAATGGTAATATCTGATGAACATACTTTATATGGTATTGTTAGTGATTATGAAAAAGGTACACCTCTATCAAAAATAGATCCACTAACAGAAATAGATCAACTAATACATATAATAGAAACATTAGAAAAAGGAACAATAAATATCTCAGATAAAGGTTGGAACTTAGAAGATTTACATGAAGATAACATTATTATAAATGGAGATTCATCAGATAAACCAGTTCGTATAATAGATACAGATTTTTACCTTTTACAGATACAAAGAGATAGATTAGAATTATATCGTAATAATATGAAAAAAATATTTGCTTCAGTAATAAACACAGTATTACCAAGAATATTCATATCAAGTATATTAGAAGATAAAGAAATAAAAAGAAGCTATCTTCTTGCATGTAATGGTTTAATAAAATGTAGTGAATTTCTTAAAACATTATTAGTAAAACTAAAAATGACATATTTAAAAGGACAAAACATTAAAACACTACAAAAAACAATTAAATGAATGTGATATAATAAATGTGGTGATAATATGGAAATAAAAGAAATAAAAGCAAAAATAACAGAACTAGAAGAAAGACTAAATATAATAAGGAGGTCTCTTTGACATAGATTCTAAATCTTCTGAAATAAGTTATATTGAAGAAAAAATGAATCAACCAGGATTTTGGGATAATATTGAAGAAGCAAATAAACTTAATAAGCAATTAACATTACTTAAGAAAGAAACAAGTGAATATAATAGAATAAATAAAGAAATAATAAGTAATAAAGAAATATTAGAATTAATAGAATTAGAATATTCAGAAGAATTATTAAAAGAAATAGAATGTTCTTTAGTAGAATTGTCAAATAACATAGATGAATTAGAAATCAACACACTGTTGAGTGGTGAATATGATAATAACGACTGTTTTTTAGAAATTCATCCAGGAGCTGGAGGTACCGAATCATGCGATTGGGCCAGTATGCTACAAAGAATGTATCAAAGATTTTGTGATAAAAATAATTTTACATATCAAATAATAGAACAGCAAGCAGGAGAAGAAGCCGGAATAAAGTCTGTTACACTTCACATAAAAGGAAATTATGCATATGGATATTTAAAATGTGAAAAAGGAGTCCATCGCTTAGTAAGAATATCTCCATTTGATTCAAATAAAAGAAGACATACATCATTTGCATCAGTTTCCGTTGTACCAGAAATAGACCAAAGCATCAATATAGAAATAAAAGATGAAGATATTAGAATAGACACATACTGTGCTAGCGGACATGGCGGTCAAGGAGTAAATACAACTCCATCAGCAGTTCGTATAACCCATTTTCCAAGCAAAATAGTGGTAACATGTCAAAATGAACGAAGTCAAATCCAAAATAAAGAACAAGCCATGAAAGTCTTAAAAAGTAAACTATTTGCTCTTGAAGAAGAACGAAAACAACAAGAAATAAATAAATTAAAAGGTATAAATACAGGTATAGACTTTGGTAGCCAAATTAGAAGTTATGTTCTAGAACCATACACTTTAGTGAAAGACAATCGAAGTAACTTTGAAATGAATGATGCTGAAAAAGTACTTGATGGAGATATAAAACCATTCATTGAATCAATATTAAAAATGAAACAATAGAGGTGAAATGATGAAAGAAACAATTGCTTATTTAAATAGCCTTCTTGAAGATAACGATACTATTGTTATAGGTTTATCAGGTGGACCTGATTCTATGTGTTTACTAAATATAATAGAAAATTTAAATAAAAAAATAAAAATAATATGTGCACATGTAAATCATAATATACGAGAAGAAAGTAAAGATGAACTATTATTTATAAAAGAATATTGTGCTCAAAAAGAACTAATTATCGAAACAACAACATTTGAAAAAAAATCCTTACATCAAGACTATAACGAGCTAGAATTAAGAGAAAAAAGATATGCATTCTTCGAAAAAATAATAAATAAATATAAAGCTAAATACTTATTTACAGCTCATCATGGAGATGATTTAATAGAAACTATTTTAATGCGTATAACCCGTGGTTCAAATTTAAAAGGATATACCGGTTTTCAAATAGAAACAACTAAAAATAATTACAAGGTAATTAAACCACTAGTCTTTATGACTAAAGATGATATTAATACATATAATAATGAAAATAATATTCCTTTTGTAACAGATAAAACAAATAATGAAGATAAATATACTAGAAATAGATATCGCCACAATATTTTACATTTTTTAAAAAAAGAAAATAAGAATATCCACTTAAAATATTTAAAATTCAGTCGTGAATTACAAAAATACTATAATTATGTAGAAAAAGTAGTTACAAGAGAAATAAGTAACCGATATAATAAAAATACATTAGATATAAAAGATTTCACTGGATTAGATAAACTTATTCAAGAAAAAATAATTGAATATATATTAGACGATAATTATATAAACAATTTATATTTAGTAAATGATAAACATACTAATTTAATTTTAAATATAATAGCAAATCCAAAACCAAATATAGAAATAAATCTACCTGATAATTTAAAAATAACTAAGACATATGATAAATTAAAAATTACACGTAACAAAAAAATAAATCAAGAATATAGATTACCAATTGTAGAAGAAACAAATTTACCAAATGGGAAAAAAATATGCATAATAAAAGAAACAGACAAAAATAGTAATGATTATATAAGACTAAATAGCAAAGAAATAAAATTACCATTATATGTAAGAAATCGTAAAACAGGTGATAAAATACATATAAAGAATATGGAATCACCCAAAAAAATAAAGGATATTTTCATAAATAGCAAGCTTTCTAAAGAAGAAAGAGATAATTGGCCAATCGTTACAGATAGCAAAGGTGTGATTGTTTGGATTCCAGGATTAAAAAAATCTAAATTTGATAAAGCAAAGGATGAAAACTATGATATAATATTATGGTATAATTAAATTTATGAAAATTTTTAGAGGGAGAAACAGAATGAAAAAAAGAAATAATACTTATGCAGCAATGGCTCCTTGGGCTATACTAGCTATAGCATTAGTAATGGCATTATTCTTTGTCAATGGAAATAGTACAAAGATAAATGAACTAAAAACAGGAGAATTGATTCAAGCAATAAAAAACGAAGAAGTAACAGAAATTACAATTACTCCAAAAAGTAGTGAAAGTGTTTACTATATTGAAGGAAAACTAAAAGATTATGATAAAAACGAATCTTTTACAGCAAAAGTAATAAGTGAAGATGTTGACACTATTACAGAATATGCTAAAGAACAAAACATAAAAGAATATGATACAGAAAAAGATCCAGGTTCAAGTAACATTGGATATATAATTCTTAATATTGTTCCAATAGTAGTATTAATAGTTGCAGCATACTTTATGTTTACAAAACTAGCAGCTGGTAATAACAAATCTATGGATTTTGGAAAAAGTCGTGCTAAATTAAGTGAAGACGGCGGACAAGTTAGATTTAGTGATGTAGCTGGATTAAAAGAAGAAAAAGAAGAAGTTCAAGAACTAATTGATTTCTTAAAAAATCCAAAAAAGTTCCAAAAATTAGGTGCTAGAATACCAAAAGGTGTTTTATTAGTAGGTCCTCCAGGAACAGGTAAAACCTTACTAGCGAAGGCAGTAGCTGGAGAAGCTAATGTACCATTCTACTATATTAGTGGTTCAGACTTTGTTGAATTATTTGTTGGTGTAGGTGCATCACGTGTTAGAGATATGTTCAAACAAGCTAAACAAAGTGCTCCATGCTTAATATTTATAGATGAAATTGATGCAGTAGGTCGCCAAAGAGGAACAGGTTTAGGTGGAGGACATGATGAACGTGAACAAACACTTAACCAATTATTAACAGAAATGGATGGTTTTGGTGCTAATGAAGGAATAATAATTATTGCCGCAACAAATAGACCAGACGTACTTGACCCAGCATTACTAAGACCTGGAAGATTTGATAGACAAGTTACAGTAAGTTTACCAGATTCAAAAGAAAGAGAAGAAATACTTAATGTTCATGCTAAAAATAAAATATTTGCTCCAGAAGTAAATTTAGCTAATGTTAGTCAAAGAACTCCAGGATTTAGTGGAGCAGACTTAGAAAACTTACTTAACGAAGCAGCTCTACTTGCTGTTAGAAGAGAAAAAGAAGCTATAACAATGGAAGAAATAGATGAAGCAACAGACAGAGTTTTATTAGGCCCTGCTAAAACATCACGTCGTATTACAGAAAAAGAAAAACGTCTTGTTGCAATTCATGAAGCAGGACATGCTGTAATAGGCTTAAAACTACAAGATGCTCAAGAAGTTCACAAAATAACAATCATACCACGTGGTATGGCTGGTGGTTATACAATGATGCTTCCAAAAGAAGAAAAAATGGCTATTATGACTAAAGAAGAACTAATATCACAAATTACAGGCTTATTAGGAGGTCGTGCTAGTGAAGAAAACTTCCTAGGCGAAATAACAACTGGTGCATCAGACGACTTGAAAAAAGCAACAAAAATTGCTAGATCAATGGTAACTAAATATGGTATGAGTGATTTAGGACTAGTTCAACTTGAACATGAACAAGAAGGAGTATTCTTAGGAAGAGATTACAATAAATCTAAAGATTATTCTGATCAAGTTGCCTTAGAAGTAGATAAAGAAGTAAGAAAAGTACTTGATGAATGTTATAAAAACGCTAAAAAAATATTAGCTAAACATGAAACCTTAGTATTATTGCTTGCCGATACTTTAATGGAACATGAAACACTAACAAGAGAACAAATTAAATCATTAGTAGAAACAGGTAAATTAGAACCAGAAAAAGATTCGACTACTACCGAAAAAGAAGAAAAAGCAACTAAAGAAGACAAAAAAGAAAAAAATAAAGAGTCAAAAAACGAATAATAAATAAAAAAGGGAACTAACATATAACAGTTTCCTCTTTTTATTTTTAAATTTAATAAAACCTATGACATTTCTTTATATATATGATAAAATTATCTAGAGAAATAATACATGAAAAGGTGGTACATATATGGCAAAAGTTATTTCACTTGTTAATCAAAAGGGTGGAGTTGGGAAGACAACAACTAGTATAAATTTAGCTGCCGCACTAGGAAAAGAAGGTAAAAAAACATTATTAATAGATTTAGATCCACAAGGAAATGCTTCCACAGGATTAGGATATAGCAATGGTGATTTTAAACATGATATATACGATGTTATGACCGGAGCTTGCACAATAACAGAAGGAATAATTAAGACAAAATTCAAAAATTTATCATTAATCCCTTCAACAATTAATTTAGCTGGCGTAGATGTAGAATTTGTAAAACAAATGCTAGAAAACAATGAATTTAGACAAAACGAACAATTAAAAAATGCTATAGCTGAAATTCAAGATAAATTCGATTATATTATAATAGATTGTCAGCCATCTTTAGGAATAACAACAATGAATGCTTTGGTAGCAAGTAATTCAATAATAATTCCAGTTCAATGCGAATTCTTTGCTTTAGAAGGAATTACGCAACTACTAAATTCAATAATAATGGTTCAATCAAATATGAATCCAGAACTCCGTATAGAAGGAGTATTACTAACAATGCTTGATGGAAGAACAAATATCGGTTTAGATGTAATCGAAGAAGTACGAAAATACTTTAAAAACAAAGTATTTAACACTATAATTCCAAGACTTGTAAGACTAGTAGAAGCACCAAGTCATGGAAAACCAATTAGTGATTACGATCCAACTAGTCGTGCAACATTAGCTTACCAAAATTTAGCAAAGGAAGTGATTAGTAGAAATGGAGACTAAAAGAAAAGCTTTAGGTAAAGGATTAGAACAACTATTTTCTAACGAAGTAATTGATTTTGATAATTTCGAAAAAAAGATAGTAAATGAATCAAAAGATAGTGATATAGTAGAAATACCATTAACAGAAATTCGTAGCAATCCTTATCAACCTCGTAAAGAATTTGATGAAAAATCCTTAAGTGAATTTGCTGAAAGTATTAAAGAACACGGTGTAATTCAACCAATAATTGTTAAAAAAAGTATTAAAGGATACGAGATAATTGCTGGAGAACGTCGTACTAGAGCATCAAAAATGGCTGGCAAAACAACAATTCCTGCTATCATAAGAGATTTCTCTGATCAAGAAATGATGGAAATAGCTCTTATTGAAAATATTCAAAGAGAAGACTTAAATCCAATAGAAGAAGCCGAAGCTCTAGCCAAAATAATTGAAACAAGCAAAATAACTCAAGAAGAAGCATCTAAAAAATTTGGTAAAAGCAGGAGTTATATTACAAATATCTTAGGACTATTAAACTTACCAGAACAAACTAAACAATATGTACGCGAAGGAAAAATATCAATGGGACATGCTAGAGTACTTAGTAAACTATCAGATGAAGAACAAATAAATTCGCTAGCAAATCTTATTATTGAAGATGGCCTAAGTGTTAGAGAAACAGAGAAGTTAACAAGCAATTCAGATATGCCTAAGAAAAACAAAATAAAAAGGGAACCTATATATAATGCAAGACACACAATATATGAAAGTATAATGCGTGAAAGAATTGGTACAAAAGTAAAAATAGGAACAAAAAAAATTGAAATTCCATACGATTCAGATAATGATCTAGATAGAATTCTTGATATATTAGGTATTAGTATGGATGGTGAATAATGATAGATTTTTTTAAAGTAATTTTAAACATAATTACCAAAAAAGAAGTATATGGAGTAATAGTAACACTAGCAATAGCATATTTTATCTATAAAACAGCTACAATCATCTTGGATGAAGTTATCAACTACGGTAAAAACAACTATGAAAAGAAAAAAAGAAGAACAGTTACAAATCTATTTCAAAATATCATAAAATACTTTATACTAATAGTTGCTGCTTTAATTATTTTAAGTATATATGGAATAAATGTTGGTGCTATGATAGCCAGTTTAGGAATTGCAGCTACTATCATAGGTTTAGCTTTACAAGATACTTTTAAAGATATAATAAATGGTATAAGCATTATTACCGAGAATTATTTTATTGTTGGAGATATTGTAAAATATAATACCTTTACTGGTGAAGTCATTGAATTTGGTTTAAAAAGTACAAAATTAAAAAATGCTAATGGTGAAGTTTTAGTTATTGCTAATAGAAATATTTTAGAGGTAACAAACTTATCACAAAAAGAACAGGCGGTAATGATTAATATTCCATTACCATATGAACAACCAGTAGAAAAAATAGAAAAAATAATAAAAAGTCAAATACTGCCACAATTCCAAAAAATTGAAAATGTTAATAAAGACAGTGTAAAATACCTTGGAGTCAATGAATTAGCTGATTCTTGCATTAAATATCTTGTTCAATTCAATTGTAAAAGAGATACTCATTGGCAAGCTAAAAGAGATGCCAACAAAATTATTCTAACAACATTAGCCAAGAATAAAGTAAGCATTCCATATCCACAATTGGAGGTGCATTATGAAAAATGATTATAAACTAAATGATATCGTGGAAATGAAGAAACCCCATGCTTGTCAAACTAACAAATGGCAAATAACAAGAATGGGCGTAGATATAAAAATAAAATGTATTAATTGTAATCGAGAAATAATGATGGACCGATTAGAATTTAACAAAAAACTAAAAAAAGTAATTGGAGGAAATAATGAATAAGTTTAAAGAAAAGATAACTTTAAACCCAGTTATGACCTTCATAATACTAATATTAATAACAATATTATTAAGTGGATTTCTAAACTTAATAGGGTTTGAAGCAACTTATAATAAAATTGATGTTGAAACTGGTGAATACATAGTAACATCAGAAAGCGTAGAATCGTTACTTAGTCTTAGTGGAATTAAGTACATATTTACTTCAACAGTATCAAATTATATGGCATTTACACCTTTAAGTATGTTAATAATTGTCCTAATCGGAATTGGTATAATGGAAAAAAGTGGTTTTATAAAAACAACTTTTACAATATTGACCAAATACTGCCGAAAATACACCATCACATTTTGGATTGTATTTTTAAGTATATTAATGAGTATTGCAGGAGACTTAGGATATGTAATAATGATTCCTCTAGCAGCCTTAATGTTTAGTTATGGTCGAAGAAATCCCATACTTGGTATAGTAGCTACTTATGCGGCATTAACTTGTGGTAGTGGAATAAACTTCTTACTAACGGCAGTAGATAGTGAAATGCTAAAATATACACTTGCTAATGCTCGAAACATAGACTTAAACTATGCACTAGGAACAACAACATTCATATTTATGATGGCTATAGCGGTTGTTTTAATAGCAGTAATAATTACCATCATAACTGAAAAAGTAAGTGTGTCAAATGTTGAAAAATACGAATTTAAAGAAGAAAAGAAAGAATTAAGACTAGGAAAAAGAGAATATAGAGGTTTAATATTTTCTATAACAGCAGGAGCATTATACTTATTTGTATTTATATATAACATTATACCGGGATTACCATTCTCAGGTAATTTTCTTGATTATAGTCAAGAATTCTATATAGATAAACTCTTTAGCTATGATTCATTCTTTAATAAAGGATTTGTCTTTATTGTAACAATATTCTTTATTATATTAGGTTTATTCTATGGTATCGGTGCTAAAACAATAAAAAATAATAATGATTTCTGTGAAGACTTAACACATTCGTTAGATGGAATAGGTAGAACTTTAATTCTAATACTATTAGGTTCAATTCTAATAAATGTTTTTAAAAAGAGTAATATTGGAACAGTTTTAACAATAATGCTTGCCAACACAATAGAAAAGACTTCGTTTAGTGGTATACCACTTATCATCTTATTATTCGTTGTAAGTTTTATATCATCGCTTTTCCTAACGAATCCTACAGCAAAATGGGCAATAATATCGACAACAGCTATTCCAGCATTTATGAATAGTAGTTTAAGTCCAGAATTTGCTCAAATAATAACAAGATTTGGCGAATGTGCTACATTAGGATTAACACCATTACTTGCATACTTTACAGTATATATATCATATATTGAAAAATACAACCAAAATGATGAACCAATAAGTTTATTCAGAACGTTGAAATATCAATTAGGGTATAGTGCAACAACAGCAATAGTATTATTGCTACTAGTAATAGGATGGTACTTAATAGGAATTCCAATAGGAATTAATGGATTAGTTACTACATAAAAAACAATTGAACATTCAATTGTTTTTTCAGAGTGTCGACAAAGTCGGCACTTTATTTTTTTTAATTTATATTGTAT
>JBJFGS010000043.1:0-33415 GCA_051892935.1 Candidatus Coprovivens sp.
GCCGACTTTGTCGACACTCTGTAAAAGAATAAAGCTATAAGGCTTTATTCTTTTTAGATTGAAGATATTCATCTAGTATGGATATATTATAGGGATTAAATAAATTATCAAATTCTTTTATTGAAATAGTTAAATCCAAAGTAGTTTGATTATCTTTTTTATTAATAAATCTTATTGTTGCATTTTCTAGATTAGTTGATGAATTACTAAAGTAGAAGTGAACGTTACCATGAGCAATTGCATTTCTAATGTATTCTATTAAGTATCTATTATAATAATAATTACTATTATCATCTAAGTTAAATTCATTTAACTTTTGTTCACGTTTTTTAAGTGTTTCTAACTCTTCTAGTTGTTCTTCTACTATTTTACTTATTTTATTATTAAGAGCTTCAAGAGCTATTTTTAGTTTTTCTTGTTCTTCATTTGTTTTTGATGTACTAAGTAAACGTTTTATGTTTGCTTGTTGAGTTTTTATTTTTTCTAGTTCATTATTTATTGTACTTAGTCTTTTTTGAGAAGCAGTTACTGCATTACTATAAGAAGATTGCCTTCCTTGGGGAATTATAAAAATTGTTGGTTTAAGTACTTGAAGATCTAATTTACTATAATCAAAGTAGTCTATTCCATCATTGGTATTATCTTTTGATTTACAGATATTTTCTAATGGGTATTGATAATGGGCATAAAAACCTAGAAGTTCTGTAACGAGAATCATTTCTAAGATACTTGTAAATAGATTGTTAGAACTAATATTTTGAATGGCTTGATTTAATGATTGATAATTGGTGTTTTCTAAGCTATTAAGAACATATAAATTATAATGAATACCATCTGTAATGTTTTCTAATGGTTTATCATCATTTAAAAGTTTCTGATACCAATTTGATATTAGTACTATTTGAGTTCTTAAATCCATTTTTTTTATTTCAGATATATTTTCTTTGATAAATGATGATAATTTATTAGCGTGTTTAGTTTTTGATAATGGTTTTATAACTGGTTCAACTTCAATACCATATTGATTAAAATAGCTTTTTATAAGATTTGGAGATAACTTTGTATTATATTTTTCTTCGTATAATGATATAGTTTTTGGAATCTGTTTAAGTAATTCTTCTATTAAGGCTTTTTTTTCTGGAGTTATAGAGTTATTGCTATGGAAGTTATACTCTATATAATAAATGTTATCTAATATATTATTGATATCATTATAATGCTTTATTTTTTTGGTATTGGAAGTACTGCCATAGATTTGAATTCTTTGATAAGTAGAAGATGTTGTATATAAATCTATTCTTTCTATTAAAAGAATTGTAAAACTATATAAAGCATTTTTAGGTATTTTAACTTGTTGGTTTTGAATATTAAGTATTATATTATCACTTGTAGAATCTATTATAAATTCACCATGAGCGATTTTATTACGGATTATTTTTATTATTTCATCTTTATTTTCAAAAGGTATATTCCCTAAATAATATTTATTACCTATTTTTTTACAGATAATACTGATGATTTGTTCTAATATGTTATCATCTATATAGTTATCTTTATTTTCATCTTTAGTAGTTATTCGATCTTTATTAAGAATTATATTTAAACAGGAAAAAAGAATTTCTAGAGTTTTTATTTGAATTGGTTGTTGAGATAGTTGGTTTGGTCTGTTAAAAATAAAATCTTTGTATGACATAAAAGCATGATTAAAAGATACTAAAGAGTTTATGTTATTCATCTTCTAAACCTCCAATTTTAATTTTTTTTGTTCACTTGTTTTTTCTAATAAATAAGAAGAATTTATTAAGTAAAATAATGTATCTAATCTCATTGAACAATGGAATTCTGTTTGATTATTTTTTATATAGAATAGTTTTATTATTGGGTTGGCTAGAAATCTATTAATTTCAATTGTTCCTGATTGATAAGATTTAGTGATGTACATAAGAATATTTTCATTATATATTTCAGGAGACATTCTTAAAATATAAAGGGAAAAAAAGTAATTGTTTTTTTCTTTTTCTATTTCTATTAGTTCTTGTTCGATACGAGTTATTATTTTTAGACTTACTTTTAAATCATGATCATAACGTTCTCTTTCGATATATAATTCATTTTCTTTTTGTAATAAAAGTTTGATCTTTTTTTCTATTTCATCTATTAATGGATTGTTAATAGTAGTTTTTCTTAAACCTATTTCGTTTTGTGGTAATGAAATCTCTTGAAAAGGGATTTCTCTTTTATTATAAGCATATACCGTAAAAGGGTATAAATTTAAATAACTCGAAAGTATTTTTAAGTATTTTAGAGGATAGTTTTCTAAACTATCATTTATTGCTTTTATTATCATATCATTCATTAAAGATATGAAATCCTCTTTGGTATGAGTGATGTAAGGAATGGTGTCTTGATTAATTTTTGTTGTTCTTTCATAAATAAGAGCTTTTTCTACATGGGTAGTATAAAATGCTGGTTTGTTAATTCTATTAAATTCTATTATCTTCCCTTTGCTTGTGAAATGTGTATTTGTAGGTTTAGGATTATTTGTATTATTTAGATAAATTATATTATTATTGTTTTTTGTAGTATTTTCTATTATGCTTAATGTATTAATTAATTCTTCTAGAGTAATTATTATATCATTTATTATAATGCAATTATCTTCTAATATGAAATTACTATCTTCTATTAAAGATAGATAAAGTTCCTTATTGGGAATGTTTGATTTAATAAGATATTCTTTGTTTAGTGTTAAATAATATATTATTAATTCTATTTTTAGAGTTGAATCTAATATAGGAGTTTCATTTTTTGTTAAGGCATTACAAAAAGAATTGTTACTTATTACAAATTTTTTTAAAGTATCAGATTCTCTTTGAGTCATATTAACTACTTCCTTGTATTATAAATTATAATCTTCTTTTATTTTTTCTATTTCTTTAATAATGACTTTTTTCTTATTAGGAGATATATTAGTATTTAACATATTTATTTTATTAAGAATATTAGCTTTTTCTTCATTATCTATATTTAACTTGTATATATCATCTTTTAATCTACTATATTCATCATTATTTTGTGATTCTTCAATAGGTATAGAAAAAAATTCTGTTAAGTTATTACCTAATTGATATGATGTTTTGTTTTTTACTATAAGTCCCATATGTAATCACCAGTTATATTTTATCATATTTTATTAGTATAATAAAAGATGAGTTATAAACTCATCTCAAAGGCATTCCAAAATCTTCTATTCGATAATTAAAGTTTTCTATAAAGACAATAAGTTTTTCAATATTTATAGTAGCTTTAAAAACTACTTTACCTATTTCGTCGTTGTATTTTTCAAATACAATTTGATTAGTTCCTAGTTTAAAGTATACTCTTCCATATTTTACGCATTCAAGTAATAGTTTTATTATTAAATCATTATCAAATGCTATGCTTTCTATTGAAGTTTGTTTAGCTATACGAATACTATCTTGAAGAATATTTCTTTTTTGTCCTAGTTCTTCTTCTAGAGTTTCATGAGAACTAAAAGATGATAATAAGCTTTTTCTTTCTTGTTTAATTTTTTTTAATTCTTCTTTGTCCTTTATTTGATCTAAGTTTGATATTATATTAGATAAATTATCTAATATATTAGAAATAGTTGATTTTTCTTCAAGAGACTTATTAATTTGTTTAATTATTGAATTTAATTCAATTAATTCAGCTTCTGTTTTAGATGATAGGTACTCATCTATATTAAAATCTGTTAAAGATGTTAATTCTAAATCTATATCTAATGAAGTTATTATTTTAAAATATATATTTATTAAACCTATTATGGCTTCTTTTCTATTTATGTCATTTATTTCGTATCCGTGGACATTTTTATCACTTGCTATAAGAACTAGTTTTTGAGCCGCTTTTTTGGCTTTTTTATTACTATTAATAAATTCTATCATCCATTTATTTAAGTATTTTTGTTGTACTTCTAATGTTTCACTATAGAATGTCCTTCCTAGTTGTTCTGCTTTAGCTACAATAAAGAAAGCATCTGTTAATTTATATTTACTGATTTCGCAATTTACATTAGGGGATGTTTCATTTTCAAATAATTCAATTATATCTGATACTTTTATTTCTTTTTTACCTGTAAGTTGACTATTAGTTTTAGCTTCTGTACTTGAAAATTCTATATCATAATCAATATTAGGATTTGATGATGATAGTTCTACTAAGAAAGTTTTTGTATGGTGTAAATAATTTAATAAAGCATTTTTATCTGTTATGTTGTTTTCTTTATTTTTGTTATAAAAGTACATTCTTTGATACTTTGTTCTTTCGGTTGCTTGAGCTAGACGATATAACCATATTTGAGGTATTGTTGTTTCAAGATCTGTACTAGATACGAAAATATTATTTGATTCATCAAATAGGTAGTTTCCTTCTTTTAATGCTTCTATTAATAATGTGTAATATTTTTTATAATCATAATTATATCTTGGATCTTGATATGGGGTATGTGTTGGTTCATCATAAATACCTGGTATTTTTCCATCTATCAAAAATTGATTTAAAGAAAAAGGTTGATTTAAATCAAAATTATCGATTAAATCATTGATAGAAAACAAATTGAATAGGTTTCGTTTGGCTTCTTCAAATTGTTCTGTACTATCAAATTCAGAGGAGATTTCTTCACTTAGGTTAACTTTGTGGGCTAAAAAGCGAATTAGTACTTCAATGCATTTTAGTTCTTTAATTGGCATTTTTTACACCTACTCTCCTACTATGTTTATCTTTTATTATTATAACATAAGAGAAATTAAAAAACTACAATTATGTTCTATAAAAAAAGTTTAACGATTGGTTAAACTTTAGTAGTTGGATTATTTAGTTCAGAATCATCCTTTAAAGGAGTTAAAATTTTTAATAGTGATTTTATATCAATTTTTGTATCTTGTGATAAACCTTCAACGTGAATATATCCTTTTATTGGTTCACCAAATCTTTTTATATCTTCATAATCTTTAGCAAATGTTCCGTTAATTAGTTTTAGTGTTGAAGGAATTGTTTGTTCTTCATTTGAATATGAAACTGAAGATTGGTCTTTTTCTGGAGGAATATTTTCAATATCTTGGTGAGTTAAATCTTGGCTAAAACTAAAAATCGTATTATATAGGTATTTTCCGGATGCTTCAAATGGATTTAGTTCTAAAATATCATACATATTTTGATAAGAAAAAATGTCTATAACAAAAGTATCAGGGAAATTAGGATTTTTATGTTCAAGAATTCTTTCTACATATTCAATTACTTCTATAGGTATTCTATGATATGTTGTATCTGTTATTCTTGAAATATTCATAATTCTGTTTTTATAAATAAATATACGATATTCTTCTTTTCCGAGTTCATCTTCATTAATATCAACCTTTTCTGAAATAATGAATTCTTCATCTTCATGATAAGTGAAGGCTTTCCTTAGAGCACTATTTTCATCAAATAACTCCGATAAATCAATTATTCCATTAAAGTCTTTTTTCTTTGTTTTTAAAAATACTTCTGTTTTATTATGAAATACTTTATATAAGTATTGTAAGAATTCTTTATCATGTAGATATGAACCAGTAAAAGATATTATTAATCTTTTTGTTTCAAAATAGTTATACCATTCTTCTATTTTATTTAAAGCTTCTATGTTATTGGGAATTATAGCTCCTTGTTCTATTAGAGCTTTTATCATATTGGGGAGTTGAAATATGAATGATGAAGGTATTATTTTCTTACCTTTAACATCTATTATATTATCTTGAGAGTCTTTGAATTCATTTGTTGTTTCATCATAATAAATAAATGCATTTTGACTTAATGCGTATTCTATTTCTCTATTTGTTCGTGGTAAGTTAGTAAATTCTTTGTTGTTATAACAATAATACATAAATATCACCTGTTTATGTATTATATCATTTTATCGGCTATATCTGTTTTTTATTTTTTTAGTTAATGTTAGAGAATGTTCTGAAATGTAAATATTATTGTTTCTTCCTGATCCTAAAATAATATATGGTTTGATATCAATTCCGTGGTAGTCACTACCACCACTTTCTAATAAATTATATTTCTTGGCTTGTTCATGATAAAAAGCTCTTTCTTCTGGAGTTAGATTAGGATGTATAGTTTCTAATGAATCTATTCCTGCTGCAACAAAGTAAGGCATTATTTCCGCAAATTCAGAATTAGTATATTTTAGACTACTGGGATGAGCCAAGCTTGTTGTTCCACCTGCTTGATGAATTAGTGATGCTCCTTCTTCTAAGGTTATGCCTCTTTTTACTTTTCTGGCTTTATCATAAATAGGATTTAAATATCGATCAAAGCATTCATCGACATTATTACAAAAGCCATATTTAATTAATAATTTTGCTAGTTGGGGACGACCAATATTTCCTTTAGTATTTAATAAGCTATCGATTTCAAATTGGGGGAAAGTAATACCATATTCTTTTTTTAATAAACTTATGTATAACAATATATTATATATAGATATTTCTTTTATTTCTCTTAATACTTTATTTAGTGTTGGATTATCAACATCTATGTTATACCCTAAAAGATGCATTCTTCCTTGTTTGTATTTTATAGTTAATTCTACTCCACTATAAATATTTATTTTAGGACTATTATATTTTATTATTTCTTTTGATCCTTCTATATCATCATGATCTGTTAATGCTAGATTCGTAATATTTTGAGATAAAGCTATTTTTACTATTTCTGTTGGAGTATTACATCCATCAGAATGAACACTATGAGTGTGTAAATCATCTATTCTATTTTTCATATACATTTTCCTTCTTTTTTCTTTGTTTGTATTGAATTATAAAATAAAAATAACTATAATAAAAATACTTTCTTTTTATATTTATGATAACAGGAGGTTATGATAATGAATATGAATATTAATTTTGAATTATATAGAATATTTTATGTAGTGGCAACTGTCGGTAATATAACAAAGGCTAGTCAAAAACTAAACATTAGTCAGCCAGCTGTTACAAAACAAATAAAGAACTTAGAAACCCAACTTGGAGGAGAGTTATTTATTAGAACAAAACGAGGAGTTATTTTAACTGATAATGGTCGTGAAATATATAATTTTATTAAACAAGCTATGAATTGTTTTAGTAATGCTGAATTACAATTTTCTAATTTAAAAAAATTAGAATCTGGAGTAATTAGAATTGGGACTAGTATAGCTTTAGCGAGATTTTTTTTAATGAAATATTTAGATATATTTCATAAGGAATATCCGAATGTAGCAATACAATTATTTACAGATCCAAGTAAAGTTATGAGAAAAATGTTGAAAGATGGTACATTGGATATATTAATAGCTAAAGAGGAAAATATGGAGGATGAGGATTTAGATGTAATTAGAATTGGTGAACTACATCATTGTTTCGTTGCTTCTGATTATTTTTGTGAATTAAAAGAAAGAAAGATACATTTACAAGATTTAGAAGAATATCCTATTTTACTGCAAAAGACTCCTTCGACTACTCGTGAATCATTTGATTCATTTTGTAAAGAACATAATATTGAAATTACAACTAAGTTAGAAATAGCCAGTGCTACTTTATTGGAAGACTTTGTAAAGATTGGTTTAGGTGTTGGGCTTGTTACAAAGGAGTTTGCTCAAAAGGAGCTTGATGAAGGATTAATATTGGAGGTAAAGACTATTCCTGAAATACCTTCAAAGTATTTTTCGTTAATTACTTTAAAAAATTCTTATCATAGTTTTGGAGCAAATAAGTTACAAGAAATAATATTGAATGACATAAAAAAAATTTCTAAATAGAAATTTTTTTTATTTGTAAGTATATACTAACTTTTTTCCCTTTTTTTGTGGTTCTAAATTAAGAATTGTACAATTTAAACCAAATATTTTATTTATTAAAGGTACTTCTACAAAACTACTGACTGCGCCATTAACTAAAAATAATGTATCAGCAATATCCCTTATTCCATATGCTATATCTGGAAACAAGGTATAATCTGGAGATAAAAAGCCATATCCATTTAACTTATCTTGAAGAAAATTAGGTGTAAAACCATTATGCATATGACCACTAACGACTAAATCAGTATTAGGAACTAAACATCTTTTCGTTTCCTTACTTATGTGATATAAGGATTTTGGATCATGACATAATAAAATACTAAAATATTCTTTGGAGAAAGACATTTTATTATTTCTTATGTTATATTCTTGAAGAAAGAATTCTTTTGATTCGTGATGTTCTAAATAATAGTATACACTATTATTTATGGCACTAAATTCTAGATCTTCTGTAACTACTTTTTTATTTATATCTAATAATTCGATATTAGGAAGAATACTAAAAGTTGATATTGCAGCAGATGAACAATAAGAAGACCAATTTTCAAATCCAATTCTTTCATACTGATCATGATTACCTAGACTTATATAAGTTTTAGTATCTCCTGTTAATCTTGATAAATCACTTATTATATGTTTTTTTGTCGAATGAGATTCTAAGCATTTTCCAATATGAACAATATCTCCTGGTATTAATATATAATCATATAATTCTGGAGATAATTGAGGAATTTCAAATATTTCTTTAATGTTGCTTCGATCTTTAAAACCTAAGTGTAAATCTGAATATATAAGTATTTTTTTAGATTTTTTTATCTTATTTGAATAAATAGTTAATCTTCTAATCTTTCCCATAAAGATACCTCTTGGTAATCTATTTTATCTTTTAATAAGAGAAAGTCAATTAAAAAAGATGATTATTATCATCTTAGTCAATAAAAAAATATGTTCCTGTTACTGTAGCAGCTAAAACATTTTCTTCTGTATAGATATTCGAGCGATATACAGCAGTTGTTTTTCCAACTTTTAAAATTTCTGCAATACAAATAATTTTTGAACCTTTACAAGGTTTTAAGTAATCTATCTGTGAGTTTATAGTAACAACATTTCTTCCTGTTGTACGTGCTAATAAGCCCATGGTTGTATCTGCTAAACCAAAAATCAAACCACCATGAGCTGTTTGATTAGGATTTAGTGATATTTCTGTTAATTCAATAGACATTTTACATTGTTTATCATTTAATTCTTCAACATGCATATTATTATGTTTTATGAATCCTTCGTTATGTTCAACATAATCAATAATTTGTTTATATATTTCTTCTTTTTTCATATATTCCTCCTATTTCGTTCATGGTTAATTTTATTACAATTATTATTTTTTTACCAGTATTTTATTATTAAAAATTATTATATAATAGTGATATGGGGATGATTAATTTGAAATATATAAAAGAACATATGGTATTTATTATTATATCTTTAGCATTACTAATTATGCTACTAGGAGTGTTTTTTTGGAATAAAGTAATTAACTATCAAAGTAGAGATAATCAAGAAACAACTAGTTCTTCTAATGTTAATGTTAGTGATGCTAATAATGTAGAAAGTGTTGAGTCTAAGTTAGGACAACCTATGAAAATTACTCAAAGTTATTTAATAAGATATACTACTAATAAAAGTGGTATTTGGTATATGAGTAGTGCTGTTGTAAAAAGTGTAAGTATTAAAAATGATACTGCTATAATAAAGTTAATTAGCGAAGATAAAAAAGATACTATTGTAGGAACGATAGATAGTGATAAAGCCGATGTTAAAAATGGTGATTTAGTTAATTTTGTAGGTACTATTGATTTTGACTTAGGAGGAATAAATTTAACAAAAATATCTAAAGATACTATTAATTATATAAATGTTACTAAAATGGAATTTGGAGATTTAGTTAATAACATAAATGCTATTGTAAACAATCAATTTATTATTAGTGGATATATGGTAACCGATGGTGATAAGTATAAACTATTTGAAAGCAAAAATTCATACAATATTAATGATAGTGTTGGTAGTTATTTTGTATTAGAATGGAAAGAAGAATTTGGTTATACAGGGACATCAAGTGTAACTGTACAATGCTATATAGGTGATACATATAGACTTAAGGATTGTGAATTATTGGATAATTAATTATTTATAATAAAATAAGAGCAGTAATAATTGCTCTTATTTTAATCTAACATTATTTTTTATGATATTTATTTGATTAGCTATTTTTTCGTAATCCGAGAAATACTCATCTGAGTATTCTTCTGTTGTTGGATATTTAATAATGACTGTCTTTTCTTTAGAAGAAGTTATTTTTTCAATATAACTATTTTCATTTTTATTTAAAACTTTAAATTCATCGTTTGAAACTGAAATGATTCTAAATACTTCTCCACCATTTTTCATATTTGCTGTACTATAAACAATAAATCCATTTTCGATTTTTTCAATTGTGCTTATCTTTATTAACTCAGCTGGGATTGTCATTGAAAATTCATCATTAGAAAAGGTATTAATATATGATAGTATGTCACTTATATCTTCTACACTAAAAGAATATGCTAAATCAGAAGAAGAATCTTCATTATTTTTTAATACTCCCTTTATAGTTAATTCTGAATTATTTTTTATGTCTTTATCGTAATCTAACTCTATCTTATTGATTGTATTACCATCTATTATAACTGGTTTATCTAAATTCAGAATACTTATTTTCTTTTGTTCATTATTTTCTGTTATTTCTTTTATCGTTACTGTACCACTTAATTCGATTTCTTCATTTAGTTTTAGTTTTTCTTTTCCGCAATTAGTTAGTATTAATGTCATAATTATTAATGCTGCTATTTTTTTAAACTTCTTCATATTATAATTCTCCTACTTTGATTATAGCATTAAAAAACATTCACATATTTAAAATATATGAATGTTTACAATTATTCTTCTAAATTATTTACATCTATACCTGAAGAGTTTACAATTGATTTATATTCTTTAATGAATTCGTTTATCTCAGGGATGTAAAAAGCACATTTTTTATCATAAATAAAAGTACTGTCAACAGTTGTAAACATTGTATAATCATCTTTAATATATGAACAAATATATTCTTCGTTTTTTAATTCTAAGGCAGGTATTTCTTTACTTAATGTTAAAAGGTATTCTTCGGTATCAATGTAAATACTAATGTCAGAATAATTGATAGTATAATTATTATTTCCTACTTGTTTAGAACAAGTTTTTTTATTGCAACTATATCCTATTTCTTCTAAATGATTTTTTAGTTTATTTGAAGGTGTATTTCCATTATAGATAAATAAAGCTAAAACTATTAGAAATATTAATACAATTACTATTGGAATTATAATTATTATATAGTTTTTTTTGCTTAATTTTACTTCTTTACTATTATGTTTTAATTCTAAATTTCTTTTCATATTACCACCTAGACTATTGCCCCATTATTTTCCTTTTTGATTTTTTTGATTTTTTCTTTTTCTTGTTGCTTTTTTAATTTTTTTTCTTTTAATGATTTATCTGTTTTAAGATAGTAAATAAAGTATATTGAGTTTATAATACTTATAATTACTATAATAATGTATTCAATTATAAATATTAACATTTTTGAATCATAAATACTTATTACTAAAATTAATAAGAGAATACAGAGTATTACGTTAATAATATTAAAAGTGAGACTAAGTTTAATATGAGTTTTGTATTTTATAGTAATACCTGTTATTAATAGCACTATGTAAGGAATGGCCCAACCTATTATTATGGACATTATCATTATATATATTGTGTTTTCACTTAGTTCAGATACTAATAATATAATGCCTAAAATAATTGATGTTAATATATTAATTAATGATAATATTTTTTCTTTTGATTTATTCATAATATCACCTATGCTAATTTAGGAAGATCATTTTGTTCGATGATTCCATTTAATATAAAATGATTGCTTATTTTTAATAATTCTTTTATAGATATTTCTAAGTAAAAAGAGTTATCTGTTTTTTCATAATCTTCAAAAATTATTATATTGCTAAATATAGAATTTGTATTATTTGTTTTCATATAATAATTACATCCTATTGTAGAATTGCATAGGTGTCTTATAATTGAATGGTTATAATTATATAATTCAATATTACGATATTTTTCTGATTGAATCTTTTTTAATTCTTCGTATTCTCTTGTTAATGAAGAGATGGTCGAATTCAAACGAGCTATTATAATACTATTTCTATTTATTTGACTTACACATCTTTCTAACTCTTTTTGATATTTTTCTGGACCTAGTTCATCTTTATTAAGGATGGCTCTTTCATTTTTATTTTCTTCTAGTTTTCTTTTGGCAGTTGTTAATTCTTGATTATAGCTATTTAATCTATTTTTTATATCTTGTTCTTCTGTTTTATATATTCTATTCATATATTGTGGATGAACTGATGTTAAATCAATTAAGCTATAGTCTATTTCATCTAATTCACTTAGATATGTTAATAGAAATTGATTAATAGTAAGTATTAATAGTAATTTTATATCATTTATATTATGATTTTTCTTAATTTGTATGTATGTATTGTTTGGTTCTATCTTAATAATTGAGAAAAAATCTATTAAACTATCAATTGAAGTATTCATATGTTCTAATAGGGTTAAATCATTACTTGACTGCCATACGATATTTTCTATTATATGAACTTGTTTACTTAACTGTTGATTATAAAAATCTTCATCTATATATTGATATATTTTATCTAACTCTTTAGGTTCTATTTCTAATATATTTTTCTCTTCTTCTTCTAATTCAAAACCTTCCCTATTACATTCTGATTTTAGTAGATTATAAAATATTAAGTATGATTCTTCGTTTTCAAGTCCATGTTTATATTGCTTTAAATGTTTTAAATAATTAATTGCAGCATTTTTTACTATTAAAATATTGTTTTCACGTACTTGCCTTGTTTTATCTGTTCTTTTAACGCGAATACTATAATATGTGAACTTACTTAAGAAATTTTCAATATTTGATGAATCTACTAGTTTAGTTATTTCTTTATTTGCTATAGTATAGCGAATATTAATTTCTTTAGAATCATAATTTTTAGTATTATCAAGAATTAAAGATATAAAGGAAATTAACCAACGAGAATTAACATATGTATTATCTATAAAATATATTTTTTCTTCTGTTTCATTATAAATATAATCTAGTTGTTTTATTTTTTCTCTTATTATTAATAATAATTCTAATTCATCGTTTGCTTTTATATCTGTTATTTTAGATATATTATTAGGATTTTCTATTGTAAAATGATTTAAATAATTTTTATATTTTTTTTCTAAATAATCTGGTTCATTAATTAATAGTTTAAATAAGTATATATATATAATAAAATTGTTTTTTTCAGATTGGCGATAAAAGTATGCAGATTTATTAACAGGTAGATTGGGATTTTTTATCATCTCAATTAAAGAATTAATAATAAAAGAAACTTTTTCTTTTGTTTTCTTTATTGTGTTTTTATCTAACATACTTTTACCTCCTTTTATAATTTTTCTAAGTCTCCACTAATAATGGAGTATAAATAAATGTTTATTTTTTTATTAGATATTTTTTCTATATATGATTTATAACCATTTAATTGTTTTAGATAATTGTCATCTTTGATATTATTTAGTTTATAATCTATTATATCTATTTTATCTTCATACTCTAACATTAAGTCAATTATACCATGATATTCTAAAGAATCATCACTATAAATGAATTCGTATTCTTTATATATAGTGGCATTTTGAATATTTTGTAATAATTTATTAGATAGAAAATCTTTTATTTTGTTTTTTATAAAGGTATTTTCTATTAATTCATAGTCTGGATTTTTAAAATCTAAATATTCTAAAGTCTCATGAACTTCTAAACCAAATTTCATATTATTAGAGGTTTCTTTTGTAATTAGTTCGTGTGTATTTTTAGAAAAGTGTTCTTGAGATATTGTATTAGTTTCTAATATTTCTATAGGTATTACTTTGAAATCTTTTGTTTTTGTAGGTTCTATTGATGTTAATGATTGATTATTATATAAGTATTGTTTTGTGATACCAAGTTTTTCAATATCTATTTCTTTATAATATTTTAATAGATTGTGTTTTACTGAATTCATTATTTGACTGAAAGAACGATATTTTCTTCTAATTGAAATATCAATCGTATTATTTTCATCTAAACTATTTATTACTTCTTCTACTTTAGGAGTAAGAAGAATTATTGTTTCTTTGGCTCTAGTTAAAGCTACATAGAATAAGCGTATTTTTTCAGATACTTCTTCTTCTAGATAATGATATTTTACAAGATATTTTATTACAGATTCATTAATACCTTCTTTAAAGTATGGCGTTATAATTCCGTATTTGTTATCAAATAAGAATTTTTCTTTTAGGTCACTAATATTGAATCCTTTGTATAAACCACTATAGTAACATACGTGATATTCTAGTCCTTTTGATTTATGAATTGTCATTATTTTTACTGAGTTAGATGATGTGTTAACGGCACTATATTTCATATCATAGTCTGTATCAAGTAGTTCGTTAAGGTAGTCTCTAAAAGTATATATATCATATCCTAAATTGCTTAAATTTGATGCTATATCATATAATTTTGATATACGTATTATTGAAGCTTCGATATTCCCTATCTCGATAAATTTTTCGTACATATTAGTTTTATTTATTATTTTTTCTAGTAATGTATTTATGCTTGAAGATGTTACTTCGTTAGCTAGCTCTTGAAATGTTTTAAAAATTGTAGTCTCTTTGAAGCTATTATTTTTGAATGTTTTAAAAATTTCATCATCAGTTAGATTAAATAAGTAACTTCGAGCAATGCTTATATAGTCGTATTTAAATTCTGTGTCATATTCTTTTAGGTTTATTTTTACGATAAAATCGATTATGTTTTTTAATATGTATATATCGTTAGAATTATTTAGTTTATCATCTTTATATAAGGTTAATGGTATTCCTAAATATTCAAATATCTTTTTGTATAAATCGAAATCTGTTGTTCTATCCATTAAGATAACAAAGTCATTATATGTAATGTCTCTTAGTACTTTATCATCTTTATTAAATACTTGATATTTAGAATTGATTTTTTCTTTGATATCTTTGGCAATAGCAAAGATTTCGATTTCTTCTTTAGAATATTTTTTATTATTTGTATCATCATATTCTAGTATTTGAAAATCATAATTATAATCAGTTAATCCTTCTTCTATATATGATGTATTTCCATATACCATTTGATGAGATTCATGATATTCTGCTCCACCTATTACATCATCCATGACTAGGTTAAATACTTCATTAATATTTGATAGTACTTCTTTTCTGGAACGAAAGTTTTTTACTAAATCTATTTTCATTCCATTGTTACCAAGAGCATAATTATCATATTTTGATTTAAATATGTATGGATTGGCATTACGGAAGCGATAAATACTTTGTTTGATATCCCCTACACAATAGGTATTATTGTTTTCAATCATACCTATAAATGTTTCTTGTATATCATTAGTATCTTGGTATTCATCAATCATTATTTCTTTAAATGTATCTCTTAATTCATTACGTACTGATTCATTTTCTTGAAGTACTTTTATAGATAATAAAGCTATATCTTGAAAATCATAGATATCATTATCTTGTTTGTATTTGTGAAGAGCATCCAAATAATCTTTTAATATTGCTATTATTATTTCACTATATTCTTCTATATTTTTTATAGATTCAAGAATACTTTCTTTATTCCCATAAGTGTATATAGTGTTTTTTAATTCATCTAAGGCTTCTTTTAATTTATCACGAGCAGATTTTGTATCATCTTCACTACCACGTGGTAACATTGGTAATTTAATAATTCCAATTGTTCCATAGAATTCATCTATAGAGTGGCAATTAAATAAAGGTGTTAAGGCTTCTGTTAATTTTACAGCATATTCACCATCTGTATACATAGTCAGATTGTATGATAATTTGTCAACTTCTTTAGTTTTTATTTGTAAAAGTTGTTCATATTCATTAAGACACTCTTCAATAAATTGATTACTAAAATAGTTATTCATATAGTTTTTAATAGATTCTTCTCGATTAGGAAATGAGTCTATTTTAGTAGCAATCTTTAGAATAGATGATTTAAGTTCTTTGTCATCTTTAACACAGAAGTCATATATTAATTTACTGAATTTATCACTTGGATTAGTGTAATATTTATCAAATATTTCATCCATTATTTTATTTTTTTGAATATCGATAATTGAAGCATCTGATATACCAATATCATTTGAGATATTAAGTAAATAGTGATATTTTTTTACTACTGATAAAGCAAAGGAATCGAATGTTGTTATGTATGCTTGATCTATTAATTCTAGTTCTTTAGCTAGTGAAGGATTATCTGGTATACCTTTTTTTATCGATTTTCTGATACGCTCTTTCATTTCTCCAGCCGCTGCTTTGGTAAATGTTAAAATAAGTAATTCATTTATGTGAGTCCCTGAATTTAAAATACGCATTGTTCTAGCTGTTAAGACGGCTGTTTTCCCCGATCCAGCACCAGCTGATACAATTATATTAGTTCCTGTTTCGTTAATAGCACGTTCTTGTTCTGGTGTCCAAGCCATTATCCTTCACCTTCTTCTTTTTTAGGTCTTTCTAGTATATCATCTAGAATTAATTGTTCTAATTCTTCGATATCATCGGCTGTGTGAAAACAAATGTCTTTAAATTTACATAGATTACATCCATAATTTATTTTGCCTATTTTTTTTGGAGAAATGGCAAATTCAGCGTTACTTATTTTTTGTGCTCCTTCATTTATTTTATTTTCTGCTATATTTGTAATTTTTTCCATCTCTTTATCAGAAAGAACTTTACAATACGAATAGAATGAATAATCTTTTTTAGTTTTCATACTTTTTATAATGTTGCTATCCATGTATGATTGATCGAACTCTGAAAGAATTTCTTGGTTTTCATTAGAATATCCTTGTAATAGAAGATTTTTCTTTTTTAATTGTTCATAACTATGAGAGTTATCAACAATTATTTCATTATTCAGAATTTTTTGAAGATAAAAACCTGCAACTTTTATATTTTTTATTTTATTGGAGTTTTTTGCTAAATATAAATATACTGGTAGTTGCATACCTATTCCATATGGAATAGTTGTTAAATCTAAATTAGGATTTCCTGTTTTATAATCTATTATTGCTATTATTGTATAATCGCCCATATTTTTATATTTAATTTTATCTATAATACCAGTGAATGTTATTTTCATGTTACCTGATAAACTAGTGGATATTCTTTCTTCATGTAATTCATTATGTAAGTTAGTAAAATTTTCTTGATCTTTAATAGTTTCAATAATAAATAATAGTTCTTCTTTTAATTTGGATAAAAAGAATTTTTCTTTATTATTAAATTGATAATCTAAATTACTAAGTTCTTTATTCCATAATTCATCATATTTTAACTCTGGATTAAGACACTTTTCCAGAATAGTATGAAATAATGTTCCAACTATTTGATAGAATGTTTCCTCATATATATTAAGTTTTAGAATATTTCCTATATAGAAGCTAAAAGGGCATCTATAGTATTTGTCTAAGCTTGAATATGATAAAACTATTTTATTATTTAGATATTCTTGTAAATCATTTGGGTTTATACCTGTAAAAGAGTGATTATAAGTATTATATGGTAGTTCTTGATAATGATTATTTAATGTATTTAATAAATCACTTTTTGTTCCATATTTGTAGTATTCATCTAGTAAAGATGCAAGTATTAGTTTATTATTTATTTCTGAGTTATCTAGACATTTTATATTAATTTTTTCTACATCGTAGTTAAGTATTTCATTTAAGCTTGATATATTAAAATCTTCTCCATTAGCATTTTTCTTATATGTTATAGTTAGATTCTTTATTGAATTAAGTTTATCTTTTATTATTTGTTTTTCTAGATTATTTTTATCAACCGTTAAAGAGATAGGTAAATCTTTTTTATCTTTATCAGTTAAGAATGATTCATCTTTGTATATGCTAGGTAGAACCCCTTGATTAAAAGATAATGTAAAAACATAATCATCTTCTTCAAATATTGTATCTTTTAAAGATACTTCATGAACCGAATATGGAATATCTTTTTTAGATAATTTCATGTTTTTTAAATCATATTTAATCATTTCTAAGATACTATTTTTATCATCTATAAAAGTATACTTGTTGATAATATTTATTATTTTATTATAAATATCTTCTGATTCTTTGTTATCAATAAACATATTAAGTTGTTCCATAGTATGAGATAAATCACTTTCATATAGTTCTAGAAACTTTTTACATATAAATGTACTATATACTGATTCTGATGAATCTAATGTGTATGGAATATTAAACATAGGAAATATTCTTTTAATTATTTTTCTATATTCATCACTTAAATTAGTTAAATATATTTTAGATATAGAAATACCTTGTTTAATTAAATTACATATTGAATTAGCTATATATTCTACTTCGTCTTCTATAGAAGGTAATTCATATATAGTATGTGGATAAATTATATGTTCATCCTGGTTTAGGGAGACATTGTTATCTTTTTTTAAGTAATCTATTAAAAATGATAATTCTTTAGTTAAAGGGAGATTATAAAATACAATATCTTTATTTTTTAAAGTATTTCTAAATAACTTATTTATTTTCAATAGTTTTTTGTCTATTAAATCTTTTTTAAGAGATGATAAAAAAGATAATTTGTCATTATCATACTTGGTATTATCTATATAAGTAAGATTTTCTAAGTATATTTTAGCTATTTCGTATTTTACATTGTAATTTGTCATTATGTAATAAATAGTTTCTTTATTATAGTCAAAATAAAATAGTTTATTAAATTCATTTATTGAATATATTTTTATATTAATTAACTTTTGATTATTTTTTTTTAATAAGTTCTTCTTGTTTATGTTTGATGTAATTATTATTTGATTATCTTGAAACATAGTACCACCCTATTTTATTTTAACATAATAAATAAAATAAGAGTAGAAATAAACTACTCTTATCTTTGGATCTACATAGTAAATTTTTTTAGTTTTACTTGATTTCTTCCAGCTTCTTTGGCTAGATATAGAGCCATGTCTGCACTATGTTGAATTTGTGATCTAAATAAATCTATTTTTTCCTTATCACAAGGAATTGCCTTAATTTGTTTTCTAGAAACATGTATGACACCAAAACTACAGGTAATACTAATTGGTTTTCCTTCAAAAACAATACTTGATGATGCTATCTGCTCTCTTATTTGATTCATTCTGTCTAAAGTTATTGTAGCTGGAATATTTTTTAAAACAATTAAGAATTCCTCACCACCAATTCGACCTATTAAATCCTTTGGTCTTTCATTTGAATGACGCGTATTACCTATTAGAGTATCGGCTATATATCTTAATATATAATCACCAGCAAGATGACCATAAGTGTCATTTACTCTTTTAAAGTAATCAGCATCAGCAATAATAGTTGAAAATTCTTCTACATCATTTATAGCTTCGCTAATATAATCATTAAATTCTTTGTATATAGCTTTCTTTATTGTTAAACCTGTTGTTTCATCAGTTTGTAATTCTTTTTCACGTTTTTTATACTCTGTTATTTCTATGTATCTTGTTATTGTATATTTATGATTATTTTCTATATATGGCATTTGCATTAATCTGTATACTCTTTTAGTAAAAGGATGAATTAATTCTTCTGCTTGATCTTTTTTTATTACTTGTAATTGCTGTGCATATTTAATTAATTGTGGATCACTAGGATAAACAATGTTTCCTTTTTCATCTTGTATTATTATTAACATATCAGAAAATAAATTCATAATATTATTTAGTTGCATATTATCACCCCATCTGAATAATATAGATACTACATTTTTTTTATGGATGTGTCAAATTTTCTTTATCAATTATAAAAAATTTGTATAACTAAATTTCTTATTTATAATTTACATTTAATTCTATATATGTTACAAGTAAAAGTATGGAGGGGATGAGATGCAGTATGGGGCTGAAAAGAATATTTATGATTTAAAATGGGAGTTGATGAATTATTTAAATAACCCGAGTCAAAAATATAAAAAATATAAATTTAATGAATTAAGGGCAAAAATGTGTGGAGTAAGAGGATATCGTGCTGATATGCTTAGAGAGGCTCTTGAAGAATTGGAAATAGAAGGTTTAATAGAGGTAGATAAATCTCGTGGTTTATTTCGCTCTTTTCCACATGATTTGGGATACGTTCAGGGTAGAATAAGTATTAACAAACATGATGAAGGTTTTATCATTGATAAAGATGGTAAAAAATATAAAATTAGAACTGAAGACTTAAATGATGCACTTGATGGTGATATAGTGGTTGTAAAAACTACAAAAAAGATAAGTGAAGGTCATATAGTTTGTAAGGTAGATAGAATTATAAAAAGAAAAGATGGTTTAGTTGTAGTAGAAGTTACTAAAGGCGATGATGATGAGTTTTATTTAAGACCATTTAATGCGCATTTATCACATCCAATTAAGATAAATGCTATGTCAATGAAACCTTTGGTTGAAGGCGACAGAATTGTTGTAAAAATTAGCGAACTTACTGATAATAAATGCTATTATGCAGGATTTGTGAAGAATATTGGACACAAAGATGATCCTGACGCAGATTTAAAAATAATCGCAATTGAAAACAAAATAGTAATAGATTTTTCGGAAGAAGCTTTAGCTGAGGCTGATAGGCTACCAACGGAAGTTTCAGATGAAGAAAAAGTTGGCCGTTTGGATTTAACGAACAAGTTAATTTTCTCTATTGATGGTGCTAAAACAAAAGATAGAGATGATGCTGTTAGTATTGAATTAAATGAACGTGGTAACTATATCGTCGGTGTTCATATCTCTGATGTTTCACATTATATACATCCTGGTATGAAGTTATGGGAAGAAGCAATGCAACGTGGTACTAGTGTCTATATGGCAGATACTGTTATTCCTATGTTACCGCATAAGATATCGAATGGAATTTGTTCTTTAAATCCAAATGTTGATCGATTAACGTTTAGTTGTATTATGGAAGTAACTCCTCAAGGAGAGGTACTTGATTACGACTTCGTTGATACTGTCATTAATTCAAGAAAAGCAATGACTTATGAAGATGTTAATTTAATATTTGAAAACGGAGAGCTTCCTCAAGGATACGAAGAATTCTATGATTCATTAGAAATGATGCGTAAATTGTCTTCTAGAATGGAAAAAGTAAAGGAATCTAGAGGTTATGTTAACTTTGGTACTAATGATTTAGAAATTGAAATGGATGAAAATGGTAATCCTCTAGAATTTAAAAATAGGGAGCAAAAAACTGCTGAAAAAATAATAGAAAACTTAATGCTATTAGCTGGTGAGTGCTATGCAAATTACATGATTATTCCTTCCCCACTTCGTGTCCATGAAGCTCCAGATGAAGAACGTGTTGAGGAAGCTTTTGATATACTTAAGAAAAGTGGTATTAGAGTAAAGTCTACTCATGATATAGTAAACGGAAAAGTTATTCAGCAAATATTAAAACAAATAGATGATATTGATGAAAGAAATATTGCTGCACAAATTCTTTTGCGTTCAATGAGTCGAGCAAGGTATGATGTTGAAAATGTTGGCCATTTTGGATTAGGCCTTCCTATTTATGGTCATTGGACAAGTCCAATTAGACGTGCAGCTGACTTAAGAGGTCATTATAATTTAAGATTACAAAGAGATAATAAGTTTATTATAAAAGATGTTGATGAATTCTATAATACTATGGAAGAATTCTGTAGGCATATATCTACAAAAGAAAGAAATGCTGATCAAGCAGAAATGGATGCTAATGAGTTTGAAATGATAAAATATATGAAGAATCATTTAGGAGAAAAGTTTAATGCTCATATTACTTATATTAATGGTAGAGTTATGTTTGTAAAAACTGATGATGGTATTACTGGAAGATTATATCCAGAAGATATTGAAGGAGATGAATTTAAATATAATCCTAAATATTTGTCATATTCTGGAAAGAAATGTAATAAAAAAATCAAAATTGGTACTAGATTAGTCCTTACAGCTTTAGATGCTGATAGAGATTTTGGTTCAATAAGCTTCGGAATAGAAAGAGAAGACTTACAATTAATAAAATCTAGAAAAAGAAATGCATCATAAAAGGAATGTTTAACATTCCTTTTTTAGTTTTATCTATTAATTACTGCAAGACATATAATCATTACTCCAATAACTCCTACAGTTATAACAAGTAATAAAGCATAATCTCCACCTATTGCATTGGCTAGCAAATCGTATGTAACTGATTTTATCATTTCGAAAAAATCTTTGATTAGTTCTATTATTTCTCTAAATTCTTCTTTTATTTGATCCCAAAATGTTTGTTTTACTAAAAGGTAATTCATAATATTTAGCATTTATATCACTCCCTTATGATATTAATTTATAAAATAATTATAATATATACTTGCATTTTCTTCAATTATTTGTTATTCTATGTATACGCATGGCGGGATTGGTGAAGTGGTTAACACACCAGATTGTGGCTCTGGCACGCGTGGGTTCGATCCCCACATCTCGCCCCATTGTGATAAATTACTAGTCTATTGACTAGTTTTTTATTTTGAAAAAAGATTAATTAGCAATCCGTATAATAATAGTGGGCTATTAGTCTTTTTATCTTACCATTTTCTAACGTTGTTTTATATCCTACTCCATTACGATACATTGGAGCATTAGGATTTTCTTCATCATGTATAATTATTTCATTTTTTGTTCTTTTTAAAGAAGTTTTTCCTAATATACTATTTAGAACTTTTTCATGTTCTTCTGTATTTTCTTTATTAGGATGATTATTTATATAGTTTATAAAATATTCTTTAACTTCTTTTGCAGTTACTTTTCCTTTAATTTGAATCTCGAATATCTTATTATAATAATCTTTGCGACACAATATTTGAAGACAAGGATCAAATACGTATTCAATACCCTTATATTTAAAATTAAGCCAGGAATGATAATATGTTTTATTTATATCAAATTTCAAATATCCTCTTTCAATATAAGTGCTGTCATCCATAAATAAAGAAGCTGTTTCTGTCGTTTGCCAACACCAACCTTCTAACTTACCTTCATTCATTAAATCAATTATATTTCCTTCATATTTTCCAACTATTTCTATATGAAGATTATTAAATAAGTTTTTTAAATAATTAAATACTTCCTTTGGGACTTTATACATTCTTATTTTAGTGAATCTTTCCATTTCAGTAAGTTGGCTATAATCTTCTTCTTTAAAACTGCTTTGAATATTTTCTATTATTGTTTTGATATTCATATAAATCATTCCTTAAAAATTGATGTTATTGTAACATAATAAAATGTAAATAGTAAACAAATTATTATATAAGATATATTCTATATAAATATTAAAGATTTAAAGATGGAATTTTTGTTTTCATTGAGTTAATATAAAAAAATACTTTTAAAAAGTATTTTTTATTTTTTATTATAATTTGCTAATGTAGTTAGTAATGCTAAGATAGTTGTTATGAGTAAAAAAAGTAAAAATATTAGACTATTCATATAACACTCCTAATTAATTATATTTTTTATAATATTAATATATGTTAAAATAACTATTTGAAAAGAGAGATATTATGGTAAAAGATTTATGTTTTGAAATAATACAGACTTGTCCCAATAATTGTCGTTTTTGTTCATCTTGTGCTGGAATGGATAAAGATACAATTATTACTTATGATACTTTTAAAAAAGTTATAAATCATTTTATAGAAATTGGTGGTATAGAAGAAATATCTTTTTCTGGTGGAGAACCTTTTTTGCATCCTGATTTGTTTGATATGATAAAGTATTGTAAAAATTTAGGTATTAGAGTTGTTCTATTTACAAGTGGGGTTAAAAGAAATAGGCAATTGAGTTATAGTCAGCTATCTATGTTATATAAAGAAATAGAAAAAAAATATAGAAAAATAAAAGATTTACCTGATGATCAAATGAAAAAATATATAGATTCTGAAATGAATATTTATAGACAATATAATGATAAACAATTTACGGCGATAAGTCGTGAAGAGTTAGAATATTTAAAAGATATCGGTTTAGATAAAATTGTTTTTGATTTTCAAGGTTCAGAAAGAGAAACTTATGATTATTTAATGGGAAGTAATCACTTTTTAGAAGTTGAACGTTCTATTATAAGAGCAGCATGTGTAGATTTATATACTGATGTTCATTTTGTTCCCATGAAATTAAATTATAGAGAATTGCCAGATTTAATTGAATTATTAAATATAGCTGGCATTAAGAATCTTAGTTTACTTAACTTTGTTCCACAAGGTAGAGGATTAATAAATAAGGATGAACTGATGCTAGACGAAGAAGAAATGAAGGAATTTTCTGTTATATACGAAAATCGTAAAAATAGTTTCCATGGTACTTTGCGAGTTGGTATTCCTTTAATTAGTGATGATAAACACAAATGTACAGCTGGGCTAGATAAGTTAGTTATAAAATATGATGGGACTGTTTTACCTTGTCCTGCTTTTAAAGAATATGATATAGAGTTATTAAATAAAATTGGAATAAGGACTCCTAATATATATACTAATCTTCAAGATGTTGTTGTTCATAATGGTACTAGAGCTTATCCACTTTGTAAAAAACTTTATGATTTTAATGGAACCATAAAATAAAAAGAACTATTATTATAAATAAAGTTCTTTTTTAGTAATATTGCTTTTTTAACTCATATTCTTTTTCTTTTGATTTGGCAAATTCTTCACTTTGTTTAATGTCTATATTAGCAATATCTTTTTCTTCTTGTAGTTTTAAAAATAGTTCATATGCATGAGCATATTCGTGAATATTAATTTTATAAGAAAATTCTGATGAAAGAGTTGGTACTACAATTCTAAAATTTTGATTATTAGTTTCAGTGAATACTCCCCATATATTTTCATTTAATGGGAATTTAATTCTTTTTACTCTAGTTCTCATAAACTCCCAAAATTCATCATGACATATTTCTAAATCAAATAATTCTTTTTTTAGTCTTAATATATTATAAAAATCAATAATTTGTTGTTGATATTCTTTAGGTAAGTATGATAATGCTTTTATTTTTAAATCTCCTGGTATACCATAATAGCTTTCTGCTATGGAGCAGGAGATGGCAGCTATTGTATCACTATCTCCACCTATTGAAATAGACTTTCTTAAACAATCTTCAAAATCATTTGATTCAAGAAAGCAAAAAATTGCTTGTGGAACACTATCAATGGCTTTTGAAGAAAATCTGTAATTTCTTTGTAAATCTTCTAAGCTATAGTTAAAAAAATAACCAAAACGTGATTCAATGAAATCTTTTATTTCTTCTTTTGAAAAATTATTACGTGCTAGATAAATAGCAGTTGAGACGGCTTGTGCCGATGAAATAGAATCTATATTATTGTGAGTTGGTATTGTCGCTTTTTTGGCTGTTGATAAAACATATTCTAAATCATCATAATAGAATCCTACTGGAGATATTCTCATTGCTGCTCCGTTACCATAACTATCTCCTATGTTTTCTTCTCTTAGCCAAGAAATAAATCCTTTACCGAATCTACTTCTCCCATATTTATCTTTACCTAGTTCAATTTCTTTTAATCCGTATTCTCTTAAAGTTTCTTTAAAATCTATTCCATCTGTTAAAGCTTTTGAAATTGCTATAGTAAGTATCGTATCATCTGTATATGATGAATCAGTAGTAAATAATGGTGTTTCTCTATCTAGTATTTTTATTCTTTCTTCATAACTTCTTTTTTTATCATGATTATTTTTTATTGCTTGAACTTCTTCAATTTCGTATACTGATCCTACGATATCTCCGATTATTGCTCCTAACATTTTATCACCTCGTGCTTAATATTATATCTTATTTTTTAGTGAAATATTGGTGAAAAATTGTTTTTTTCTTGTAATTAATTGCAAATACTTGTAAAATTGTGTTAGGGAGGTATAGAAAATATGGCAAAAAGTAAAAAGAAAAATACTTCTGTAAAAGAAGTTGAAGTTATCGAAGATGTAGATACTAAAGAAGTTGAAGATGAAGAACTTGAAGAAGTTGAAGATGAAGTAGAAGAAGTTGAAGACGAAGTCGAAGAAATTGAAGATGAAGTAGAAGATAATGATGAGGATATATCTTTAGAAGAAAGAATGGCAAATATAGAAAAGAAGACAAATGCTAATTTCTGGATGACTATTGTTATATTAGTAATTTCTTGTTTTACTCTTATTGTTTCTTTAACAACTAGTAATGGTTCTAAAGATACAGAGACTAATGCACAAGAAGAAGAAACTACAGGATATGATACTAGTGCATTTAATGCAATTAAGCCTGAAGAAATTGAATCACTATCTAGCGGTAAAACTATCGTTGTTTGGATAGGATTCCAAGAATGTCAGTTTTGTCAAAAATATGCTCCATTGCTTACTCAAGTAACAAAGGAATATAATATTACAGCAAATTATATCGATATTTCAACTATTACTGAAGATGAATTTAATATAATTACATCTTTAACAGGTAAAGGTGATTGGGCTGAATTTGCTGCATCATTTACTGGTACTCCATTTACTTTAATTATTAAAAATAATAAAGTTGTTGGTGGTATTAATGGTTATGTTGATGCTGATGGTATTAGAAAAGCATTTGATAACGCAGGATTTGAGAAGTAATCTCAAATCTTTTTTTTACTAACTTTATTTTTCAATAATATGAATATCATGATATAATTTCTATTATAGAGGTGAAAAAAATGGTAGAGATGAATGGGAAGGTTCTAAGAGACAAGAAACTTGCCGATTTAAAAGAGAAAATTAATAGCTTAGATTGTCAACTTGGACTGGCTGTGATTCAAGTTGGTAATGATGAAGCTAGTAAGGTTTACGTTAGACAAAAAGAAAAAACTGCTTTGGAATTGGGCTATAAATTTGTTCATAAAGTATTTAAAGAAGATGTCGAACAGGATAAAATTATTAAATATATCAAAAAATTAAATAAAGATGATAGTATAGATGGTATTTTAGTACAAATGCCACTTCCTAATCATTTAGATTCTACTTTAATACAAAATACAATTGATTCTTATAAAGATGTAGATGGTTTAACATTTATTAATGCTGGAAGACTAGTACAAGGAATGCCTTCATTAGTACCATGTACTCCGAAAGGAATTATTGATTTACTTGATGAATATAAAATAAAAATTGAAGGTTCTCAGGTTGTTGTCATAGGAAGAAGTACATTAGTTGGGAAGCCAATGGCAAATCTTCTTACTAATAGAAATGCTTCGGTTACAATATGTCATTCTAAAACAAAAGATATTAACTTATACACAAAAAATGCTAATATTATAATTGTAGCTGTAGGAAAAGCTGGTTATTTAAAAGAAGATATGATTAGTCCTGGAGCTGTGGTTATTGATGTAGGTATTAATAGAGTTAACGGCAAGTTATATGGCGATGTTCTTTATGAAGAAGTTGCTAAAAATGCTAGTTATATTACACCTGTACCTGGTGGTGTTGGTCCAATGACAGTATATGAACTAATGCATAATGTTTTAGTTGCCCACAATTTAAGACTTAAGTATACTACCAAAAAGAAAACTAAAGAAAAATAGTTTTCTTTTTTAAATGAATTATATATAATTAATCTTCAACTACTCTACTATCTTTTTTTATGGTATTATATGAGAGCGAGGTGAAAACCATTATGAATATAAAAAATTTAACTATGTCTTTTGGAGTACAAGAAATATTTGATGATGTTAATCTACAAATTAAAGATAATGAAAAAGTTGGCATCATAGGTATGAATGGTGCTGGTAAAAGTACTTTTTTTAAACTTATTATGGGAAAGTTGGAACCTGATAGTGGACGTATTATATTAAAACCTGGTACTAGGATTGGTTTTTTACCACAAGTAATAAGCGATGAAATACCTAGTATGGAAATATCAGTATTTGATTATTTATTAGAAGGAAGACCAATTAAAAAGTTAGAAAAAGAACTAAGTGAAGCTTATATGGAAGCTAGTACTGAAAACGATGAAAAGAAACTTAAGTTCATTATGAAAAAAATTGGTAAATTACAAGAAAAGTTAGAATACTATGATGTTTATAGTGCTGAAAATATACTATTAAGAATAGTAACTGGTATGAACATAGATAGTGACTTGTTAGATATGCAATTATGTAATTTATCTGGTGGACAGAAAAGTAAAATTGCTTTTGCTAGATTGTTATATTCTAATCCGGAAATATTACTATTAGATGAACCAACTAACCATTTAGATTTAGATACAAAAGAATACATTATAAATTATTTAAAAAATTATAATGGTACTATATTAGTTATTTCACATGATATTGATTTTTTAGATCAAGTAACAACTCAGACTCTATATGTTGATAAAGCCACGCATAAAATGGAACTATACCCTGGGAATTATGAAAAATATATGAAGATTCGAAATGAAAGATTAAAGACTTTGGAAAGAATTCATGATAAACAAGAAAAAGAAGAAGAAAAACTAAAAAAAATAATTGCGAAGTATATTGGTGGTAATGAAAAGAAAGCTAAAATAGCTAAAGATAGACAAAAGAAATTAGCAAAACTTGAAGAGAATAAAGTTGTCTTAGAGCAAAAGCAGAAAGTTGCACATTTCAAAATAAAGATAAATCATCCTTCAGGAGTTGTTCCAATAAAGTGTGATAATTTAAAGTTTGGATATAATGAAAATCATATTTTAATTAACGATTTAACTTTTGATTTAGGTCGAGGAGAAAAGTTCTTAATTGTTGGGGAAAATGGTATTGGGAAATCTACTTTACTTAAATTAATTGTTGGTCAATTAAAACCTCTTTCTGGAAATATTACTATAAACGAAAAAACTGAAATTGGTTATTATGCACAAGAGCATGAATTATTAGATAATGAAAAAAATATATTAGATAATTTTGAAGGTTCTGGTTTAAGTACTAAAGAACTCAGAAGTTTCTTAGGTAATTTCCTATTTCATGGAGATGATGTTTATAAAAAAGTATCTGTGTTATCTCCTGGAGAAAGGAGTCGTGTTGCATTAGCTAAGCTAGCTTTAACAGGAGCTAATCTATTAATATTAGATGAACCTACTAATCATTTAGATCCACAAACTCAAGAAATGATTGCAAAAACATTTAAAGCATATGAAGGAACGATGTTAATAGTTTCTCATAATGTTGATTTTGTAGATAATTTAGGAGTTGAAAGAATGCTTATGTTACCTAGTGGAGAAATAAGATATTATAGTAAAGAGACTGTTTTATATTATCAAGAACTAAATAATCAAAAGAAATATAAAAAGAATCCTAAGAATAATTAGGATTTTTTATATTCTATTATAGGTATTATTCTTTAGTTAGAGTCCTTAATATGGTATAATTATGATGTATATTAAAGGAGGTAATGATGGAAAAAGTTATTAAAGAAGAAAAGAAATCACCAATCTTATTTAAATTATTACAATTAATACTCATTATACTAGGAGCGGCTATTGCGGCATTTGCAGTAGAAGGAATATTAGTACCCAATTCTATTTTAGATGGTGGAGTAACTGGTATAAGTATGATACTTAACTATGTATTAAGTTGGAAATTAAGTTTATGTATTATAGTTATTAATATTCCGTTTTTATATATCGGATATAAAAATATGGGATGGGGTTTTTTAATAAAAGCATTACTTAGTATTTTAATGTTTTCAATATTCTTAGAATTATTCCATCATATAAATCATGTATTAGATAATGTATTATTAGCTACAATATATGGAAGTATTATTTTAGGTATTGGTGTTGGCTTAGTAATTAAAGCTGGTGGTTGTTTAGATGGTACTGAATCTTTAGGAATAGTTATAAGCAAAAATACTAATTTATCGGTTGGTCAATTTGTATTATTTTGTAACATAATAATATTTAGTATAGCTGGTATATACTATGGTATTGATAGAGCTTTATATTCCCTACTCGCTTATTTTATTACATCAAAAGTAATTGATGAGATAAATGAAGGATTCGAAAGAAGTAAAGTAGCAATGATTATCACTAATGATGGTTCAGGAATAGCAGAAACTATTTATAAAAAAATTGGTAGAACTGTAACATCACTTGAAGGAAAAGGGTTAATTAGTGGAGATAAAACAGTGTTATATTGCGTATTAACAAGAATTGAAGTTCCACAACTTCGTAAAATTGTTGAAGATTATGATGACTCAGCATTTGTTACTATTACAGATGTATCAGAAGTAATTGGAAATCATATAAAAAATAATAAAGCTTTGAAATTTAAAAAAAATAAAAAAGAAATGAGGAATAAAAATGAAAATATATAATAAACTAGTAAGGGATAGGATTCCAGAAATAATCTTAAAAGATAATGAATTACCTACTACAAGAATACTTGATGATGAAGAGTATATAAAAGAATTAAATAAAAAGCTACAAGAAGAAGTAACGGAATATTTAGAAGAAGAAAATATTGAAGAAATGGTTGATATATTAGAAGTTATTAGAGCTATTCTAGAACATAAAGGTGTCTCTTATGAAGATATTGAAGAAAAAAGAATAAAAAAAGCTAATAAAAGAGGTGCTTTTAAAGATAAGATATATTTAGAAAAGGTTATTCAAAACGGGGATTAGACACTATCTGGTGTCTTTTTATTTGTCAAATCTTTCAAATTACTATAAAATATATATAGTAGATAAATAGAATTCTGGTGATAATATGTATACTAAAGTTGAAGAAGCAATTCATTTTATGGTAAAAGCTAATAAAGGTCAAAAAAGAAAAAATGAAAACATAGATAAATGTTTTCATCCTATGGTAATTTATTCAATGCTTAGAGAATTTACTGATACAGAAGATGTTTTGGTTTCTGCTCTACTTCATGATATTATTGATGATACCGAATATGGTTACGAAGAAATAGAAGAAAGATTTGGAACGTTAGTAGCTGATATGGTATCAGATTTATCTGAAGATATGAGTATAGCTAAATGGTTTGATAGAAAAAAAGATTATATAAAAAGAATGAGATCCAATTACGATGTTAATGTTATAAATATAATGCTTGCTGATAAATTACATAATCTGATTTCAAATTATGATAACTTTCTAAAATATGGGGATAAGTTATGGAAGAATACTGGTGGTTCTAAAGATGAGAATAGATATGTTTATAGAGAAGTTTATAATATTGCTAAAAAGAAAAATGCTAATAAAAAATTATTAGATAGATATAAGGAAATAGTTACCATTTATTTTGGAGAATTAGATGATGAGTAATTATATGCGAAAACATTGGAAACCTATTATATTTTCATTAAGTATATTAATATTTGTAATTATTACAAAGCTATTGCTTAGTGAACAAATACATTATTTTGATGATTTTGTTTACAATATTATTTCTAAATTAAGATGTGAACCTTTAACTTATTTTTTTAAGTTTATATCATTTTTGTGTAGTACATGGTTTTTAATATTAACGACAATAATAATAATGGCTTTTTCTAAAAATAAAAAAAATGGATTCTATATAGCTCTTAATGTTTTAATATGTTGCTTATTAAATCAGTCTTTAAAATATTTATTTGCTAGAACAAGACCAATTGATATTAATTTGATTGTTGAAAATGGTTATAGTTTTCCTTCTGGTCATTCTATGGTAAGTTTGGCATTTTATGGTTTCTTTATTTACATAATTGCTCATAAAAGAATTAAAAAAAATAAAAAAGTTTTCTATTGTACCCTACTTTCTTTATTAACTTTACTAATTGGAATTAGTAGAATATATTTAGGTGTACATTATGCTAGTGATGTCTTAGCGGGATTTGCATTATCTATGGCTTATTTAATTATATATATAAAGCTTTTTTATAAAAAAATGGAAAGATAAAAAATATCTTTCTTTTTGATTATAATGTTATTTGTTATAAGACTATATTTTTATAAACTTGTAAAGTATCCTTTATTATAAATGATGAATTATATAAAATTTGATACAATATATTTAAGGTAGTGAGTATATGAAGTTTAAGGATTTTTTTAAGAAATATTGTACTTGTTTTATTGTTTTCTTTGTAATAATGTTTTCTATAATTGGTGCATATTTTATTATTCATAAAGATGGTAATGTTGATAATGTTATTAATATAGAAGAACAAAATAATATTATTGATGTTTCTGAAGAAAAAATAACTAATACTAAAGAAGAAATCAATAACCAAGAAGTTAACGATAATACTAACAACAGTAATACTATTATTGATGATGATAAAGATATAAATGATAATAATGTAAATAAAGATACTACAAGTTCGAATAATAATTCTAATAATAGTTCTAGTAATAATAACAGTAATAATAATAGCAATAGCAATAGTAATAGTAATAATGATAGTAATAATGATATAAATAGTAATAATAATGATGACAAAGAAGAGATTGTTTTAAGTCAAGAAGAACTTAATAATCAATATAGAGAGCAATTAGAAACAAGTTATGGAATAAAGATTGCTTACGGAGATGAGATGGGTAATTATTATGTTACCTCTTATTTACCTACTAAAATGACTGATGAAGATGAAATAAATGAGTATTTAGGTCGTTTAGAAAATCAATTAAAAAAATATCCTATTGGTTTTTTTAAGGAAATGAAAGACTTTGGAACTCCTTTAACTCTATATTTGGTAAAAGAAATTCCTAATAGTGGAATTGCTGGTTTAACTGATAGTCAATTTGCAAATAACATTATTATAACTATAAAATCTGGATTACTATTTGAACATACATTGAATCATGAATTAATGCATTATATAGATGTTTATATAAGATTGAAGGCATATCCTGAAGATTTAGAACCTTTATGGAATAGTTTAAATCCTGATGGTTATAATTATGGTTCTTTTGATAAGTCTTTGGACTTTATTACTACTCAAAATAATAATTCTTACTTTTTAAGTAATTATGCACAAACGAATTGGCGTGAAGATAGAGCAACACTTTTTGAAGATATGATGACAAGAGCTATAAAAAGAAATTGTTATAGTGAGGGTACTCCACTATATAATAAAATTAAATTAATTTCTGAACAAATAGATAAATACTTTGATTGTGTAAATAATACAACTACTGAATACTGGGAAAGATTTTTATAAAAAAAAGATTCTATAAGAATCTTTTTTCAGAGTGTCGACAAAGTCGGCACTTTATTTTTTTTAATTTATATTGTAT
>JBJFGS010000044.1:0-1957 GCA_051892935.1 Candidatus Coprovivens sp.
GCATTTAAAGATTGTGTTGATTTAAAATTATATCCTGCTGGAACTAATGTAGATAGTGGACTACCAGCAGAAGACCCAGTTGGAACAATAGTAATAGACTATTTAAATAGTTCTCAATTAACTCTAGATATGGAATCTGAAGCAGCAAGAATTAAGGGAAACTAATTGCCCCGTATGTAGAGAAATCTGCATAGGACATCGCTTTAATTGCAGGTACATCCTAAAGCCTTACACCAAAACGGAATATGAAAATATAAACGGCAATGGTACGAAAGTAGAAAAAACGTAAGGATAGTATATGGTTAAATCCTAAGTACTGTAATAATGGAGGTTCATGCAACCAAGTTTTCTAAGTTTTATAAAATTCATCTAATTAGGAACAAATAAATGATTAAAATAATATAATATAGAAAGGAGATGATAAATATGAAAAAATTAACTTATGAAGATGTTAAAAATTATATAGAAAGTTTTGGATATGTTTTGTTAAGTAAAGAATATACTAATAATAGAACGAATTTAAAAATGAAATGTGATAACGAACATGAGTGTGAAATATCATTAAGTAATTTTAAAAAAGGAAGAAGATGTAAACATTGCAAAAGCCAAAAGTTATCAGAACAATTTAAGATTCCATATGAAGAAGTTAAAGAATATATAGAATCATTTGGGTATGAATTGTTATCTAAAGAATATGTAAATGCAAATGAATACATTTTAATCAATCCCCCTTGTGAACACGAAGCATATGAAGTTACATTTAGTGCATTTAAAAATCAAGGTCAAAGATGTCCAAAATGTGCTAACGAGCATAGAAACGATAATAAAAAATCTTCATATGAAGAAATAAAAAAAGAATTTGAAAAGGAAGGATATAAATTATTATCCGAAGAATATGAAAATTCTAAAAAGAAATTATCAGTTCAATGTCCTAAAGGTCACAAATATGAAACAAGTTATGGAAATTTCCAACAAGGGAAAAGATGTCCACACTGTAACGAATCTAAGGGCGAAAAGGAAATTGAAGATATATTAAATAAGTATCAAGTTAATTTTTGTTCACAATACAAATTTGACAATTGTAGATTACAAAGACGATTACCATTTGATTTTTATTTACCTCAATATAATTGTTGTATTGAATTTGATGGGGAACAGCATTATAAGATAGTAGAATATTGGGGAGGATTAGATGGTTTTGTATCAAGAGTAATTAGAGATACGATTAAAAATGAATACTGTAAAAATAATAATATCAAATTAATCAGAATAAGATATGAAGAAATAGATAGCATTGAAGAAATATTAATAGATGAATTAAATTTATAAAATAAGAAAAAAGGTTCAACGACTATCCCTGAAATGGGAGTAAAGCCTCAAGCTATTGGAGGAAGAAATGGGCGACCCTTAACACGTAATGGTGAAGGTGAAGAAATAGTCTACTCACGCTAGGAAACTAGGTGCTTGGAACAAACCAAGATTTATATGTAGCGAATATAAATAAATATTAAGGTAATGATGCTATATTATTCAACGGTAACAGAACTGGGGAATTTACAATGAGTGCTGAGTGTGTTGAAATGGAATACTTAGCTTTCTTATTTGGTGGTACTTTAAATAGTGAAAAAACTGCTATAACAGTTAGTGGTGACGCACCTACTGCTTCATATGTATTAGCTGGTACTTTTAAAGGTAAAAAACAAACAGACAACAAAGACCAAATATTCGATATAATATTATATAACGTTGTTGTTCAACCAACTGTTGATATGACATTAGATGCAACTTCAATAGGTTCATTCGACTTAACATTCAAAGTATTACAAGATTCTAAGAAAAGAATAGCTAAGATAGCTTTACATGGAGAAGCTGGAGCTTCAGCATTAAAAGAAGATTAATAAAAAGGAGGTAGGGTGGAAACGCTCTACCTCAATTTTTTTTTAGAAATTTTTACATA
>JBJFGS010000045.1:0-30704 GCA_051892935.1 Candidatus Coprovivens sp.
GTAGTTAAAGTTTTTGGTGAAGAAATAAAAAACCATTACAAATTACAAAATGTATCAGTAGTAGATAAGGCAGAACCTGCAACAAGTGCTTATAATATAAACTTTTTCAAAGATGGAGCAATTTATATGATAATTGGAATAGTATTATCACTAGGTATTGTCTTTGTTATCTTCTATTTTGATACTACTATTAAGAGTGCTGAAGAAGTAGAAAATAAACTAGGATTACCAATCTATGGAATTGTTCCAAAAATAAATAAAAAAGAAAATAGTAGGTGAAAAGATGAAAGAAACAGAATTAATAATCAACGTAAATCCCAACTCAATGTTCAGTGAATCAATAAAAAGCATTAGAACAAACTTACAATTTTCTGCTATTGATAAAGAAATAAAAACTGTTTTAATAACATCTCCTGAACCAGGAAATGGTAAATCATTTATATCTGCTAATCTAGCAGGAGCATATGCTCAAGATGGCAAAAAAGTTCTAATAATAGATTGTGATTTACGTCGTGGAAGACAACACAATATATTTGGAATTGAAAATTCAAGCAATGGAGGATATTCAAATCTAATTTTAAATTACAAAGAAGAAATAAAACTAACACGATATGTTACCAAAACAGATATCAAAGGAATTGATGTAATTCCTACTGGACAAACTCCTCCAAATCCATTAGAACTATTAACATCAAAAAACAACGAAAAAGTAATAAAAGAACTAAGAAAACACTACGATGTTATTATTTTAGATTGTCCACCAGTTTTAGGAATAAGTGATACACAAATAATGACAAAACATTCAGATGCTAACATATTAGTAGTAACAAGCGGTAAAACAACTATAGAACTTGTTGAAAGATGTAAAAAAGTTTTTGAAGCATCAAACAGTAAAATAGATGGTGTTATAATAAATAACGCCAGTGTAAAAGGAAGTAGTTATAATTCATACTATGCTAGTTCATACTATAGTAGTGATTCAGAATAATAATTTTTATTTAGGGGAAGTGAAGTAAATGCATCAGGCAACAGCAGTATCCGCTGCCGACATAAAAACAATAACATATCTCTGCATCAAAAGGGCAGTTGATATAATAGCTGGTATAGTAGGTTTAATTATTCTAATACCAATTGCATTAGTTATTAAAATAGTATCAATATGTAATGGAGATTTTCACAAAATCATCTTTGTTCAAAAAAGAATAGGTAAAAATGGTAAAGAATTTGATTTCTATAAATTTAGATCAATGATACCTAATGCTGATGAAGTACTATTTAAAATGTTAGAAGAAAACGAAGAAATAAGAAAAGAATATGAAGAAAATAAAAAACTAAAAGACGATCCTCGTATTACTAAAGTAGGCAAATTTATTAGAAGATATTCCATAGATGAATTACCACAACTAATAAATGTATTAAAAGGAGATATGACATTAGTAGGTAATCGTCCATACTTGCCAAGAGAAAAAGACGATATGGGAAAATACTACAAAGACATCGTAAAAACAAAACCTGGTGTAACAGGTTATTGGCAAGTATCAGGTAGAAGCGATATAACATTTAAAAATCGTTTAAAACTAGAACAATACTATTCAAACAACTGTGGTTTAAGAATGGATATAAATATTATCTTTAAAACATTTGGTGCAGTCATTGGCCATAAAGGTGCGAAATAAAATGCAATATTATTGCATTTTTTTTAATTGCTTATTGCTAAACATAATAAATTAAGATAAAATAATGGGGATTTTATAAATAAAAAATTATCTATATAGGAGAATTGAGGTAAAAACATGGAAGAAATAGATTTAAAAGAATTATTCTATTACTATTTTAAAAAAATACCAATTACACTAACAATTACAGTTTTATTCATAATAATAGGAACAATATATACATTTGTAGGAAAAACACCAATGTACTCATCAGATGTTACAATAGTACTAGTAAGTGGAAATAATGAAGAAACAGAAACTGTAACCCAAACCAATATCTCAATAAATGAAAAATTAGTATCAACATATAGCGAAATAGTTACAAGTAGAAAAGTATTAAACCAAGTAATAAAAGAACTAAAACTAGATTATACATATAAAGAACTAAGAAATATGATAACCATAAACGGGGTATCAGATACCGAAATAATAAAAATAGAAGTAAAAAGTGAAAATGCTCTAGAAGCTCAAGTAATAGCTAATAAAACAGCAGTAGTCTTTGAAAGAAATGTTCAAGATATATATAATCTTCAAAATGTCGCAATATTAGATGAAGCAATTCTCGCTGAAGAAGCATATAATGACACCAAAATAAAAGATATATGCATATCAACTATCATAGGACTTATAATATCAAGTATTATTATTTTTATGATGTACTATTTTGATGATAGTGTTCAATCTGCTGAAGTAGTAGAAAAACGTCTTGGAATACCAGTAATAGGACAATTACCACTAAATGTCGATTCAAACACTAATCCTTCAAAAAAAAATAAAAAAAGAAAGGAATGGTTAAAATGGGCGAATTAGTAGTAAATGAAAAAAAGCATATATCATTCACTGAAGAAATAAAAAAAATAAGAACAAACTTAAAATTTTCATCTGTTACTGAAGATAAAAAAATTATAGTTATAACATCATGTAATCCAAGTGAAGGTAAAAGCTATATAAGTGCAAACTTAGCATCAGCTTTTGCCATGAACAATGAAAAAATATTACTTATTGATTGTGACTTAAGAAAAGGTCGTCAAAAGAAAATATTCTTAATAAAAAATGATCGTACAAGTGGATTATCCAATTTACTATTAAATAAAAATTGGCGAAATGAATATAAAAACTATATTCAAGAAACAAAAGTACCAAATTTACAAGTTATACCTACTGGACCATACCCACCAAATCCATCAGAACTTCTTGCTAGTCCAAGATTTAAACACTTTCTAAACGAAATAGAAAAAGAATATGATTACATCTTTCTTGATTGTCCACCATTAGTAGGACTAAATGACACTTTAGTAGTTTCTAGTATTGCTGACACAACGATAATTGTTGCCCGCCATAAAAAAACACAATTATCAGTTTTAGAAAATTGCAAAAAATCCCTTGAAGCAGTTGGTGCTAATATAGCAGGTATAGTAATCAACCAAATAGAAAAGAAAGAACAAAGCTACTATTATAATCACTACTATAGTTATAATAGTAAATACTATAAATAAAAATGAAAGACTTACATAATCATATACTATACGGAATAGATGATGGACCAGAAAATATTAAAGATAGTATAGCTATGTTAAAACAAGCTGAAGCATCAGGATACACTGACTTAATTACAACTCCACATTATCGTCCATCAGAGGGATATGTTGCAGATAAAGAAAAAGAAGAAAAAAGAATAAATAAACTACGTGACCAAGCTAAAAAAGAAAATATTAATATAAATATTCATCTAGGATGCGAAATAACCTTAGACGATGATACATTATACTTACTAGATAGTAAACAAATTGCCACATTAGCTAACAGTCGTTATATATTAATCGAATTACCATTCTTTGAACAACTAAATAATCTAGATGAACTACTAGATGGATTTAAAGAAAGGAAACTAATACCAATAATCGCCCATCCAGAAAGATGTCATGGTTATTCAATTAATGATTACAGAGTACTAATAGATAAGGGTGTTCTTTTACAAGGTAACTACGAATCACTATATTCAAAATATGGCCAAAAAGCTAAAAAAAGACTAGAAAAAATGTTAAAAAATCATATGATAAGTTTTATAGGTTCAGATGCTCATAATCCAGAACATAACAACTTCGAAAAAATAAGAGCAGTTCAAGAAAGACTTATCAATCTTACTCAAAGCATTGAAATAACCGAAGACTTAATAAACAACAACATCGAAAAAATCCTAGAAAACAAAATGATTAAACCATATAAAAGAAAAGAACAAAAAGAAAAGATAAAAGAAAAAATAGATAAAAAAACAAAGATATACTTAATAACAAAACGTATTTTCGATATATTAATATCACTAATAGGATTAATACTATTAATACCATTTCTGATAATAATAAAACTATTATACCTAAAAGATAAAGATAAAAACCCTATAATATTTAAACAAGCACGAATAGGTACAAATGGTAGAATATTCGAAATATATAAAATAAGAATAATGGTACCTAATGCTGATGAAGTATTATTTAAATACTTAAAAGAAAATGAAGAAATAAGAAAAGAATATCAAAATAATAAAAAAATAAAAAATGATCCACGTATAACAAAAATCGGTAAAATAATAAAAAAATACTCATTAGATGAACTACCACAATTTATCAATATTCTAAAAGGAGATATGTCCTTTATAGGTAATCGTCCATACTTACCAAGAGAAAAAAAAGATATGAATGATTACTATGAAGATATAATAAAGACCAAACCAGGACTTACCGGTTATTGGCAAGTGTCATCTAGAAAAGATAATTCTTTTAATAATAGACTAAAAAAAGAACAATATTATTCTAATAATTATAGTTTTAAACTAGATATTATAATATTCTTTAAAACTTTTATTACTATTTTTAATCGTCGAAATACAAAATAAAATTACATTTTTTGTAATTTTTTTTGTTTTTTAAAAGGATATTTAATTCCGTATAGAGAATATATAGGGTGAAAGGAGAATTTTTCATGAAAGAAAAATAAAACATCTTCATATCACCAATGCAAGATATGATATTCAAAACACTATGGACGAAAGGAAAAGAAGAAACAAAAGAATACTTAAATAGAATAATAGAATACGTAATAGGATTTCCTATAAAAGACTTTGATATTACATCAAACGAATTCCCAATTAATTCAGATAAAAGTATTGCCAATAAAGTAGATATCTTATTAGAATCAAAAGACAAACTACATAAAGTAAATATCGAACTAAATCCAATTAGTAAAAAAATAACATCTAATAAAAATATAAGCTATTTATTTAAAATAGCAGGAGAATTCTATTCTAATATGCATAAAAATAAATACATAAGTGATATCCATGTCGAACAAGTTAACTTAAATGGTTTTTATCATGATATAAAAGACATAGCAATAGCTGATTATAAATTATATGATATAAAAAACAAACTAGAGAATAAAAGTATAAGAATACATAATATTTATTTACCAAAAATGAAAGAAATGTGTTATGATAACAATGAAATATACTTAGATTTTGCAATGTTTATGTGTAACAGCTTTGAAGAAATGAAAAAGTATATTTGTGGTAATAAGGAAAGGAAAAGTGTTATGGATGATTTAAAAAATTTTGTCTTAAATGAAAACCTTCCAACATATGACTACGGAGAATACATTGAAGCATTACACAAAGAAGTAGCTGAAGAAGCAAGAGCACAAGGCCTAGAACAAGGTATTGAACAAGGTATTGAACAAGGTACAATAGAATCTGCTCTTAAAATGATAAAAAATGGTCTATCCTTAGAAAAGACTTCTCAAATACTAGAACTAGACATAAAAAAATTAAAATCTCTTATAAAAGAATAACAAGGTGCCAATAGCACCTTTTCTTATGATAAAAAATTAACTTGCTGAATAAAAAATATTAGAATATAATAATTATCACCAAAGGAGAATACATATGGCTTGTAAACAAATTGAAGAAGAAAGAAAAAGAAATAAAAAGATAATAAGAACTATACTATTAATTATACTTTTCATAGTAATTATAACTATAACAATTATCTTTCATAAAAATATATTCAAAAATATATCTTGGGAAAGTATAAGTGTTATTATAGCTTGTTTAACACTAATAATTAGTATAATAACCAATACTCAAGAAAGAAAAAATAATATAACACTACAAAAAAGAGTTAGAGATCAAGAAAAATTTGAAGAAGAAATCGAAAAAATTCTAGATTTCTATCCACGTATCTTAGAAGATTACATAAAAAATACAAATTTCGAACTAAGAGATAATCTTAATCCCCAAGATACAATGCTTCATTTTGATATAAAATCATTAGATGCTATAAATGCAATGAATACTAAGTATGCATGTGAAATAATAACAATAAACAATAAAGTAGATTATTTATATAAATTCCATACAGAACATCATCCAGAATTTGATAAATTAAAAATTAAAATAAATGATATGAATCAAGTTATTTCAAATGAAATAAATAACTTTAGTATCTTAGTAAATGAATGCCTGAATGGTAGACAAGGATTTTCGAAAGAAGAAGCTAACCATAAAGTAGAAAAAAGAACAATTTATCTGACAAATATAAAAGATACCTATCAAAATAATATATCAGAATTATATGTATTAGCTTATAACTGTATAGAAGAAAGAAATGAATTAAGTTTAAAATAATTCATTTCTTTTTAATACAATAACAGATATAAATATTTTCTATATAGTATATCTTCCAATAATATGCTATAATTTATAAAGGTAATTCCTAAGTATATACAAATACCATAAGTATAATAAATTATTAACATATATTATAATTCATAAAGATTTGGAAGTGGAAGTATGAGTAAAAAAGTTAATATTAATTTAAATAAAAAGACAATATTTATAACAGGAGTAGCAGGATTTATTGGTTCATATTTAGCTAAAAGGATTCTAAATGAATATAAAGACACTTTAGTAATTGGCTTAGATAATATGAACGAATACTATGATGTTAAAATCAAAGAATCTAGATTAAATGAACTAACTAACTATGAAAAATTTAATTTCATAAAAGGTAACTTAGCAGACAAACAAATAATAAATAAAATATTTGAAGATTATAAGCCAAATGTTGTTGTGAATTTGGCTGCACAGGCAGGAGTTAGATATAGTATTGAAAATCCAGATGCATATATAGAATCTAATTTAATTGGATTCTATAATATACTTGAAGGATGTAGACATCACAAAGTTGAACATTTAGTTTATGCTTCATCATCATCAGTATATGGTTCAAATAAAAAAGTTCCATATTCAACAGATGATAAAGTAGATAACCCTGTAAGTTTATATGCAGCAACAAAGAAAAGCAATGAGTTATTAGCACATAGTTATTCAAAATTATACGAAATACCATCAACTGGTTTAAGATTTTTTACGGTTTATGGGCCTGCTGGAAGACCAGATATGGCTTATTTTGGTTTTACTAACAAATTAATAAAGGGTGAAAAAATACAAATATTTAATTATGGAAATTGTAAAAGAGACTTTACATATATAGATGATATTGTAGAAGGTGTATTGAGAGTTATGCAAGGGGCACCAGAAAAATCAATAGGTGAAGATGGACTACCAAATCCTCCTTATGCAATTTATAATATTGGAAATAGTAGTCCAGAAAATTTACTAGACTTCGTTAATATACTACAAGAAGAATTAGTAAGAGCAAAAGTTCTTCCAGAAGATTATGATTTTGAATCACATAAAGAATTAGTACCAATGCAACCTGGTGATGTACCAGTTACATATGCAGATACTTCTGCATTAGAAAGAGATTTTGGATTTAAACCAAGTACATCTCTAAGAGATGGTTTAAGAAAATTCGCAGAATGGTATAAAGAATATTACAAATAGGGGGAACACTTATGAAAAAATATGATAGAAAAGCAAGATTATGCTTAGTATCCAGCAGTGGTGGACATTGGGAACAATTACAAAAACTGCAACCACTAATTGATAAGTATGATGGATTCATGGTAACAGAAAAAACTCATTTTGATGCTCCACTTGCAAATTATTTTATGATACAGACAGATTTAAAAGATAAAATGATGCCGATAAAAATGTTTCTTAACGGAATTAAAACACTATTTATATGGATTAAAGAAAGACCAGATTTTGTAATTACCACTGGAACAATGATTGCTTATCCATTTTATATATTAGCAGTTATATTTCATAAAAAGTTCATTTTTATAGAAACATTTGGTAGGGCAAATATGCCAACGGTAGCTGGAAAAAAAATGGAAAAACATTCAGACTTATTTATAGTACAATGGGAGTCACAAAAAAAACATTATAAAAAAGCTATTTATGGGGGGTGCTTGTACTGATAATATTTGTAACAGTAGGTTCAAGAAACTATCCATTTGATAGATTATTCAAAAAAATAGATGAATTATATGAAAATGGCACATTAAAAGAAAAAATGTTTGCACAAATAGGGACGTCTACATATAAACCAAAACATTTTGAATATAAAGACTTCATTTCTCCTGAAGAATTTGAAGATTACATTAATAAAGCCGATATAGTAGTTTCACATGGAGCATCTGGCTCTATAATGAAAGCGCTTAATGCTGACAAGAAAGTAATAGTTGTAACAAGGTTGGAAAAATATGGAGAACACATAAATGATCACCAAATACAAAACAATGAAGCTTTTAGTGAAAATCATTACGTCATAATGGCAGATTTAGAATTAAATGACTTGGGAGAATGCTTTAAAAAAATAAAAAGGAAAGATAATGGCTTGGTTAAATGGGAAAATAAAGATCCTATGTCAATAATAAACTTAATAGATGAATTTATACAAAAAAACTGGAAGTGATAATGTGAATTTTGTAAAACTAGAAGATACTGGAAAAAAAGTTTTTGCTAAATTTCCTAAAACAAGAAGATTTCTAAAAGGAATATATCAAAGAAGTATGGTTTTATTATCAAATGAAAAAATAAAAAGTGAAGGAAATCTAATAAGAATTTCACCTGAAGATAATTACGAATACTTTTTTGGATATTATGATAAATCTCCATGGGATGCTACTGATAGATATATGATTGCATTACAGGTGAAAAATGCTTATAAAACTCCCGATTCGACAGAAGAAGCCAAAATAGTAGTATTCGATACTAAAAATAATAATGAAATGGAAGTTATTGGTACTACTCATTGTTGGAATACTCAACAAGGATGTATGGCCCAATGGTTAGCTCCAAATTACAAGGATAAAATAATTTATAATGATTTTAGAAATAATAAATATGTATCAGTTGTATACAATTTTAAAACAAAAGCTGAAGAAAAAACATATGACATGCCAATATATGACGTTTCAAAAGATGGCAGTTTTGCATTAACTTTGGATTTTTCTAGGTTACATAGATTAAGAAAAGGCTATGGATACGCTAATTTAAAGGAGACAACTTCGAAAGAATTATGTCCAAATAAAACTTGCATTTGGAAAATAAATTTAAAAACTGGAAATATAAGTGATGTAATAAAATATACCGATTTAGCAGCTTTTGAAATCAGAGATAATATGAAAGATGCTGAACATAAAGTCAATCACATTATGATAAGCCCAAATGGCAAAAGATTTATGGTATTACATAGATGGTTTAAAAACAATGAAAAATTTACACGCTTAGTAACCATGAATATAGATGGTACAGATATGTATAATTTGAGTGATGATGATTTCGTTTCACATTGTTGTTGGAAAAATGATAATGAAATACTTTCTTTTTTAAGAAAAAAAGAAACTGGAAATCATTATTATTTAATGAAAGATAAGACAAATGATTATAAATTATTATGGGATGAATTAAACACTGATGGGCACTGTACATATTCACCAGATGGTAAATATGTTATAACTGATACATATCCAAACAGAAAGAGGTTAGCAAGTGTTTATTTGTGTGATGAAGCAAACAACATTACACAAATTGCCAGAGTAAATTCTCCTTTTAAATATGATAATGACACAAGATGTGACCTTCATCCACGTTGGAATCAGAAAGGAAATAAAATATGCATAGATTCCGTTCATAATGGTAAGAAAGAACTATATAAAATAGATCTTAGCTTTCCTAAAAAAGATGAAAAATTAATTACTATTATTATTCCATGTTATAATTCAGTGGAGACGATAGAGAGAACATTAAAATCTATAGATAATCAAAAGTATAGAAATATTGAAGTTGTAATAGTTGATGATGGGTCGAAAGATAATTTAGAAGGCACTCTAAAAAGGATTAATATTTCAAAAAAAATAAAATATTTAAAAAAAGAAAATGGAGGAGTAAGTAGCGCGAGAAATTATGGAATTGAAAAAGCACAAGGAGAATATTTGTTCTTTTTAGATTCTGATGATGTTTATAACTCTAATTTTATCGAAAAAGCAGTTAATCTAATTGAAGAAAAAGACGCTGACACTGTTATAACTTTTTGGGATAGAAATATAGATAATGTCGAAAAAAATAAAATTCAAATATTAGACAATGAAGTTATTTTAAACAGAAATGACGGGATGAAATTCTTCATGTATAATAAAGAAAACATCACATTTGGCGGATTACTGTATAAAAAAGATATTATAGAAAAAGAAAACTTAAAATTTGAATTAAATACGAAATATGGTGAAGATTTAGAGTTCGCTTGGAAATATTTGTGCAAATGTAATAAAATCGTTTTGATTCCAGAGAAAATGTATGGATATTATAATAATCCAAAATCAGCTATTAATACTATCGTATGGGAAAAAACAGATTTAATAAAAGCTATGAATCGAGTTGTTGAATATATGGAACATAACAATGATATTTTTTTAGAAACATTTGAAAACTACATGTTGCCAAGAACATATTGGACAGTATTAAAAACCTTTGCAATAGGAGAAAAAAAAGCTTTTTTTAAAAAATTCATCAATGAATATCCTACTAAAAAACAAATGAAAAAACTAGTTAAGTATTCTAAAAATAAATTATTAAAATATTCGTCTTTATTATACTTAATAAATGAAAACATATATTATCATGCAATAAGATTAGTCTATAAAATAAAAAGTTAGTTGAGGAGGATGAATTGTGAAAGTATTAGTATTGACTCCATTTTATTATATAAAAGATAGAGAAGAATTATTTCATGATACCAGTTGTGTCCATTATCTGTTGAAATATTGGCCAAAAGATACAGAAATATACGTTTTTAATGAATATCATGCTTGGGCTAAGCAGTGGCCAAGATACTTAAGTAAAGAAGAAAGAAAATATTTAAAAGAAGGATATTTTTTTCAAGAAGATGGTATAAAAGTAAATTTAATTGAAATACCTATTTTTCCGAAGCAGAAAAGATTATTATCATTTCAAAAAAACAAAATGAGCTCATTTGTTAATAATTATTTAAGGGAAAATAAAATTATACCAGATGTTGCAATTTTTCATCAACCATCATATTATAGTATTCAGTACATAGATAAATTAAATTTAAAATGTAAAAAAATAGCTATCTTACATTATAGTGATATTTTAGAAGATAAACGAAATAGTAGTTTTTCCAAACAACTAAAAAAATTTAATTATATTTTTACAAGATCAAAAAATATAAAAGATTACTTTGTTTCAAAAAAAATAAACAATATTCAAGAAGATATCATATTTTCAGGTGCACCAACGCATAATCAATATATTAAAAGAAACTTTTCGACAAAAAAATTCAATATACTATATGTAGGGAAACTAATTAAAAGAAAAAACGCTGACTTATTGCTTAAAGCAATAAAAAAAATAGATTTAAACAAAATTAATAAAGTTACAATAATAGGTGAAGGGCCTGAAGAAAAAAAATATAAAAAGTTGTGTAAAAAGTTAAAATTAGAAAATTATGTTGAATTTATACCTAAAGTTAAAAGAGAAAAAATTCTAGAATATATGGATAATAGTGAAATATTTGTTATGCCAAGTGTAGGAGAAACTGTTGGACTAGTTTATCTTGAAGCTATGAGTAGAGGATGCTTAACAATAGCAACAAGAAAAGAAGGAATCGACGGAATAATAATAAATGAGAAAAATGGTTATTTAGTTGAACCTAATAGTATAGAAAGTATTGCTAAAACGATAAATGGAATATTTAGCTCTAATGTTGCAAGATTAAAAAGTATATCGGACAATGCATTAAAAAGTTCAAAAAAATTTAGTGAAGAAAATGTTGGAATTAAATATTATGAATTAGTTAAAAACATTGTAAATGGAGAAAAAGATAATGAACAAGTATAAAATTCCAACAACAAAATTTTTTATAATATTTACTTTTTTGGTATTACTTATGCCAGAGCCATTAAAAAAGATACCATTACTATATAATTTATATGCATTATTTAATCTAGTTTTTTTTATAATATATATGGCAATTTTTCTTTTAAAGAAAAGAAAAAAAAATATTGAACGATTTGAGCTTGTAATGATTCTATATTTTATTTATTTTCTATTATTGTCAATTTTAAAAAATAATTCATCTATGTATAATTATTTAATAATAATTAATCAACTTACACTATGCTTGGTTGTATTTGTTAGTGGCGAAAATAAAATAAAAGAAGTAATTCAAGCAATTGTATATATAACAACAATTTATATAATAATTAATGCAATAACCTTATATTTATTTCCTATGGGTATTTTTTCATCATATACTAGTTATGGTAATGAAGTCTATAGTTGGTTATTAGGTTCGAAAAACCCATGTTCCAGATATATAGTAATATCACTTTGCATACGATTTTGTTACAAAAACTATTACTATAATAATAAGTATTCTTTTTTTGATTTTATTATTTCTTTGATTAGTATTATTAGTATTATTAAATTAAAGTCTACAACTGGATTAATATCTATTGGATTTATGATTATTTTAATTATATTTACTCAAAAAATAAAAATCCCCCAAAAAATAAATTATTTTACTATTTTTTTATTAGGCGGATTATTGTCATATTTACTAATTGAATTTAATATTCAAAATTTATTTAAATATATTATAGAAAATGTTTTTCAAAAAAATGTCACATTATCAGATAGAATTTATATTTGGAAACAAACAAAATATTATATATCTCAAAATCTAATTTTTGGCTATGGATATGAAACAGATAAAATAATGTCATACAAGTTATTGGGTAATCATCCACATAATTATTATTTATTTATACTTTATAGTACTGGTGTCATAGGGCTATGTCTGATAACAATACTTTTTAGAGAAATGTCGAAAAAATGTAAAAGTACATTTCAAACAAAAGTAGGCTTAATATTATTTTTTTCATTAATTATTATGGGCCTAACAGAATCTTTGACCTCTACTCCTCTTATGTATTTATCTTTTGCAATAATTTATTATTTAAATAAAAACGTTAAAGAAAAAGAAGGTCACAACTGTGAATAGTAATTCGCCTAAAAAAAACTTTTTATATAATATAATATATCAAGTACTAATATTAATAATACCATTAATAACAGCACCATATCTATCTAGAGTAGTAGGGGCAGAAGGAGTAGGAACATTCTCATATACATATTCAATAGCTCAATATTTTATGCTATTTTGCTTATTAGGAATTAATAACTATGGTAATAGAACAATAGCTAAAGTAAGAGATAATAAAAAAGAATTATCGAAAAAATTCTGGAGCATATACTTTTTTCAATTATTAATAGGAACAATAGTAACAGCCATATACTTAATATATGTATTATTATTCGTTAATAATTATAAAATAATTGCTTTAATTCAAGTATTGTACGTTATATCAGCTACTGTTGATATTAACTGGTTCTATTTTGGATTAGAAGAATTTAAAATGACAATTACAAGAAATACTATTTTAAAGCTTGGGTCAGTAATTTTGATTTTTTTATTAGTTAAACAAAAGGATGAATTATGGATATATACATTAATAATGGCTGGAATGACTTTGCTAAGTCAGTTGGTTCTTTGGGGATTTATAAAAAACAAAGTTTCATATACAAAAATAGCAATAAAAGATGTCTTAAGTCATATAAAGCCAAATTTATTATTATTTATACCGGTGATAGCTGTAAGCTTATATAAAATGATGGACAAAGTAATGCTCGGAATTATTTCTGGAGTAACAGAAGTTGGCTTTTACGAACAAGGTGAGAAAATTACTAATATTCCTCTAACTCTAATTACAGCATTAGGTACCGTAATGCTACCTAGAATTTCCAATATCATTGCAAAAGGTGAAAATGAAAAAGTAAATCAATACATATCAAAGTCAATATCTTTTGTAATGTTTATGTCTGTACCTATGTGTTTTGGTTTGCTAACAATAGGTTATAATTTTGCACCATTATATTTAGGCAACGAATTTCAAAAATCAGGAATAGTAATATCCCTCCTTAGTTCAACACTACCATTTATTTCATTTGCTAATGTAATAAGAACCCAATATTTAATACCAAAAGAAAAAGACAAAATTTATATCAGATCAGTTATTATAGGTGCAATTACTAATCTAATACTAAATTTACTATTTATTCCGTATTTAGGAAGTATAGGTGCATGCATAGGAACCATAGCTGCGGAAGCCATTGTCATGTTATATCAAAGCTTTATGGTTAGAAAAGAAATAAGCATAAAGGATTATTTAAAATTATCTTTGCCATTCATATTAAAAGCAATTATAATGTTTATGCTGATATATCCATTTAATTTAATAAAAATGAATTCAATAATCAGAATAATGCTTCAAGTAGTACTAGGAGTAGTAATATATGCAATATTAAATATTAAATATATAAATAGCATTTTTGACTATAAAAAATTATTATCAAAAATCTTAAAAAGGAAATGCAATAGTTAATATTATATTTTTATTTGTTATCAAATTATAATAAAATGTTATAATAAAAAGGAACAACAAATAATCATCGAAAGGAAGTAATAAAATGAAAATAGCAGTAGCAGGTACAGGATATGTAGGATTATCATTAGCAACACTACTATCACAAAATAATGAAGTAGTAGCTTTAGATGTAATACCTGAAAAAGTAGAAATGATAAATAATAGAATATCTCCTATAAGAGATGAATATATAGAAGACTACTTTAAAAATAAAAAACTTAATCTAAGGGCAACTTTAGATTATAAAGATGCATTTACTAATGCTAAATTTATAATAATAAGTACACCTACAAACTACGATGAAGAACAAGGATACTTTGATACATCTAGTGTAGAAGATATAATAAAAAAAGTAATTGATATGAAAATCGATACTACTATGATAGTTAAATCAACTATACCAGTAGGCTTTATAAAAAACATGAAGAAAAAATATAATATAGACAATATATTATTTTCTCCAGAATTCTTAAGAGAAGGAAAAGCTTTATATGATAATCTATATCCATCTCGAATTATAGTAGGAGAAAAATCAAAAAGAGCAAAAGAATTTGCAGAACTACTAAAAAAAGGATGTCTAAAAAAAGATGTTGAAGTAAGATTTATGGATTCAACAGAAGCTGAAGCAGTAAAACTATTTGCTAATACATTCTTAGCATTAAGAGTATCATACTTTAATGAATTAGATACATACGCTGAAGTAAATGGATTAAATACTCAAGATATAATTGAAGGAGTATGCTTAGATCCAAGAATAGGATCTCATTATAATAATCCATCATTTGGTTATGGAGGATATTGTTTACCTAAAGATACAAAACAACTATTAGCAAACTACAAAGATATACCTCAAAACCTAATTGAAGCAATAGTAAAATCAAATGATACTAGAAAAGATCATATAGCAAATACTATCTTATCTAAGAATCCTAAAGTAGTAGGAGTATATAGATTAACTATGAAAACAGATTCAGATAATTTTAGAGCAAGTGCTATTCAAGGTGTTATAAAAAGAATAACATCAAAAGATGTTGAAGTAATAATATATGAACCAACTATAAAAGGAGATTCTTTTGAAAATCTAAAAGTAGAAAATAATTTAGATACATTTAAGAAAGTATCAGACGTTATAATAGCAAATAGATTTAATGAAGAATTAGAAGATGTTAAAGATAAAGTATATACAAGAGATGTATTTAGTAGAGATTAATAATATAAAAGTATTAGAACATACTGTTCAACACAAGTATGTTCTTTCTTTATTTAAAAAAGTAATATTAAAAATAATAAAAATACTTATAAAAAAAGAAATCAACACATATACCTAGTAAATATAAGGTAGAAGGAGGTATTTAATATTGATTAAAACATAAATAATGATATTATATAAATCACTTCTATTTATATATATGATATAATATTAATACAATATAGGAGGTATGAATATGAACGAAATAGAACGAAGCATTATAAAAAATTCAGAATATATTATTAAATATTTTGAAGATAATAATCGCGAAGTAACAAATTTAATGCTAGAAAAACTATTATACTTTCTTGAAGCAATCTACATGTCAATAACAGATGACAATAAACTATATAACGAAGATTTTTATGCGTGGAATTTCGGCCCAGTTAACGATATTATTTATAAAAAATACAAAACATTTGGTAAATATCCAATAAAAATAAATACCAAGAGTATTATTATTAATCAGAATAATAAAATCTACATAGAATTTCTTTATAATTTATTTAAAGACTATACACCATTTGATTTAGTAACATTATCTCACTCTGAAGGTTCTCCTTGGCAAGAAATAAATTCAAAATATGATGGAGATATTGAAAAAAATATTATTATTGAAAAATCAGAAACAAAAAAATGGTTTAAAGGAATAATAGATAATAGTGTCAAATAAAGACAATAATAATCAAAAAATAGATTTAAAAGAAGTCCAAGACATATTTGAAAAATACAACAAAATAGTATCTGCTTTAGAAGTAATAAATAAATCAAATAAACAAAGTATAGTAAAAGATTATGAATTCAAATTAAACAGATTATTAAAAAAAGAAAGAAGAACATTAGCAGATTTAAGAAAAAACATTACAGAAAATAAATTGTTAAGAATAGAAAAAGATATTCAAGAATATCTAAATGATATCAATCTATTAGAATCATCTTTAACTGGTTCAAAAGAAAAAGAATTAAATGATTTATTATTAGAAGTAAATCAACTATATAGAGAAATACAATCTAAGTATATTACATTAAAATTTGATAACGTAAATCAAAAATTAGACAATAAAATAACAGAAACTGAAAATTCAACAAGTACAATAATGTTTAATGTAATTAGTATATTTTTGGGTATTTCAATTACAAGTGCAATGATTACAGGATTTAATAATATAGATCCTATTTTTACAATATTCTATTTCATGTCATGTGCATGGATTGCCTTAACTATACTTACTATAAGTTCCATATATTTAAAAAGATTAGATAAAAAGACATATATAATATTAGGACTATATATTATGTATTCAATAATATGGATTAATATAGGGTTACTAAGTTATAATTTATATGACGAAAAAATAAAAAATGAAAGTATTAATACAAAAGAAAACTATCTAATAGAAGACCATAATCAAGAAGTAGAAGAAACTAATTAGTTTCTTTTTTTTATAAATTAATAAATACTAAGTATATAGTATCAAATAATATAAATATACTGAGTAGATAAATGTAGTATACAAAAAATACGAGCAAAAAGTAACATAAGTTACTCTTTATTTAACTACGTATAGTAACATACGTTACTATACTAATATAGTTATTTAATTAGTAAGGATGGTAACTAATATATGAATAAATATAAATGTGGTATATGTGATTCTAAAAAAATATACATTAAAGAATATTTACATAAATAGATGATATATAATTTTACTCTAAAAGAAGGGTTTGTTCCAAATGTAATAACTTAGTATATGATGAAGAACTTGATATAATAAATAAAGTAATAAAATTTTTTGAAAAATATAATACAAAAAATATAGTAGATTATTCTCAAAAAGAAAAAGCCTTTACAGAAACTAATTTATATGAAAAGATTAGTTATAAATATTCATTTGATATAGAAGACATTTAATCATATATATTAAATAGTTTGCCTGATATTTAAAAGACAATTTAAACGATAGGGTGTATTTCTAGAGGCAAAATAGAAATATGCATGACTGCGGAGACACTTACGAAAGTAAGATGTCTCTTTTTTTGCTTTTAAAAGTAAAAAAATAATTTATCTATAATAATAAAAATAGATAAAATAATTGACATATATTAACCAATAAGTTAATATAAACTATATAAATGAGATTATTTAACGATAAGAATAAAAAGAGGAATAATAAATAGAAAGGATTAAGTAAAGAATTGTGAACATAAAAGAAACTACAGGATATAAAAATTCTAAGAATAAAATAAAAAAGAATTATGATGCACAAAATAAATTATCAAAAATAATATCTCATATTGAAGCAACAAAAGATATAAATGATTTAAAAACTAATGTACTCTCATATATTTATGGATATGAAGAATTAAAAAATGACTTATCAGGATATCATAGATTCGGAATAGATAAAAATTCCAAAACAGGAAAACTAAGACTTATATTTTCTATATCGAATAATACGATTAATATAGAATACATATCTGATAATCATTATGAAGATTTTAAAAAATACTTAAAAGGAAAATAGGTGATATATATGACACATGTAAGATTTGCTGAAGTATTAAAAGATTATTTAGAAGATCAAAACATTTCTAATAAAGAATTTGCTACAAGAATAGGTATTACCCCAAAACATTTAATAGATATATTAAATGGAGAAGTAAGTCTATCTCCTAATATCATAGTAGCTATATCTATAGTAACATCTATACCTACTGATTATATATTAAAGATGGAAGAAAACTATATAATTGAAGAATATATTAATACATTTATAAAAGAAAAAAACATTACATTAAATGAATACTTAAACAAATTCTCATATAAAGAACTAATTAAGAAAAATTGGATTAACTTTACTTATATAGATAATAAGATAGATATATTAATAGACATATTAAAATATCTAAGAGTAGATAATCCATATAACTTATATAAAATAGATAAAAACATCTTCTATAAAAGTAATAACAATAAACCTGAAGTATTAATGTTATGGTTAGAAAGATGTTATAAAATAGCCAAAAATCAAAAAGTAGATAAATATAATAGTGATAATATTATAAAACTAGTTAATTATATAAAAAATAATGCTATTAACAATATTTTTAATGAAAAATTATTAATCAAAGAATTCAATAAATATGGTATTCAATTAGTTATAGAAGATGACTTACCAGGTTCTAAAATAAGAGGAGCCTTTAAAGTAAATGGAAATGTACCTTCAATATACATTACTAGAAAACATAAAAGAATAGCAGATATTTATTTTGCTTTATTACATGAACTAGCTCATTGTAAAAGTGATTATAATAAAGCTAAAAGTACTAGTATAGTTTCTTATATAGATGAAATAGATATCGAAGAAAAAGCTGATTCTCAAGCATTAAATTGGATGATAGATGATAAAGACTATAATATAATTAAAAGTAATATATCTTATATTAATAGTTCAAACTATCCTAAATGTTTCATAGTATATAGATTAGCTAAAGATAACTTAATAAGTTATAAATCTAACCTATATCAAAGTAATAATATATTAATAGATAAAGAGTAAAAAATATAATTCAACATAAAAAACAAGTTATGAACGCAAATACATAATTTAATATATAAGACATTTAATCATATATTTTAAATAGTTTGCCTGATATTTAAAAGACAATTTAAACGATAGGGTGTATTTCTAGAGGCAAAATAGAAATATGCATGACTGCGGAGACACTTACGAAAGTAAGATGTCTCTTTTTTTATTTTCTAGAGGAGGTGATTATATATAAAATAAATAATTTTAAAATAAAAAAGAATTAAACAAAGAAAGGAAAATAAAAATGACTGAATTAGAAAATTATAATGAAAAAATGTTCGAAGATATAAAACATATAGATGAATACGGAAACGAATACTGGTATGCACGCGAGTTGATGCCTTTGCTTCATTATAGCAAATGGGAGAATTTCAATAATGTAATTCAAAAGGCTATGTTAGCTTATAAAAATAGCAATAATGATGATTCATATTGGCTTCCCGAAGTCAAGAAGCCAATAATAACTGGTAAGGGAAAAGAAGAATTTATTAAAGATTATAAATTATCAAGATATATATGCTATTTAATAGTTCAAAATGCTAATCCTAAAAAGAAGATGGTAGCTTTAGGCCAAACTTACTTTGCTATTCAAACTAGAAAACAAGAATTAAGTGAAAAAGAATATAGTGAACTTACCGAAGATGAGAAGAGATTTTATCAAAGAAATTTAACTAGAAAAGGAAATTATTCTTTAAATATTGCTGCTAGAAATGCTGGAGTAAAAAACTTTGATAGATTTCATAATGCAGGTTATAAAGGATTATATAACGGAGAAACTGCAGATGATATTGCCAAAAGAAAGAAACTTAGATATAGAGAAGACATTTTAGATAATATGGGTAGTGATGAACTGATTGCTAACTTGTTTAGGATTTCTCAAACAGAACAAAAATTAAAGAATGAAAATATTAAGTCGGAAAGTAAAGCAAATGAAACTCATTATGAAGTTGGAAAGGAAATTAGAAATACAATTAAGAGATTAGGCGGTACTATGCCCGAAGAATTACCTACACCAGATAAAAGTTTAAAAGAACTAGAAAAAGATAATAATAAATTAATTAGATAAAGATAATAGTGCAATACTTTATTGCACTATTATCTTGCTTATTAATATACAAAAGACAAATACTGAATAATAGTAAATATATAATAAACACCTAATAAAAGTATGCTATAATCATAATAGAAGAGAGTGATAATATGTGGGTATATATAATTATAGTAGTAGTTATAATAATTTTATTATTACTATTCACAACTTATAATAGTTTCATAAATCTAAACAATAAAGTAGAAGAAGCTTTCTCTACAATGGATATATATTTAAAAAAAAGATGGGATTTAATCCCAAATCTTGTAGAAATAGTAAAAGAATATGCTAAATACGAAAAAAACACTTTAGAAGAAGTAATCAATTTAAGAAATAGTTCTTATGAAAAAAAGAACATAAATGATAAAGTTGAAATTAACAATATATTATCTAACGATATTAATAAATTAATGATTCTAGCAGAAGCATATCCTAATCTTAAAGCAAATGAGAGTTTTAAAGATTTAAGTAAACAATTAACAAAAATAGAAGAAGATATTGCCAATGCCAGAAAATATTATAACGGAACAGTTAGAATTTTTAATAATAAAGTTAAAATGTTTCCAAGTAATATAATAGCTAGTATATTTGGTTATAAAGAAAAAAATATGTTTGAAATAAAAGAAAACGAACGTAGTAATATTAAAATAGATTTATAAGGAGAAATGAAAAATGAAAAAATTATTAACAAATATTTCATCTTTTACAATTATATTTATAATATCACTAATACTAATTCCTATTAATGTACTTGCTTCATCTACAGAAAAAAGCAATTATGATTATATTATAAATAGTTATGATATTAATATTATTGTTAACGAAAATAATACATTTAATATAACTGAAAATATCGAAACACATTTTAATATAGCTAAACATGGTATATATAGAAAAATACCATTAAAAAATAAAGTAACAAGATTAGATGGAACGACCTCAAATAATCGTGCTACAATTAGTGAAATAAGTGTTAATGAAAATTATTCACTATATAACGAAAATGGTTATAAAGTAATTAAAATAGGTGATACAAATCGTACCCTAACCGGACAAAAAAACTATACAATTAGTTATTTATATAACATCGGAAAAGATAAAGGAAAAGACTACGACGAACTATATTTTAATCTAATTGGTAATGAATGGGATACAAGCATCAGTAATATAACTTTTACTATTACAATGCCTAAAGAATTTGATAAATCAAAACTAGGTTTTTCAAGTGGAAAAAAAGGTTCAACAGATAGTTCAAATATAACATATGAGGTAAATGATAATGTCATTACTGGTAAAGTAAATAAAACATTAAACCCAGGAGAAGCATTAACAATAAGATTAGAATTACCAGAAGGATATTTTGTGGGAACTAGTTATAATTTAGATCCAATGATGATAATTTCTCTTATCTTACCTATATCATTTGTTTTAATATCATTTTTTATCTGGAGAATATATGGTAAAGATAACCAAGTTATTGAAACGGTTGAATTCTCCCCACCCGAAGGTTTTAATAGTTTAGAAGTCGGCTTTTTGTATAAGGGAACAGCAAATAATCAAGATGTTACATCTTTACTAGTATATTTAGCAAATAAAGGATACATAAAAATATCAGAATATGAAGAAAAATCTCTATTATCAACATCTCAAGGATTTAAAATAACTAAATTAAAAGAATATGATGGTAATAATATAAATGAATATTTATTTTTTAACGGATTATTTGATAGAAAAAATAAAATTCCCCATTTTTCTATTTTTAGTAATAATAAAGATACAAGCAATGATAATGAAGTTACTTCATCAGAATTATATAATAACTTTTATACTACTATGGATAAGATATTATCTAATATAAATAGTAAAACAAATAAAGAAAAAATACTTGAAAAAAAAGCATCTAGTAAATCAAAGTTTATTGTATTAATGATTATATTAACTTATTGCTTAATTACAATATCTCCAATCAAAGCCTATGGAAAATCATCTGGAATATTATTTGCATTATTATTTCCGAGTATAGGTTTTACGATAATATTATCAACATTATTTGGAGAAAAACAAAAAGTTTCTGTACCAGGTAAAGGCAAAATATTGTCGATTTTTGATCAAATACTTGCTCTTATCTGTGGAGGAATGCTAGCTGGAGTACCTTGGTATTCAATGGTATGGCCTTTCTTAAAACAAGATTATTATTATTTAGCAATATATATAATAGGATTATTATGTATTACTATATTATGTATATGTTTAAAATATTTGCCAAAAAGAACACCTTATGGTAATGAAATGTTAGGTAAATTAAAAGGATTTAAAAACTTCCTAGAAACAGCTGAAAAAGATAATTTAGAAGCAATGGTTTTGAAAGATCCTAGTTATTTTTATAACATATTACCATACACTTATGTATTAGGTGTATCAGATAAATGGATTAAGAAATTTGAAAGTATTACATTACAAGCTCCATCTTGGTATGAAAGCCAAAGATCTTTTAATATAGTTTCTTTTAATTCATTTATGAATAATACAATGACATCTGCTCAAAAATCATTATCTTCTAGTCCTTATAGCAGTTCAGGTGGTTCATCAGGAGGTGGCTCATCAGGAGGCGGCTCTGGTGGTGGCGGAGGCGGCTCCTGGTAAAATAAAAAAATAAAGGTGATTATAATATGATATGTCCAAATTGTAATAAAGAAAATAAAAACACAAACATAAGATGTGAATATTGTTCAACAGAATTAATTGATATAAATAAATTTAATAATCTAGAAGATTTAACTCCTAATGATATCGTTATGGGAGCAAAATCAGCTAAGTATTTAAAATTGGGAATAGGTTGTTTAAGCATAATGTTTCTTGGCTTATGGCTATTGGTAGGATTAGGATTTTTGGGAATGGGATTATATTGTACTATTTCAGAACATAATCAAACAAAAGAATATGAAAGCACAACAGGAGTATTAAAAGGTTATACTAATTGTAGTTATAGTGATGGTAGCAAACTTTGTAATGCAACATATGAATATGAAGTAGATGGTATTAGATATACAGCATCACCTAGTAAATTTAGTAATCGTAGTAGCTTTGAAAAAAATAAAATAGTCTACTATAACCCAAATAACCCTAGTGAATCAATAATATATGCCGACTGGAATATAATAATAATTACTGGACTAATATTTATTGTTGTAGTTGTAATAATCTCTATTATAATTATTAATTTTACAAAGAAAATACCAAAAGATGAAAAAAATTATACAACTAAAATTTACAATAATAATAATTAATTTAAAATTTCAAAAAATAATAAAAAGAATAAATACCAATTAATTTCAAAATTATATTAATATTAATATAGTTTTTTATCTTGTATCTATTTATCAATTGCAACCCTATACTATAAATAGTATAATTAATATAATAGGTGATAGTATGAAGTATTTAAAAAAATTAATTATAATAATATTGTTATTTCCTTTCTTAGTAAATGCAAAAGAAAACATAAACTATGATTGGGGAGATTACCTAGAAGAATGGCCAAATATTTACGATGTAGCAGAAACTAAAGATGGCTATGTTGCCTATGGAAGCCAAAATGCCATATATTATGATAAATCCGGTAATGTTTTAAAAGAAGTATCATTGGATGATGTATCTTGCGATATAGTAGTATATAATAAAGAATCTAAACAATTCTTATGCTTAGATTCATATGGTGATTATAGCGTTTCACCATCTAAATATTACACTAACGCTTATTATTTAGACGAAGATTATGAGATTATAAAAGAAACTAAATTTGAAATTGATTTATTAAGATCCTATTATAGTTACACAAATGAATTAGAAGATGAAATAGCTATTTTAGATATCGATAATCTATATACAATTATTCTTTCTAAAGACTTATCTAAATTAGAAATATATTCTGTAAGAGACCAAACTGAAGAAGATTTAAAAAAGTATTGGCAAGACTACTATATTTTAATAGATTTAAATAACAATGAAGAAAACGAAGACAAAGAATATTATTCAATCATAAAAAATGATAATTACATAGCTTTAGCTTATTATGATTATGAACTATCGACTTATGGAGTAGAAGTATATGATAAAAAAGGAAACTTAATATCTAGTAATAATAACATTTCTGAAAACTATATCAATATCGAGTTAACTAATGATGGTTATTATGTCATAATTGAAAATGATATATCAAATAGAAGTGATTGTAGAAACGAAGAAACATGTAAATCACAACTTGAACTAAAAAAATATAACTTTAATAGTAAAGAAATATATAGTAAAGAATTACAAACTATAGTTAATGATAACTATAATTATTATCATAATAGTGGGATTAGAATAACAAAGACCAAAATATTAAATAACAATTTATTTTTATTAAGTAACTACATTGTAGCTCCGAAAAAAATTGATTTAGAAAAAGAAATAACTGGAAAAAAACCATCAATAATAAAATATTATTTTACATATGATATTGAAACTAAAACTGATGGTAATGGTACAATAAAAGCTATCACTTCATCAATTCCAGGAGAACCAGTAACATTTGAAATAACACCGATAGATGGTTATGAAATAGGATTAATTAAAGTAACAGATGCAAATGGTAATGTTATAACATTTACTTCAAACACCTTTACAATGCCATCATCAGATGTAACAATAGAAGCAACCTTTGTAGCTAGTAATCCTAATACTAGTGACTATATTATGTATTTACTTATTATTATTGGCTCAATAATATTATTTAGATTACTATTAAAAGAAAGAAAAGTATAATAAAAAAGCTAGTGCATATAATGCATTAGCTTTTTATATCATTAATGAAAACCAATCTTATATATGATAAAATAACATATGAAAGTAGATAAAATAATACTTATAAACAATTAATATTCATATGTAAACTAAAAAAATAATTCTAGTAATTATCTAATTATATAGTTTAAGATATTATAAAAAGAAATTTCATTAATGCCAAGATTAATAATTTAGGAGTGATAACATGAAATTCACAAAAATGCATGGTTTAGGAAATGACTATATTTATATTGAAGATAATAATGATAATATAGACTATAGTAAATTATCTATTATATTAAGTGATAGACATAAAGGTATTGGAGCAGATGGTATAATAACAATCTCTAAAAGTAATAAAGCTGATTTCTTTATGCAAATATATAATGCTGATGGCTCTAAAGGAGAAATGTGCGGTAATGGTATTAGATGTGTAGGTAAATATGTATATGAAAAACATCTAACAGACAAAAAAAGTATAACTATAGACACATTAGCAGGTATCAAATACTTAGATTTAAATATTGAAAATGGTCTAGTAAAATCTGTTAAAGTAGATATGGGAATTCCAACATGTCACGATGGTAGTCAATTAAATTTAGATAGAATAAAACATGAGTTACACAATCAAGAAGTATATGATGTATCAATGGGAAACCCTCATACCATAATATTTGTTCCCAAAATAACTGATGAACATGTCTTAAAATTAGGACCTATTATTGAAAAAGATCCATATTATAAAGATAGAACAAATGTAGAATTTGTTAGCATTAATAGTGAAAACGAAATAACAATACGAGTATGGGAAAGAGGCAGTGGCGAAACAATGGCTTGTGGCACAGGCTCATGTGCATCAGCAGTAGCAACTATGTTATTAAATAATAAAAAAGGTACAATAACAGCCCATCTACTAGGTGGCGATTTAAAAATAACATGGTTAGAAAACAATCACATAATAATGGAAGGACCGGCTACCAAAGTATATGATGGAGAATTCAATATAGAAGATATAACTAATTAAAACAATAACATATGTTATAATAAAATAAGGGAGTGATAATTATGAAAATATTAGTAACAGGAGGAACAGGATACATAGGTAGTCATGCCTGTGTAGAATTATTAAATAATAACTATGAAGTTGTAATAGTAGATAACCTTAGTAATTCAAAAAGAGAAGTAGTAAATAAAATAAAACAAATAACTGGTAAAGAAGTTAAGTTCTATAAACAAGATGTATGTAATAAAAAAGCTCTTCAAAAGATTTTCTCTGAAAATCAAATAGATGCAGTTATACATTTTGCTGGTTTAAAAGCTGTCGGTGAATCTGTAAAAAAACCTCTAATGTATTATCGTAATAACTTAGATTCAACATTAAGTCTACTTGAAGTAATGAATGAGTATAATTGTAAAAATATAGTATTCTCATCTAGTGCTACAGTATATGGTTCACCAAAAAGCCTACCAATAAAAGAAGATTTCCCACTATCAACAACTAATCCTTATGGTTCAACAAAACTTATGATAGAAGATATCTTAAGAGATTTATATGTATCTGATAATTCTTGGAGTATAGCATTACTAAGATACTTTAACCCTATTGGAGCTCATGAAAGTGGTTTAATAGGAGAAAATCCAAATGGTATTCCAAACAATTTAATGCCTTATATTATAAAGGTTGCTATAGGCGAACTACCTGTCTTAAATGTATTTGGTAATGATTATGATACCAAAGATGGAACAGGTGTAAGAGATTACATACATGTAGTAGATTTAGCTAAAGGACATATAAAAGCTATTGAACATGTTCTAAAGACAAAAGGTGTAGATACATTCAATTTAGGAACAGGTCATGGATATAGTGTATTAGAACTAGTAAAAACATTTGAAAAAGTAAATAATATAAAAGTAAACTATAAAATAACTGATAGAAGACCTGGTGACATAGCATCATGCTATGCTGATCCTACCAAAGCAAAAGAAATATTAGGATGGGAAGCTGAAAAAGATATTGAAGAAATGTGCCGAGACGGATATCACTTCATTGAAACAATGCACAAAAATAAAAAGGAAAATCATTAAAAAATGACATATAAACTAAATATAAATAATAGAGCATTTAATGCAATCAAGAACAAAACAAAAAAAGTAGAAATAAGAGCTACTAAATTAGATAATAGTTTTGACTATAGTATTTTAAAAGAAAATGACTATATAGAATTCACTTCTTATGATAAAGAAGTAATATTATGCAAAATAATAAAAATTAATTGGTATTCCTCTATCGAAGAACTACTTACTAAAGAAGGTACTAAATATACTTTATCATCTACAGATGATTATGAAGAAGGAATAAAATCAATAAATAGTTTAGAAGGTTATAAAGAAGCAATTCCCATTAACGGAGTATATGCAATTCATCTAGAATACATAAGAGAAATGTAAAAAACATTTCTTTTTATATTTAAAAGGTTTTTAATTCTAAAAAAATAATATATAATTAAATAAAATAAGGAGTGATAATATGAAAAATAAATTTAACCTAATTAGAATACCATTAATAATATTTAATCTTATTATGTCCATATTATTAATACTTGATATACATAAACTAAATATTCTACCAACAAAATACTTTCTATTAGTTATAGGTATAATAGGATTAATAAATATTATTACAATAGTATTACTATTATTAAAAAATAAAATAATAAGAATAATAGGTATAATTATATCTATATTATATATAATACTATCTATAATAGGATTAAACTATACAACCAACACTAATAGTTTCTTAAATAAAGCCTTCAATAATAATATTATAGAAACATCTACTTACAACGTAATAGTATTAAAAGATAGTTCCTATAATAAAATAGAAGAATTAAAAAATAAAAAACTAGGTTATTTAAAAGAAGAAAAAAATCCTATAGAATTATTAAATGATATTGTAACAACTGAATCAACAGAATACGAAGATTTATATGAATTATATGATTTACTTGTTGATAAGAAAATAGATTCTATGCTAATAGATGAAGCTTATATCGATGTATTAGAAGATGACTATTCTGATATTGATGATAATATTAAAATACTATATACATTTAATTTAGAAACAGAAATAGAAAAGAAAGATGAAGAAAGTTCTAATTTAGTAAGACCAATTAATATATACATATCAGGTAGTGATTCTCGTAGTAATAATATTAGTAATAAATCAAGATCAGATGTTAATATGATTGCAACAATTAATCCAAACACTAATAAAATACTATTAACTAGTATTCCAAGAGACTACTATGTTCAAGTTCATGGTCAAACAGGATTAAAAGATAAACTAACTCATTCAGGTATATATGGTTTAGAAATATCAGCAAAAACCATTGAAGACTTATTTGATGTAAAAATAGATTATAGTATAAAAATAGGCATGAATGCTGTAGAAGAAGTTGTTGATCTTGTTGGTGGAATAGAAATCTACAGTGATAAAACATTTAGATCATATCATTTACCAGGCTGGACAGTCCAAGAAGGAATGAACGATATGGATGGTAAAAAAGCCTTAGCTTATGCAAGAGAACGATATGCATATGCTAGCGGTGACAGACATCGTATTCAAAATCAACAGCAAGTATTAGAAGCTGTCCTTAAAAAAGTGCTATCAGATAAAAGTATATTATTAAAATATGATGATTTACTAGAATCATTAAGTAATCTATATCGTACAGATATTCCTCGTGATGTAATAACAGCCTTTGTAAAAGAACAACTAGAAACAATGGATACTTGGAAATTTGAAACACAATGGGTAGATGGAAAAGGTGCATCATTGCCAACTCATACAGCACCAAAATACAAAAGATATGTTATGATTCCATATGAAGAAGACGTTGAAAAAGCAAGTTTAAAAATGAAATCAGTTTTATCAGAGAAGTAATACATAATGTATTGCTTTTTTTATGTAATAACATTAAAATTATAATAGAGAAGAGTGGTATTATGAAAGTTAAAGAAAGTCCAAGAGAAAAAAAGAATACTAAAAAAACATCTCCAAACAATGAGGAAAAAAATTATGAAAATATCAAAATACCAAACATAGACACAATAAAAGAACAAAAAAGAAAAGAATTTGAAATAAAAACTAATGTCATAATCACTGAAATGAGAAAAAGTGGTAGTTCAGAGGATGACATATTAGAATATATAGATGATTTAAAAGCTAAATTTGAACTAGAACAAAAAAAATCATCAGCAAAAGAATCAATAGAAAATCCTAAAAAAGAAATGCAAAAAGTTCTAGAAAAGTACTTTCAAAGTTTCATTAATTACGATAAAGAGCATCAATCACCAGAAGATTTTAAAAAGTTAAAGCAAAAATATGATGAACTAATTAAAAATATGCTTGATATGTCAGAAGAAGAACTCGAAAATCAATATGAGATAATCAATAAAGCAAGAAAAGAATATTATAAAAAATATAATGAACGTATTATTTTCAAAGAATGCTTAAAAAAAGAAATATCTTTAAAAATGAAAAGCGGTATATTAAAAGAAGAAGATATTCCAGAATTTAAAAGTAGAAGAATAGAATCGTTTCTAGCTAAACAATTTGATTACGCCATTATCTTAAAAGAAAATGTTTATAAAAGCATAACAGAAAATACAACAGGTGGAACAAAACTAGTAGAAGTTGAATCATTACCAGATATAAAAAGTGAAATCAAACGAATAAAAGCTAATTTAGAAAAGAAAAAACAATAAAATGCTTGAAAAAAGCATTTTTTTAAACCCTAAATCATAGAATTAATTCAAGACATAAAATGGTCTTATAACAACATAAATAATAATTATCAAAAAAATATAAAGAAAAATTTGACAAGGTCATTTTATGTGATATAATGAGATTACTTTTGAGGAAAAAAGTGGTAAAAAGTAACACAAAAAAGATTTTTTATAAAAATATCAACTAAAAGTTGACATAAAAAAAATCAAGTGGTATATTAAACACCGTTACCGAAAAAAGGTAAAAAAATATATCAAAATCGGTCAATAAAAAAACTTGAAAAAAGTTTAAGAAAAAGTTGACAATAAAAAAACAAAGTGGTATATTATTCAACGTTGCTGAAAAAAGCAAAAATATACCAAAAGTTAGCTAAAAAAATATTAAAAAATATTAAAAAATAGTTGACTTAAAAGAAACGATTTGGTATATTACTAATGCAACCAAGAAAAAGCTTGGTAGCAAGAAATGATCT
>JBJFGS010000046.1:0-1858 GCA_051892935.1 Candidatus Coprovivens sp.
AAAAAAAGGAGCTGTAAAAAAATAAACAACTCAAACAAATACAAAATAAAACCCTAGGACCAAATCTTAGGGTTTTATTTTGGTATAATATTTGTATGAAAACAAATATGTTATTACCATCAACGCATTATGATGATAACACATTTCAGCTTCAGTTGCCACTAGATTTATCAACAAAAATAGATATTTGTGATCCAGTTGTAACATTCATGGAAGTACTGAAAGGAGTAAATCTTAAGAAATATCTGGTTAAACAAAAAGAAGAAACCAGAGGCAGAGGAGGATACAACCCTGAAACATTACTGAAAATTGTGTTATTTGCGAATATGATCCAAGTAAGATCAACTAGAAAAATAGAATCACTGTGTAGAAATGACATTCGATTTATGTGGCTTTCAGGCGGAGAAAGACCAACGCATATGACAATATGTAATTTCATCAACAGCTATCTACTAGAGAATATAGAGAGCATCTCAAATGACATAGTCAAGTTTATTATCCAGAAGGAAGGCATAGATATCTCAACTGTTTTTATTGACGGTACAAAGATGGAGGCATTTCCAAACAAATATAGTTGGGTATGGAAGAAAGCGTGCACTAGCTCAAGAGACAAAAAATTTCACCAGATTACGGAACTGTTAAACGAAATAAATGCCTCAACGTTTCTACCAATTGGAACATATTTAAAAACAGAAGATGAATATCAGATAGAAGAACTGGAAAGTTACTTGGAAGTGTTGAGCAAAGTAAAGGAAGCTGAAGGAATAGAGTTTGTATATGGCTCAGGGAAAAGAAAGCATAAGCTACAACGATACTACCAAAAGCTTAAAGAAATAGTTGAAAAACTAAAGGAATATGCCGTAAAGGTAGAAAAATGTGGTCAAGAAAGAAACTCATATAGTAAAACAGATGAAGATGCCACATTCATGAGAATGAAGACGGATTATATGGGGAACACTGCACTTTTGCCAGCATATAACTGGCAGCTGACAGTATCCAATGAGTATATTCTATTTGGCTTAACTAGTCAAAGTGCAGCAGACAATAAATGTTTTATACCAATAATGGAGAAGTATAAAAAAATCTTTGGTAAATATCCCACTTACCCAGTAGCTGATGCAGGATACGGTAATCTCGAAACTTATCAATACTGTGAAAAAAAGGAAATAGAAATGTACATGAAGTTTCCACTATGGAAAAGAGAGACTCATGACAAAAAATTTCACGAAGACATATTTAGAAGTGTTAATTTCAAAAAAGACAGTGAAGGAAATATTCTATGTCCAAACGATAGAAAATTTAATAAGATAGGTGAGGTAGCTATAGCTGGCAATGTCGATAAAAGAACTGTCGAGAAATACAAATGTGAAAGCTGTAAGGGATGTCCATTCAAAGAAAAATGTCATAAAGGAAAAGGAGATAGGATAATTAATGTGAATAAGACTTTGACATCTTATCACAAAAAGGTTATTGATAATCTAGCATCACCATTAGGAATAGAACTTAGAAAGCAACGAAGCATACAAGCGGAGGGAGCATTTGGTGTAATAAAACAGGACTATAGTTTTAGAAGAATAACACGAGTTTCGCTAAAGAAGGTAAATTTAGAGTTTTATTTGGTAATAATCGGATTTAACTTGGCAAAATATCACAACAAAAAATACAGGTTAGATTACTTACCAAGTTAAAAAAACTCATACAAACAATGAGTTGTTTTAATTGTGGTTAAAATAACAGTGTTATTAATAATAACTACAAATATTCAAATAAAATCTATATATTATCATTCACTATAAGAAAAAGAGGCTGCAAGCCTCTACATAGTTTCCTAAATTTTTATTTTTTTACAGCCCCTTTT
>JBJFGS010000047.1:0-29126 GCA_051892935.1 Candidatus Coprovivens sp.
ATCGTCAAGGTCGAATTAACATTACCTCCCCATTGGTTAGTTACGCCGGTATCGAAAAAGAATGTGTCGTTATCGGCGCAAATGACCGTATTGAAATATGGTCAGAAAATGGTTGGAATAATTTTTTCTTAGAAAATGCTGAAAAAATTGAAGATATCGCAGAAAATTTATTCAACGGGGGCGATTTAAATGAAACATTATAGTGTTTTATTAGAAGAATCAATAGAAGGTCTTAATATTAAAGAAGACGGCATATATGTAGATGCAACGCTAGGATACGGTGGCCATAGCAGTGAAATATTAAAAAAACTAACAAAAGGCCATTTATACTCATTTGATCAAGACCAAGAAGCTATCAAATATTCTAAAGAAAGACTACTAAAAATAAGTAATAAATTCACAATTATTTATAGTAACTTTGTTAATATGAAAGAAAAATTAGCAGAACAAGGAATTACTTCTGTCGATGGAATTATCTTTGATTTAGGTCTATCTAGTCCTCAAATAGACAACAAAGAACGTGGTTTTACTTTTATGACAGATGCACCATTAGATATGAGAATGGATACATCAAAAGACCTAACTGCATATACAATTGTCAATACATATACAATAGAGGAACTATCAAACATTTTCTTCATCTATGGTGAAGAAAAAATGTCAAAAGTAATTGCTAAGAAAATTGTCTCTGAAAGATTAAAAAAAGAAATAAAAACAACAAAAGAGCTAGTAAAAATAATTGAATCAGCCGTAGGAGCTAAATACTTTAATAAAAATCATCCTGAAAGACAAATCTTTCAAGCTATAAGAATAGAAGTAAATGGTGAACTCGATGTTCTAAAAAAAGTACTACCTGATGCAATTGATTTATTAAATAAAAACGGTAGAATATCCGTTATAACATTTCATTCTCTAGAAGATCGAATAGTTAAACAAATATTCAAAAAAAATAGTGAAGTAGATGATTTAGTAAAAGGATTGCCAAGTATTCCTAAAGAATATCAACCTAAGTTAAAACTAATTAATAAAAAGCCAATCCTACCTACCGAAAAAGAATTAAAAGAAAATTCTCGTAGCAAAAGTGCAAAATTACGTATCGTTGAAAGGATATGATAAAATGGCAAATAATAATCAAAGAAAAAAGAAACAAATGCCTAAAAAAAATCATGGTGAAAGATTAATATACTTTATAATTATCGTAATATTACTTGCAATACCTGTTTGTAATGTTTATACTAAAGCTATACTATCAGAAACAAACATAGCTTTAGAAGAAATAAAAAGTGACATCAAAGAACAAGAAAATTTAAACGAAAGTTTAAAAGCTGAAATCGATGTCCTTGCTTCATACGATGCGATGCAACAAATAGCTACAGAAAATGGTTTAACATATCAAAATGACAATATTAAAGTAGTCATGAATGAATAAGGCAAGGAGTTAATGCTATATGAAAAGAAAAAAGAGTACAGTAAATATTAATATCTTAATTTTATTTGTGCTTATTTTTTCTTTTTTTGCTATTGTAATAAAACTTTCATTTGTTGCATTAGCACCAACTACGGATGGTATAGACCTAACAGCTTTTGTTAATAATCGAAATACAGAAAAAGAAATCCTAAAAGCTCAAAGAGGGACAATATATTCTTCAGACGGAGAAACCTTAGCTCAAAACGTTACATCATATAAAGTAATAGCTATATTATCAGAAACAAGAACCAAAGATCCTGATAATCCTCAACACGTTGTAGATAAAGAAAAAACAGCTGAAGTTTTATCATCTATTCTAGGAGGATCAAAAAAATACTTCTTAGAAAGATTAAATACTAAAGGTGTATACCAAGTAGAATTTGGTAACTATGGTAAAATAAATAGTCTTGTAAAAAAACAAATAGAATCATTAGATTTACCTGGTATTGAATTTACAGAAGGAACAAAAAGATTCTACCCAAATAGTACCTTGGCTCCATATATAATAGGATATGCAAGAAGTAATGATAATGACAAAATAGTTGGAGAAATGGGTATAGAAGCTTATTTTGATGAAGAACTTCAAGGTAAAGATGGTTATACTATATATCAAAAAGATGCTTATGGTTACACAATGCCTAACACAACTACCATAACAGAACCTGCTGAATCAGGAAGAGATATCTACCTAACATTAGATAGTCAAATACAATTATTTGTAGAAAATGGTATAAAAGATATTAGTAACAACAATAATATGGAATGGCTAACATTCTCAGTTATGGATGCAAAAACAGGTGCTATAGTAGCATCTGCTTCAAATCCAACTTTTAATTTAAATGAACTTAATATAATAAGCTATTTAAATCCATTAACAGCATATCAATATGAACCAGGAAGCACCATGAAAATATACTCATTTCTAGCTGCTATGGAAGCGGGAAAATATAAAGGTACATCAACATATAAATCAGGAACAATTAAAGTAGATGATGCCACAATAAAAGACTTTAATGGTAAAGGTTGGGGGACAATAACATACGATGAAGGATTCTCGTATTCATCAAACGTAGCTGCCACTAATCTTGCTTTAGAATTAGGAAGAGAAGAATTATATAACTACTATACAAAATTAGGATTCGGTAAAAAAACTGGTATCACACTACCAAACGAAGGAAGCGGAGATATTGATTTTACTTATCGCACAGAAGTTGCAACAGCTTCATTTGGTCAAGGAATAACAACAACTCCAATTCAAAACCTCCAAGCTTTAACAATCCTTACTAATAATGGGGTCGAAATACAACCATATATAGTAGAAAAAATAGTAGATAGCTTAACAGGTGAAGTTACATATCAACACGAAGTAACAGAACTAGGAACAAAAGCTACAGAAGAAAACATCAATAAAATGCTAGAAATGTTATATGATGTTGTATATAGTGGTAAAACAGATGCTAAATACTACCAAGCTGATAATATTACCTTAGTAGGCAAAACCGGAACAGCTCAAATAACAGGAAGCAACGGTAAATATGAAACAGGGAAATACGACTACATTAGAAGTTTTGCAGGTGTATTCCCATATGAAAATCCTCAATATATAATATATGTATCAGTAAAAAAATATGATGGTAGTTATAAAGACTTTGCCAAAATGGTTACCAAAGTAGTCGAAGAAATAGCTAAATACAAAAACATAACTGAATCAGTCGAAAAAGTAGACAATAATAAAATAATTGAAATAAATAATTTTATTAGCAGTGATTCTTCTACAACGGAAGAAAAACTAAAAAAACTAGGACTTACAGTTATCAGATTAGGTAATGGAAAATACGTAATAAACCAATATCCAGAAAAAGGCTCAAAGGTTCTAATAGGTAATAAAGTATTCCTAATAACCAATGATTCTACTTACTTAATGCCAGATATAACTGGATGGAGTAGTAGTGAAGCAATAACTCTTTGTAAACTATTAAAAATAGAATACTCTATTACAGGTTATGGAAACGTAAAAACATTTAATATAGCTCCAGAAACAGTAATTACTTCCAATACAAAATTAGAGATTACTTTAGAGTAATCTCTTTATGTTTTTTATATAGTATATTATAATAAAATAGAAAAAGTGGTGATAATATGGCCTTAATAGAATGTAAAGAATGTCTTCATAAAATAAGTGATAAAGCTAAAACTTGCCCAAATTGTGGAAATCCCATAAATAATAATAAAGACTTAATCACTATAAAATCATATAAAGAAAAAATATCTATTATTACATACATTATCTATATAATAGTATTTCTTAGTATTCTATTTTTAATATCATCAGATACTTTATTCTTAAAAACAATAAAAAGTGAATACACTATTCAACAAATTCAATTTAGTAAAACATACGAAGGAATAATATCCTTATATCCATCTATAATAGTTAATTTAACTTTTATCGGTTGTATTTTATCAATAATATCTAAAAAAACATTTAAACTATCTAAAATACCCTACATACTTAATATAATAATATCTATAATAATATACATATATATTTATATTAATAATCTTAGAGTAGGTAACTGTTTCTATATAATAGTCTTTCTAAATACACTATTTATATTCCTACCTGGTATATATAAATTAAAAGAGATAGATAAAGAAATAGAAGAAAAAGATCGTATTAAAGAAGAAATTAATAATGACAAGCTTCAATCTTTATATAAGAAAAAAACAATAAATAAAATAAATATAATATTAATTATAGTCTTTCTTATGATAGAAATAGCATCTATCACAGTAATAGTATCTCTTAATAAAAAAGATATATATAAAGAAACAATTATTCAAGCTAATAGTGACTTCCAAATAAAAATAATTAATGATTATATAAATATAAGAAAAAATGCTAATATAGAATCCGATATAATAGGTGAAGTTAATAAAGGAGATATATATAATGTACTAGATATAATAGGAGGAACCAACTTCATTTGGTATAAAATAGATTATAAAGGTCAAATAGGATATATTGCTAGTAGTAGAGAAAAACCTTATATAAAAGAATTATACAATGATAAACTAGTAGTAAATATCTTCTGTACTGAAAAAGAAGACAATTGTTCTTATCTTTTAGAATTCATTACTAGATACCATAAAAATAATAAAGATTTATTCATTATAAATTATCTTGATATAGAAGATGAACACAATAAAGAAATATATATAAAAACTTTAACATATTTTGAAGATGAACCAATTACTCCATATATTATAATAGGAACAAACAGAGTATTAGGTTACATCAAAGAAGAAAACAAACCTATTATAGATCTAATAAATGAACAAAAAGATTCTAATATTAATATCGTAAACATTTTAAAAAAAGATAATGAATTACCAAATGATCTCCAATAAAAAAACTCTTTTTAAGAGTTTTTTTATTACTTAATCTTATCTATCTTTAAGAAATTAGTATGAGAATCTTGTGGAAATCCTCCAACTACACATACTAAATCATCTTTTTGTAAATCAAGTAGTTCTAAAGCTGCTTTAATACCATCAGATACAATATCATCAGTATCGCTATACATTGGAACCAACTTAGTATAAACACCCCATTTTAAAGATAACTTACGAGCAATTTTACTATCAGTAACAGTCGCAATTATAAACGATTCTGGTCTTAAAGAAGCAATATCTAAAGCAGTTCTACCAGTTAAAGTCGAAGCAACTATCGCTTTAATAGGTAAATCTTGCGAAGCATCAACAGCACATCTCGCAATAGTATTATGTATTGCTGTACCACTCAATCTAAATTCATCTAGATTATACTTAGTGACTTGCTCAACATTTTCACAAATCTTTGCCATAGTTTCAATAGTTTCAACAGGATAATTGCCTATAGTAGTTTCATCACTAGTCATAATTGCATCACAACCAGCAATAACTGCATTAGCAACATCAGTAACTTCTGCATTAGTTGGACGTATACTAGTTTTCATAGAATACATCATTTGCGTAGCCATAATAACACCTTTACCATAAGCATGACAAGTATCAATCATCATTTGTTGATATAAAGGTAAATTTTCTACACCAGTTTCAATACCTAAATCTCCTCTAGCTATCATTATATAATCAGATTCTTCAACTATTTCATCTAAATTATCCATTGCATATTGAGTTTCAACTTTAGAAATAATAGGCATATCAGGTCTACCATATTCTTTACATAATTCTTTAACTTGTCTAATATCATCAGCACTATTAACAAAAGATATAGCTAAGTAATCACCATTATTTTCACAAGCATACTTAATATCCTCTTTATCTTTTTCTGAAATATATGGAACATCTAATTTAATACCAGGTAAACAAACACCTCTACGTGATTTAATCGTACCTGAATTCATTATTTCACAAGTAACACCATCTTCTTCAATAGATTTTACAATTAACTTATAAAATCCATCATCTACTAAAATAGTAGATCCTACTTGTAAATTTTTTAATACATTAGGATAATTAAGAGTAATAGAACTACTTGTACCATCACATCTATCTTCACCATCAAACTCTAATATTCTAATAGTATTTCCTTTAACAAGTTCTATTTTATCATCTACAAAAGAACAAGTTCTTAAATCAGGACCTTTTGTATCATAAAGAATAGCTATATTAGCACCTAATTCTTCATTAGCTCTTTTTACTAAAGCCTCATCTATTTTTCTTTCTTCAATTGTTGCATGAGAAAAATTAATTCTTGCAACATTCATACCAGCTTCTACAATACCTTTAAAGTTTTCCCAAGTTTGTGTAGAAGGACCAATACTACAAATTATTTTTGTTTTTTTCATATATTTTTAATCCCCTTTCAAATAAGCTTTCTAATAATAGCATATTTTCAGTATTATTGTAAATATTTTTAAATAAAAAAAGCAGTATTACTGCTTATTTTATTACATCCTCAGGATCTAACTCAATATCTCTTCTAGTTAGTATTTCATAGCCAACTTTCGTTACTAATACAGTATGTTCAAAATGTGCACTATTTTCTTCATCATCAGTAACAATAGTCCAATCATCATCTAACATATATATATTTGGTGTACCAAGATTTAACATTGGTTCAACAGCAATTACATTACCAGCATGAAGTACTGGCCCTTTATGTTCAACTCCATAATTAGGAACGTCTGGTTCTAAATGAACTTTATCTCCAACACCATGACCAACTAATTCTCTAACAACACCTAAATTATATTTATGAGCAACTTTTTGAACAGCATGTCCAATATCTCCAACAGTGCAACCATCTTTAATTGCTTCTAAACCAGCCATCAAAGCAGCTTCAGTTCTTTCAAGTAATTTAATATCTCTTGGATTACCTTCACCAACAATATAACTCCAAGCTGAATCACCATGATATCCTTGATAGCAAGCTCCAATATCTAGCTTCACGATATCTCCATTTTTTAAAGTTCTATGTCCTGGTATTCCATGTACAACTTCATCATTAATACTTATACATATACTTCCTGGAAAACCATATAATCCTTCAAAAGAACAAGTACATCCTTTACTTTCGATAAACTTTTTAGCTAAAACCTCTAATTCCTTAGTACTAATTCCCGGTTTTAAAAACTGTTGTAAATATTTATGACAAAGACCAACAACTTTACCAGCTTCTCTTAACTTATTTATTTCTTCTTCTGTTCTTACTACTATCATTATTTCATCCCCAATTCATCAAGTATTATATCACATTTATAAAATAATAAAACAATATAATATGATATAATAGTATACATGGTGATAATATGAAAAAAATAAAAGAGTTCTTAAATAATGTAAAATCCCAAGTTCTAACAGAACAAGATATTCTTTCTTTTTTATTGTCATTAAATAATGAAGAATTTATTAAAATGATTTCAAAAGAAATAGACAATGATAAAACCGGAAAGCCAGATACCGATATTGAAAGAATGACTCAAAATAACGCCTCTATAATATCGGAAATAATATCTGATTTAACATTAGAAGAAAAACTAAAAGCCTTATCAATCATTAGTAATGATTTTTATACAATAGAACAAATGATATATAAAACACTACCTTTAGATAAAGCAACTGAATTATTTTTAGATAATCCTAATAAATACAAAGAAGAAATAACTGCTTATATTGAAACCCCACGTCAAAGTATTGAAAAAGATCATTTAATTGCAAGAATTCTTTCAAACCCCGATTTATATAAGTTATTTAGTGAAGAAGATCATTTAATATTTAAAAATTTATTAAGTAATAAACAAATAATTTTAGATGACAAATATAACTTTTATAATGTAACATACGATGAAATAAAAAATGAGGTAGCTAGATATCTAGCTAATATAGAAATGCGAAAAAATACCAATACTAATCTAGGAATTCATCAAAAAATCAGTAGTGTCGATCTATATCAAGTATATAAAGAAGTTAATAAAGGACTTAAAAATATTGATGAGCCTTTATTAACAGAAGAAAAAGTGATTGAGTATTTAGAATTGCCATTTGAAAAAGCTGTCTTATTTTTAAATCAAAGTACTATTAAGAAAGAAAAAATATCTTCCATTTTACTTAATAAATATCCTACTTATAAAGATTTAATAAGTAAAAAAAATATTACCGATTTATCAAATATAGTCTTAGATTTAGATATACCAAAAATTGATAAACAGAAGTATTTAGGAGAGATAATATGAAGATAATAATTGTAGGTATTGGTAAACTAGGAGAATACCTAGCTAAAAATTTAGTTAAAGAAAGTCATGAAGTAACTATTGTTGATTTAGACTTTTCTAGATGTCAAGATATAATAAATAATGAAGACTTAAACTATCTAAATGGTAATGGATTAGATGCCAACGTTTTAATCGAAGCTGGTATAAAAGACTCAGACCTATTAATAAGTGTAATGGAACAAGATGAACATAATATGATATGTTGTTTATTAGGTAAAAAATTAGGAGCAAAACATACAATAGCTCGCATTCGTACACCTGAATATTCATCATCAACAGAAATCTTAAAAGAAGAACTAGGTCTATCAATGACAATAAATCCAGAAAGACTAACTGCCAACTATATTGCAAGAATTTTAAGTATTCCAAGTGCCTTAGATGCAACTGTCTTCTTTAAAGGAAGAATTCAAATGATTTCTGTCAAAGTAAAACATAAAGGAATATTAGAAGGTCTAACTATTAATAGTTTATCAAATAAAATAAACGGCAAAATAATTATTTGTGCTATTGAAAAGAACAATGAAATAGTTATTCCTAAAGGTAATACGAAGATACAAGAAAATGATATTTTACATATAACAGGAACACGAAAAGATATAAATGATTTTCTAAAATTTGCTAAAATATCTGAACAAACAAAAAAAGTAATAATAAGTGGTGGATCAAATACAGCCTTATACTTAGCTAAAACTTTAAACGAAATGGATATGGAAACTAAGATAATTGAAATAAATGAAGAAAGATGCGAAATTTTAAGTGAAAAACTTCCTAATAGTCTTATTATAAATGGTGATTCATCAGATCAAAACATTCTATACGAAGAAGAACTTGATAAATGTGATGCCTTTGTTTCTTTAAATAGTATAGATGAAGAAAATATAATCTTATCGATGTTTGCTTCAATGAATAAAGTTCCTAAAATAATTACTAAAGTAAATCATATTAACCTAGATGGCATTATTGAAACCGCTAATGTTGGTACAATAATAACCCCTCATAAGATAGCAACTCATCAAATAGTAAAATATGTAAGAGCAATGCAAAATAGTGAAGCTAGTAGTTGTGAATCAATATATAAATTTGATAACGATAAGTTTTCTATCTTAGAATTCAAAATAAAAAATGATTTCAAAAAACTAAATACTAAAATTAAAAACATTAAATTACATGATGGAATACTAATAATTGCTATATTAAGAAATGATAAAATAATCTTCCCAAGTGGAAATGATGAAATAAAAATAAAAGATACTATTGTAGTAATAGATAAAGATTCAAAAATATTAGATATCAATGATATATTGGAGTAATATATGAGAAATAAAATAGTATATAAATATCTAGGTAAAGTACTAATAGGATTTTCTATTTTACTACTTTTTCCTTTAATAGTATCTTTAATATATCATGAATCCATCAATCCTTTTATAATACCAGCTATTATTAGTATAACATTTGGAATCATCCTAAATAATATAAAAGTAAAAAACAAAAATATCTATGCCAAAGATGGTTTCGTAATAGTAACAATGGCTTGGTTATTAATAAGTTTGATTGGAGCTATACCATTTATAATAGGAGACAATCTTCACTTCGTTGATGCTTTCTTTGAAACAGTATCTGGATTTACTACAACCGGAGCAACAATTTATAGTGATGTCGAACATCTATCCCATGGCTTATTATTTTGGCGAAGCTTTACCCATTTTATTGGTGGAATGGGCGTTCTTGCTTTCATAATGGCAATCGTCCCTTTATCTCAAAATGATAAATCAATGCATGTCTTAAAAGCGGAAATGCCAGGACCAAGTGTTGCTAAATTAGTACCAAGTATAAAAAAAACTTTATTCTATTTATATGGTATTTATATAGGAATAACTTTTCTTGAATTTATTTTATTAGTTATAGGCGGTATGAAAATATTTGATAGTCTCCTAATAGCTTTTGCAACAGCTGGTACAGGAGGTTTCTCAATCTTAAATAGTAGCTTAGCTACATACTCAGTATATGCCAAATGGATTGTAACTATATTTATGTTCTTATTCGGAGTAAACTTCAATATTTATTTTTTAATTATTATGAAAGACATAAAAAATGCTTTAAAAAGTGAAGAACTAAAAATATACTTTTTAATATATATAGGATCTACAATATTTATAGTATTAAATACATTATCTATGTTTAATAATATAAGCGATGCTATCCTAGAAGGAGCTTTCCATGTATCATCAATTATAACAAGTACTGGTTTTAGTATTGGAAATATAAATATATACCCAACATCCTGTAGAATACTAATGTTACTTTTAATGCTTATAAGTGCTTGTGCAGGAAGTACTTGCGGTGGTTTTAAAATATCACGTCTTATTATATGTATTAAAGCCATTAAAAGAGATATTCTTAAAACATTTCATCCAAATAGTGTAAGAACAATAACATTTGAAGGAAAGAAAGTTGATGAAGAAACCGTAAAAAATACTAAATCATTTCTCTTACTATATATAGGTATAATAGTATTTTCAATGTTCTTAATAAGTTTTGATGGATTTAACCTTGATCAAACTATCAATGCTGTATTCTCGACATTTGCTAACGTAGGTCTATGTTTTGATATTTCAAATTTCTCTATATTTAGTAACTTTTCTAAAATAATACTAAGTATCGGAATGTTATTTGGTCGATTAGAAATATTTCCTATAATTGTTTGGGCTAGTAGTTTTAAAAGATAAAAGAGTTCTATAAACAAAAGAACTCTTTTATTATTTTTAATAATTGCTTTATTTACAAGAAAATAATAACTATGCTATCATATACTTGTTGTATAGGAATTAGAAAGAAGAATGCTCATGTTAGAACTAAAACAAATAACCAAAACATACGAAGTGGCTGATACTAAACAAAAAGCCCTTAATAAAATAAATATCAAATTCCGCCAAAATGAATTCGTCTCAATTTTAGGCCAAAGTGGTAGTGGAAAAACTACTATGTTAAATATTATAGGTGGACTAGATAAGTACACCAGTGGAGACTTAATAATAAATGGTGTTTCCACTAAAAATTATACAGATCGTGACTGGGATACATATCGTAACCATCGTGTAGGATTTGTCTTCCAAAGCTATAATCTTATACCACACCAAACAGCTTTAGAAAATGTCGAATTAGCTCTTACATTATCAGGAATAGGTAAAGAAGAAAGAAGAAAAAGAGCCATCGCCGTTTTAAAAAAAGTTGGACTAGGTAATCAAATAAACAAAAAACCAAATCAAATGTCAGGTGGCCAAATGCAAAGGGTAGCCATTGCCAGAGCTTTAATAAATGAACCAGATATACTATTAGCAGACGAACCAACTGGTGCTCTAGACTCTGAAACAAGTTTACAAGTTCTAGATTTATTAAAAGAGATAGCTAAAGATAAACTAGTTATTATGGTAACTCACAATCCAGAACTAGCAATCAATTATTCAACCAGAATAGTTAAATTACTAGATGGCGAAATAACTGATGATACTAACCCTTTTGATGGTATCGAAGAAGAAAAAAACGAAAACAAAAATAAAAAATCTAAAAAGACTTCAATGAGCTTTAAAACAGCTTTTAATTTAAGTCTAAACAATTTAATGACTAAAAAAGGCCGTACAATTCTAGCAGCATTTGCCGGCTCAATTGGAATAATTGGAATAGCATTAATCTTATCATTATCAAATGGTATAAACGAATACATAAAGAAAACAGAAGAAGAAACATTAAGTTCATATCCACTTGCAATTGAAAAAGAATCAGTCGATATGTCCTCTATGATGGAAAACCTATCCGGTAAAGAACAAGAAAAAGAATATAATGATAGTAAGATTCATTCTAAAAACATAATGGGTGATTTATTTACTTCAATGACATCAGAAGTCCAATATAACGATTTAAAATCATTCAAAGAATACATTGATAGTGACAAAACAAACATTAAAGAATACGTTACAGATATTCAGTACGATTACAATGTAACCATGAATCTTTATAAATCTGATACTGAAAAAATAGTAAGAGTAAATCCTACAACAATCTTTGATGCCATAGGTATTGGAACATCAGGTATTTCAAATGCTTATGCAAGTTATATGTCTAACTATGATGTATTTTATGAAATGTTAGATAATGAAGAGCTAAATAAACAACAATATGATTTAATAGATGGCCATTGGCCAGAAAACTATAACGAAATGGTTTTAATAGTTGATAAAAATAATCAAATATCAGATTATACATTATATAGTTTAGGTATCCTAGATCAAGAATATCTAAAAGAACAATTTATTAATATGACATCTGGTAAAGAAGTTAAATTTGAAGAACATTCATATGAAACAGAAGATTTGTTAGGACTATCTTTCAAATTAGTTTTAAATACTGATTACTATGAAAAAGAAAAAGGTATTTGGATAAATAAATCTCAAGATACTGAGTATATGAAAAAAATTATTGCAAACGCTGAGGAAATTAAAATAGTTGGTATTATTAAACCAAACGAAGAAGCTATAGGTGGTGGAACATCAAGCGGTTTAGTAGGATATACTCATGAACTAAAAGAACACTTAGTAGACAAAATAAATGAATCAAAAATCGTAAAAGAACAATTAGAACAACCAGAAATCAACATCTTTACCGGATTAAAATTCCAAGAGAACACTCAATTTGATATCAGTTCATTAACAAAAGAACAGCAAAAACAACTAGCTTCAATGTCAGATGCCGAAAAATATTCTTATATTCAAAGCTTAACAGACAACTATATATCTACTTACGAAGAAAATTTAAAACAACTTGGAGTAGCTGATTTAAATGACCCAGATATAATATATATTTATCCAAAAGACTTTGATTCTAAAGAAGAAATAGTAAAAATAATAGATGAATATAACAAAGATAAATCTGAAAATGAAAAAATAACATATACCGATATAGTAGGAGTGATGATGTCTTCTGTTTCGACAATAGTCAATGTAATTAGTAGTGTTTTAATAGCATTCGTAGCCATAAGTTTAGTCGTATCATCAATAATGATCGCAATAATTACCTATATATCAGTAATCGAAAGAACAAAAGAAATAGGAATCCTTCGTGCCATAGGAGCATCTAAAAAAGATATATCTCGTGTCTTTAATGCTGAAACTCTCATTGAAGGAGCAACAGCAGGCATAATGGGTATTCTAGTAACAATTTTACTAAATATCCCTATAAATATAATAATTAAAAAATTACTTAATATTAGTAATATATCCATCTTACCAGTTAAAGGAGCTATAATATTAATAATAATTAGTATTCTATTAACAGTAATAGCTGGATTCATTCCTGCTAAGATAGCATCTAAAAAAGACCCAGTAGAAGCTCTTCGTACAGAATAAAGTATATCAATAGATATACTTTTTTGTATAAATAAACTTTACATTCCTAAAATAAAAATATAGATTGCTATTAATTTATAAAAATTATATAATAAAAATAGAATAAGGTAGTGATTCTATGCAAAGAAAGATTATATACATTATTGTTTTTATAGTAACCATCGCATTAGTTATAGTTGATAGTTACATAGATTTTAATAGTAAAAAAAACAATAATGCTACAGTATTACAAGAAGAACTTGATGATACATATAAAAGTGCCGACATAAAATCGAACTTAGTAATTAAAAATCTTCAAAATGATGACCAAGAATTAGTATATACCTATTTACTTAAAATCGATAATGTAGTAGGAGCTCAATTAACTATATATAAAGGAATAGAATCATATATAATATTTGCTGCTAATGGCGAAGTAGAAATAACCATAGATAGTAATGAAACTCTAACAGTAGTTGATTTACCTCAAGGATCAAACTATAGTATAGAACAAATAACAGATGTTTCAGATAAATATAACACAACAATCAATAAAGAAGAAAAAACTAAATATGAAGGAACATTAGAAGAAGAAAATATTGTTGAATTCAATAATGAAACTTTGAAAAATGAAAAACCAATTAAGAAAAATCCTACAACTAGTGATAAAAATAGTTCTATGATAATAGTACTAATATATTCAGCAATACTAATTACAATAGCTTTAAAATTAAAAGTAAAAAAATTTGAGTAATCAAATTTTTTTGGTTTTAATTTCCTTTGTAAAAAAATAATTTTCTAGTATAATAAATAACCAAAGGAAGATAACTATGAAAAAACAACTTCATATATTAAAAGGGCTATTTATACTAACAACAATTATTATTGCAAGTTTACTACTTATAAAGTTTATTTATCAAATAAATAATGAAAAACTAGATACCAAATATTTATGGGATATTTCTTTTACTAACCTTAAAGTAAAAGAAGGAAGTACTACAAAAGGCAAAACTTCTATCGATAAAAATAATCTTACTATAGAAGCAGAACTATCCAATGAATTAGAATACTATGAAATAACTATAGATATCGAAAATAAAGGTACATTAAAAGCCCAATTAGATGATATAGAACTAAGTATTGATAATGAACAAAATATTTTAAAACATCAAATTACATATGTCGATGATACCCCTATAAAAAAAGGAGATTATATCGAACCTAAAAGTAATAAAACAATAAAAATAAGAGTAGAATATCCTCATCCGCAAGAAAAAATATACGAATCTTTAAAGATAAAAATAAATTTAAATATGAAATATATAGCATTTTATTAATATTGTAAATAAAACCTTTTTATTATATAATCAATAATAGAAAGATATGGTAAAAGATATGAAAAATGATATTAGTAAAAGTATAAAGAATACCATGATTATTATAGATATCATACTATTTATATATATTATAAGTATGTTCATATTAAAAGATAAAATAAATACATTAATTAATCCAATTAATGTAGCTTTTTTCATGCTTTTAACTTTTATAAGTTATCATTTCTTAGGTTATAAAAAAAGCAAAAAAAGTAAACTAAAGTCTCAAATAAATAACATTTTTATCATTGTATCTATAATGTATCTTGTAAGCATCTACTTAATAGGAAATGCAACAGGATTCATAAAAAATTCTTTTACAATATCAAATACAATTTATCTTATTTTATATATAATAATAAGCGAAATATTTCGTTATATATTTATCATAAAATGTAACAAAAATACTAATCAACAATATATTATTACTTTCTTATTAATTCTTTTCGATATTTTAGTAACATCGACATTTACCCCAACAAATATGCTAAATATTATTGATTTAATAACAATATCATTTTATTCAATAATAAAAAACAGCTTATTAAGTTATACATCATATCGTTACGGATATAAAACTTGCTACTTATATGCTTTAATATGTACACTAATGCCTATAATAGCACCTATCTACCCAAATTTAGGAAACTATATGAGTATAATATTCATGTTGACTTACTCAGCAATTATCTTTTATAACATTTCAAAACCAACTCGAAAAGAAGAAGAAGAGTCAGCAAATACATACAAAAAAAATATTTTCTTCTATTTAGAAAGAATTTTATTAGTCTTTGTTATAGTAACGATATTCCTCGTATCCGGAACATTTAAATATAGTATCTCAGCAATAGCATCAGATTCAATGTATCCAGCATTAAAAAAAGGTGATGCCATTATTCTTGAAAAAGTAGATGATAAAAATATCAATACTTTAAAAAAAGGAATGATTGTTGCTTTTGAACAAGATGGAAAAATAGTAACTCATCGTATTTTATCAATTGAATTACAAAATAATGAAGAATATATAATAACAAAAGGTGATAATAATAGTACAAAAGATGTACAAAAAAAGACAAAAGATGATATAATAGGTATAGTAAGATTAAGAATACCATATATAGGTTATCCTTCGGTAGAAATATCTGAAATAAAGAATAAATAAGGAGTATGGAGTATGAATAACAAAAAAACAATAACAGTATGTTCTATTATTGCCCTAATAATCCTTGCAGTAGTAATAATAATTACTATAATGTCTGATTTAGCAGGATTTGGTATCATATTAGGAGCGCTATTTATTATTTTAATTGTGTGCTTAGGAATATATCTAAAAGAAGAACCTGATGAATATAGTGCCTTTATAAAAAATAAAAAAAGAATACTAAGAACTTATGATTCAATTATCGTTGAAGTTGAAGACATTCCCAATATAGCTGGTAAAAACATTATAAAGGTTAAATCAATAGAAGACCTAGTAGATGCCCAACTAGAATTAAGAGAACCTATATATTATAAAAATGACAACGACTCATGTTTCTTTATGTTACTTCATTATAACGAGGCTTGTATTTATATTTTAAAGATGAATGATAGTGTAGTATCACCAACAGAACAATCTATAAGATATATGAAAGAAGATAAAGATACAAAAGACGAATCAGAAAACATCTTAAATAATGTTGAAAATACTATTATCTATAAACTTGATGAATTAAGAAGTTTTAAAATATCTCCTGTTAGAAATGAAGAAAAAATTGAAGTAGTAGATGATACAGCTATCAAACAAGAGATAGAAGAATCCAAAGAGCAAAAAATAACAAAAGAAGCTCTTGAAGATGAAATATCAAAAACAATGTATATTAACGATCTTAAAGAGAAGATAAAACAATTTGAAGCTGAAGAACTAGAAAAAGAAGCAACACTTCTTAATATAGATGAAGAAACAAATATTAAAGAAATTGAAATAGAAAAAATAAACGATAAAAAGACAACATCAAAAGAAGAAATAAAACAAAAATCAAAGAAAACAACAAAAAAAGCTCCAGCAAAGAAGAAAATTCAAAAAAAAGTAACACATCAAGAAAGAAGAACCATTAAACATAAAAAAGCTACAAAATAGAATGAGAAATCATTCTGTTTTTCATAGCTAAAAAAAGAATAATATAGTATAATAAAAAAGAATAAAGGTGGTTGAAGTATTATGGAACTATCAAAAGAACAAAAAGAATCAATTAGTAAAATATTTGATGTATTAGAACTTGGTACTATAATTAATTTATCTCCAATTGAAAGTAGTCAAAATATTGTTTATAAAGTAGATACACAAAATAGGTCATATATATTAAAAGAATATGCTAAAGACTCTATAAGAAATGAATCTGATTTGAAAAAAAGGAAAAGACAAATCAGCGTTAGTGAAAAATTTAAAGAAAATGGTGTTCCAGTAATACTACCATTAAAATTTAATTCCAAATATTTTATAACATACAAAAAAAGATATTATTTAATATATGATTACTTAGATTATACAACAATAAAACCAAAAGACATCGACAACAAAAAAATAAAAAAATTAGCTAATATTCTTGCTATAATGCACAATCTAAATATAAAAAGTGAACTACCATGTCAATACGAATATATAGAAATTGATTTTAATAAGTATCTAAAAAAATTCAAAAAATTTGATCAAGAATTATATAAATTACTATACGATAACTATTTTATTCTAGAAGGTTTAGCAACAAATTGTAACAATAACATTAGATATGTAAAAAACAATATGTGTGTTAGCCATAATGATTATAAACTAGATAACATTCTTTGGGAAAAAGATTACATGTATTTAATAGATTTTGATGCGTGTGGCATGTCAAATCCAAGCGTATCATTAGCTGAAGCAGCTTTCACTTTATCTCAAAAAAACAACAAAATAGATAAAGACTTATACAGAGAATTTTTAAAAACATATCTAAAAAAATATGGGGCTTTACCAAATAATTATAAAGATGCACTAGTGGTTGCTATGAATGGTAAATTACAATGGTTAAGTTACCTTATGAGTAAATGCTCTAAAAAAGATTTAAAAACTAATGAAGAAACAAAAGATATGATAAAAGAACTAATACTATATTCAAAAAATATAGAAGAACTTAATAATATATACTTATCAATTGTCAAAAAATAAAATAAAAGAGTAAAGTCATTACTGATAGATTGATTTTACTCTTTTTAAAAGTTATACTATAAAAGAAATAAGGTGGAAGTATGAAAAAAAAGTATTATATAGTTTTAATAATAATTATATCAGTTATTATAGCAGCAAGTATCTCTATCAAAGTAGGAACAGATTTATTAAAAGAAAGTAAAATAAAAGAAGAAGTAAAAGAAATAATTAATTATTTTGAAAAGGGTCTATATAATGATGATGAACTAAACAAAATATTAAATAGAGAAGTAATAGAATCTGGATATTATAATATAGTAGAAAAAAGTGTAAAAACATACTATAGTGATTTAAAAGATGATCTAAGTAATTTAGACTTTCTTCTATCAGATGATAACTATTCTAATTATTTGAATACATCAAATTTAAAAGAAGATCGTCCTAATTTTGTTAAATCAAAAGATAATCTTCATAATACTAAATCTCAAATAGAAGAAGTATACAAAGAATTAGATAATCAAATAAATGATAAAAACATAAAAATGAGTTATATAAATGATAAAAAATTAAAAACATACTATAAAGATTTATATCTATCATTAATAAACGATTATATTAGTGAAGAATTTACCAAAAATATCTCCAATATAAAAGAAAAATCAATAGAAAAAATAACTATCTATGATGAAGTATTTGACTTCCTAATAGCTAACAAAGCTTACTGGAGTATAGAAAAAGAATTAATAGTTTTTAAAGAAAATATATATTACGAAGAATACTTAAATATCATAAAAAGACTTGAAGAGGTTAGTACAAACTAACTTCTTTTATATTTTACAATTAAAATAAACATTGTTATAATATGCAATCAAAAGAGGAACTTTATAATGAAAATAGAATACATTGTAATGAATAATAGCCATAGTAACGCTCTTTTAGTTGAACGAATGCGTTACCAAGCATATGGCGTAAAACAATATATAGAAGAAACAGATTTATATTACTTAAAAGAAATTGAAGATGGAAGTATTTTAGTATTTATATGTATGGTAGATGATAAAATAGTATCAGCTTGCTATATATCTAATTTTCAAGGTAATCTTTATGTAGATTATTTATTTACATTACCTCAATACCAAAAACAAAAACTATATTATGGAAAAAAACTATTACAATATATTATAAATAATAAACAAATAGTAGAAGAATACTTTCATCGTAAATTCACTCAAAGCCTCCTATGCCCAGGATCAAATAGTGTAAAAGAATTTTACAAGTCTTTAGGTTATACAGAAAACAATAATGAAACCCTAATGATGTCTAAAAAAATATAAAAAGAACATCGCAAAATGTTCTTTTATAATTCGATTTTAACTTCTTCAGTATCAAAACTTATTGGTTCTATAGCTTTATAACCAAAAATAGAAGCAAATATATTAGTTGGAAAAGTTTGTATCTTAGTATTATATCTTGTAATATCAGTAGAATAAATTCTCCTAGAAGACTCTATTTCACTTTCTACTTTAGAAAGCTCTTTTTGTAAATTTAGATAACTTTCACTAGCTTTTAATTCAGGATAAGCTTCAATCAAAGCAATGCATTTTTTATAATAAGCATTTAATTTATTAGCATCATCACTACTAGAATTATTATCATAATTACTTCTTAATATAGTAATAGCTTTCAATGTTTCTTCCTCATGCTTACTATAAGCTTTTACAGTCTCAACCAAATTCGGGATTAAATCAAATCTTTTCTTTAAATAAATATCAACTAAAGACCTAGATCTTTCTACCTTTTTATAACTTCCAACAATAGAATTATATATAGAAACAATAAAAATTAATATTACAATACATCCTATTAATATTAAATAAACACCTTCCATTTTATCACTACCTTTCAAAGTCTTTTAATGTCTTTATAATTTCATCCATAATCATTTTCATTCCATCTAACATATTGAAATAAAATGCTATATCAGTAGCTTCTTTTTCAATATTGTAAGGACTAGGTTCAAATAATGTATCACTGTAGAATCTAAAAAAAACTAATCCATCAACCATTTTTATTTCAAAGAAAAAGCCAAAACTATCGTGCAATTCCAATATTTTATTAGTAAATGATGGAGTTAAAATTCTCATTGCTAAAACATCATTATTCGTAAACACATCGAATTTATCTTCAAATAATTGGTTATCTAATTCCATATATTCATTACTTCTAAATATTTTTGCTCTATTACTGGTAATAAAAATATCAAGATCTTTTAATTTATTTAATTCAACAACACCAACAGGTCCAAGGAATACTGTTGTATATGTAGTATTTCCATCACTATCAGTTGATACATCTTGAGTATGAACATCAGCTAAAGTAAATTGTAAACCACATATCTGACCAGTTATTAAGTCTTCAGTATGATAAAGATCATAACTTTCAAAATTACCTAAATCATAAATATCTTTACCAATACCATTATCAGGTTGATATGTTAAATCTTTATTATAATTCTTTAATATTGAAGAAATAACTTGATTCTTATATATACGTGTATAACCATTAGCAGAAAGATTATAAATAATTATAGATATTACTATTGAAATAAATATTATAATAGGTACTTTTATTCTCAAAAATATTGTAATAGCTATAGCCGTTAATATAATAAGAATAATCCACCATTTTGAATTCTTTAACTTCTTTCTCTTATCTTCTAACTCCTTATTATTTTTCAGTATATCTATATATTTGTGAATATCTGTATATTTAGAAACTCTAAGATTCGAATATATTTTCTCTCTTTTTTTAGCATCCTTAGTTGCTTCCTTAATACCATAAATAAAAACTGCTATAATAGAAGCACCAACAGCAACAAAAATTATAAATATAAAAAACGGTATATGTTCAAACATAAATTCACATCCTAATCTAAAATAATTTTAACACAAGTAATATGTTTTATTTAAATAAAAAGTATTATATAATATAAAATATTAATTATTTTTAATAATTTAATCACTAATATATAATAATTATATATTAAAATAGACAATATGAAAAGAAGTGAAATTAAATATGTATTATTTATTAATATTATCTATAATTATAACTATAAGTGCCCAACTATATATTAATTCTACATATAATAAGTATAGTAAAGAACTAGCAAAAAGCGGTAAAACAGCAGCTGAAACAGCTAGAATAATCCTTGATAACAATGGATTATCTAATGTAAAAGTAAAAGAAGTATCAGGTTTTTTAACAGATCATTATGACCCAAGAAAAAAAGAAGTAAGACTATCAAGTTCTAATTATAATAGTCAAAGTATTAGTGCTGTATCTGTAGCTAGTCATGAATGTGGTCATGCTATTCAAGATAAAGAAAACTATTCTTTCTTACGTATACGAGCTTCCCTTATTCCTTTAGTTAACTTTTCATCATATGCCGGTTATTTTGCCATACTATTTGGAATCCTATTTGGTTCATTAAATTTAGTATGGTTAGGAATTATTGCAGAACTAGTCATCTTATTATTCCAATTTATTACCTTACCAGTTGAATTTAACGCTAGTAAACGAGCTTTAAAAGAAATAGAAAAATATAATATATTAAATAAAAATGAATTAGAAGCATGTCAAAAAGTTCTAACATCAGCAGCACTAACCTATGTAGCTAGTGTTGCAACAACTATTATAGAAATACTAAGATTAGTATTAATATTCAGCGATAGGAGAGACTAAAATGCAATTTCCAAAAGGTGAGTTACCAAGTTTAAAAACAATTATTAATAACTTTATAGATGATCTAAACAAATTCTTAATTATAGTTTTATTAATTTTAATAATAATAACTTTATTTATTAGAACATTTATCCTAGATATCATAAAATTCGTATTATTAGCAATTATTATCTTTAGAATAGTGTCTAAAAATAAATATCAACGTTCTAAAGAAAACCAAAAATATTTAAAAATTAAAAAAAGTATCTTAAGACCATTTAACACTATATTAAGAAATATAAAAGATCATAAAAAGTACGTATATAAAAAGTGCTCAAAATGTAAAACAACCTTAAAACTTCCTCTTCCTAATAAAAGAGGAATAAATCATGCGAAGTGTCCAAATTGCCATAATCGTGTAACACTTTTTACCATAAGAAAGAAAAAAGAAAAAAAAATAAAAGTTGAAGTTATAAAAAAATCAAGTAAACAATAATTGTTTACTTTTTATATGATATAATTATATAGAGGATGTGATTAAATGATAAACAAAATTTCCATAAACTGCCATAGTAGTATAAAAATAAAGGATGAAAAAATAATATATTTTGATCCATATAAAATAGATAAAAAAGTAAATGATGCTGATTATATTTTTATAACACATGACCATTATGACCATTTAGATATTCAATCATTAAAAAATATTGCCAAAGAAGAAACAATTGTTGTAATGCCAACATCAATACCTTTAGAAAAATTAGAACCAGTTATTAGAAAAGAACAAATAATAGGTGTTTGCCCAAATGAACAGTATTGTATTGATGGCATAAACATTCATACAATACCAAGTTACAATATTAACAAAGATTTCCATAAAAAAACATATAATTGGGTAGGATATATCATTGAATTAAATCAAGAAAAAATATATGTATCTGGAGATACTGATTTTATAGATGAAATAAAAAATGTAAAATGTGATATTGCTTTAATTCCAATTGGCGGAACATATACTATGGATAGTATTGAAGCAGCAAAACTAATCAATACTATTAAACCAAAATATGTTATACCAACTCATTATGGAACAATAATAGGAGAAAAAAAAGATGGTGAAAACTTTAAAAAATTTATATCAGAAGACATAGAATGCCATCTTCTAATCAAATAATATGTTATATATAAAAAAAGCAAATCTAAAAGATATTGATGAAGAATACACTTTTACATCAAAACTTCCTTTAATAGAAAGTGGATTTCGTAATTTCTTTTATGGAATACCAAAAGAAGAATTTAAAAGTAAATGTTTAAATTATGAAATAGAACTATCTATATTACCATCTCCAGTTGGTAATACTCTTCCTATGACAACATACTATTTATGGTTAGATGATACTATAATAGGTATCTTTACAGTAATTCATGAATTAAATGAATATCAAAAAGAAAGAGATGGTCATATTGCATATGCAATCTTAAAAGAGTATCGTGGTAAAGGATATGCTACAAAAGGATTAAAAATGGTTATTGAAGATGCTAAAAATTATATTAAAGAAGATGAAATATACATGCATACGACTAAAGATAATCGAGCTTCATTAAAAGTAATGTTAAATAATGGTGCCTATATATCTAATGAAACAGAAATAGATTATTTTACAAGAATTAAATTAAGATGACTTATGTCATCTTTTTTTTGACTAAAAAAGAATCTTTAAGTATAATAAAAAACCAAAAGCGAGGAATAAATATGCAACAATCACCTTTATTAGAAGAAATAAAAAATCGTGGATTTAATAAATATCCAGACATCATAGTTCCATCAGAAGATTTAATCTCAATTAGAAAACTTATTGATCAAACGTATAATTCAAGAATAATTCCTTCAAAAAGAAAATTAAAATATGTTTTAACAAGCAGTCGCGAATTCCTAGATTCTCATTTTCAAATTCAAAACGTTCCTTTTTATAAAGAAACAATAATTGGACCAATAAGAATAGAAAAGTATGGTACTATACACCCATATGGTTTACCTATAATTCAAATTAAAGGTGAAGGATCATTCTATGGTAGTTTACGAGAAGTAATAAGCCGTAATAATGACGAAATATCAAATTATTCATATCGAGGAATTGAACTATCAAGAACTCTCACAGATTTATCAACTCTTTCTTATACTCACGAAATAACTCATTCTGAATTAAACCATATAAAAGGCCTAATAATTAATTATTCAAACACAGAATTTCTAAGTATTTTTCTTGAAACTCTTCATGCTTATGAAACAAGTGATAAAATACTAAGAATACATGATAACGAAAGACTTTGCGAACTCTCTTCTATTATTAGTGATTTAGAAAAATATCACAATCAAAAAGAACAATTTACTGAAGATATATTAGTGGAAGGATCATCATATGCTGAATCAACACTAAAAGCCTATAAATTATTTATAAGATACTATTACAATCCTAAATTAAGAAAAGAAATATTACTTGATATTCAAAGAATATTTAATCACGAAATATCCGTTGAAGAATTTCTAGCTAAACATGAAATACACTATGAAAATAGTCAAAATGTTAACGAATTAAGTAGTTATTTATTAAGAAGGTAATAAGATGATTAAAATAAGTAAAGATGAAGAAATAATTAAAAGAAATTTAAATCCACATCCCGATATAATAATCCCATCTCAAAGTTTAATAGATACACTAAAACAATTAGAACAACTTCCTATTGCCAAGAAAGAATATGAAGTTCATCCTATGAAATTAGAAGAATCATTATACGACGCTAAAACATTCTTAAATTATTATTACAAACTACAAGATGTACCATATTCAATAATTAAAAAAATACTAGGAAAAGAAATTCATATTGTAAAACCAATAAATCCTCTAAAATTACCAATAAACCTAATTGAAAATGATGATATATTTTCTGGTTCAGTAACTGAAATAATTACTACAACCAAGTTCCATATAGTATTTCGTGAAATAAACTTATCAAATCCTATTACAGAACAATCATCTTCATCATATATTCATGAAATAACCCACACTCAAATAGATCATATAAAAGGAGCTTTACGCGACTATTATAATTTAGAAATACTAAGTATCTTTAACGAACTATTTCATGCTTCTATCCTTGATCAACAAGAAACAATTCTAAGATTAAATGATTCAAGAAGAATATATGAAATGAGTATATCAGCTCAAGAACTGATTGAATATCATAAAGGAAAAAGTAAGACTACAAGAGATGAATTACTAGATTGTTGCAAATACCTAATATCAGGATTAAAAGCTTATAATTTATTTATTACTTTCTATTATGGAAGTGATAAATTAAAAAATGATATTTTAGATGATATTCAATCAGTATTTGATGGATATCTAACATTAGAAGAATTACTAGAAAAATATGATATTACATTAGAAAATAGTCAAGAACCAAAAAAATTAATAAAATATTTTAATAGATAAAAGGGGAAAATTAATATGAATTTAATAGATAAAGAAACTGAAATAGCAGTTCATGGATATGATCCAGTAGATAATATTTTAATACCAGATAAAAACTTAATAGAATTTGCAACCTTTATTGAAGATTTAGAGATAGAAAAAAGATCATATTATCTGGGGCCATCAACTAAAGAAGAAGTCTTAGCAGGCGCAAAAAAATTCTTTAAAAGTCATTTTAAATTATCTAAAGTACCATATAAAGGAACTCTAAGAAATAAAATAGATGTTGCAGCATTAAGACACATCCCAGGAAGTGAAATACCATTAAGATTTCATAATTCATTAATAAAATATATAAATCCGCTATCACTACCAGTAAAATTTTCATCACAAGATTTAACTGAATGCATGGTAGTCGAAAATATTACATTTATTGATAATCCAGACTTTATAAGTCGTATGAAAGTATCATTCAAAGAAATAATTCTTCCATCACAAATAACAGAATTGACTGAGAGTTCTTATGTTCACGAAGTGACTCATACTCAACTAGCATATATAAAAGGTATTATAAAGAATTATTACAATAGTGAAGTACTAAGCATTTTTTTAGAAATACTTAACGTTTACGAATCTTCAAAACAACAATCCTTATTACCACTACAAAATGCTGTACGTCTTACTGAATTATATCAAGAATTATATATGTTAGAAGAACATAGTAAAGGGATTAAAGAATATAATCGTTATGACTTAATAGATGCTTCCAAATATACTGAATCTATTCTTAAAGCTTATGGACTATTTACCGAATATGTTCTAGGATCATCATCATTAAAAAAATATATACTAAATAGCATTCAAAACATATTTAATGGTACATTACAATTAGAAGAATTATTAGAAGAATTCGAATTAACTTCATCTAATGTAGCTCAAGATAATCGAGTAAAAAAAGTGTTATCACTATAACATCTACTTAGTAGATATTTTATTATATGCTATAATAAAAACAATTAGAGATGATAATATGAAAATATATGTAATAGGACCAACTGGTAGCGGAAAAACAACCTTATCAGAAAGCTTATCAAAAAAATATAAAATAAAATGTTATGAACTAGATTTATTAGTATATGATGATGAAAATGGTCATATAAAAAGAAAAGATGAAGTACGAGAAAAAATGTTTCAAGAAATTCTAAAAAAGAAATCATGGATAATCGAAGATGTTGGTCGATCTAAATTTGAAGAAGGTCGTAAACAAGCAGATATTATTTATTATATAAATATTCCTAAAATAGTCGTATATAAAAGAGTAATAACTCGTTGGATAAAACAAAGACTTGGTAAAGAAAGATACAACTATCCACCAACATTATGGCAACTATACGATATGTTAAGAACTACAAAAGGGTACTTTAAAAAAGAAAAAGAAAAGAAAAAATCCTTAGAAAAATATCAAGATAAAGTAAAATATCTAAGCTATAAAGAATTAAATAAATTGGAGAAATAATATGATAACAATAAAAGAAAATATTGATAACGTAGAAGAATATAACTATCTATTTGATGAAGTAGGCTGGGGTGCTCATGATTACGAAATATCAAAAATCGCCTTAAAAAGCAATACCTATTCTGTAAGTGTATATGATAATAATAAAATAATCGGATATGGAAGAATAATAGGTGATGGAATAATATATTTACATATTCACGATATAATGGTTCATCCAAACTATCAAAATAAAGGAATAGGTAAACAAATAATTAATAAATTATTAGAAAAAGTAAATGAACTAAAAAAAGTAAATCCATATTTAAGAGTATATCTAGGAACATCTCAAGGTAAAGAAGATTTTTATAAAAAATGTGGTTTCATAACTCGAGAAGAAGCCAAATTAGGTCAAGGTATGATCCTAAAGTAGATAAAAAATTCAGATATTTCAAGTATAATTAATAAAAAAATATAACAAATATTTTTTGCTTTTACCAAATATATGATAAAATAACTGCTACAAAGAGGAGATATTATGCTAAACGAAAAAGAAATACTAGATTTCAAAGAATCTGTTACATTATTTTTATCAAGAACAATGCCAGATTTTAAAAATGAATCAGAAGTACCAGCAATTAATGTCTTATTCCCTGAATCTGCTTTCAAACTATTTGATTATATAAAATCTCATCCATTCACCAAAAAAGATTGGTATATACCACCAATTCATCAAGAAGACATTACAAGAGCTTTACCAGAAAATAACAATAATTCATCCTTACCAACTATAGTAGTTAAACACCCCATAAAATTCTTTGAACTCTTAACTGATATAACAAATTCTTGGATAAATCAAAAAGAAAAATACTGGGGTGGAACAAGTCCTCGCGCTACATTTATCAGAGACATAAAAAGACTATTTTTAAGAATGTCTTCAAGTGACTTAACTAATATTGAAAACTTTCTTAAACTCCAATTATCATTTTTAAAATCAACTACATTTGATGAATATATAAAGAAAAATATTATAATAGATGAATATGAAGGCTATAAACTATATGCTTCAAAAGAAGAAAACGCATCTTGGTGTGAAACTAATGATAAAATGACTTTTTACTTAAAAGGGGATAATAATGATTATTTTACTTTACCAAGTATATACTTTGCTACAACAGAAGAAAATAGTAAAACAATCTGTTATATTTATGCAATTCAAAACGAAAGAACACGTCATATAGATAAAAAAATTCAAAGAAAACTATATAAAATAAACTCTGGTATAGAAAATCCTGATGTAAATCCAGGAAGTGTCTTAGTTTTAGAAACATTCATAAAATTATTAAGAGAAAAAGGCATAGAAGACATAAGAGTTCCATCTCTTCAAATACTATCATATAGATACCATAAAATACTTAGTGAACAAACCAAGAATGATTTTAATAAAAAATACTCTGAAGAAAGATTACAAGAGATATCTAGTTTATCCGAATTAGAAAGAATTCGCTTCTTAGAAGAATATGAATGGCAAAAAATATGGTATAATCATGTAGTAGATAAACAAGATTTCATAAGTAAAACAAAAACAGAAGGACTATACAAAATATTTGCAAGAGTAGCTACTCAATATGATAGTATAGAACTACTAAATACTCCATTTATTGAAGATGAAAACTTAAATATAAGAATAACTACTATTAAAAACAATCAAAAAAGGAAGTAATATTATGTCATTAAACAAAGTTAAAGAATATTTTAAAAAATATAATATAGATAATAGAATAATTGAACTACCAACATCATCTGCTACTGTAAAAGAAGCAGCTGAATCACTAAATACTGAAGAATGTCGTATAGCCAAAACACTATCATTTTTAGTTGATAGTAAACCAATTCTTATTGTAACCTCAGGTGACACTAAAATAGACAATACTAAATACAAAAGTATCTTCCATACAAAAGCTAAAATGATTCCAGCAGAAGATGTTGAAAAACTAATTGGCCATAATATTGGAGGAGTATGTCCATTTGCTATAAACGAAGGCATAACAGTTTACTTAGACGAATCACTAAAAAGATTTGAAACAATCTACCCAGCATGTGGTAGCTCTAATAGCGCTATTGAACTAACTATAGAAGAACTAGAAAAATACTCTAATTACACTAGTTGGATAGATGTATGTAAACAATAAAAGAATATGAAAATATTCTTTTTCAGAGTGTTGACAAACTACTTATCTCAAAAAATTAGAAAATTTAGTTTTG
>JBJFGS010000048.1:0-1785 GCA_051892935.1 Candidatus Coprovivens sp.
TATTTTTATATTTATAATATGGTATATATTAGATAAAAATTAATAAATTAAAAAAGATTAAAAAATTTTAATTTAACTCTAATTCTGTATTCATGAAAAACTAAAATCTATATTATATAATTGTATTAAAGATTGTAGCTAGAAAAAATAAAAGCTATCTATAAATAATAGAATATTTTAAACCAAATATAAATTAAGCATTAAATAATATTCTTAAAAAGTAACAGTATATGCCAATCTATTATTACAGAATTAGATGATTGATTACTACATTTAAATCGTATAAAAGTATAATTTCAGTAAGTAATAAATTATAAGGGAGTGGTTATAGTGAAGAGGATATTAATTGTTGAAGATGAAAGTAGTATCTCTGATTTTGTAAAGGGAGAATTAGAATATGAAGGATATGAGGTTTGTATAAAAGAAGATGGTAGAGAAGGTTTAGAAGAAGCTCTAAATAATGAATACGACCTTGTAATATTAGATATAATGCTCCCATCAATGAATGGATTTGAAATATGTAGAAGAATAAAAAGAGTAAAAGCTACTCCAGTTATAATGCTTAGTGCAAAAAGTAGTGTTATAGATAAAGTAAATGGCCTTAAATTAGGAGCAGATGATTATATATCAAAGCCTTTTGCTATAGAAGAATTATTGGCACGTATAGAAGTAGTTTTTAGAAGAGAATCTAATCCAAAAGATTCTATATTTAAATTTAAAGATATTACAATTGATACAAAATCAAGAATAGTTAAAAGAAATAATGAAGAAATCAACTTAACAAATAAAGAATACGAATTGTTGATGATATTAATAGAAAATAAAGATGAAGTAGTTACAAGAGATGAATTATTAGAAAGAATATGGGGCTATGATACAGAAACTAATGTTACTGATGTATATATTAGACATCTAAGATCTAAATTAAATAATGAAAATAAAGAAGAATATATACAAACTGTTAGGTCTATTGGTTATATAATGAGGAGTTAAATATGAAACTAAAAAAACGACCAATATTCTTAGAAATTACAAAAAATTCTTTTTTTGCAATTATTTTAATTTTAACCATATACACAGTTAGCCAATTAGTTGTATTCTGGATATTTATAGATAAACATGAAATAGATTTAGTAAAGAGTAGATATCAAGAAATTATTAATTTATCTAATAGTATTAATATAGAATTTTCAGAAAAGGGATTTATAGAGTATTTAGAAAGACTAGATTACAATGAAAATGATGAATATATTAGAATTTATTCGCCAAATGAATTATACTATCAATCACCTTCAGAAGTATGGCAATATATTAATTTTGATTATGCAAATCAAAATATTCATATAAAATCTAAGTCTTTTGATTTTGAAATATATAAATTAATAACAGGTCCCATACAAATAAATAATTCAGAATATACATTACAAATAGTATTAGAAAATGAAATGTTTGGTGATTTTATAGATAATTCTTTACCAATTTTAATAGTATCTATAATTTTAGGATTAATACTAAGTGGTATAGGAGCCATGTATGTTTCTAAAAAATTCATATATAAAATTAGGAAACTTATAGAAACAATGAATGAGATAAAGGCAAATGGACTAAATAAAAGAGCAGAAATTTCAGAAGTAAATGATGAAATAGATAAATTAAATACTGTATTTAATTCAATGATGGATGAAATTCAACATGGATTTGATGAGCAAACTAGATTTGTATCAGATGCTTCACATGAATTAAAAACACCATTAACAGCACTTAATGGACATTTAAGTATGCTTA
>JBJFGS010000049.1:0-1774 GCA_051892935.1 Candidatus Coprovivens sp.
GTAACTATTCAGACTTAGTAAATTGATTTATCAACAATTTTATATTTAATAATAATTAATATGCTGTGAAATAAGGGTAATTTTTACTCTTATTTTTGCTCTATCCACAGAATGAAAAAGTTGTTCTAAAATACTTGATTTATCTTTAATATTTTGTAATACTTATATTATAAAAGGTATGTGATTTAGATGAGAAAAGGTTATACTACAGATTTTTTTAAACAATTCGAAGAATTAAATTATAAATTAGATTCTTTACTTGAGGAAAACAAAAAAATGAAATCAGAACATAAAAAAGAAATTCAGAAAATAACAAAAGAATTTAAATTAGAGATTTCTTCACTTAATGATACTATAAAGGATTTAATCAATTCTAATACGGAGAAAGACAAAGAAATTGAAAAACTACTTAATGAAATCGATAGATTAAAAAATCAAAATAATAAAAATTCTTCTAATTCATCTAAGCCATCAAGTACCAATATTACTACTCCTAAAAAGAGGACTAGTGCTAATTTATATAATTATAGAACTAAAACTAATAAGAAAATTGGTGGACAATTTGGGCATAATGGTCATAATTTAAATAAAGAAAAAATTGATGACTTAATCAAAAATAATAAAGTAAAAGTTATAGAAATTAAACATAAAATTAAAGGCAATTCTAAATTAAATAATATAGTTAAATATCGATTAGGTATTGATATTAATCCTTATATTGAAAAACATGTATTCATTTATGATGAAGATTGTACTGAATTATTGCCCAAAGAATTCTATACAGATGTCACATACTCTAATGACATTAAAACATTAAGTCTAGAACTAGGTGCTCATAATTTGATAAGCTACGATAGGTTATCAGATTTCTTTAGCGTGATTACTAATGATATAATTAATATCTCAAATGGTACATTAGTAAATTTTCTATATGAGTTTAGTTCAAAAAGTGAACTTACAATTAATAATCTTGAAAATAACATATTAAATAGTAAAATAAATTTTACTGATGAAACAACTGCTAAATTTAATAAGAAAAATTTATATATAAGAAATTATAGCAATAAAGAAACAGTTATTTATAAAGTTCATAAAAACAAAGGACATAATCCAATATTGGAAGATAATATACTTCCTAGATTTTGTGGTGGAATAATGGGAGATCACGATACGACATTATATAGTTATGGAACTGAAAGATATGAATGTAACATACATACAGGAAGATATTTAGAAGAATTAATTCAAAATATTAAAGAAATTTCATGGCCGTTCAGAATGAAAGAATTATTATTTCGAATGCACAATACTAGAAAGATTGCTATTCAATATGGAGTCGAAAAATTTGATGAACAAAAAATCAAAGAATATGAAAAAGCATATGATGAAATATTAGAATTATCCAAGATTGAAAATAAAGAAATAAAATCTAGTTATTATAGAGATAAATCTGATAAATTATATAGAAGATTAAAAAAATATAAAAACAATAACTTGTATTTTATAAAAGATTTTGATGTTCCATTTGATAATAATTTAAGTGAAAATGATTTAAGATGTTTTAAAAATAAAACTAAAATATCTGGAGGATTTAGAACGATGAAAGGTGCAATAAGTTATGTAAATGCATTAACAATTATTAAAACATCAATAAAAAGAAAGATAAATCCATTTGAGTCAATTAAGGCAATATTTAATAATGAAATATTGTTCCAAAGTTAAAAGAGGTTATCACTAACCTCTCTTTTCAAGTTGATAAGTCTGAATAGTTACA
>JBJFGS010000050.1:0-91202 GCA_051892935.1 Candidatus Coprovivens sp.
TTTTGCCTTTAGTGTCTTTTGTAGCTTTAAATTCATCCCAGTTCATAGATTTAGGAAGAGTAGAATGTCTTAAAACAGTATGAGAAGAAATGTCGTTTAGTTTTCTATCAATTTTAGATACTGAAATATCTAACTTGCTAGCTATGTCTTTTTCTGATTGCTTATACATAAGTTCTTCAACTATTTGTAATTCAGTATTGTTCGAAATATTTTTGTTTCTATCAATTAAATTTGTTTCTGCAATAAATGTATTATTACAATGTTTACAATAAAATCTTTGTTTATGGAGAATTAATCTGGTTTTACAATTTGATACTTTAGGTATTTTTACAATACAATTTTTTCTAAACCCCCACTTGATAATGTCGTCAGAAGAGTTATTTGCAACACCACAACATGAACAATATTTAGGAATATAAGTAAGAATAGCAGAAATAATTTTATATTTTGTTTTATTAATTACTCTTTCTTCAATGTTTGGAAGAATAGAGATGTTTTTGTCTTTAATATTTAGTAAATTTAATATATAATCATTATTGTACATAAGATTTATTCCTTTCAATGTTTTTTTGAGCAATTACATTGTATCAAATCTTATGTACTTTTTTGTTAAATAAAAATAGTATTGATGAAATACTCACCAACACTATTTATAATACAACCAAAATAGATATTTGTATCTATTTTTTTTCTTTTATGTTAAAATTATTACATAAAGTAGAGTGGTAAAAATGAGAGAAAAAAAATATGCTAATGTTTTAGATGATGATTTGTCTGTTATAGAAGAAAATAAGATAACTGATAGTGAAGAAAAACTTTCTATGACAAGAGAATTAAAATTTAAGGATTTACAGGAATCCATTGATAATTCTCGTAGTAGAGAAAATATAGTTAATGGTTCTACTGATTTAGGTGATACTGAAGAAGTTATTCTTTCTATTAAAGATTATAATGAGATTAGAGATAATGAAAAAGATATTGAAGATGAATTGAATGATGAAAAAAAGAAAGAGAATAATGAAGATATTTATTTGACTACTTCTTTTAAACCTTTTAAGAAAAGATTTAAACTAAGAAAAGTGTTTAAATTTATATTTATGTTATTATTAATTATTCTTATTTTTGTGTCTTTATTCTTTTTTATAATTTTGCCTTTATATAATAAATATCAGTCTAGTAAACCTAAAGCTATTTTTGATGCTACTTTAAATTATATAGGAGAACAATTAAATAGTATTGTTGATGTTTCTTATTCTGATTCAGGTATTTTTAATAAGAGTATTACTATCGATTTTGATAGTAATATTGATGAGTTAAATTCTCTTAATTCTAGGGAATTCGGATTAAATATTTTTAATGATTTAGTGAGTAAATCGGAATCTTTTATTTTTGTTGAAGATGAAAAAGATAAATATGGCTTTTCATTAATTAATGATGGTAATGATGTTTATTATAAATTTACTAGTAATGAAAACTTTTTAAAAACTAATAGAGATAATTCTTTATTTTCTAAATATGAAAATTATTTTAATATTTCTTATAGTAAGAATGATTTAAATTATTATATAGATACTAATATTAATATTTTAAAAGAAATTATTACTGAAGACTTAATTAGCTCTGAAAGAGATGAAATTGAAGTGAATGGTAAGTCTCTTTCGGTTATGAATAATAGTTTAAAACTTGATAAAGAATTAATTGTAGAACTAGAAAAAAAATATAATAATGCTGTATTAAATGATGAAAAATTAATGAAGATAGTGGCTTCTTTATACAATATGAGTCTAGAAGATGTTAAAAAATCTTATGAAAACGTTAATACTTATGATGATGATTATTCTTTGATAATTAATATATATACTATAAAAGGTAATGAATTTGTAGGATTTGATATTGAAGAAAATGGTTTTAGAAATATATATTATTATATTAATAATAGTAACTTTGAAGGACATTTGAATTTAAATAATGAAGAAAACTGTTTAGAAGTAGGTAATTGTCTTTTAGGAAATCAAATGGTTATTGATTTAGTTGGTACTAAAAAAGATAATCTTACTGAAGTACAATTAATGATAAATAATAATGAGATTTGTACTTTGGAAGTTAGAAGTTTTAATTATCAGAAAATTGATTTTAATTATAAACTAAATGTTTCTGGTGTTTTTTATGAGGGAACGTTTACTTTAGATATTGATAAAGATAAAGAAGAATATAATTTTAACGTTTCTATTGATTATGATAGTGAATACTTGAATATTATGATTCAAATAAAAAATAGTGATAAAACTAATATTAGTGAAATTGATCTTGAACATGTTATTAATTATAATGATACTTTGTTTCAAAATTATTATGCTCAGTTAGAAAAAGATTTAGAAAATGTAGGTTTGTTAGAATTGTTAGAGTCAATTGTTTCCATGTTGAAATTTGTTGATAATTAATGTTTCTGATTATAATTTATTAATGATTTAAAAGAGTATTGTTTACTCTTTTTTTTCATAGTGTTATAATTTTTTTAGATTATATGAATAAAGGAGTGAGTTTGTGGAAAAATTGGTTGAAGTTAAAAGTATAAACAAATTTTTTGGAAAAAAACAAGTTTTAAAAAATGTTTCTTTTAATATTTGTGAAGGCCAAATACTTGGTTTTATAGGACCTAATGGTGCTGGTAAAACAACAACTATTAAATTATTATTAGGTTTACAGAAAATAGATAGTGGTAATGTTTTGATAAATGGGTTTGATGTAGTAAAGGATTTTGAAAAAGCAATATTAAGAGTTGGTGCTATTGTAGAAAATCCGGATTATTACATGTATTTGACCGGTAGAAAAAATTTAGAAATGATTTCTTCTTTGTATAAAGATATTTCTAAAGAACGGGTTGATGAAATTATAAAAATTGTAGGATTAGAAAATAGAATTAACGATAAGGTTAAAAATTATAGTTTAGGTATGAGGCAAAGATTGGGTATAGCTGCAGCTTTAATACATAATCCGAATGTTTTAATTTTAGATGAACCAACTAATGGTTTGGATCCTGAGGGAATTAAGGATTTAAAAGAACTACTTGTCAAATTAGCTAAAAAAGAAAAAATGGGAGTATTAGTTTCTAGTCATAATTTATTGGATTTAGAAAGTTTTTGTACAGATGTATGTTTAATAAAAAATGGTGAAATAATTACTAGTGCTTCAATGGAAGAAATAAAGAATGTAGGGAAGAGTAGTTATTTAATAAAATTAGAAAATACAAATGATTTAAAAAATATCTTGAATGATGATGACATTATTATCGATGAAAAACATATTAAAGTTTTTGTCGAAGAAAAGGATGTTCCAAAACTTCTAAAGAAATTAATTGATAATAATAAAAAAATATATGAAGTAAGAAAAGATTTTTTAACTTTGGAGGATGCTTTTATATCAAAGACTGGAGGGAATGTAATTGATTAATTTAATAAGAAATGAACTAGTTAAAATTAGTCATAAAAAAAGTGTTTTGGTATTATCAATTGTTGTTATTGGATTATTGATTTTTTCTTTTATTATAGAAAAAAGTTTCGTTAATAATGGATATGATAGTGTTGAACAGAATTATAATTACTATAAAAATGAATTGGAATTTTACGATTTAAATAAAGAAAGTGAATTAAGAATGTATGTTGGAGATTTGACATTCTTTAAAACATATGAATTATTATTAGATTATTCGGATGATGAATCACCTGAATATTACTATGTTTTTAATGATATACAACCTGTTTTAAATAATATGTATTATGCTAAATATATTTCAAAAATTGATGATGAATATCAGCTATATAAAAAACAATATGATGAAATGGTAAAAAAACTTGAAAATTTCGATTGGGAAGCAGATTTACTAAAAGAAAAGAGAGAATTTGAACAACAAGTTGAAGATTTGAAAAATAGTGAAAATGTATCGAAAAAAGAGATAGAAGTTTTAAATTATGAAATTGAAGCTATTGATTATAGATTAAAGTATAAAATTCCTTATTCTTATTCTAATGCATCTTCTTTAGTTGATGAATATAAAAGTTCAGCTATTTCTTATTTGGATGTTAATAAAGATGAATCCTCTTATAAAGATAGAGAAGAACTTATTAACAAAAGGGAATTAGAAAAAAAGTTATATATATCTAAGTATAAGTTAGATCATGAGTTATTTGATGATGATAATAATGAAACTATTCAGGCAATTGCTAGTGTTTTGTCTATTGTAGATTTTATTATTGTTATAGCTTTACTTATTATTTGTGGCGAAGTAGTTGCTGAAGAATTTAATAAAGGTACTATAAAACAATTGTTAGTAAGACCTTTTTCTAGAAATAAAATATTAGTTAGTAAGATAATTGCTTCATTTATTTCGTTTTTATTATTTGTTTTATTTTATTTTATTTTGAATGTTTTGTATTATATGATTTTAGATAATAATTTTGGTATCGTATTTAGTAATATTATTGAGTATAATTATTTTACAGGAAATGTATTTGAGATTAATTTGTTAGCTTATAGTTTACTGAATTTCGTTGCTATTTTGCCTTGTTATTTATGTTTATTTGCTTTTGTAATATTGGTAGGTGTACTAACTACTAATGTTGTTGGAGCTATTGCATCTGGTTTAGCTTTGTTATTCATTCCTTCTTTTATTAATGTTATGCTTAATGATAAAATTAGATCCTTTTTACCTTTGTATTGCTGGGATTTTACTACTTACTTATTTGGAGGAATTTCTTCTAATCCAAATTCGTCTTTACTAAAATCTAGTATTGTATGTTTAGTTTTTTTGGTAGTTGTTTTAGTTTTAGCTTTTGTTTTCTTTAAAAAGAAAGATATAAAGAATCAATAAAAAAATATCACTTCTTGTGATATTTTTTTATTTGTTATGTTTAATCATATTTTTTATTTCTTCTGTTACTATTGTTCCAGCTGCATTCTCCATGGCACTAGGAACATTTGTTGCTTTTGAATTTATTGCAGTAGATCCGCCTTTATATGCTTCTAAAACTTCAACAGGAACAGCAAATATTATTGTATTTGATTGATCAGAACTTAAATCATTAAGAGTTGATAATGTTCTTAAATGTAGGGCACCTGGTGTATTTGCCATTAATTGTGCAGCTTTAGCTAAGTTTTGAGAAGCTTCAACTTCACCAGCAGCTTTAGTTATTACTGCGGCTTTTTCTCTTTCTGCTTCGGCAGCTTTAGCAATAACACGTTTCATTTCTTCTGGTAGTGCTACATCTTTTAATTCAACGTTTTCAACTTTTATTCCCCAAGGATCAGTTGCTTTATCTATTATAGCACATATTTCGGTACTAATTTTTTCTCTTGAACCTAGTAGTTCATCTAGTGTAACTGCTCCAACGGCATTACGCATTGTTGTTTGAGCTAGTTGAGATACTGCATATCTAAAATCTTCAACTGCTAATATAGATTTAGATGCATCAAATACACTAAAGTAGATTACTGCATTTATTCTTACAGATACATTATCCTTGGTAATTGTTTCTTGTTCAGGAACATCTATTACTTTAGTTCTGATGTCTACTTTACTATAACTTTGAATAATAGGTAATACAATATTCCAGCCTGGATTCATTATTTTACTGAATTTACCAAAAGTAAATAGAATACCTCTTTCATATTCGTTAATTTGTCGTATTGAATTAAGTATGATTATTATTATTACGATTAATAATACTAAACCTAAACCTTCCATTGTTAAACTCCTTTCCTATTAAAATAATATCATATTTTATTATATTTTTATATAAATATTTTATTAATTTAAATTGAGATATGTTATAATATTTTTATAATAAGGAGTTGAGTCTTGTGAGTCCATTATTTAAAATTGCAAAAAGTAATGAAGATAGTAAAAGTCAAAAATTTATTAATCCTGGAATGATGGTAAATGATGTTCCTAAAGATAATGTTATTGCTCCTGGTAATAGTGAAACTTTTGTTTATAATTCTATACCAAAGCAGAATTTTAAAACTTCTAATGATAATTTTGTTAATAATCCTAGTGTTGGAACGAATCAGGTATCTAATTATAATAGTCAGCAACAAATGATGGACAATGTATCTATGGTGCCAAGGGGAGTACAACCACCTAAAGTTAGTAATGTTGAAGAACTTGATATGCCTATGGAAAATATTGAAAAACTCGATACTGAAATATTAGATGATAAGACTGAATTTGATCCTTTGAATAACGCTAATAATCCAGTTCCGGTTAATCCTGTTGCTCCTAAGGAAGAACTTGTTGAAGATGAGTTACCTGAAGATGTTAAAGCTAATTTGTTTTCAACTGTTGGAATGATGTTAGGAATGATTGTAAAACCTGGTACAACTATTATTAATAATTCTAAAAAGTATCGTAGTTTATCTAAAGCATTAGTAGTTACTTTATGGGTTAGTGTTATTTCTATTATTTTATGTATGGCTGCTAGAATCGTTGTTGGAATGTTTAGTGTTTCCTATAATTCTGTTACTGGCGCTTCTTCTGTTAGGCTTACGTTTGGTAATATATTTAATTTAGATAATTATACACCTTATTTATTAGTAGCATTTTTGATGTCTTTTGGTGCTATTAGTATTGCTTCGTTAATTTATTATGCTTCTTCTTTTTTGAATAGCAAAGGTGTTCATATGGGAACATATTTTATGGTGAGTAGTTTAGCTATGGTTCCGATTATTATTGGTGTGTTAGTTTTATATCCAATAGTTAGTATTTTTTCTCAATATGCAGCTCTGTTAGTATTGGTTTTTACTTTTTTATATACTTTAATATCTTTCTTTATTGGAATGAATGAAGTATTAGTTTTTGGAAATATAGATAAGAGAATATTATACAATGTTATTAATTTATCTATAATATTTATGATTATAGTTATAGTTTTCTTATTGTGTTTTAGACTTAATATTTTAATTCCACCTAGTTTTCATATTTAAAGTCGATTTTATCGACTTTTTAATTTTATGAGAATATAAAAAAACTACTCAATAGAGTAGTTAATTTTTAATTGGTGACCCGTACGGGATTTGAACCCATGAATGTATGCGTGAAAGGCATATGTGTTAACCGCTTCACCAACGGGCCATAAATTAAATGGTGGGCCTGGGGGGACTTGAACCTCCGACCTCACGCTTATCAGGCGTGCGCTCTAACCAGCTGAGCTACAAGCCCATTTGTTTTAAGCCGTTTTATTTAATTTTTTTGTTTATTTCTTGCTGACTAGTTAAGTATATCAAGGACTTTTGAAAAATGCAACAAAAAATTGCAAAAAAATTAAAAAAATTTAAAAATATGATATACTCTTAGGGAAAAGAGGTGTTTTTTCGTGATTATTGTTAATAAAAAGCATCTTTTTAATGAAAAAGATATTGATCAATTTGAAATGATAGAGTATGAAAACTATAAAGAAGACTTTATTTTGGTTGAAAGTGAAACTTTTAGACATTTTGATATGTTACGTGCACATTTACAAATTGAAGGCATTATTATAGATATAGATAGTGCTTATAGGAGCTTGGAAACTCAAGAAAATATTTTTTTAAAATTTATGAATAAATATGGTATAGATTATGCTAATAAGTATGTTGCTATGCCGGGTACTTCTGAGCATCATACTGGGCAGGCTATAGATCTTATTATAAAAAAAGATGACAAGTGGATAGTTGATAATAATGAATTGTGTAATGAAGTGGAAATATTTGATAGAATTCATCGTTCATTAAAATATTTCGGATTTATTCTTAGATATCCTAAGGGTAAGGAAGATGTTACTGGTTTTCCTTATGAACCGTGGCATATTAGATATGTTTCAGAGGAAGTTGCGATGAATATTGGTAATAAAACATTGGAAGAATATTTAGAAAAGTAGGTATTTTATGGATAATATTGATATTATTAATTATTTATCTAATCTTGTTGATTATATATTAAATAATGATTTTGATAAGAATGTTATTGAATCTATTCTATGTAATATTATTGCTAAAGATTCTAATGGTGATACGTTGGTAAACTATATTGTAAGAGAAAAGGGAAATAATACAGCTATTTTTATTCCGAGATATGAAGTTATAGAAGTTTCTATGGAAAAATTAAGAAAGTGGATTGACTCTAATGGCAGTGATTTAATGGAAATGTTTAAAGTAGATAATAAACCACTTCTTGATTCATATTTATTATTAATGGTTTTGTTACATGAGGTTGAACATAGTAATCAGTATTTGGTTAGTAAGGGATTACTTGAATCATCTTGTGTTTGTATTAAGGAGGCATATAAATCTTTATTTGATTTATTAATACCTAAAGATTATGTGTTACCTAGACCAATCAAGGTTGTTAGAAGAACTATTTCTATTATTGCTTATAAATCAAGAGAAAACGAATTTTTATTAGAAAGAAATGCTCAATTCGAATCTTTAGGTCTTTTAGCTCAGGTGGCTTTTAGAAGAGATGATAACAAGATAGGTGATCTGTTTATAAAAATGCAAAGAATATTTAGTATAGCTGGGTATAAAGATAATTGTGATGGAGCTCTTATAAATACATTTAAAGATATTTATATGGGAGATAAATTAACAAGATTTAATCATGATTATGATAGTTTGTCTATAGAAGAAAGGTATAGATTAGGTTTGCCTGTTGATCATGAAACTCGAAAAAAAATATTATCTTTAAAATAAAAAACTACTCTTTTGAGTAGTTTATTTTTTTAAAAATGGTGGGGCGTTAGGGATTCGAACCCTAGACCCACTGATTAAGAGTCAGTTGCTCTACCAACTGAGCTAACGCCCCATTTGTTTCAGTACGTTTTACATTATACACTATATTTTTAAAAAATACTAGTATAAAATTCATTTTTTATAAAGTTATTGGTAGTAAATAATTGCTTTTTATGATAAAATCCTATGTAGGAGTGGTTTTTATGTATTGTGATTTATCAAAAGAAGCAAAAAAGCAATTGAGATTAAAATATGAAAAAACAAAAAGAGGTAAGGATTTAAGTAATACTTTAAATAGACTTCTTATTGAAGGGATTATTTTAATTGTTTGTTTTGTTGTAATGTCTTTTGCAATAGTTACAACTGATTTATCTGGTTGGTATTGGTTAATAGCTATATTGACAATTGTTTTTGCTGTTATATTTTTAGTTGGTCAATACATAATAAGAAAAAAAGAATATAATAATTTTTTTAATCAGCTTTCTAAAACTGAAAAAAATAAGTTGACTAAATGATTTTTATTAGTTATAATTTATTTGTTACCTTGGTTATGGAGCAGTACTCAAGAGGCTGAAGAGGCGCCCCTGCTAAGGGTGTAGGTCGGGTAACTGGCGCGAGAGTTCAAATCTCTCCTGCTCCGCCATTATAAAAGTAAGAGTCTTTATTTTCTATTTTGGGAATTAAGACTTTTTTTATTTTTTATAAGTTATTATAATTGTTTTTATTAAATATATAATTGTGTGTTATAATTATGTAAGAGGAGATTAGAAATATGAAAGTTATTAAAATGAATGGTTTAAAACCTGAAATAGTTGATTTGGATTACAAAATAATTAAAGAAGAAATGGAAAATTCTAATAGAAAAGGTAGAACAGAGCAGGTTGTATCATATACCAAATTATTAGAAAACTTAGATGAAGAGTCAAATTCTGAAATGATTGAAAATGAAGTAAATAAAATTATTGACGCAGATAGAGATAAAATTAAAGAGTTAAAAAATGAAATCAAAAAAATAGAAAAAGAGATAAGTTTATTATCACATTGTTCAAAAAGAGAAACCGACTTAGATGTAACAATGATTATTGCTAATATGTAAATTATATAATTAGTGTGTAAACTTTTTTGTTTTTATTATATTATTAATCCTTTCTTTTTAATATTTTAATATTAATAAAAAGAAATTGTAGCATCATATTATTATGATGTTTTTTGTTTTTTAAAAAAATGTAAAAATATATAAATTCTCTTGTAATTTTTATTTAGATGTTGTATATTTATCTCTCGACTTGATGTTGAGAATAGTTGTAACAAGTACCTTTTGGAACTTTTTATATAGATTATTTTAATTAATAATATTATTTATTATATTCATAATAATAAATAGAGGTGAAGGGTAAGTGTGTTAAGAATTGTCAAGGTGTTTTAATTATGTTTAAAACTTTTTTGATGATATGTTAAAATTTTTATGATAGGAGGAAGGTATTAAAATGAAAGAAGAATGGAAAGGTTTTAGAGAAGGAAATTGGTGTAATGAAATTAATGTTAGAGATTTTATTGCAAATAATTTTGTTTCATATGATGGAGATGAAACATTTCTAGTAGGCAAAACTGATAAAACTGCAAAAGTATGGGGAAAATGTGAGGATTTATTAAGAGAAGAACTTAAAAAACACGTATTAGATATTGATGTTGATCATATGTCAGCTATTAATGCTTATGAAGCAGGATATATTGATAAAGATAATGAAGTTATTGTTGGTTTACAAACAGATGCTCCATTAAAAAGAATAGTTAATCCTTATGGTGGAATAAGAATGGTTTATTCTGAGTTAGATGCTTACGGATATAAGCTTAATAAAGATGTAGATAAATACTTTAATGAATTTAGAAAGACTCATAACCAAGGTGTTTTTGATGCTTATACAAAGGAAATAAGAAAGGCTAGACATGTTGGATTATTAACTGGTTTACCTGATGCTTATGGTCGTGGAAGAATTATTGGTGATTATAGAAGAATTGCTCTATACGGTATTGATTATTTAATGGAACAAAAATTAAATGATTGGAATAATATGGAAATTGATGTAATGGACGAAGAAACAATGCGTCTTAGAGAAGAAATTTCTATGCAATATAGAGCTTTAGAAGAAATTAAGAAAATGGCTTCTAAATATGGTTATGATATTTCTAAACCAGCAACTAATTCTAAAGAAGCGGTTCAATGGACTTATTTTGGTTATTTAGCTGCAATAAAAGAAAATAATGGCGCTGCTATGTCTTTAGGTAGGGTAGATGCATTTTTAGATATTTATTTTAATAGAGATTTAGAAAATGGACTTATTACTGAGAGTGAAGTTCAAGAAATAATTGATCAGTTTATTATAAAATTGCGTTTAGCTAGACATCTTAGAACTCCTGAATACGATGAATTATTTTCAGGCGATCCTACTTGGGTAACTTGTGCTATTGGTGGAGTAGATAATGATGGTAAAAGTATGGTTACAAAGACTTCTTTTAGATTGTTACATACTTTAACTAATTTAGATCCAGCACCAGAACCTAATATGACAGTTTTATGGTCTCAAAATTTACCTGAAAATTTCAAAAAATATTGTGCTAAAATGAGTATTGCTACTGATTCTATTCAATATGAAAATGATGATGTAATGCGTCCTATTTATGGTGATGATTATGCGATTGCTTGTTGTGTTTCTGCTATGAGAGAAGGAAAAGATATGCAATTCTTTGGAGCACGTACTAATTTAGCTAAGGCATTACTATATTCTATTAATGGCGGTGTTGATGAAGTAAAAAAAGAATTGGTTATTCCTGGATTTGAAAAGATGACTGATGAATATTTAGACTATGATAAAGTTAAGGAATCTTATTTTAAGATGTTAGAAAAAGTTTGTAAGATTTATAGTGATGCAATGAATATAATTCATTATATGCATGATAAATATGCTTATGAAGCAGGTCAAATGGCATTACATGATACTTATGTTAATAGATTAATGGCTTATGGAGTAGCTGGTTTATCTGTTGTTACTGATTCTCTTTCTGCTATTAAATATGCCAAAGTTAAACCACTTCGTGATGAAGATGGAATAACATATGATTTTGAAATTGAAGGAGATTTCCCTAAGTATGGAAATGATGATGACAGAGTAGATAGTATTGCTAAAGAAGTTTTGGAAAAAGTTTATGCTGAGTTGAGCTCTCATAAGTGTTACAGAAATGCTCATCCAACATTATCTGTTTTAACCATTACTTCTAATGTTGTGTATGGATCTAAGACTGGTTCTACTCCTGATGGTAGAAAAGCTGGTGTTCCTTTTGCTCCTGGTGCTAATCCAATGCATGGAAGAGATTGTAGTGGTGCTATTGCTTCTTTAAACTCTGTTGCTAAAATTGATTACCAAGGATGTTGTAGAGATGGCGTTTCAAATACATTTACTGTTATTCCATCTGCTCTTGGAAATACTGAAGAAGATAGAGTAAATAATCTTGTATCTTTACTTGATGGATATTTTGTTCAAGATGCTCATCACTTAAATGTAAACGTTTTAAATAGAGAAACTTTAATAGAAGCTATGGAGAATCCTGATAAATATCCATTATTAACTATAAGAGTTTCTGGATATGCTGTTAGATTTAATAGATTGACTAGAAAACAACAAGAAGAAGTTATTTCTAGAACATTCCATGAGAAAATTTAATGAAAAAAGGCTCGATTGATTCAATTGAAACGTTTGGTTTAGTAGATGGACCGGGTATTAGAACAGTTGTATTTCTTAATGGATGTAGTTTAAGGTGTAAATTTTGTCATAATCCTGAAATGTGGCAGATGAAAGAAAGTAATTATACTTCTAGTGAAATAGTTGATAAAGTGCTAAGAAATAAACCTTATTTTAAAAATAATGGTGGAGTTACTTTTTCTGGTGGTGAACCTTTATTACAATATGATTTTTTGCTAGAAACTTGTAAAAAGTTAAAAAAAGAAAATATACATATTGCTATTGATACTGCTGGAATAGGATTAGGAGACTATAAGGAGTTGCTTGATACAATTGATTTAGTGTTACTTGATATTAAACATATTACTAAAGAAGGATATATTGATATTACGTGTCGTGATTACTTAGAAAGATTTATGGAGTTTGTTAAACAATTAAATGAATCTGGAAAGGAAGTTTGGATTAGACAAGTTGTTGTTCCTGGAATTCATGATAATTCTCAATATATGTCTCATTTAGTTACTTTTATAAAAAATAATATTAAGAATGTTAAAAGAGTTGATTTTTTGCCATATCATAAATTAGGAAGTGAAAAATATGATATTTTAGGTGTTGATAATCCTTATTTGAATATGCCTGAAATGGATATAGTTCGATGCGATGAGTTGTATAAAAGATTTTTAGAAGATTTTGAAAAATAAATCTTCTTTTTTTTACGTTTTTTTAGTGTAAAATAAGTAATTGTTTTTTTTAACGTTTGATTTAACGTTTGGATTATGATAAGGTAAGAGTGATTTCGGAAGGAGGAATATCATGTTTAATAATATATTTCGGAAGTACGATTTTGATAAATTATATGTTGGAGTTGTAACAGTATATAGAAATAAATATAGGAAACCAGGTTGTGTTAAAATTGATGTCCCGCCTGAATTAGATAAGGTTTCTTATGTAACAATACTGTTTAGACTCAATTGTAATTCTTTTATGCAAATTGATAATGAGCAGTGTTGTTTTTATTTTGGGGAAAATTATGATGAGTATAGTAATTTTCCTGTTGTAAATAATTTAATGTCTTTAAAAGACTATTACAAATATTATAAAGGAAAAGATAGCATGGTAATCAAACCTGTTGTTGGTAAAATAAAAAGAAAAAGAATAATTGATGATGTAAAAAAGAATGTGATGGTGATATAAATGAAGATTATAACTAATACTAAACATAGTGGAGAATTGTGTTATGTTCAAGTAAGGGATATATTATTTTTGGCAGAGTTAACTGGTAATGTTAATCTAATGAATCAGTATTATAATTTGATTAATGAAGGAAAAACTGATGAGGAGTTTGTTCGTATATTTCAAAAAGCTTATATTGATATTTATAAGAGATGTGATTTTATAATTGATTTTTGTGAATTTTGTGGGGAGGATGTTTCTATTAATTATATTAGTCGTTTAATGGTTAATATGAATGTTTTTATTAGAAATAAAAATGATAGAAAGTTTATAAATCATAAAAGTGATGATTTAAGAGATATTATTGCGTTTAAAAATGGTGTTTTGAATTACAAAATACCATTGATAGTAGATGGCCGATTTGAAGTTTTTAATGATGATAAATCGTTATCTTTGAATAGTACTATTTTGAAAGATCATTTCGTGATAAAAAGTACTGATGGTCTTGATATAAAATCTAAAGATTATTATGATTTTTATTTAGGCTGTATTAATCGAATATTTGATATTTTTTATCCTAACATTGATATTTCCGATAGAAAATTTACTGTTATAGAAAATGGAAGTATTCTTATTATTCGTATTGATAATATTTTAAAGAAAAAGAATAATAGTGGTATAAAAGTTTTGGGGAAAAGAAAAAAGGAAGTTAAATAATAGCTTCCTTTTATGTTAATACGACATTTGATAATTTAGTAATGAAATCATTCATAATAGTTAAATAATTATCTTTATTATTTCTTTCTTCATCTTTTAAAGTAGACATTGTATTAATTTCTATTAATTCTGCTCCATAATTATCTACTAAATCTTTTATGCTATCTGATACTTCTTTTTTATTTTGAACAAAAATTTGTTTGTATGTTTTATTTTTAAATTTTGTTTTTATATTATTTGTAATACTATTTTCACTTGATATATTTATGACATTGAAACCATATGTTTCTAGAAATCCAAATGTATCATAAGCTATTATAATGGTGTTGTTTCCACTACTTTTGGCTGTTTTAGCAATGTTTCTTAATTCTGCATCTAAAGTAGTTAAATCTTCTTCAAGTTTTGAATATTGTTCTTCTATTTCTTTAGCTGCATATTTTGATGAACTTAAATCTTCAAGATCATTTTTTATAGTGTTAGCTAACATTAAGTAGTTGTTTGGGTTTAGCCATAATTCTTCTATACCATATTTATACTTTAGACCATATGAGACATCGATTATCTGAATTTTTTTGTTTTTATTTATTAAAGTTTTAGCTATTTCTTTTTCAGTACTTAGACCATTATATATAAATAGTGTAGTTGATTTAGCATAGTCATTTATTTTTTTGTTTGTTAATTGATATTCATTTATATTTGTATCATTTGGATAAATACTTGATATTGTACTGTGTTCACCATATAAACGTGTTACTAAGTATTCTATTGGATATACTGTTGTTGTAATATTTGCTCCTTCTAATTTATTGTTATCGAAACATCCAGTAGTAAGTAGTAATGCTATTGTACACAAAATACTTATTGTAATAATTCTTTTTTTCATAATTCCTCCTAATTTTATTTCATATTAATTTTACTATAAATATGTTTTTTTGTAAAATATGAATTTTTTTAAAATTTTTATTAATAAAATACCAGAAGTATGATGATGTTCTTTAAAATATTCTTATTATTTGTTATAATGGTTTAGGTGATAAAAATGGATTTCTTAGAAAAGTATGGTATTTATATTAATGATAAAGAATTATTACTTAGAGCACTTACTCATTCTTCATATTCGAATGAACATGATTGCGGAAATTATGAAAGATTGGAATTTTTAGGAGATGCAGTGTTACAAATATTAATGAGTGATTACTTATATAATAATATGGATTTATCTGAAGGTGATATGAGTAAAACAAGAGCTTCTTATGTTTGTGAAAGTGCATGTGCTAAATATGCTGAATATCTTAATTTTAAATCATATATAAGAGTAGGTCATGGTCAACTATCTAATATAAATGATACTATTGTGGCTGATATTTTTGAAGCTATTATGGGATGTATTTATTTAGATCAAGGAATAGATAAAGCAAAGAAATTATTTGATGAGGTTGTTATTCCTTGTGTTAAGAATCATAGTATTTTTTTAGGTGATTATAAGAGCAAGTTACAAGAACTTGTTCAAACAACAAAAAAATCTTTAGAGTATAAGTTGATTAAAGAAAGTGGTCCTGCTCATGATAAGGTGTTTGAAGTAGAAGTTATGATTGATAACATTATTTATGGTAGAGGTGTAGGTAAATCAAAAAAGGAAGCAGAGCAAAAAGCTGCAATGGATGCGTATAATAAACAAGCGAGATTATAGGTGATTTTATGTATTTGAAGTGTATTAGAGCAACAGGTTTTAAGTCGTTTGCAGATAAAACAGAAATTGATATTGATAAGGGGATTACTGGAATTGTTGGACCTAATGGTTCTGGAAAAAGTAATGTTGTTGATGCTGTTAGATGGGTGTTAGGTGAACAATCCGTGAAGGCGTTACGAGGCGATGGCTCAATGACTGATGTTATTTTTGCTGGTTCTAAATCTAGAGGTCCTCAAACAAGAGCTAGTGTTAGTTTGGTTTTTGATAATAGCGATCATTATTTAAATAGTGATTTTAATGAGATAGAAATTAAACGTGTTGTTTATAAAACTGGTGAAAATGAATATTATATTAATAATGCTAAAGTAAGACTTAAAGATATTACTGATCTTTTTTTAGATAGTGGTGCTGGTAAAGAATCGTTTAATATTATTTCTCAAGGTGCTGTTGCTGATATTATAAATAGTAAGCCAGAAGATAGAAGAGTAATATTTGAAGAAGCTGCTGGCGTATTAAAGTATAAGAAAAGAAAAGAAGAGTCATTTAGAAAACTTGAAAAAACTAATGAAAATTTAGCAAGAGTAAATTTACTTATTGATGAGTTGTTAGTTACTTTAACTCCTTTAAAAGAACAGAGTGAAAAAGCTACTAAGTATTTGGAATATAAAAAAGATTTAGAAAGTATTGAGATTGCTTTAATAGCAAGTGATATTAATAGTATTAATAGCGAGTATGAAAAAGTAAAAGATAGAGTTAAATATTTAAATGATGAGGTAGAAAAATTAAGTTTATCTAATAATTCTGATAATTCTAAAGTCGAACAGTTAAAAGTATTAAGTATGAAATTAGATTCTGATATAGAAGAAAAAAATAATGTAGTAATTAATCTTAATAAAGTATTAAACGAATTACAGAGTAAAAAACAAATTACAATGGAAAGACAAAAATATGAAGTTGATGGTAATCGTTTACAAGAGAGTATTCTATTATTAAAAGAAGAGGTTCTTAATCTAACTAATAGTATTGAAAGTGTTACTGGAGATATTGATCAAATAAAAAAAGAGTTGGAAATTAAGCAACTTAAGAGTATGGAGTTTATTAAAATTAATGAAGAAAAGAAGAAAAAGAAATTTGATATTCAAAATAATATTAATTTAACGAATAAAGAACTGATGAACTTAAATAATAGAATTGATATTTTAAATGATAATATTAATAATGATACTAAATTACCTTATAGTGTTAGAAATGTTATAAATAATATTAGATTAAAAGGTATTCATGGTGTTCTTGGTAAATTAATTGATGTTCCTGAGAAATATGTTACAGCTATTGAAACTAGTTTAGGAGCTAATACAAATGTAATTGTCGTAGAGAATGAAAATTGTGCTAAAGAAGCTATTAATTATTTAAAAGAAAATAGATTAGGAAGAGCAACGTTTTTTCCGATGTCTATTATTAAAGCTAGAAATGTTATGTTTGAGGATTTAGCTAAAATAAAAGATATTGATGGCTATATCGGAACTGCTGATTCTTTGGTTAAGTATGATGAAAAGTATAGAGGAATTGTTCTTAATCAATTGGGTAATGTTATTGTAGTGGATAATATCGATACTTTAAATAAAATTGGTAAATTGATTCAATACAAGTATAAAATTGTTTCTTTAGAAGGAGAAATTTCTTTTGCTGGTGGTGCTATTACTGGTGGAGCTAGTAAAGGAACTAATGGGGTTATGAATCAAAAGTACGAATTAGATGAATTAAAAAAACAAATGACTGAGAAAAAGAAAAATCTTGGGGTATTAGAAGATAGTTTAACTAAAATCAATTTGGAAATAGAAAAAGTATCATCTGATTTAGAAAATAATCAAAGAAGTGTCGTTTTACTTACAGAACAAGTTAATTTAAAAACAGATTATTTAAAAGATTTACATAATTCTTATAATATTAAAAATAATGAATTAATAGGTGCGCAAAATAAAGAGGATAATACTTTAGATAAAGAATTAGATATGATAGTTAGTGAATACTATGAAAAAATGTCTTTGAAGAATAGTGAAACTAAAGAATTAGATAAATTAAAAAGTAAGAAAAGTGATTTGGCAACTGAAATCGCTGAATTAGAAAAAGAATATCGTGAAATGAATAGTAAGATTTCCCAAAAACAAAATGAATTGAAAATAGAGGAAATTAAGCTTGGGAAAATGGATGTTAAGTTAGATAATTTATTATTGAATTTAAATGAAAATTATAATCTTACTTATGAAAGAGCAAAAGCAGAATATGAACTTGATATAGATGAAGATACGGCTAGATTAACAGTTAATAATTTGAAATCTAAGATTAAGTCATTAGGAGAAGTTAATACTGGTAGTATTTCTGAATATGAAAGATTAAATGATAGGTATACGTTTTTGTCTACTCAAAGAGATGACTTAGAAAAATCTGTTACTAATTTATTAAGTGTAATCGAAGAAATGGATGAATTAATGAAAAGTAAGTTTATTCAAACATTTGAGAAGATTAGTGAAGAATTTAAGATAGTATTTAAAAAGTTATTTAAGGGAGGAGAAGGTATTTTAGAACTTACGAATCCAAATGATATATTAAATACTGGTATTGATATTTCGGCATTACCTCCTGGAAAGAAGTTGAATTCAATTGCGTTGTTGTCTGGTGGAGAGAAAACTTTAACGGCGATAGCGTTATTGTTTGCAATTTTAAATGTTAAACCAGTTCCATTTGTTATTCTTGATGAAGTAGAAGCTGCACTTGATGAAGCTAATGTTGATGCTTTTGGTAATTATTTGCTTTCTCGAAAGGAAAAAAGTCAATTTATTATAATTACTCATAAAAAGAGAACTATGGAATATGCTGATGCATTATATGGTATTACAATGCAAGAATCTGGTGTTTCAAAATTAGTTAGTGTTAAATTGGAAGGATAGTGTATTTAATGAAGAATAAAAAGTTTAAAATGTTAAATGATGTTGGTATAGAAGTGGAGTATACTGTATTAGGGATTACTGAAAATAATAGTGATGATAAATATGTTGTTTATACTAATTTTATGCCTTCAGATAATGAACTTGGATATCGCTTATTAGCAGCTAAAATAGTTAATGATGATCCTTTTAGTGTTGAGAGAATTAGTTTAAAAAAACAAAAAGAGATTGTAGATTCTTTTATTATAGAAATTGTTAATACTGGTAGAAAACTAAAAAGATAATTTTATTAAAGAAAGTCTTATTTATGTAAGACTTTTTTTATTTGTAAAGGGTTTTATATTTATTGCGTTTAATAATATAAGTAGAGGGATAATTCGACATAATTATTATTTATGAAGTGTTATATTGTTGATGGTGATAAAGATGAAGAAGACTTTAATGATAATTTTAAGTGCAATTTTAATTGGTGGTGGGATGGCTTATTTAATTTTTAATAAGATAGTAATTAAAGATAATAATAATGATGAATATGTAGCAACTGCTTTTCAGATTGGAGCTTTTACTAATTATGATAATGCAATTAGGATAGCTGAACGTAATAATGGTATTGTTGTTAGTGATGGTGATATTTTTAGAGTATATGTTGCTGTTTTATATGATGATAGAGCTATTAAAAGATTAGAAAGTTATTATGATAATATTGGTCTTAATTATTATCTTAAAGAAGTATTGGTTACTTATGAATTTGTAAATAGTATTAGTAGTAGTGAAGAAATGCTTATTAGTAGTAGTGTTGATACTTACTCTGTTATTAATTTGAATGTTTTAAATAAGTATAAGGAGTTGTTATGAGTTATTTGATTAAAGAGATGCCTTTTGAAGAAAGACCTCGTGAGAGGTTTAAAAAGTATGGTGTAGAGGCTTTAAGTAATGTGGAATTACTTAGTATTTTGCTTAGAACTGGTACAGGGAAAAAATCTGTTAAAGATGTTAGTTTAGATTTATTAAAAGAATATAAAATCAATGATTTAAAAGATGTTAGTTTTAATAGTTTAAAGATGATAAAAGGGGTAGGTGAAGTAAAAGCTATTACGATTATTAGTGCTATTGAGTTTGGAAAAAGAGTATGTAGTACTAGTTATTTAGTTAATCAAATTAAATGTGGAGATGATGTTTATAATTTGGTTAAGGATGATATGGAGAATTTATTACAGGAAAAATTTATGGTAGTTTTTTTAGATACTAAGAATAATGTTATAGATAAGAAGGTTATATTTGTGGGAACAGTTAATAATAGTAGTGTTACTCCTAGAGATGTTTTTAGAGAGGGAGTTAAGCTTAATTCAGCGAGGATGATATTGATTCATAATCATCCGGCTGGTTCTGTTAATCCTAGTTATGAAGATGTTTATTTAACTAATGAGTTTATAAAATTAGGAAGAATGATGGGTATTTCAGTAATAGATCATTTGATTATTGGGAAAAATAATTATTATAGTTTTAGAGAAAGTAATGGTGATTTATTTGAAAATAAGGAAGGTATGGTCGTTTAGTTTGGTTTTATTGTTTTTTGTTTTTATATATTTGGGTGGCTATTATATTAGTTATTTAAAATATAATGATTATTCGATTATAAAAAGTGAATTATTAGTACAAGAGAATCAATATTTGTTAAAAGAATTAAATAAAATTGATGATATTAGTATTAAGTATGATAATTGTTTAGTTGGGAAAGTTTTATATAGAGATATATATTCTTTTTATGAGGAGATTGCTATTAATTTAGGTAAAGATAAAGTGGATGTTGGTGATGCTGTTGTAAATAATGAGGGCTTGATTGGTATTATATATAAAACAGGTAGAAGAGTTTCTTATGTTAAATTAATAAGTAGTGATTATAATGTATCAGTTTTAATTAATGGTGATTATGGTAATTTAAATAATGGTGTTATTTCTTTGTTAGATAAATATAGTGATATTAAGGTGGGAGATTTAGTGTATACATCTAATTATGGTGATGTTTTAGAAGGTATCTATATTGGTAAAGTTAAGAGTGTTTCTTATGATAGTGATGAATTAGGTAAGAAAGCTGAAATAGAAATAATAGATAATAAGAATTTAAATTATGTGGGAATTCTTAAAAAAGCAAAATGATAATATTAAATTTTATTATTGATTATGTGGTAATGATTTTTTTACCAATAGATACTTTTTTTATTGTAAATGAGATAGATAAGAATAATTTGTTTTATATTTGTTTAGTTGGTGGATTAGTTGATATTATGTACAATAAATTGTTCGTATTTTTAATTATTATATTATTCTTTTATTTAATAATTAAGAAGTTAAGGATAAAAAGTAAATATTATTATAGTAAAAATATTGTAGTTTTTATTTTATTTTTTGTGATTATTTCGATATTTAGAAAAGATTTTATTATAGTGGAGTTTTTTATTAGTTTTATTTTACAGTTAATATATATGTTTTTATATAAAAAGTTATTAAAATAGTGATTATTTCATATTATATATTGGTGATAATATGAAAGATAGTAAGTATTATAAGAAAATGATTCTCAAAAAGAAAGCAAATAAGGATAGAAGTTGGTTAAGTAAATTATTAATATCTATTATTATAGTTTTATCTTGTTTAATTGTTACTAATTTTAGTAATGATTTGAGTAATAAATTTAAAAAAAATTTTTTGGAAAAGAATATTAGTTTTTCATATATAAAGAAAATATATAATAAGTATATTGGTGGCATGGAAGATAATGATACTTTAGTTGCTAATGTAATTAATGATAATGATTATGAGATAGTGGATGGATCTTATAAATTTAGTATATCTAAAGATGAAGGAATTGAAGTAATGAAACCTGGTATTATAGTTTATAATAGTTCAAAAGATAATTTAGGAAATACAATTATTGTTCAAGGCAATGATGGAATAGATATATGGTATAGTAATGTTTCATCTAATGAGTATAGTTTATATGATTATGTTAGTAGTGGGGATATACTTGGTAATAGTGATAGTGATTATTATTTAATTACGATTGTTAAAGATGGTGAAAAGTTAAAGTATGAAGAATATTTTAAATAAGATAAGAATAGATTATAGTACATATATTCTCATATTAATTGGATTGTTGGCTGGATATATTAAAAATATATTTATTATATTAGTTATTGTTTTCGTACATGAATTTGGTCATGTATTTTTCTTTTATCTTTATAATATAGAAATCGAAAGTATTGTTATATACCCTTTTGGAGGAATTAGTAAAGTTAATAAAAGAATCCATGAAAGAATATATAAAGATATTTTAATTAGTTTAGGTGGAATTTTATTTCAATGTTTTCTTTTTATTTTGTTTTTTCTTTTGTATAAATATAATTTTGTTGTATATAGTACTTATAGATTATTTAATTCTTATAATGCAAGGATTATTTTCTTTAATTTGATTCCTTTAATACCTTTAGATGGTAGTAAATTATTATTTAGTTTATGTAGTAAGTATTTACCTTTTAGATTAAGTTATATAGTAATGATTACTGTTAGTATAATATCATTTATTTTGTTTATTTCATATAATATATTTTTTAAGTTAAATGACATTATTATATATTTTTATTTAGTTGTTAATTTAATTAATTGTATAAAGAAGTTTAAATATGTTAAGAATAAGTTTTATTTAGAAAGAATATTATATGATAATTATTATAATGGTATTATAAGTAATTCTTATGATATTAGAAATATGAGAATAGATAAATATTATTATTATAAAGATGGAAATAGATATATTAATGAAAAGGATTATTTATTGAAATATAGATAATTTTTGAAATTATAGATGTATTATTCTTTACTTAATAATAGAGATATTTAATATAGTAATATTAGTGTTGTTATTCATTTCATGTTATTTGTATATTTTTAAAATGTCAGTATATGTTTTGTTTGAAAAAATGTTATTTTATTATTCTTTTTTTTAGTTTTAGTTACGTTAAAAATGTAAAAAAAGAAGTTAAGATGTTTGTTCTCTTATCTTCTTTTTTATGGTATAATTTTTATAATAGGAGGAATGAAAATGGAGAATAAAAAGGAAGAAAAAGAAAGGGTAAATAGTAAGAAGGAAATATTAGTTATTTTTATATTGTTGTTATTTATTATTTTAGTTAGTGGAGCAATCTTTCTAAATTATAAAATGAATAATAAAGATGAAAAGAAGCAAGATACTGAAATAAATAATGCTATTGATTATTCAACAATTCATCTTTTAGATAATTCGTTGAATGATTTTGATATCAGTTTTTTACAGATAAATAATGATACTAAGAATAAGTTATATAGTCCTTTATCAATTAAGTATGCTTTAGCTATGCTTGAAGAAGGAGCTAATGGTGTATCTAGAGAACAAATATCTAATGTTTTAGGAGAATATAGTTCAAAAAAATATGTTAATAGTTCTAATATGTCTTTTGCTAATGCAATGTTTATAAAGGATTCTTATAAAGAGTTTGTAAAGAATACATATGTTAATACTTTATTAGAAAAATATAATGCTAGTGTTATTTATGATTCTTTTGATAATCCAGATGTAATTAACTCTTGGGTTAGTGATAGGACATTTAATTTAGTTAATAATCTTGTGGATGATGTTGATCAATTAGATTTTATTTTAACTAATGCTTTAGCTATTGATATGGAATGGAAAACTGTAATTCAAAGTGAAGAAGATAATTTTACAGTAGAATATGAACATCGTGATTATTATAAAATTGTAGAGGCTTTAGTTTTAGGATATTATAATCAACTAAAATTTGAAAATGTTCCATATAGTGTTATGTCTGCTGAGATAGGTGCTGTTGCTAATAGATATGATCTCATTAATGATATTGGAGAAGATAATATTAGAGCAACTGTTGGAGTAGATTATCAAAAATGGTTAGATGCTGGTGGATGCGGTGATGTTTCAGAAGAACCTGATGTTGAAACTTATCTAAATACTTATATTAGTGAGATAGGTGAAGGATATAATGAAGTTACTAGTTCAACTGATTTTGAATTTTATGTAGATTATTCTGTAAAAGTATTTGCTAAAGATTTAAAAGAGTATGATGGTACTACATTACAATATGTGGGAATAATGCCGATTAATAAGAGACTTGATGTTTATTTAAAAGATGCTAAAGCATCTGATATCAATACATTAATAAATAACTTAAAGCCATTAGAAATAGATAGTTTTAAAGATGGTGTTATAACTGAAATATATGGATATATACCAATGTTTAAATTCGAATACGAATTGGATTTAATAAATAATTTAAAAAGATTTGGTATTACAGATGTTTTTGATGAGAGTAAAGCTGATTTATCTAATTTAACTTCGAGTAAAGCGGTAATTAGTAAAGCTACTCATAAAGCAAATATCGAATTTTCTAATGTTGGAATAAAAGCTGCGGCAGCAACTGCTGTTGGTGGAGCTGGCTCGACAGGTTGTTGGTTCGATTATATTTATGATGTACCTGTTGAAAAAATTGACTTAACATTTGATAAACCTTATTTATTTTTAATTAGAGATAAAGAATCTGGTGAAGTGTGGTTTACTGGTACTGTTTATGAACCACTTGAATGGTATGAACCATATGAAGATTATCGTTAATATAAAAATAAGATAATATTCTTTGACATTTAAATATTATTTTGTTATAATTCTAGTTGTTTTGAGGAAGCTAATCATCAAAACCGCACTAAAAAGGTTTTAAGTATCTTTATGGTCACCTTAAGGGCGCGTCTTAAAAAATATAAGGAGGTATGAAGATGAAAGCTATATTTGTAACTGGTGGAAAACAATATTATGTTTCTGAAGGTGACACTATTTACGTTGAAAAACTTGATAATGAAGTAGGTTCTGAAGTTGAATTCAAAGAAGTACTTTATGTTGATGGTGTTGCTGGAACTCCAGTAGTTGACGGTGCAAAAGTTGTTTGTTCTGTAGAAAAACAAGGTAAACAAAAGAAGATTAGAATTTTTACTTACAAGAACAAAACTAAATCATCTAGAAAGACTCAAGGACATAGACAACCATATACTAAGTTAACTGTTAAGAAAATTGTTAAATAATGATTAAGGTAATAGTTAAAAAAAGAGATAATAAGATATCTCAAATAGTTGTTAAAGGTCATGCTAATTATGATACGTTTGGTAAAGATATTGTTTGTGCTTCTGTTAGCACTATGATGATAACTACTATCAATTGTATTAATGTTTTAGATGAGTCTTTAGATTTTGAAGAAAAAAAAGGTTTACTTGTAATAAGAGTAATTAAGGATACAGAAGTTAATCAAAAATTGTTAGATAATTTAATTATCCAATTAGAAGAATTAGTTTCATTATATCCGAAAAATATTGAGATTAGAAATGAGGATTAATAATATGAAAAGATTAAGTTTAAATATCCAATTATTCGCTCACGTTAAAGCTCAAGGTTCTACTCAAAACGGTAGAGATTCAAGAGGTCGTAGATTAGGTGCAAAAGCAGCTGATGGACAAACTGTTTCTGCAGGAAGTATTTTATACCGTCAAAGAGGAACTAAGATTTATCCAGGTGAAAATGTTGGAATGGGTAAAGATCATACTTTATTCGCAAAAGTTTCTGGTGTAGTTAAATATGAAAGACTAGGTAGAGACAAGAAAAAAGTAAGTGTTTACGAAGCTTAGTTAGTGAAAGACCTTTATAAAGGTCTTTTATTTATGTTATAATATGTTTAACTTGAAAAGGAGGTTGTCTTTTATGTTTGTAGATGAGGTTATTATTAAAGTTATAGCTGGTAAAGGTGGAGATGGTTGTACATCTTTTAGAAGAGAAAAATTTATTCCGTTAGGTGGTCCTAATGGTGGTAATGGTGGAAAAGGTTCTGACATTATTTTTCAAGTGGAAAAAGGTCTTAAAACTTTAGTTGATTTAAAATATAAAAAAATAATTAAAGGTGAAAAAGGTGTTAATGGTAAGGGTTCTAATAGACATGGTGCTAAGGCAGAAGATGTTATTGTTAAAGTTCCAGAAGGTACTACTCTTATAGATGAAGAAACAGGTTTAGTTATTTGTGATTTAGTTAATGATGGAGATTCTTTTGTTGTTTGCCATGGTGGTAGAGGAGGACGTGGTAATAAAGCATTTGCTACACAAGAAGATCCTGCTCCTAATATGAGTGAATTTGGTGAACCGGGAGAAGAGAGAATTGTTAAATGTGAACTTAAGGTATTAGCTGATGTTGGATTAGTTGGAATGCCTTCAGTAGGAAAAAGTACTATATTATCTTTAATAAGTGGTGCTAGTCCTAAAATAGCGGCTTATCATTTTACTACTTTAAATCCTAATTTAGGTGTTGTTAGATTAAAGGATGATAGAGCATTTGTAATGGCGGATTTACCTGGATTAATAGAAGGAGCTTCAGAAGGTGCGGGCTTAGGTGAAAAGTTTTTAAAACATGCAATGCGTACTAAAGTTATTGCTCATGTTCTTGATATGGGTTCTTTTGAAGGAAGAGATCCGCTTGAAGATTATAGAATTATTAGAAAAGAATTGGAAAGTTATGATAGTAAATTAGCTCGTAAGCCAGAATTAGTTATTGCAAACAAAATGGATTTACCTGAAGCTTTAGATAATTTACATAGATTTAAAAGAGAATATCCTGATATACCTATTGTTGAAGTATCAGCTATGGAATTAACTGGGATTGATGAAATGGTTATTAAATTAGCAGATATGTTGGATATTGTTGAAACTGAACCAATTTATGATGAAAATAAATATGAGAGTCATATTATTTATAAGTTTAATAATGAAAAACCTTATACAATTACACGTGATGATAAAGGTGTTTGGATTATAAAAGGTGCTGAAATCGAGAAATTATTTAAAATGACTAAGTTTTTTGAAGATGAAGGTGCTCGTCGTTTTGCTAGAAAACTTCGTGGTATGGGAGTAGAAGAAGAGTTAGAACGTTTAGGTGCTCAAAGAGGTGATGATGTTCAAATATTAGATTTTATGTTTACTTTTAAAGAATAGTAAGATTTTACTATTCTTTTTATATCTTATTTTGAGTAATGAATATTATAATCATTTGATGTTTATAATGTGATATTTTGAATTTTATTAATGTTATGTTATAATACGTTGCAATTAAGGGGTAATAGGATGAATTCAAAAAATAGAGAAGAGTATAAAAATCAAAAGAGACTTATCGATTTATTAGGTTTTAATTATATAGATTATCAAGATAAAAGAGTTATTAATTATGTTGCTTTAGCTTTAAAAAAAGTAAATACTGGATCGTATGTATGTTTTGGTACTGTTAGTTATCCTGATGCATTGGCAAGTAGTTTAGAAAATATAAAAGTATTAGGTTTAGAACCATATAATATGGTTTCTAGTTTTATAAGTACTTTACCTTTAAAATTAGTTAATCCTGTTAGTAATGGATATACGTGTAATATAACTTATTCATTAGATGATGATACTAGAAAAGTAGATATGACTTCTGGTAAAGTTGATCATTATAAAGTCCCTGTAAATCCAGATATAATGGCTTCGTTGCACTTGGGTCATGAGCATATTCATGCACTTAAGGAAACAAATTATAATGAGTATATTGATGGTTTTGTTATAGGTGATGTTATTACTATGTTATATGAATTTATAATGGCTGATACTTATCCAGAAATGAAAAGTGAAATATATAAATTCAGATTATCTTCGTTAAAAGAAGATTATAAGCATTATGAAAAAGCAATCTTACAGATGAAAAAAAGTAAAGAAGATAAAGATTTATATAAAATTATTGCTACAAGAAGTGGTCAATATTTAAATAGTTATTATTATGCAACAATTTTGTTTAATATGTATAAAAGTAATCCTCAAATGATATTAGATATTGTTAATAAGGTTTTAAAACATGAAATGACTACTAGGAATATGCTGGAAATGTTAGAATTATTTCATCAAGATAAGAATAGTATATTTGATATGGTATTTGAAGATGTTAGAAAATGTATAAAAAAAGTATAAATTGATTTTTATACTTTTTTTATTTTGATATAATAAAAAACAAGGTGATTTTATGGAAGAAGAGGAGATAGTACTACTTAGTGATAAGGAATTGGCAACATCTTTTGTTGGTGATGCTTATTCAATGTATATGAAAGAGGTTTTCAGTTATCGTCTTCTTTCTCTTGAAGAAAATAAAGAGCTTGCTAGAAGGTATCGAGCTGGAGATACAAAAGCATTTGAAATGCTTGTTAATCATAATTTGAGATTAGTTGTTAATATGGCTTATAAATATAAAGATAAATTAAATACGATGAGTATACTTGATATTATACAAGAAGGTAATATGGGACTTATGAGGGCTGCTAGAGATTATGACCCTGATGTTGCTTCTTTTTCTACTTATGCTTATCACTGGATTAAACAAGCTATTACTCGAAGTATAAGTGATAAAGATAATGAAATAAGGAAACCGGTTCACATTCAAGCGTTAGGAAATAAGTATTTGAAATTAATTGAAAAAGGGAAAAAGCTGAGTGATGATGAAATATGTAAAGAATTAGAAATTGGTTTTGAAACTTTAGAAACTATAAGACATTCTTTATCTATATCTTCTGTTTCTATGAATCAAACTATAGATGATGATGAAAAGACTGAATTAGGTGATTTTTTGTCAAATAGTCATAATGATTATGATGATATATTAGAAGAGATGTCATCTAAAAGCTTATTTTTATCATTAAAAGAAATTTTAAGTGATTTGGAATATTATATTTTATATGTAAGAGTATTATCTGATACAAGACTCACTTTAGAACAGGTTGGAGTTGAGTTTGGGATAACTAGAGAGAGGATAAGGCAATTAGAAGAAAAAGCATTAAGAAAAGCTAAGTTGTTAATGGAAAATCCAAATAAAATGCAAAAATTATTAAATAATCTTAGAGAAAGAGAAAAAGGTAATTTTAAACATTTAAGAATAGAACCAATAGAGCCAATTAAAATAATCAAGTATTTGTATGTTAAAGATTCTTTATCTTTTGAAGAAAGAAAATTATTATATTTTATATATTTTAGTAAATATAGTTTTACTCATATGGAACTTGCTAGAGCTATGAAGCTAAATTATAAGGAATTTAAGGTTCTTTATGATGGTTTGATTAATACTTTGAAAAGTAGTTTTTCAAATAATAAAAAATTTGATAGTTATAGAGAATGCATGATAAAAAATTATGGAACAAAGATTTTTACTATAGATTTAAATAGTGATGTGAAAGTTGTAGATTATGATTATTTGAGAGAAAGATATTCTTCTTTAGACTTTGATGGATTTATGGAATTAGTTAATAAAGCTGAATATTCAATTACTAGTGATGAGATACAATTACTTACTAGTTTTTATCATATTCCTGAGAGAAAAAATCATGCTGTAGAGTTGTTATTTAGAGATTTAAATTTAGCGGTATTTGGATTTAAAGAGAGAACTATTAATGTACCTAAAAATAAATTATGGAAAGTTTATCAAAATAATATAAAGGATTATACTGATGAACAAAGATTATTTTTAGAATGTTATTTCTTTAGTAAAAGAGATAAAAGTGAATTTAAATCAATATATACAGAAAGTTCTTTATATTATAGGTATTATTATTTAATAGATAGATTGGAAAGAACATATTATAATATTTATAGATTTTTGGATTATAATTTTGATGTTGATCAATATAGATTGTTTAAGAAAAAGTATGGTCATAAAATGAGTACAGAAAGATTGGAGTTACTTGATTTATTTTATGGTGTTAATGGGGAATCTTTGTCTATACAAGAGATTGCTCTTATGTATAATATGGATTATATAAAAATGCATGATAAGCTTAGTGATGCTAGAGATGCTGCAATAATTATTAATGCTGGAATGAATAAAGGTTTAGATATAGATAAAAAACGATATGTTCCTTATATTCTGGATAAATCTTATAATTTTACTTTAGAAACTAGATTAGTCCTTAAATTATTTATTATAGATAATAAAACTTATGATGAGATATCTAATATGTTAGGTTTAACTAAATATAGAATTTCTAATATTATTACTGATGGTATAAGAAAAATAGATGCTTATAGATTTGGGATAAATGATGTATTTAGAATTAGTAGGGAAGAGTTAGAAAAACTTTTTAATATTTATGAAGATGTGTTCTTAGAAGAAGAAAAATATGTTATAAGAATGAAGTATTTAGAATATATGGAAAATAAAGATATAGCTAGTAAATTATCTATAGATTTATTAGAAGTTAATCGTTGTATTTCTCATTTTAATAAGATGTATTTTGGATATATGATAAAGAATGTAGATGTAAGCATTGAAGATATAATAAGTGAAATAAATAGACACCCTAGTGAATGTTTATTAAACGAAAGAAGAAAGGAAGTTTTATCATTATTTTATGGTATTAAGAATGGTTATAATCCTAATGGAGAAAAGTTAACTAGGGAGCAGATAGCGAATAAATTAAATATTACAAAGAATATGTGTTATCAAGCAATAAATAATGGTATTAATGATATTAAGGGGAGAAAGATAGGATTAAGTAAAGTTACAGGATCTTATATATCTAGGGATGAGTTAGATATATTACTTGATGATTATCATTTACCTATATCTGATAAAGAAAGAGAGATTATTTGTTACTTATTTGAACTTAAAGGATATCCATATAAAAAAATCGATGAATTACCAGAGATTTTTGGAGATACGAGAAGTAGTTTAGGTAGAAGATATCAAAGAGCTATAATAAGTATTTATAAATATTTAAACAAAGAGATAGAAGGACAATTAAGTTATGATGTAGATATTTTACCTAATTTAAAATATTTTAGTTATAGTGATCGTAATATAATTAATAAATATTATAGGGATGGTATGACCGTGGAAAGTTTATCTAAAGAGTATAATGTTTCTTTTGAAAAGATGTTTTCTATTTTAGAAAGATTGAAAGTTAATATATATGATATACTTAATAATCCTAAAGTTAAAAAATTTGATTTTGATTATTATATGAAAGTAAGAAATAATATTGATTTGCCTTTTTTTGGAGATAGAAAAAAGAGTATAGAAATATTTGATTTATTTTTTGGAATGAATGATGGACTTCGAATGAGTATTCCAGAAATAATTAAAAAGTTAAACTTAGATATGGAGCAAACTTCGACTAATAGAGCGGTTAATAATTTGATGCTTGCTGTTTGTAAATATAAAGAAGGTATTAGAGCAGGTAATAGTTTTAGTTATGAAGAAATTAAAAGATATTATATGTTACATGAAGATGAAATGACTTATTATAAAAAACAGTTTTATTTAAGGTATTTTAAAAGAATGGAAAGTTCATGTAGATTAAATGGTATTGTATCTGGTGTAAGTTATGTTATTTTATATGATTTATTAAAAGAAAAAAATCCTTATATATATACTCCTGATAATTTGGATAGAGATAGTGTTATAAAAATAATTAGAAAGTATGGTAGTTTGATTACTAATGCTACTAAAAGAGAATTAATGGCTATATATGAAATTACTCCTCGAGAATTTATGAATGGTAAAGATATTAATCATGTTTATAAGATATTTAATGCTGTAGATGAAAGATTAAGAGAAAAGGAATTGGAAAGTAAAACTTTGAAAAAAGACTAGTAAGCTAGTCTTTTTGTATGATAGAATGGAAATGGAGGGTAGAGAAAATGAAGTATGATGTAATTATAATTGGTGCTGGTCCTGCGGGATTATTTAGTGCTTATGAATTAATTAGTAAAAATAAGGATTTAAAAATTGCTGTTTTAGATAAGGGATTTAGAGTAAAAAATAGAACTTGTCCGATGAATAAGTTAGGTATTCCTTGTCAGAATTGTAATCCTTGTGCAATTTTAGCAGGATATGGAGGAGCTGGTACATTTAGTGATGGTAAGTTAAATTTTATTTCTCGTTTAGGTAAAAGTGATTTAACAAAATATATGCCTGAGAGTGTTGCTGATAAGCTGATTGATGAAACTGAAGAAATCTTTAATAAGTTTAAAATGGATGCTGAAGTTTATCCAAGTAATATGGATGAAGCTAATGAAATAAAGAAGAAAGTTGCTATAGCTGGTGCAAAATTATTAGTTATTAAACAAAAACATTTAGGTAGTGATCATTTACCTGAGTATATTGATGGTATTTGTGATTATTTAGAAGAAAATGGTGTTACATTACTAGATAGGGCCGATGTAACTGATATTAAAACTATTAATCAAGATGAACATGAGGTAACTTATACTAATGGCAAAAAGGATACTATAATAAGTGGAAAAAATATAATTGTTGCTCCTGGTAGGACAGGTGCTAAATGGATTCAAGAGTTAGCTGATAAATATCAAATACCTTATTTATCTCAAAGTATTGAAATTGGTGTTAGAGTAGAAGTTAGAAAAGAGATAATGCAAGAAATTACTGATGTAATTTATGATCCAACTATTTTTATTAAAACTAATACTTATGGTGATGAAATAAGAACTTTTTGTACAAATCCTGGTGGATTTGTTGCAAAAGAGAATTATTATGGATTTATTTGTGTAAATGGACATGCTTTAAAAGAAATAAAATCTAATAATACTAATTTTGCATTTATATCAAAAGTTAATTTAACAGAACCTGTTACAAATACGAGATTATATGGTGAATCAATTGCAAGAATTGCTAATGTACTAGGTGATGGTAAACCAATTATTCAATCACTTAAAGATTTAAAAAATGGTAGAAGAAGTGAATGGCATAGAATTAATAAAGGTTTTATAGAACCAACACTTAAAGATTGTGTAGCTGGAGATTTGGCTTTAGTATTACCACATCGAATTATTTCTAATATTTTAGAAGGGTTAGAAACTCTAGATAAGATTATTCCTGGTGTTGCTAATGATGATACATTACTTTATGGACCTGAAATTAAGTTTTTTAGTAACGAAATAGAAACGGATAATAACTTTAAACTAGAGAACGATAATATATATTTTGTTGGTGATGGTGCTGGTAAAGCTGGTAACATTGTTACTGCTGCAGCAACAGGATTAGTAGCAGCTAGAGATATATTAAAGAAAAAATAAACTAATTTAGAACATTATTTTATATAGTGTTCTTTTTATTTGCATTAATATATTTTATTTATTATAATACTTTAATAATTTTTTGGGGGCTTATTATGAAAGGTATAGGATTTTTTTCTGTTATTTCATTTTCTACATATATGTCTAAACTTAATTCTTTATATGAAGAAATGAGTTTTGTAAAGGAATATAACTCTTTAGTAGAATTATTGGATAAAGGCTATTTGCTAATGAAAAGTGCTTCAGCTAATTTATGCAATTCTAAAAATAATAATTTATATGATTTATTGAAGAATAAAATGGTTAAATGTGAGGAATTATGTAGTGAAGTTTTTATTGTGGATAGTAATCCGTTGTTTGATGTTTGTGATAGTAGATTTGTTGGTAAAAGTTTGAGTTATATAGATAAAAAGGATTTTTTGGATTATATTGTTTGGTTTACTAGAATGAGACTATTAGAAACTCATCAAGATCAAAATTATGGTGAATTTATTGATTTTAATAATTTATCTTTAATGAACGATTGTAAGTTGGCTTGTAATATTATTAAGTTAGTGTGTGATACTTTGTTAATTAGTTGTGATGTAGTTAAAATACCTCCTGCTTTTACTGATGAATTTCCTTTGTATAGGGGAAATGGATTTCATTATTTTTGTTTAGTTACTTTAGATGATAAAAAATATATTATTGATACTACTTATAGACAATTTTTTACTTTGGATTCAAACAATATTAATAGACTTGGAGTAATGGGGCTTAATGGATGCAAACCTGGTGTTTATATGATGATGAATGAATCAAGATTAAAGACAGCTTTAGGATTATTAAGATATGGTTTTATAGAAGCTAATTCAGAAAATTTGAAAAATTATTTTGATGGATTTTCTTTATCTTTTAGAAATGGTTTGTATTACGAAAAAATTGGTAAAAATGCTTTTACTACCCCTTATACAATTGATGAATACTTTAAAATGCTAAATGGAGAATTTTTACTTTTTGATTATGAACCGATATCTTGTATAGGTGAGCAGAGGATACCTTTAAATAATTCAAAATTTAGGTTTAAGAATTAATGAATATTTGATATTATATTATTAAATAATAATATGGAGTTGTTTTTATGGTAGGTAGAGTTAATGAAATTGTCTTATTAGATGATGATTTTATTTGTTTTAAAGTTTTAGTTGATGATGAAGTATTGGAAATTATACAAAAGCAAAATTTTATTAATGCTAAAATATATAGAGAAGATAGTGTTTTTGTCACTTATAATGCTAGTAATATAGAAATAGAGAAGATCGATAATGGAAAATAATATATTAGGACTCTATAATCATAATTTAAAATCTTATATAAAGGTAAGAGAGGCATTTTTGGAAGGAGAAAAAATTGTAGGTATAATTCATGCTACTGGTACTGGAAAAACACTTAATGCTTTACAACTTGCATTAGATAATAAAGATAAAAATATTATTTTTTTTACTCCGTATAATAGTATTATTGAGCATATTAAAGAACTTATTAATGATAATCCTAATGTTGATATAGATAAGGATTTTGGTCATGTTAAATTTATGAATTATTCGTCTTTAGTTAATATGTCTAGAAATGAATTAGCTGAGTTAAATGTTGATTTGATTATTTTAGACGAATTTCATCATATTGGAGCGCCTGTTTGGGGTGAAAGAATAAATTATATATTAGAAACTCATCCTGAACTTTTAGTTTTTGGTATGAGTGCTTATTCAATAAGAGATAGAGGAACTGCTTACGAAAGAGATTTAGCTGAACCTAATGGCGATGAACTATTTTCTGATAAAATTGTTAGTACATATGATTTAGTAGATGCTATGATGGATGGGGTTTTACCTGTTCCTATATATAGAGGAGCTCATTTGGAAATTCCTAAGATGATTTTGGAATTAGAAGATAAATTATTATCAAAGATTAATGACAATAAGGAATTGAATAATTTATTGCATATATTGCATGATGTAAAAAGAAGGATATCTTTATCTTCTAATATTAATGAATTTTTGATTCAAAATATAAAGCCAGATGGAAAGTATATTTATTTTTGTCCTCCTGTTTCGAAAGATAATGTTAATGATGTTTATACTATTATGAATAAAACAAAAGAATACTTTTTGAGTCATGGATATAAAGAGGATGATTTATGTTTTTATGTTTCAACTAGTGAAGAATATGATAAGGGCAAAACTAGTAGAAAGTGTTTTTATAATGATATTTCTTTAAAGGGAGAAAATGTAAAAAATAAATTAAGAATTATGTTTGCTATTAATCAATACAATGAAGGTGTTCATGCCCCTAATGTAGATGGAGTAATACTTGGTAGAGAAACTAATTCTGATATAGTTTTTTATGAACAAATTGGTAGAGCATTAGCTGTTAGAGGAAATAATCATGAGAAAATGTTAGAATATCAAAATTATACTTATGAGGAAATAAAGAATATATGTTTAGAAAAAGGCATAAAAATTAATGATAATATGAGTAAAGATGATATGATAGAAAGACTAGTTTCTCCTGTTATTATAGATTTGGTTGGTAACTATTCGTTTATTAGAGATTTGGTTACAGAGTTAAAACATAGAATTAAATTATATAAGAGTTTGACTTCTAATATGCCTAGACAAATTGCTATAACAGAGAATGCTTTTGATGTTGAATTTAAAGATCATGACTTATTTGAAATTTTATTAAATTTAAAAAATAAATATGCTCCTAAGACTTGGGATGAAGCTTATGATTTAGCTTGTATATACTTTTACAATTATAAAAATTTAGAAATTAATAGAAATTTTAAAACTTATGATGGCTTTAATTATGATCAATATGGTTATGCTTTGGGAGAATGGATTTCGATTCAAAGAAAGATGTTTGTAAAAGGAAATCTTGATATAAATAAAATTGAAAAATTAGATAAAATTGGAATGGTTTGGTCTTATTATAGAAGTTTTGATGAATGTTTTGAATTAGCTAAAAAGTATTATGAAACAAATGGTAATTTGCGTATACCTTATAGCTTTAAAACTTTAGATGGTGTTTCATTTAATGAAAAAGGTTATCCATTAGGTAATTGGCTTGTTCAGCAAAGAAGGAAAAATAAATTAGGTATTTTAAGTTTAAAGAGAAAAAAACTACTTGAAAGTATAGGAATTGAATGGCAAATACTAAAAACTTGGGATGAATCTTATGAAAATGCTGTTTTATATTACAAAGAATTTAATAATTTGAATATTAAGAAGAATTATGTTACTAAAGATGGTTATAAACTTGGTAATTGGTTGTATTCACAAAAGTTTAGATACAGAGATGGATTGTTAACTGAAAGAGAAATTAAATTATTAGAGGATCTTAAAATTGATTGGAATATAAAAGAAGTTACTAAATCTTTAAGTTGGAATGAATTTTATGATTTATTAGTATTGTATTATGAAAAATATAATAGTACTGATGTTACTAGATTTTATAAAACATTTGATGGAGTTAATTACGATGAAGATGGATATAATTTGGGTATGTGGGTTTCACGTCAAAGAGTAAAATTTAAAAAAGGTAAATTAAGTAAAGATAAAGTTGATTTACTTAATAAGATTAATTTTGTATGGGAAAAGAATTGTACTCCTAAGTCATTTGAAGAAGGGTATGAATTGGCTTGTAATTTTTATAATGCTTATAATCATTTATCTATTCAAACTAATTTTAAAACTAATGATGGAGTTAATTATGATGAAGACGGGTATAATTTAGGCTCTTGGATATATTTAGTTAGAAAGAAATATAATAATGGAGAATTGGAAGCTGATAAAATTATATTGTTAGATAAAATTGGAATGATTTGGGAAGTTAATAAAAATTATGCCGATATTAAAGCTTTATTTAAAAAATTAGCTATTAATTCAAGAAAATATATGGCGAGTGTTAAGCATTTGTCTTATTTAGAATTTGAAGCTAAAGTGAATTATTTGTTAAATAATAAATTACCTGTTGTAGTTGATGGTAATGTGCATGAAATTTTTAATATGTCTGATGCTGATTTATTAGCTAAATATAATATTTCTAGAAATGATATTATAAATGGTCATAGTTCTTTAGGAAAGAAGGTTTAATATGTTTTTAAAAGATATCTTAAATGAACTTGATTATAGATTATTACTTAATAAATATGATTTCGATTATTTGAATAGTATCGATTATTGTAATTTTATGGAAGTTTATAATTTTTTGGAAAATAGAAATGTTTATTTTATTAATGATTTGATTATTCATTATTTAGAAATTTTCACCTTGGACTTTGTAATAGTTGAGAAAGCTTTTAATATTTTATTTAAGAAATATGGTGGTGATTATATTAATATTATAGGTAATAATATGAAATTACTTGATGATATTATTATAGATATATTAGAAAAATACTAGTTGTGTTTTTCTTTTTGTTTTGTATAAGTTGTAAATATTATGTGAAAAATAATAATAAAATATATTAGTTATTTTAATTTACAATTTGTAAAGTAAATGTTATAATTTTGTTAATAATATGGAGAGCGTGGTATTAAATGGAAAGTAAAAAAAGTAAAACATTGATTCTTAATACTCTATTACTTTTATTTTGTGTTGTTGTTATTACACTTTTTTGTTTTGGTCCAAGCACAAATGATAAAAAAGTTTTAGAAAGTTATAATATTATTTTTGATAGTGATGGTGGAACGAGCATTGCTGCAATAAAAATTGATGAAGGCGGAGTTATTTCTCAACCTGAGGCACCTACTAAAGAGGGATATATTTTTGTTGGATGGATGCTTGATGATGAAATCTATGATTTTGCTTCTAGTGTTACAGGAGATGTTACTTTAAAAGCTAAATGGGAAGAAAAGAAACCTGATGTAGTTTATTATACTATTAATTTTTCTACTAGTGGAGGTTCTTTAGTTACACCAATTACTGTAGAAGCTGGAACAGCTGCTGTTGAACCTTATCCTCCTACTAGAGATGGTTTTACATTTAAAGGATGGCAATTGAATGGTTTAACTTATGATTTTTCACAACCTGTTAATGGAGATTTAACTTTGGTTGCTGTTTGGGAAGTTATTCAGGCAGAACCTGATATTCCAGAGGATCCTGATGTTACTACTTTTAAAGTTAAGTTTAATTTAAATGGTGGAACTGGAGGAAATGCTAAGACTCAGACTATTGAGGAAGGTAAAAAAGCTAGTAAACCTAGTAAAAATCCAACAAGGTCTGGTTATACATTTGTTGGTTGGTATCTTGATGGTAAAGCTTATGATTTTGGTACTGCTGTTACCAAAGATATTACATTGGTAGCTCAATGGCAAGAAGTTAAAGTTCCAACTTATAATGTCGATTTCTATACGTATAGCGGTTCTTGGTGTGGCTATGTAAATGTTGAATCTGGTAAAACTGCTGCATTACCTTCAAATTGTAAAGCATCGAATAGAAAAGGATATAAATTTATAGGATGGAACACTAATTCAAAAGCAACTTCTGCTAATTTCGTTCCTGGAAGTACTAAAGTTACTTCTAATATGAAGGTTTATCAAATCTATCAAGAAATTGTTTATAATGTTTCATGTACTAAGCCAGATGCTTATTCTCAAACTTGTATATTGTCTGTATCTGGAGCAACGGGTGTAAGTAGTGTTTCTGTTGTATTTAAAGGTTCTACAATAAAAGCTAATACTACGCAGGATGGTTCGTTATCATTAACTTATGCTGTATGGGAACAATCAACTAGTGTTTCTGTTGTAATAGATGGTGTTACTTATAAAGGAAAGAAGGTTAACTAATGAAAAAAATTAAAAATTATTTGTTATTTATGTTTGTATTAGTTTTCCTTCTTATAGGTAAAACCAATGCTGTTTTATTAACTGAATCTGAAATTCCCGATGGAAGTTATATAATCGGAACTCATATGTTTACTTACTCTGAACAGTATCCATACACCGATTTATATGATGGTAATGTTAATACTGCTGTTGTTATGTTAGGATCTGCAAGCTTTGAGACGGAAGATATAAAATCTCAAGATGAATTTGTTATATATAATAAACTTTTTGAAGGTTTCTGGCTTGATACTTTGTCTGGTAATCTGATTGAAAAAGATTCTTATGATTTTGAAATATTATATGTAAATGGTTCATGTATTGATCCTAGTTGCTCTGGGAAAAAATATGATGTTACTTTTAGATATAATAATGATGTTACTTCTAATCTTGTAAAAACTTATTATTATTCTGATGTAATAGAAGAACCAGCTGTTCCTACTAAGCTTGGTCATAAATTCTTATGCTGGACTTTAGAAAATTCTGATGATTGTTTTGATTTTTCTACTCCTGTTGAAAGTGATTTAGTTTTAGATGCTTCATGGAGTGCTTATGATTATAAAGTTACTTATGTTGATACTGTTTCTAACAATACAAAGTTAGTAGAATGTAATTTTACAGCTGGCAATGAATGTCAATATATTGATTTTGAAGATTTATTTGTATTAGGAGAAGGCTATACGTTTAGTGGTTGGTCTTTAGCAACTGCTGGAGAAAAAGTTTATACTTCAAGTTCTTCTTTTGAGAATTTATTTGGAGATGTTACTGAATTTACTTTGTATTCAATATTTAATTCTTTTGATTATACTATTTCATATGTATTAAATGGTGGTACTTTTGCTACTGCTGTTTCTCCTGTTACTGTTTATGATCCTTCTATGTTACAATATGATATTCCTACACCAACACGAATTGGTTACAAATTTGATGGTTGGAGAGTAACAAAAGGAGATGCTTCTATTAGTAATGGTACTATAAATATTAATGCAGTATCTAATATAGAAGTTGAAGCTTCTTGGACTCCTATCTCTTATAATGTTGTTTATAATGGTATTAATTTAAATTCATCTTCTTGTAAATATGATTCTGATTGCTTATTGAATTTTGATTTGATTGTTCCTGAAGATGGTAAAATTATTGAGAATATTGAAGTTAAGGTTGGTAATACTAATTATTCTATTGGTTCTAAAGTTAGAAATTTAACAACTGATGATGGAACTAATATTAGTGTTGTTGTTACTTTTGCTGATATTTCTTACCATGTTATGTATGATTATAATGGTGGTGCTTTACATGATGATTCATCATCTAATCCAAATTCTATTACTATGGTAGAAAACATTTTAGTAGAACATCCTGTTAAGACTGGATATACTTTCAATGGATGGAATGTTGTTTCTGGTGATGTTACAATTGTTGAGGATGTTTCTGGTAAGGATAAGATTTCTTTAAGTACTACTGGAGATGTTAAGTTAGTTGCTCTTTGGGTTCCTAATAGTTATACTTTAGTTTATAATAATATTGTATATGGTACTTGTTATTATGATAAGTCATGTAATTTGAATGATTTAGATGATGTTCCTTCTGGAAAAGAGTTTATTCATTGGTCTTTAAATAATAATGCATTAGGTGATGTCGTTTATAATTTATCTTCAGTAAATAATGATAGATTAGATATTGAACCTGTATTTAATAATATTACTTATAATATTATTTATAAATATAATGGTGGTGATGCAGTTAATACTGCTAAATATGATGTTGATACTAAATCTATATTATTGAATAATCCTGTTAAAACTGGTTATGATTTTAATAGTTGGTCTATTGAAACAGATGGTAGTCTTGCGACTATTTCTAAAGTAGATAATGATTATGCTTTAAATCTTAATGGAGCTATAGGAGATCTTATATTAGTTGCAAGTTATACTGCTAAGACCTATAATGTATCTTATAATTTAAATGGTGGTATAGCTACTGATATAAGTGGTCATAGTTGTACTTACGAGTCATGTAAAATTACTAGTGTAGTTCCTACTAAGGATAAATATGATTTTGCCGGATGGATTAATCCTGGAACTGGTTATGTTTATGATTCTGGTAGTACTATTAGAATTGATTCTACTAGTGATATTCAATTAGTTGCTAAATGGGTTAACAAAGATAGTTATAAGATTAATTATCGTTTAGATGGTGGAACATTTGCTGATTCTGATGGTAAATCTATTGTACCAAATACTAGTTATATAGCTGGTGAAGTGGTAACTTTTACTATTCCTACTAAGACCGGTTATACATTTGGTGGTTGGAAGCTAGAAGATGGTAGTACTATTACTGGAACTACTGTTGATTCTAGAGAAGATTTTGATTTAGAAGCTTCATTTACACCTATTACGTATTCTATTACTTATCATGTAAAAGATCTTTTAGAAATAAATGAAGATACAATAAGAGATTATACATATGATGTTGAATATCAATTGGAAGATTTTTCAAATGCTTTCGCTAGTAAAGAATTAACGCTTCTTGGATGGTCAACTAGCAAAAATGGAAATCTATATTATGGTAATGGTTTATCGTTTAAGAATCTCGCAAGTAAATCTATGAATATTGATTTATATCCTGTTACCCAACCTTTAAGAGGTGATTATATTATTAGTTATTATTTAGATGGTGGTTCTTTTGTTGATGAAGATATTGTTAAACATTATTATAATAGTGGAGAAACACTTACTTTACCTGAGGTTACAAAAAGAGGATATAGACTAGTTAATTGGAAACTTGATGATGAAAGAATTGTTGATGGTACGGAAACTGATATTAATAAAGATATTGTACTAATTCCTGTTTGGGAACTTGTGACTTATAATGTAAATTACACTGGTACTGGTATTAATATGCCTTCTACAAATTATACGGTTTTAGATGGAGGTATTAGATTACCTTTAAATGGTGTTAGTGGATTAATAACTTCTCATACTGCTAATTTTGTACTTTGGGAAGATAATAATTCTAGTATTGTTCCTGTATGTAGTGATGACTCTAATTATGCTTGTTATACTCTTCCTGAACAATTAAGTGACTTAACTTTTACTGCTCACTATGATGATGAAGTTTATACTGTTACTTATAATGCTAGTGTAGAAGATTTTAGAGGTAATGAACATTCTGATAATGGTACTATAAGTGTTAATTGTGGTGATTTGATTACTGGTTTACCTACAGATATTACTTATAAAATTGGTCCTAATAATGTTACTGAAACAATCACTGGATGGACTTTAGATGGTGTAGCAGTTGATATTAACACTTATCGAGTTTTAAGAGATGTTACTTTAGTTGCGACTTTTGATTAGAAAGATAGTTTTTACTATCTTTTTTTATTGTTTAATAGTATGTAAAATGATATAATTTTTATAGTAGATTAACTATAAATAATAGAAGGATAGTGAGTTCTATGAAGAATATAAAGGGTAAAAGTTTATGTTTTTTTTCTGCTAAAGGTGGTGTAGGTAAAACTACTAATATACTTAATTTAGCTGGAATACTTGAACAATTTGAAAAAAAAGTACTAGTTATGGATCTTGATTTATATAGTGGTGGTATTGCTGCTTATTTAAATAAAAAAGGGGATAAAAATATCTTTCATATGGTGTTTGATATTGAAAATGGCAATTATAAGAAAATTAATGATTATACTACTAGGATAGATAATTATATTGATATACTTTGTGCTCCTATCGATCCGAGAGATGCTAATAAAATAGATGCTAAGTATATTGAATATGCTATTAAAGAAGCTGAATCCGTGTATGATGTTGTTTTAATTGATACAAATCATGCTTTGAATGATATAAATCTTACAATTCTTGATGCTGTTGATAAAATTACTTTCTTTATTACTAATGATCCAATAGATTTAAAAAACATTAGATCTTTATTATCTGTATTTGATAGTTTAAATTTTGATAATTACAAAATACTTTTAAATAATAGTAGAGATCCTTTTAAAAACTATTTTACTTTTTTTGAAATTAGAAAGATAATTAACCATCATATTGATTATACTTTATCTTCAGAAATGTTTATAAAAGATATGGAAAAGATGATAATGAAGGGAGCTATTATTTCTTTAGATAGAAAGTTTGCTGATGTCATGAGCGAAGATTATCAAACTTTTGTTACAATGGCTACTGATTTATTAGAAGGAGATAATTAGAATGGGAAGATTACTTAAGGAATTTAATATTGTTTCTAAGGAAAATGATAATGTTTTTAATGATTATAATCAATTTGAAGATAAAAAATTGTTAGACAAATTTAGAGTTGATATTTTAGAGAAACTTAGCGATAAGGGTTTTATTAATAAAGAAGTTCCTAGTAGTGTAATTAATGATGTAATAGATGATGTAACTTATGGTATTGATTTGAGTATTAGTGAAAGAAGTAGCTTGTTTAATTTAATTGATGGGGAAGTTAATGGGTTTGGTCCTATTACTTATTTGATGAATGATGATAATATTACGGAGATAATGGTTAATAGTCCTTCTGATGTTTATATAGAAGTTGATGGAATAATAAGAAAAGAGAATAGTGTTTCTTTTATTAATGAGGAACATATTTTAAGAACTATTGATAAGTTAATAGAAAAAGTTGGAAAGAGTATTGACGTTAATAATCCAATGGTTGATGCAAGGCTTGAAGATGGTAGTAGAATAAATGCAGTTATTCCTCCTTTGTCTAAATCTCCTATAATTACTATTAGAAAATTTAGGAAAAATATTGTAAATATGGAACATTTAATTGGTAATGGTTCTTTAACACCTTATATGGCAAGATTTTTAGAGGCTTGTGTTAAAGCTAAGCTTAATATTTTAGTTTCTGGTGGAGCATCTGCTGGAAAAACCACCTTATTAAATATTCTTGGTAATTATATTGATTCTTCTGAAAGAATTATTACAATTGAAGATGTTAGAGAACTCAATTTACCACAAGAACATGTAATATCTTTGGAAACAAAAGTACCTAATTATGATGGAATAGGTGAAATTACAGTTAGGGATTTAGTTCGTAATTCACTTCGTATGAGACCTGATAGAATAATTGTTGGGGAAGTAAGGGGGAGTGAAGCATTTGATATGCTTCAAGCAATGAATACTGGACATGATGGATCTTTAACTAGTTTACATGCCAATAGTTCTAAAGATGCTTTAAATAGACTTGAGACAATGGTATTAATGGATGGTATAGATATACCTGTTAACGCTATTAGAGAATATATAAATAATGCTTTAGATATAGTTGTTCATATTACGAGATTAAAAGATGGTAGGAGAAAAGTAACTGATATTTCTGAAATTATTGGTGTAAAGAATAATGAAATTGTTTTGAAAAATATATTTAAATTTAAAAGTGATGGTATTTTAGAAAATGGTATTGTTACTGGTGAATTCGTATTGCAAGAATATATACCAGATGTTTTAAAAAAAATAAAAAATACTGGTATTGATGATCTTGATGATATATTTAATTTTAAGAAAAATAAGAAATAAGGAGGTATTTTATGGATAAATATAGATTAGTATTACAAATATTTGCTATATTATTTATTCTTTATTTGGGATATCTTTTTATTAAGTTGATTAGTGCTTTATTTAAGAAAAATAGATTGGCTGAATTTTCTTTAGAATTGGATAATAATAAAGATAAATCTTTTTTCTTTAATTGTATTTTTAAGTTTTCTAATTTTTTAAATAGTATGGTAATATTTAATAGTTTAGCTAAGACATATGATAAATATATATATGAAGATAGTAGAATAAAAAAAGGAATGGATTATGTTTCTATTAAAATTATATTAGGATTATTATTGATGTTATTATATTTGTTTATTATTGTTTTATATGGTGATATATTTAATGGTATTATTCTATTATGTTGTTTTGTTATTGGTTTTATTCTTCCTGATTTTTATTGCTTATTTATTAAGAAAAGGAGAGTTACTTTTTTAAATAGAAATCTATTAAATGTAGTTATTATCATGAGTAATAGTTATAAAGCCTTTGGAAGTATTGAAAAAGCTATTAATGATGTTATAGATAGAACTGATAGTAAAATTGAATTTGAATTTAAAAAAGTTTTAAACGATATAAATATGGGAATTGATATTAGTAAAGCTTTTTATAGAATGTATCAGAGAGTAAATAGTAAGTCTATTCTTTATATTAGTAGAGTATTTGAGTTGGTTAATAAGTCTGGAATTAATATTAATGAAGCATTTAGTGTGTTAGAGTCTAAACTTATTGAAGAAGAAAAGTTTAATAATGAGCTTAATGCTGTTAAAAGTATTAATAAATTGTCTTTAATTATTTTTATGATTATACCTTTTATTTTTATTATATGTTTAATACTTTACAATATTAGATTTATTAATATTTTTACTGGATATATTGGTAGTTTTGTTATAGCAATAATACTTATTTTGTATTTATTTTATTTAATAGTTATACATGAGATTTATAGAGGTGGTAAAAATGATTAATAAAATAGGTACGAATTCTTATAATAGAATAAAAGCTAAAATTGCTCTTAATGGTTACAATGTCAATCCTTTAGTGTTTATATATATGAGACTTTTTAGTAGTTTAATATTATTTATAGTTTTATTGTTTTTGGTTAATTATGGATATATTATTGCTCCTGTTATTACTGTTTTGTATTATATTTTTATTGAAATGGTTGTTTTGGATTTTGGTTTAAAAAATCGTGTCGAGGAGATTGAAAATGATGCTTTAGAATTTATGCCGATTTTTTTACTTAGTTTAAAGAATGGAAGAAATATTAAAAAGTCTTTGAAATATACAACTGAAATAGTTGATAATACTTTATCTAGTGAGTTTGCTAAAGTATTGTATGATGAAAAGGTAGGCAATTCATTAGATGAAGCTTTAATTAAGATGAAATCAAGAATTCCAAGTGATTTGGTAATTAATATGATTGTTAGTATTATTGAAGCTAACAGGTTAGGTAATAGTATTAGCGATAGTATAAATACTCAATTATCTTATATTGATAATAAGAGAAAAACAAGAATAATTAGTTCTTATAAAATTGTTCCACTAAAAATGGCTTTTATAAGTGTGGTATTTGTTTTTGTAGTAACAATTCTATTACTTTTATGTGTTTTGTAAGTATTATATTATTTCTTTTTGAATATATAATTCATAATAATTATTATTGATGGTATTGGTATTTAATTGATTTTATAAATTTGGTATGGAGTAGGACATTATGTTAGATATTAAAGTTAAATCTTTATTAATTAATCAAAAGGTTCTTTTGTTATTTGTTATTTGTATAATTTTTTTAATTTTTTTCTTTGCACATTTTATATTTAGTGGTTTAGAGTATGATGATTCTTTTTTAATTATTAATAATGAAAATATTTTGTTTATAGATAATGATACTTATACCTATAACGATAAAATATCTATTGAATGTGAAAAATGTTATTTAGATAATAAAAAAATTAAAGAAAAAATTGTATTAGAAGATAATGGGATATACAAGTTAAAAATAAATTCTAAAGAATTAAACATTTTATTAGATAATAACTTAAACTTTATTATTAAAGATTATTTTGGTAATGAGATACATAATTATGAAAGTAATGTATTGGCTTTTAAAATTGAGTCTGACAATGAAATTATTGTTAATAATGAGAAGTATAGTGGACAAGGCTTTTTTAAAGTTGGGGAATACAAATTAAATGATTCTACAACTATTAATATTAATGATATAAGAAGAGATAATGAATATGATATTTATATTGCAACATCAACTTTACAAATATTGTATGCTTCTTTAATTTATTCGCAAAGAGATAATCAATCTTATATGTGGGTTGGACGTGATGATACTATTAATTATGAATATTTGAATAGTATAGATAATTTAACTTTATCTACAAGTGACCCAGATTTAGATTCTCTTTATGGAGTAGTTAAGGATGAAATTAAACAATTTATTCATGATATTTTACAGATAGATGATAATGCTTATTTTAATATATATATAGATGAACTTAGATTTTATTTTGAACAAGATGCAATTGCTTCTTTAGGATTAGATAATAATAGATATAGTATCAATTATTTAACTGATGGAACTTTAAGCTATCAGATTGATAATCCTTATTTAGAAGATGATTCTTATGATACTTACTTGAATGATGTTCAGTATTGGAGGAGTAATTTAGATAAGTATAGAAGCGGTGTTAATACTCGTTATCTTTCTGATTTAGCTTTTTTATATGTTGCTATTGCTGAAGATAATGCATCATATTATTTGCAATATCCTGATTATTTTATTGCTAAAGATGAAAAAATGAGTGATATATTTGAATTTGTAAAGTATTATGATTTTAATCCAGCTGAAATGTATAATAGTCTTTCAAAGTCTGAAAAAAATAAGTTTTTAAATATTATAGGTTTTAATAAAGAGGAATTTGATTATAATTATTTTTCTGATAATTCTAAACCTTATTTGATTATAACTGGTGAAGTTCCAATTGATTATTATTATGGTGATGAAACGTTTAAGAATATGATTAAGTATATTGTTGATGAATATAATGATGATTATAACATTTTGTTTAAACCTCATCCTAGGGCTTTACCAGATGAACAGTATAGTTTATTTTTTGAAGAATTGGATATAGGAGTTTTACCGGGTAAAATGCCAATGGAAGCAATTACTTTTGTCTATAATGATTTATATTTGGGTGGCTTTACGAGTTCTCTTTATTTATCGATTAATTCTGACAATATTTTGTTTTTCTTTATGAATGATGAAACTGAGGTTTTTGAACCTATTAGATCGATGTTGGATGAGGAATTTTCAAATGTAAAAATAATTAAACCAAATGATTTTAGAGGTGGTATTTAATATGAATAGTAAAAAAATTATTGTAACTTCATTAATTGTTTTTTTGTTGAGCGTATTCTTGGTATCTATTATTAATAAAACTTATTCTGTTGAATCACAAAACGTTGTATATGTTGAAGATTTAAAAGTAGGGGATTTTGTTCCTTTTGGAACTAAATTAATCATTAGGGATAATTATCATTGTTATTCTAGCGCTGAACATGGACTTCTTTGTAATAATGTTTATCTCATATTTTTTGATAATACTTTAGATGTAAAATATTCACACTTTGTATCTGGAGTTAAGGAAGAATACTTGGTTGGTTCATATTATGATTATTTTGCTGAAGAATCTGATGTTGTTGGATGGGTATTTAATGGCTTTAGTTTTAATACTTTTGATAGTCTTTCTTTTATTCCTGTTAGTTCATATTCAGACATTTCTAAAAAACCTGAAATTAGTAACGATTATTTGATTAGTGCTGAGTGTGTTTCTACTAACAATATTTCTTATAGTTGGTATTTTGTAAAAAATATAAATGATTATTCAATTTATAGTTATGATAATACTCTAATAAAAAATATAAATGATAATAATTTATTTTTTGAAGAAGAATTAAGTAGTGAAGATGAAACTGATGATTTAATTATTTCGTATGATATTGATGCTTCTAAAGGTGATATTATTGATTTTGAATCTAGGGGTGGATTTAAATATTGTAATTTAGATGAAAGATGTAGGGGAAGTGTTTTTGATTTAATTGATTTTGATAAATCTATCTATGAAAGTAGTTTATACATTGATAATTCGATAGTTCTTGATAAAGATTTGGATGTTCTTTCGTTTAGATTAGTTGGTTCTTATGGATATATAAGAAACTTAAAGGTATTAACTTTTATTAACGAAGGTAATCAACTTGATTTATCTAAAGTTAGTAAAGGAGATGTTGTTTTATCAAAAATCACTTGTGGTGATAGTTATCAAATTTCTTCTGTTCCTTTAACTATTGATAAAGATTATAAAAATGGAAATAATAATTCTTCTAGTAAGAATCCTAATACCTCTGTTTTTCTGAAGTATATGTTAATTCTTTTAATTATATTATTATTTTTAAATTTAGTTTTACGAAAAAAAATGAATAATTTAAATTAGATAATTATTGTTTAAGACCTTTTTAAGGTCTTTTTATAATGTTTCTTATTGTAATCATAAATATTATTATTTATATATTTTTTTATTATTATATTGTCATTTTTTATAAATGGATAATAATAAGTATTGATAAAATTTTTATTATATTATTCCTGTTATTTTTATTTTTATTATATCTTTATTTATGACTGAATTTTTTTGAAATATTTTTATTGTCGTTTTAATCTGTTTTTGTTAAAGTAAATATATAAGTTATATGTATTTTCATTTTTTTATTGTTAATATTATTAATAAAATAGGTGATTTTGTGAAAAGAGTTATGTTTATTTCTAGTGCTGGTGGTCATTTGACCGAATTATTAAAAATTTCATCATTATTTTCAAAATATGATTATGTTTTAGTAACTGAAAAAAATAAGATTTCTTCTAACTTGAAAGGAAAATATAATATTGAATTTTTAATGTATGGTTCTAGGTATTATCCTTTGCGATATGTTTTTGTTTCATTCATTAATTTTTTTAAAAGTATTTATTTATTTTTTAAGTATTTTCCAGATTTAGTTTATACTACTGGTGCTCATACTTCTGTGTTGATGTGCTATATCGCTAAATTGTTTAAGAAGAAAATAATTTTTGTTGAGGTTTTTGATAGGATTTATAGTCCTACTTTATCTGGAAGAATGATTTATCCTATTGCTGATGTTTTTTTAATACAACATAAAGAGTTATCATCTAAATATCCGAAAGCAAAGTATATTGGAGGTGTTTATTAATGATATTTGTTACAATAGGTACTCAACAACAAAGCTTTGAGCGTTTATTTCGTTATCTTAATCAATTAGATTTTGATGAAGAAGTAATTATTCAAAAAGGAAAAAATACTTTTTCATTTTGTGATGATTATCAAGTTTATGATTATTTGTCGTATGAAGAAATGGAAAAATATTTTAAAAAAGCGAGAGTTATAATTACGCATGGAGGTGGAGGAACAATATTTAAAGCTTTAAAAATGGGGAAAAGAGTTATTGTGGTTCCAAGACTCCGTGAATATGGAGAACATATTAATGATCATCAATTAGAAATTGCTCAATATCTTGAGAATAATAACCTATGTTTAGTTGCTAGAAATTTTGAAGAGTTTAAAAATTCTTTAGAAAATATTGATTCTGTTGTGTTTTCTAAATATGTTTCTTCAGAAAATAAATTTATAAAAAATGTAAATAAAGAGATTGATAAGTTACTGGGGGAGTAATATGAAAAAATTAGTTCAAATATTATTTTATTTATTTTATCTTTTTTTAATTCTTACACCTATTTGGCCTAAAATGGAAGAGTTTACAATTTTCTTTTTTATAGCTTTTATTATAATTGACTTACTTATTTTATGGAAATGTGATAAAAGTAAAATAAAAATTGATATCGTTGATATTTTAATTATATTACTACCTTTATCATATTTTGTTCCTTATATTTTGCATAAAAATGTTTTTCCTTTTCAAAGCGCCGTTTTTTCTATTTTTAATGAATTATTGTTTACTATTACTATAATAATCTTACGTAGGTTTATTACAAAGAATAGAATTAATGAAATTATTATGGTTATGCTTACGGCAAGTACTATTTATTTTTTTATTTCGTTTTTGTATCTTGTTTTACCAAAGAGAATGATGCTGTTGGGGATATTCTCTTATTTTGGAGATACATATTTAAATAGTATTGATCGTTTTTATGGTACATTGGATTATTGTAATGCTTCCGCTTTGCTATTTGTTATTTCTATTTTTATTGCTTGTTTTAAGTTATCTTCAGATAAAAATAATAGAATTATTTATTTGTTTTTATTATTTGTTAATGGACTTGGTTTTTTGTTTACTTTTTCTAAGATGCTTTCGATTGCTTTTTTAATTGTTAGTTTTGTTTTATTATTATATCTTTATTTATCTAAAAAGAAGCAAATGTTTTCAATAATTATTTCTTCTTTATTTGCTTTTATTCTTCCTGGGTTATTGATGGTTAGTTTTTATAGAAACTTTTTAATTAATCTTAATTTTTTAGTTTTTATTACTTTGTTATTAATTTGTTTTGTTATTTTTTGTATTTTACAGAAAACATTTTATTTAGTTTATAAATGGAAAAACATTATTTTTTATTCTTTTTCGTTATTATTTTTATGTTTTATTATTTATTTTTCTTGTTATCCAGTTAGTATACCTCTATATGTTAGAAATGTTGTTTTAGATAATGAATTTATTTTGTCTGATTTTATTTTAGAAAATGATTCTTATTATGAAATTACTATAGATATGTCTAGTTATAGTAATTCTAATGTTAATTTTTCTTTGTGTAAGCTTTATCTTTCTTCTTTGTATCCTAGGGAGGAAATTATTGAAACTATTGATTTAGGTGAGCCATTACGTTTTTCTTTTTGGGCTCAAGATGATGCTGAATACTATTATATTAAAGTTTCTAATATTGATTCTTCTACATCTTTAAAGATTAATTCATTGCAAATAAATGGTAATGATTATTTAATTAATAGTTTATTTGTTCCATATGCTTTTGTTCATCAAATAGATTTAATTAAATATGATAAAGAAAGTGTTTCTCATAGAATATGGTATTATCAGGATTCTTTAAAGATTCTTAAGAAGAATGGTTTTATTGTAGGACAAGGAGTTAATACTTTTAAATATTATTCTTTGCTTGATAGATCTCGTTATTTAGAGTTAGATCCTCATAGTTATTTATTTCAATTATGGCTGGATGTTGGAGTGTATGGTGTTATTTATATATTTTTACTTGCTGTTATAGGAATATACTATATGTGGAAAAATAGAAAAAGGTATTATATTATTCCTTGGTTTTGTATTTTTTCTGTGTGTATGATTGTACTTCCTTTTGATATTATTTTTTCTCTTTTATTTTTTAAAGTTCTTTTGGTTCTTTCTTTTATATTAGTTATTGATTTAACTAATAAATTAATTCAATAAAATATTTTTATTTGTTATGTTACATGATATACTTATTTTAGAGTAGTGTATTTTATTGATACGGAGTTGGTTATATGAATTTTAAAAATGATTTATCAATTAAGATGATTGCTAAAGTTTGTTTTGTTTTTGTTTTAGTTCTTTTATTTGTAGGAATTATGAAAGGTAATCTTACTTATGCTAATCTTGACAATGTTTATTATTATGAAGATTTACATGTTGGAGATTTCATACCATATGGTTCTACTATTTTAACAACTGTAGATTATCATGGATATTGTGGAAATACTTATTATAATGATGGGAGTAGTGTCGAGTACACTGATGGATATCTTAATTATGTGTATATAGCATATAAGTATACTAATTTAAGTTATGATAAAGAATTTTTATTATTAAATAATTCATCTCACGAAGTAAAAACAGTTTATGATTTTGTTAGTTCTTATAATCCTGATTTTAATGATAAATATATTGGTTGGGTAGTATATAAAATTAAGGCTCCTTATGTTTATTTAGAAGCTGTAACTGATTATTCTAAAATAAATAGTACGCCAAGTTTGGATAATGCTTATACTATAGATACTTCTTTTGTTGATTCAGACGGAAGTCTTTCAAAAAATTCTTGGTATCGTATTACTGATATAAATGATTATGAGATAAATAATAATTTTTGGGTTAAAGAAAATGATTTATTTAGATTTCGTAACACAGGTATTTATGCTTCTGGTACTTCCTATGCTTTATCTTTTAAATTTGATGCAAAAGCTGGTGATATCATTTCTTTTGATACTAGGGCTGGATTAGGTTGGAGGTCAAGCACTGATTCTTATGTTATTAAACTTAATGGAGTTACTATTCCTGATCCGATTGGTGTAGATACTTCTACTCCTAATGTTTCTCAAACAAATGATTTATATGTAACTACTCGTTTATCTGTCATTGATAGTGGTGAACAGACATTAAATTTTATTTATTATAATAATGGACAAGTATATGAACCTAATAATTATCTTTTATATACTTATGGTTATGTTAAGAACTTGTTTGTTATGTCTTTATTAAATGAAGGTGAGCAACTTGATACTTCGTTGGTAGATGATGGAGATAAAATTTACTATGTTTCTGAAAGTGATAGTGGAATTATTTTGGATCAACATTTAACTTATATTTCTCCTTCTTCTAATGAGATTGTAGATGATTCTTCTGATGACTCCAATGAATTTGTACAAGATGAAGATAAAAGTGTTGATAATCCTATTACTATTGATCGTATTATCTTTTTCTTTATTGTTGTATTTATAGGATTTATATCTACTTATTATGTTAATAAAAAATATAGATTTTTGAAATAAAAGACTGATGTCTTTTTTTCTTTTGGCAAAAATAGGTTATATATTTTTTTTGTAGTTGTTCATAATACTATTATAAGAGGATGGTATTATGAAAAAAAATTGTAATAAATATAGAATTATTTATTTAGGATTTCTTTTTATTATTTTCTTTTTCTTATTTGGTTCTTTTTCTTATTCTTATGAAGATATTTATTTATTTGATGATTTGAAAATAGGAGATTTTCTTTTGAATGGAACAACTATAATTATTGATTATGATTATCATGATGCTTCTATGTATTATGAGGAGAATGTTTATATTTGCTATCAGCCATATGAAAAAGATGTTAATGTTTATTATCCTTATTGTGAAGAAGTACCTTCTCGTTCTAAGGTAAATATTTCTAATTATCAAGAAGTTTTTGGAAATGATTTTTCCTTTGAAGGTTGGATAGTTTCATCAGCTATAAATAATTCTCTATATATTAAACCTGCATCTAGTGGTTCGGAAATTGTTGTTAGACCTAATTTTGAAAATGAATATACTTTAGAAATGCGTTGTATAAATAGTGTTAATCCTTTAAATAAGTGGTATAAATACGAAATAATAGATAATATATCTTTGGAAGGTAATGTTTCTTTATTATGGAATTTTGATAGTGATGAGTTAGTTTTTAGAGAGTTTTCTACTAATCCTATTGATTATATTGATACTTTTACTTTATCTTTCTCAGCTAATAAAGACCAAATACTTTTTTTTGAAAGTAAATTATTTTTAAAAGATTATTATTCTTCTAGTAATATGCAAGATGAAATGATAGTTTTGTTGGATGGGGAAGAACTTAATGTCTTAGAAAGTGATTTTTATCATAAGAATTATTTTGTGATTCCTTCTGATGGTGATCATACATTATCTTTTGAATTTAAAAAGGTTAAAAGTGCTTTTTCTTATATGCATGTAAAGAATTTGCGTATTCTTTCTTATTTAGGAGATGCTAATCAATTAGATATTTCAAATTTGGATAATGAAGATTTAATATATTATGAAGCTATATGTGATGATTATCTTATGAGTGGTAATACTAATATTGTTAAAGAAGAAATAGAATTAGAGTCTGATATTGATAATGAAAACAATAAAGAAAATGATCATAATCCATCTACTGAAGATTATGTTGTTACTTATTTTGTAATTTCTTTTATTGCATTTTTATTTCTTTTATTTATAATTATGCGTATAAAATATAAAAATTTTTGTAAAGTGAATTGCAAGTAGTTTGCCAAAAAAGGACTTTAGATTAATTTCTAGGTCTTTTTTTATAAAATTGCATTATTGTAAAAGTTCGAAGTCTTGTGCTTTTTTTAGTTTGTTAAATATGTTATACTATATTATAGATATTATAATAAGAGAATCTATAATAGAATGGCTGATGTCTTATGAAAAAAGAGAATAATTTGTTGTTAAGCGAAAAAGATAGATTATTTGAAATATTAAGCATTTTGAAAAAGAATGATATTCTTTCTGGTTTTAATCCTTCTAAAATTAGAACTATATTAGAAAATTTAGGGCCGACTTTTATAAAAGTTGGTCAAATATTATCTAATCGTCCTGATATTTTACCTAATGAATATATTGATGAATTGAGTAAACTTAGAAATGATGTTAATCCGATGAGTTATCAGGAAGTTTTGGACATTCTTAATGAAGAATATGATAAGAAATTATTTCAATTATTTTTATCCATCGATAGACAATCTATTGGTAGTGCATCTATTGCCCAAGTGCATAAAGCAGTTTTAAAGGATGGTACAGAAGTAGTTATAAAAGTTCAAAGGCGTAATATAAAAGAAAAAATGGTAATGGATATTAAATTACTGAAGAAAGCTTTAAAAATGTTGCATGTTGAAAAAATTATTAAAAATATTGTTTCTTTTGATGAAATATTAGACGAGTTACTATCTACATCATTAGAAGAAATGAACTTTTTAATTGAAGCGGAACATATAAAGGAGTTTTATGAAGCTAATAAAGAAATTAATTATATAAAAACTCCAAAAGTTATTAAAAAGTATACTACTGAAAAAGTATTAGTTATGGAATATATTCGTGGTTTTAGTATTATACAAAAAGATGAGTTGCTAAAAGAGGGATATGATTTAGAGGAAATTGGTAGTAAGTTAGCTGAAAACTTTATTTATCAGGCTTTAGATGTTGGTTATTTTCATGCTGATCCTCATCCTGATAATATTATTATTACTGATGGTAAAATTGGTTATGTTGATTTTGGAATGATGGGAAGATTAAATTCTCGTAATAGGGAACTATTAAAACAATGTATGGTTGCAATATTTAATAATGATATAAGAGAGGTAGAAAGAATACTACTTGTGTTATGTGATTCTAACAATGATATTGATCATACTAAGTTATGTAAAGATATTGAGCTAATTTTAGATAAAAATAAATCTGTTGGAATTAGTGATATAAATATTACAAAGTTTGTTAATGAGTTAATTGATGTATTAGGTAAAAATGGAATTAAAGTACCAAAGGATATTACTATGTTAGTTAGAGGTATTGTTGTTTTAGAAGGTACTTTAGAAATAGTATCTCCTAATATTAGTTTAATGGAAGTTTTTGAAAATAAGATTAAACAAAATAGTTTAGGAAACTATTTTAATAAAGATAATCTAATTAGGGAAGTTGGATATTTGTTTTCTTCAATGGGCTCTTTAAATAGAATTCCTTATGATTTGCATAGTTTTTTAAAGAATATTAATAGGGGAGATACTAAAATAAATATAGAATTATCTGATAGTAATAAGTATCTTAATCGATTTGAAAAGATGATACATAGAATAGTAGTTTGTATACTTGATGTAGCTTTTATAATAGGTGCTTCTTTATTAGTGGCAAATGGGATTGAGACTAATGAACAGAAATTTTTGTTTTATTTATTTTTTGTTGTTGGGTTATTTTTAACTATATGGTTATTTATTAAGATGTATATAGATAAACTAAATAGAAAATGATTGAGGTATAAGGTATGAGTAAAGATTTAAAAACAACATTGATTATTACTATTTCTTTGTTTTCTTTTATAATTTTTTTGCTATATTTATTATATTGTTTTGCTTATTATGATAAAAATCAAGAAGATATTTTTTATAATAGATTTATTGATAATGATACTAGTTTTATTTATGATAATATGGCTGATAAAGATGGTTTAAGTAAAAAGCAATTTGAAAAAGTACTAAGTCTGATGTATGATAAAAAAACTTTAAAGGATATATATTATTTATACTATAGAAATATTGAAGATTTTGAATATGAAGAATTACTTGAAAAATATTATTATGGCGATTATAAGATAGAAAAGGAAGATATTACTTATAGCGTTAATAGTAAAACTAATTTATTTAAGCGTAGAGCAATTTTTTATAAAAATATTTCTTTAATTAATAAAAAAGGTTATAAAAGTAGCTTAGGTGTTAAAAGAAATGTATCATTATTAGTTGAAGAAAATACAGAATTAAAAATTGATAATGAATTGATAGAATGTGATAATGATATATGTAAAGTTTCTAAAATATTTGGTGGTATTCATGAAATTAATTATGTATCTAATGGGTATGAGTATTATGGGTTAGTTAATATAGTTAATGATAATCAGAACATTGAAGTAACTAATCTTGATAATTTGGTTAGAATAAATTTTGTTAATAGTAATGACATATTTGTTAATAAAGATAATGAAAATATTGAATTAAAGATTGGGAAATATAATTTAAGTAAATGTTATTTAAGCTTTGGCTGTCCTTCTAATAAGAAATCTTATATTCAACTTAATGAAGATGGTACTTGTCAATTTTATACTTATATATCTTTGGATAAGGCAGGAGATTTATATAATGGAACATATATTAAAGATGGAGAGTTTTTAGCTATGCATTTTGATGGTCATTCTTATCAAGTGTTTGATTATGATACAAAAGAATCTACTAATATTGTAGCTGATGTTGATATTGAAATGCGTTATAAGATTTTAAATAATTCGTTGATTAGTGATTCTTATAAGTTTGTTTATAGTGGTAATGATGGTTAATGATTTTGTATATTTATTGTTTTTATAAAAGTAACATTATTTGTTACTTTTTCTTTTAATGAGTACAAATGTATGATATACTACTTTATGAAGGATGTGTATAAAATGTTTAATTATATAAAAGGAAAAGTAGAGTCTTATGGTCCTAACTATATAAGTTTAGATAATAATGGAGTAGGTTTTTTAATTTTTGTTCCTAATCCTTATTCTTATCAAGAAGATAAGGAGTATAAAGTTTTTATTTATTGTCATATAAGAGAAGAAGAGTTTACTTTATATGGTTTTAAAACTGAGCAAGAAAGAGATTTCTTTTTAAGATTGATAAATGTAAAAGGAGTTGGTCCAAAGTTTGCTTTACCAATACTTGCAAGTCCAGTTGATAGTATTTATGATGCTATTGAAAGAGAGAATATATTGTATTTGACAAAATTCCCTAAGGTTGGAGATAAGGTTGCAAGACAGATTATATTGGATTTAAAAGGTAAACTTGTAAGAAATGATGATTTATTTACTAATGATGGTTTAGATGAATTGATGGCTGTTTTAGATAGTTTAGGTTATAAGAAGGGTGATGTTAAAAAGATTCTTCCTCAAGTTGATGCTTCACTTCCTATTGAACAACAGATTAAAGATGCGTTAAAATTACTTATGAGGTAGATATAATGATTATAGGGATTGATATTGATGATACTATTTCTAAGACGAATGATAATTTAATAAAAGAAGCATTTAAATTTGATATTGATCATGTAAATGGAAAAGGTTATAAAAATAAAAATGCTTATTCTTTTATGGAAATGTTTTATTGGAATGTTTTAGATGTTGATAGATTTTTAAATCATATTAGAAATAGTAAGTTTTTTTTAGATGTTCTTCCTATTGATAATTCTTCATTATATATTAATAAAATGTATGATGAAGGTAATAAGATAATTTTTATTACAAGGAGAACTAATACGTTTAAAGTAAAATGTATGACTAAGAAGTGGCTTAAAAAATATGGTTTTAAGTATCATAAATTAATTATGGGTGCTAAAAGAAAAGATGTTATCTGTGATAAAGAAGGTGTTTCTTTATTTATTGATAATGATTTAGGAAATATTTTATCTGTGAAAGACTATAATATTGAAACTATGTTGTTTGCCGATAAATATAATAAAGATGAAAATGAAGTTGTTGTAGTGAAGTCGTGGGAAGAAGTTTATGATAAATATAAGGAGGTTTTAAAAGATGGGGAGAATAGTTGATGGAGAAAAGAGAGAAGATTTAGATTTTGACCAATCTATTAGACCTTTTTCTTTATCTGAATATGTTGGACAAACTGATATTAAAGATAATTTAAAAGTATTTATTAAAGCTTGTAAGATGAGGGATGAGGTATTGGATCATGTTTTGTTATATGGTCCTCCTGGATTAGGTAAAACAACTTTGGCTCATATTATTGCTCATGAGATGGGAACAAATATAAAAACTGCTTCTGGTCCTTCTATTGAAAAAAGTGGTGATTTGGCTGCTATTTTATCTCAACTTGAACCTGGAGATGTTTTATTTATTGATGAAATTCATAGAATACCAAGGTATATAGAAGAAATTCTGTATCCAGCAATGGAAGATTTTGTTTTAGATATAGTAATTGCTAATGGGGATGGGACTAGTAGAAACTTACGAATTGATTTACCACCTTTTACTTTGGTTGGAGCTACTACTAGAGCCGGAGATATTTCTGCTCCTTTGAGAGATAGATTTGGTATAACAGCTAAGTTAAGTTATTATACAGATGATGAATTATATCAAATTATTTGTCGTACTAGTAAAGTTTTAGGAATGCCTATTGAGGATGCAGCTGCTCATGAATTAGCTAGAAGAAGTAGAAAAACTCCTCGTATTGCCAATAGATTGTTTAAGCGAGTAAGAGATTTCGCTTTGGTTTTCGATCAAGATATTATCGATGATGAAATTACTAAAACATCTTTAAAAAGATTAAAAGTTGATGAAGATGGACTTGATCAAGTAGATATACAATACTTAGATGCTTTGATTACTAAGTTTAATGGTGGTCCGGTTGGGGCTCAAACTGTAGCTACTTCTATTGGAGAAGAAGTTACTACTATAGAGGATGTTGTAGAACCTTATTTACTGCAGGAAGGATTTGTAAAAAGAACTCCAAGAGGTAGAGTTGCTACTGAAAAAGCTTATAATCATTTAAAAATTGAATATGATGCGAATAGTTCTAATAAATAGGACTATTTTTTTAATGTTTAATTATGTTATAATTTATTTATGATATATAGGATTAGGTGAATGTATTATGGATGAAAAGATATTGAGTCGAAATATTAAAATTAAAAAATGGATAATGGTTTTTTTAGCTTGTTTTTTCACTTTATTTGCTTTTGTTTATGGAGTTTTATATTTTAAAAATTTAGAGAATACTTCAGATGAGACAAAAGAAGAAGTAAAAACTTGTGAAGAAGGCTATTTAAAGTATTATATTGATAATAGCTTTGATATAGTTAAAGAAGTTAAAATTGGTAAAGATTCAGCTACTCTTTTTTATGATAGTTTTAATTTTGATGAAATGATTAAAGTTGAAGATGTCTCTGATAATTATGATTATTTGTTAAGTATGTGTGATTTAAGTATCTATTTTGGTCAAGAAGATAATTATGTTTTATATAATGATGAGTATTATATGTTAGGTAAAAATGAGGATAAAACTATTGAGTATTTCAATGAACAATCAAGTAATTTTGATGATTTATATTTTTTTGATTTATCAAATAATAAAGAGATTTCTTTTGATTCTGGTGATATTATGATGATAAAAAATATTATTGAGGATAAGAAATATGATATATATGAAATTGAACTTGCAATTTTTCCTAAATATTTATTGGTTATAGGAAGCGAAAGAATTTATTTAGAAGATATAGATGATTATGCTATGTATGGAAGCTCGATAGTTAAATTTGATGATGAATTGTTTAGTATAATAAGTAAATATCTTAAAAATGAAGGTGGCTGTTGTAGTTGTTGTCCTGATTTAAAACCAGGAGAAAGTTGCATTGCTCTATGTTGTCCTTGTTCTGGATCTGAGTGATAAAGTATTCACAAATATTTAAATTAATGTTAAAATTATAGTGTACTTAGGAGAGTGTGTTAAATGGAAGATAAGACAACTTTATTTGATGTTAGTGTAGTCAAAAAAAAATTAATATCTTCAACTTTAAAAGAAATATATGATGCTTTGGCAGAGAGAGGATATAATCCTATTAATCAAATCGTAGGATATTTGATTAGTGGAGATCCTGGATATATTTCGAATTTTAAAGATTCAAGGAATAAGATTTTGGAATTTGATAGAGCTGAAGTTATGGCAATTATTTTAGAGGAGTACTTAAATAATTAATGAGATGTTTGGGCCTTGATTTAGGAACAAAGACTTTAGGTTTAGCTATGTCTGATAAATCTAATATGATATCTTCTCCTTACAGAGTTCTTCATTGGGATGGTGAAAACTATGATCAGCTTTTTAACGAATTGGATTCTATTATAGAAGATTATGTCATAACGGATTTAGTTTTAGGATTTCCTAAGAATATGAATAACACGCTTGGTTTTGCTGCTGAAAGAAGCTTAAAATTTAAAGAAGCTCTTGAAAATAGATATAATATGAATGTACAATTGATTGATGAGAGATTGTCAACTGTGGAAGCAACTAATTATCTATTAGAAGCAGATATGAGTAGAAAAAAACGAAAAAAAATAGTAGATGGTGTAGCTGCAAGTATTATTCTTGATACATATCTAAAAATGAAAGGGAAATAATTATGAGTGAAGAAAAAAAAGGTGTTTTTACAATTGTTAATGATAAGGGAGAAGAAGTAGAATGCGAGATTTTATTCACGTTTGATTCTGATGAAACAAAGAAGAGTTATATAGTATATACTGATAATACTTTAGATGAAGAAGGTAGTACAAAAGTATATGCATCTGTATATGATCCAACTGGACAAAATCCAGCATTAATGCCAATTGAGACTGAAAAAGAATGGTTGGTTATAGAGAATATTTTATCTTCAGTACAACAAAAAATTGATGAAACTCAAACTACAGAATAATATATAATGAAAAAGAAAATAATAATTATAGTTTCTGCTATATTTTCTTTTTTTGTACTATGCTTAGTAGGGTTAGTAATATTTTACAATTTATCTTTAAAAGCAGTTGATAAGAATGATATAAAAGATGTTACGTTTGTTATTGAAAGTGGAACTTCTTCGAATGTTGTTGTTGATCAATTGTATGATAATGGTTTAATAAGAAATAAATATGTTGGCTATTTTTATTTAAAATTTCATGATGATTATGTTATTCAAGCTGGTGTATATGAATTAAATTCAGGGATGAATTTTAAAAAAATAATTGAGATTTTAGGTACCGGAAAAGTAGTTGATGATAGTATTTCTGTTACTTTTATTGAAGGGAAAAGAATTACTAATTATATTGATGTTATTAGCAATAAATTTGGATATAGCGAAGATGAAATATTAGAAATTATAAGTGATAAAGATTATTTAAAAGAATTGATTGATAAGTATTGGTTCTTGACTGAAGATATATTAAATGATAAATTATATTATGCACTTGAGGGATATTTAGCTCCTAATACGTATTTTTTTAATAAGGATGATAGTATTTCTGATATTATTGAAAAATTATTAGATACTAGAGAAGTTCAATTGAATAAATATAAAGATACTATCTTGGATAGTAAATATTCTATTCATGAACTTTTAACAATGGCTAGTATTGTTGAGCTTGAAGGTGCAAATAGTGATGATAGACGTGGAGTTGCTGGAGTTTTTTATAATAGATTAAATTCAGGATGGAGTCTGGGTAGCGATGTTACTACTTATTATGCAGCACGTGTTGAAATGAGTGAAAGAGATTTGTATCAATACGAATTAGATGATGTTAATGATTATAATACAAGGGTTGCATCTATGGCAGGTAAGCTTCCTGTTGGACCAATTTGTAATCCTGGGATGGATTCTGTTTTGGCAGCTTTAGAACCAGAAAGTCATGATTATTATTATTTTGTTGCAGATAAAAATGGAAAAACTTATTTTACTAAAACAAATAATGAGCATATTGCTGTAATAAATGAATTGAAGAAAAATGATTTATGGTATGTTTATGAATAGGTGATAATGGTGAGAGAAAAAATTATTGAGATGGAAGAATATGCTAAAGAGCATAATGTTCCTATAATAGAAAAAGAATCTATAGCTTTTATTATGAAGTTTATTAAGGCTAATGATATAAAAGAAATTTTGGAAATAGGTAGTGCTATTGGATATTCTGCTATTTTAATGGCTTCTGTCAAAGAAGATATAAAGGTTACTACTATTGAACGTGATGAAACTAGGTATATGGAATGTTTAAAAAATGTAAAAAAGTGTGGTATGCAAGATAAAATAAATGTTGTATATCAAGATGCATTAGAAGTTAATTTATCTGGTGTTTCTTATGATTTAATTTTTATTGATGCTGCTAAAGGACAATATACAAAATTTTTTGAAAAGTATAAGTACTTTTTAAAGCCTAGTGGAGTTATTATATCTGATAATTTAAAATTTCATGGACATGTTGGTAATAGAAATAATATAGCAAATAGAAATCTAAAACAATTAGTTGGTAAAATTGAAAATTATATTGATTTTCTTAAAGATAATGAAGAATTTGAAACTAAATTTTATGATGTTGGAGACGGCTTATCTGTAAGCATTAGAAAAAATGATATCTAATATATTAATATACGTAGATGATATTCATCATATTGATGATTATAGAAAAGCAGGCGTTTCTGCTTTTCTTTTTGGTCTAGAGGAATTTTGTGTTGGATATAATACATATTCTTTAGATGAAATAAATAAAGTTAATGTTTCAAATAAATATATTATTTTAAATAGAGTTTTAGATTGTATAGATATTGATAAATTGAAGGAGATTATTTCTAGATTTAAAGGTATCAAAGGATTAGTATTTGAAGATATTGGTGTATATAATTTAGTTAAAAGTTTAAATTTAAATTTAGAATTAATTTTGTTTCAAAATCATTTTGCTACTAATTCTAGGTCTGTTAATTTTTGGTTGGATAGAGTAGATAGTATTTTTATTAGTAATGAGATTACAAAAGATGAAATATGTTCAATTGTAGATAATGCTATTAAACCAGTTGTTTTACATTTATATGGATATAATCAAGTTATGTATTCAAGAAGGTTACTTTTATCTAATTGGAGTGAAGAATTTGATATTCCTTTTAAAAATACTAATGTTATTGTTGATCGGGCTACTAAGGTTAAATTTAGAGCTGTTGAAAATCAATACGGAACAGTAATGTATTCTGATAAAATTTTTAATGGAAAAGAATTGTTATCTTTTAATAATGTTAAATATTTTTATGTTAATCCAATGTTAATTGATCATGATGTTGTAATGGATTTTTTAAATAATAATCATCATGTTAATGATTTAGAAGATAATGGATTTTTAAATAGGGAAACTATATATAAATTGAAAGAGAGGAACAAATAATGGGTGTTTTAGAATTACTTGCTCCTGCTGGGGATTTGGAAAGGCTAAAGATTGCTTGTTTATATGGAGCAGATGCTATTTATATAGGCGGGCAAGATTATAGTTTGAGAGCTAATGCATTGAATTTTAGTATGGCTGATATTGCGGAAGCTGTTAGGTTTGCTCATTCTTTAAATAAAAAAGTATATGTTACTGTAAATATAGTTTTTCATGATAAGGATTTATCTGGGTTAGAAGAATATTTAATTAATTTAGATAAAGTAAATGTTGATGCTATTATTGTTAGTGATGTTGTAGTAATGGATTTGTGGAAAAAATTAAAATTAAATTTAGAGTTACATGTTAGTACTCAAGCATCTTCTTTAAATTATGAAGTAGTTAAATTTTATAAAGATTTAGGCGCTACTAGGGTTGTATTAGCTCGTGAAGCTTCAAAAGAAGATATTAAACGTATTAAAGATGAAACTGGTATTGAAATAGAATGTTTTGTTCATGGAGCAATGTGTACTACTATTAGTGGTAGGTGTGTTTTATCTAATTATGCAACTAATAGAGATAGTAATAGAGGTGGATGTGCTCAAGTATGCAGATTTGTCTTTGATGCTGATAATAGTAATCAGATATTTAGTATGACTCCGAAGGACTTAAATATGATTTCTAATATAGAAGAAATGATTGAGATAGGCGTTAATTCTTTTAAAGTTGAGGGAAGAATGAGGAGTGTTTACTATATAGCTACTGTAATTAGTGTATATAGACATTTAATTGATAAAATTGTTAATAAAAAACTAAATAATGCATATACTAAGTATAGCTTAAGTGTACTAAATAGATGTGCTAATAGAGATAGTGTTGAACAGTTTTTTAATGGATTACCTGGTAAAAATGAACAATATTTCTTAAGTGAACGTGATGAAGTGAGTAACAAAGACTTTTTAGGAATTGTACTTGATTATGACTCTACTAATAATATTGTATTATTAGAACAAAGAAATTATTTTAAACCTGGTGATACTGTTGAATTTTTTGGTCCTAATTTGGAACCTAAAACTTTTGTTATACCTGAAAATATCTATGATATTGATGATAATTTAATTGAAGTTGCTAATCATCCAAGAATGATTGTTAAATTTGGTGTTCCTTTTAACTTAGAGCAATATGATATGATGAGAATAAAAGTGTTTGACATTTCTGATTTTTTATAGTATTCTTAGGAAGATGTTTTTTGAAGGAGATGCTTGTTATGGCAAATAAAGAAGAAATTCTATTGACTGCAAAAGGATATGCAGAATTAGAAGAAGAATTAAATGAACTTAGAACTACTAAAAGAGAAGAGAATATTCAAGCTATTAAAGAAGCTAGAAGTCATGGCGATTTATCTGAAAATTCAGAATACGATGCTGCTAGAGATGAGCAAGCTAAAATTGAAGCTAGAATACAAGAGTTAGAATATAAATTAGAAAATGCTACTATTATTGATAGTAAAGATAAGGATACTGTTAATGTTGGTTGTGATGTTACTATTTTATATGTAGATGATGATGAAGAAGATACATATAGTATTGTTGGATCTCTTGAAGCTGATCCATTTGAGAACAAAGTAAGTAATGAATCACCTATAGGAGCTGCTTTAATTGGTAGTAAGGTTGGAGATGTTATTCCAGTTTCTGGACCTAATGGTACTTATGATATAAAAGTGCTAAAGATTGCTTAATCTTTGAGCCTTTTTTTATTGTAATTATAGGGAATTTTAGATATAATATTGAATGTTGAAGGAGAAGTGGAAAATGAAAAATGTACACGATATAGAAATAGAGATTAAAGGTAGTGAATGGGAAGAAATTCTTGATGCTGCTTTTAAAAAAAGAATCAAAGATGTAAAAGTCGATGGATTTAGAAAAGGAAAATGTCCTAAAAATATTTATTTACAAAAATTTGGTATTGAATCTTTATATATGGATGCTGTTGATGCTGCTGCTAGCAAAGCTTATGCTAATGCTGTTAATGAAAATGATTTAATTCCTGTTTGTGAACCTAAAATGGATGTTAAAGAAATTGATAAGGATCATGTTAAATTTGTATTTACTATTATTACTAAACCTGAAGTTAAACTTGGTAAATATAAAGGTTTAGATGTTAAGAAAGAAGCAGTAAAGGTAAGTAAAAAAGAAATTGAAGAAGAAATTGCTAGATTGGCATCTAGATTTGCAGAAATCGTTGTTAAAGAAAGTGGTAAAGTTGAGGAAGGAAATACTGCTGTAATTGATTTTGAAGGTTATGTAGATGGTGAAAAATTAGAAGGAGGAAGTGGAGCTAATTATCCATTAGAAATTGGTTCTCATACTTTTATTCCTGGATTTGAAGAAGGAATTGTTGGTATGGAAATTGGCGAAACTAAATCTTTAGATTTAAAATTCCCTGAAGAGTATACTAAGGAACTTGCTGGTAAAGAAGTTAAGTTTGATGTTACTGTAAGAGAAATCAAAGAGAGAGTTCTTCCTGAATTGAATGCTGATTTTTATGCCGATTTAGGTTTTGAAGAAGTAAAAACTGAAGAAGAATTTAATAAAGAAATTAAAAAAGTAATTGAAGAAAGAAAAAATGAAGAAGCTAAGAACAAATATATTGACGAAGTATTAGAAGCTGCTTCTAAAAATATGGAAGTTGAATTAAATGATGAAATTATTGATGAAGAAATTCATAGAATGATGAATCAATTCTCTCAACAATTACAAATGCAAGGTATTTCATTAGACCAATATTTACAATTTACTGGTGCTACTCATGAAGATATGCATAAACAAATGGCTCCAGAAGCAGAAAAGAGAGTTAGATATCGTTACTTAATTGAAGCTGTTGCTGATGCTGAAAAGATTGAAATTGAAGATGCAGATGCTGAAGCTGAAGCAGAAAAAATGGCAGCAGATTATGGTGTAGATAAAGTTGAATTCTTATCTCATTTTGGTGGACTAGATGTTGTAAAATATGATATGAGAATGCGTAAAGCTTTAGAAATTCTTGGTGAATAATAAAAGTAGTTTTCTAAAACTACTTTTTTTTGATATAAATATGATTTATGGTATAATGTATATATGAATATAATAGGTGATATTTATGAATAAAGATATAAAAGATGAAAATGTAAAGCAAGATAGTAAAGTATTAAATGATGGAGTTTCTAATAAAGAAGCAAAAAAGGATAAAAAGAATCCTTATTCCTTATTTCTTTCTTTTGTAATAAATAGAATGAAAGAAGATAAGTTATATTTGTTTTCTTTTATTGTAACAGTAGTTTTTTTTATAGTTTTTTCTTTGTATAATATTTCTGAGTCAGAAGGATTATTTAATATAAAAAAGGAAGATGAAGTGGTTTCTAGTGATACTACTAAAAATGATGATTCTAATTTAAATGCTACTATTAATAGTGATGATTTAGATGTAAGTAGTTATGTTGGTATTTATAGTAGAGAAATAATATTAGATACTCCTTTATCTATTGGAGATGCGTGTGTTATTGATACATATAAAATAGCTTATCAAATAAAAAAAGATAAAAGTATAAGTAAGTATTTTATTAATGATTGTATGGGTAATATAAAAATGTGGGATGATAAACTTTCCTATGTTTCTACTGGTGGTGCTCGTTATATAGGAGCTAATGATATATATTATTTATTTGCTTCTTCAAGCATGAAAGAAATAGATGGTGATACTTTTAAGATTGATGATGATTTGTCTAATATAAAGGAGAAAATGAAGTTAGATAACTCAGAAGTATTTTTTGAAGATAAAAGTATTATTATAATGACTTATGATAATTTGTATTTGATAAATGATGGTACTGGTACTGATGTATTAGGTATTTATAAGAGTTCTGGTGGAAATTTAGAAAAGAAAGTTTATAAATCTGATATTAATAGGCAATTTAATTTTATTGTATTTAGTAATGATGAAAAACTGAATTGTTACCAAGCTGGAGATGAAAATTTTGTTGATGGTTCTTTGTATAAAATCTATACTATAAAATATAATAGTAACACTAATATGTTTAGTACACCGAAAGAAATTATTTCTAGAAATAAAAGTGCTGGTTGTGCTGTGTATGAAGATGATCTTAAGACCTTGAGTGAATAGTAAGTGTAAAGTAAAATATTATAAATATATATTATAGGTCTTATAAAATTACTTTATAATTGTAAAAATAAGCAAAAAAATATATTTTTGCTTTTTTTATTGTAAAAAAACGTAAAAGTGATAGACAAAAAAAATCTAAAAATATATAATAAACATTAATGTTAAATTGATATCTTGAAGGAGGCGAGACATGACTAATAATTTACCAGTAATGCTTCTTAAAAGGGTTGTCCTTTTACCTCTTCAAGATGTTAGACTTGATTTAAATAATGATGTTAGTAGTAGAGTAATTGATTTGGCGATGTTTAAACATAATGGTGAAATATTAATTGTTTGTCCTATCGATCCTTATGAAGAGTCACCTGATGTTTCTGATTTACCTTCTGTTGGTGTAGTTGGTAAAATCAAAAGTAAAATGGAATTACCTAATGGCAATTTAAGAATTGTTGTTAGTGGGACTAAAAGAGTAAAAATTCTTGAGTATGTTAATGAAATATCAGATGGAGATATTTTAAAAGCTCATACGATGGAAATAGAATTACCTAAATTTGAAGAAGTTGAAGAAATTACTTTAAGAAGAAAATTATTAGAATTATTAAATGATTATATAGAGTGCTCTGCAACTATGAGTAATAGTGTTTTATCTAGTGTTAAAGATATAAATGATATTAATAAAATTACTGATATAATTGTATCTTTTATGCCTTTTACTATTGAAAAAAAATTACTTTATATGCAAGAGATTAACCCATTGCATAGAGCTAATGCATTAGTTTATGATTTATCTATTGAGTTACAAGTCGCTCAGTTAGATTTAAAGTTAGATGATGCATTAAGAGAAGATTTTGAACGTAATCAAAAAGAATTTGTTTTACGTGAAAAAATGGATGAAATAAAAAAACAACTTGGAGAAACTGATGCAAAAGATGAACTTATTGGCGATTACTTAGAACGTATTAATAATTTAAAGTGTGATGGTAGATTAAAGAATAAATTGGTAAATGAAGTAAAGAAGCTTGATTATACTAATGATGCTAGTCCTGAAGTTAGTCAGATAAGAAATTATTTAGATTTACTTTTAGATTTACCATTTGGCATTTATAGTGAAGATGAAACAGATTTAGACAAAATTAAGGATAATCTTGATTCTACTCATTTTGGTCTTGATAAAGTAAAAGATAGAATTATTGAGTATATAGCTGTAAAAACTAGAAATAAAGATTTGAGAAGTCCAATAATATGTTTGGTTGGTCCTCCTGGTGTTGGAAAAACATCGTTAGCTATGGGAATTGCCAAATCTTTAAAAAAAGAATTTTATAAAATTAGTGTTGGTGGATTAAATGATTCTTCTGAATTAAATGGTCATAGACGAACTTATATTGGTTCTAGTTCTGGAAAAATTATTCAAGCTTTAAAAAAGTGTGGTACTAGTAATCCACTTATTCTTATTGATGAAATTGATAAGATGGTTAAAGATTATAAAGGAGATCCGGCTTCTGTTTTACTTGATATATTAGATCCTGAACAAAATCATTCTTTTATAGATAACTATGTTGAGGAACCATTTGATTTATCTGAAGTTATGTTTATTTTAACTGCTAATTATGAAGAAGATATACCTGAAGCGTTATATGATAGATTAGAAATAATTGAGTTATCTAGTTATACTGAATTTGAAAAAGTAGATATTGCCAAAGAATACTTAATTCCTAATATTTATAAAGAACATTTGGTGTGTAGTAAGGAAATAAAGTTTACTAGTGATATTTTAATGGATATTATAAATAGGTATACTAAGGAAGCTGGAGTACGTGATTTACAAAGAAATCTTAGTACTATTGTTAGAAAGATTGTTACTAAATCTGTTAAGGAAGCAAATACTCCTATTAAAGTAACTGTTAAGAAAAGTGATTTGATTAAGTATTTAGGACCTTATAAATATGAATTGAAAAATGAAGCGATTCATGAACATATTGGTTTAGTTAATGCTTTAGCTTATACACCGATGGGTGGGCTTGTTTTACCAGTTGAAACTTCTATTTATGATGGTAAGGGAGACTTTAAGATTACAGGAATGCTTGGTCAAGCAATGGAAGAAAGTGTTAATGTAGCTTATAGTTATATTTGTTCAAATAAAAATGATTTTAAAATAAAAGAAGATTTTATGAATAATAAAGATTTACATATTCATTTTTTAGAGGGAGCTGTTAAAAAAGATGGTCCTTCAGCTGGTGTTTCAATTACAACTGCTATTTTAAGTTTATTATTGAATAAAGAAGTTTCTAAAGATATTGCGATGACAGGTGAAATATCTTTAAAAGGGGATATTTTAAAAGTTGGAGGATTAAAAGAGAAAATAATAGGTGCTTATAATAATGGAATTAAAAAGATATTTATTCCTTTTACAAATTCTTGTGATTTAGAGGAGATTCCAGAAATAGTAAAAAATGAAATTGAAATAGTTTTAGTTAAAAATTATAAAGAGATATTTAATGCTGTATTTAAATAATTTATTATTTATTTGTTTTTAAAAAGTAGTCATTTGACTACTTTTTGTATTATTTTATTTTTTATTTCATATTCTTTATTAGGAGGAGATTCAAATGAAAGAAGTTATACCTTTTTATAAAGAGATTGTTTTTAAAACAAATATTGCTTGTATAACAAGTATTTCTTTGGAACATGAAGAAAATGTTTTAGAAGGAGAAATATCTGGTAATTTTATAGTATTTGGTAAATATAAAGTACATAATGATACTACTGAGGAATTAGATTTTAAATATAAATTACCTTTTACTACTTTAATACCTGATAATATTGATAAAAGTAGTATTGTAGTAGATATTGATAATTTTACATTTGATCAAATTGAAGAAGATGTTTTACGTATTGATATAGATTTTTCGATTGAGGGAGAAACTATGGTAGATGAAGATAATACTGATGTATTATTAGATAATATTGACAGAGAGATAGATGAGATTTTATGTAATGATCAAGTTATTGATGATTCTTTAGAAGATAATAGAGTTATTAATGAAACTTTGGATTTAGAACCAATAAATAATACTAAAGTTGATGAGATAGAAAAATTAGTAGATAATATTTCTGAGTTAGAAAGAAATGATAATACAATGTCAGATATTAATAATATAAATGAAGTTGTTAATGAGGAAGTTGTTGTAGAAAAAAGTACAATTACAGAGGAAAAAAATGAAGAAAGTGAGTATGTAACATATCATGTTCATTTGGTAAAGGAAAATGAAACTATTGAACAAATTGTTGCTATGTATAATGTAAGTATTGATTATTTAAAAGAATATAATGAGATTTCACAAGTTAAAGTTGGTGATAAGTTAATTATTCCAGATTATGGAGAAGAATAGAAATTTAGAGATATTTACAAAAATTTATAAGCCTTATAAGATTACAAGAGTTAATAATGTATATATTCTTAATACGATGGATGGAAGTTTTGTTATTAAATTGAATCCTAAAATTGATTATAGAAAATTATATACTTATTTATATAGTAGGAGTTTTACTTATATACCTAGTTTATCTATTGATAGTAGAGATGATATGGCTGTTTTTAGTTATGAAGAAGATTTAAATATAGATTTAAATCAGAAGATACTTGATATGATTGAAGTAGTTGGTTTATTGCATAGTAAGACTTCTTATTATAAGGATGTTACTTTAGATAGATATAAGGAGATATATCAAAATATTAAAGATAATTTATTATTTATGGAAGATTATTATGATAAGTATTTTAATGTTTTTTTAGAATCTTATTATAATAGTCCTTCTGAATATTTGTTTTTAAGAAGTTATTCAGTTATTATGGGAGCTATTAGTTTTTCTATGGATAAATTGGATTCTTGGTTTAATTTGGTATCTTCTAAAGGAAGAGAGAGAGTTTGCTTAATACATAATAATCTTAAATTAGAACATTTTATTAAAAATAAAGAGTCTTATTTAATTAGTTGGGATCATTATACTTATGATACTTTGGTACTTGATTTATTTGGTTTATATAGAAATGAGTGGGAGAATGTTTCTTTTAAGGAAGTTATAGAATCTTATAATAGTTATAATAGTATGCTAGAAGAAGAAGTGTTATTATTTAATGTTTTGATAAGTATGCCTTTTAAAGTTTCATTTGATAATGGTGAATATGATAATTGTCGTAATATAAGAAAACTTATTAGTTATTTAAATAAATCTGCTAATATAGTGTTAGATATTTAAAATGGCCATAATAATTTAAATATTAAACATAGTAATATAAACCATTCGATAAGTGCTATTATAATGTTAAAACGTAGAGGAAGAAATAAGGAAATTATTAATTGATAAGTTATTAGAATACTAAGACAACCTATTGATATTAGAAAGAAAAAGCCACAATTTTTATGCATAAAATCACCTATTATAAAATATGTTAAAGAAACTTTAAATGTTTCTTTTTTTATGGTAATATATTTATAAGTTAAAGATATGGTGATAATATGAAAAGGTTTTATATAGTATTATTTAGTGTATTAGTTTTGTCTGTTTTATTATTAAGTTTTTCTTTTTCTAAGGAATCTGGTAGTAATGAATTGTATTTTTTGAATGAAGAAATTAATAAAGATTATAGGGTTGTTTATTCAAATGGAAATATTCTTAATACAGTCAATAATTCTAGTACTATGATTAGTTTTATTAATTTAAAAAATGATACTACTGATGTTGTTGTTACTTTAAAAGAAAAAGGTGAACTTATTTATAAAAATGTTTTTTATAGAGTTAATAATGGACCTGAACATGTTCTTGCTGATACGATAATTAATCTTGGTACTTTAAATCCGTATGGTGAAGATGGAGATCATAGAGTATTTAATTTGCAAGTTTATACTAAGGATGATACAGAGTATAATTTTGAAATTTTAATAAATGGTCAAGTTAGGAGTAATAGTAATGGTATTGGTAATGCTATTAAATTGAGTAATAGTGTTTATACTGATAGTAAGAATAATGTTAGATATTATGGTGTAGAAGTAAATAATTATATTTTATATAAGGATACTAAGTATAGGATTATTGGTATTATAGATGGTAAAGTTAAAATTATAAGTGATATTTTAGGTTTAGGTGTTTATGATACGACAAAGGGTGAATATGCTACTTTAGAAGATTATTTAGGTTCTTATAATAATGTTAATGTTAATATAAATAATGTATTAGAATATAAGAGTTGGATTAATGATAGAGGCTTTTGGTTGAATGATTCTGTTAATAATCAAGCTTATTTTGGTAGTATAACTAATGGTTTGGGATTGTATAATAAGAATGTAGATTTTTATTTAAGATATGTTTATTATTTAGATGTTAATTCTTTGGTTAAAAGTGGAGATGGATCAATAAATAGTCCTTATGAGGTGGCTTATGGTAGTTAGTAATCAATTAAAAAAACAAATTGTTATAGAAATTTTAGCTTTAGTTTTTTTGATATTTGTTATTATTTATGCTGTTTTTGCTATAGATAAAGGATCTCATAATAATATTTCTAGTAAAGATGGAATGGTTTTAGTTTTAGATAATTCTAAATTTACTAAGTTAGAAATTCTTTCTGATGGAGAGGGTTTGAATACTTTGGGGACTACTTATACTATTACTAATAATAATAGTGATAATATTACTTATAAGGTTATTTTGACACCTAGTATTAGTGATGATGAAGTATTAAAGAATGTTAGAGTAAGTAGTGATGATATATATATTGAAGATTTAGTTTCTTTACCTAAGTTAGATGGTGGTTATGTAGTTAGTACTAATACTTTAGGGGCTGGTTATACTAAGATACATTTATTTAAATATTGGTATAAACTTGGTACTAAGGAAGATAATGTAGGTAGTGATTTAACTTTTAGTTATAGTGTTGTTAGAGAATAGATATTGTTATAATAGTTAGTGATAAGAATAATATTAGATGTATCATTCTATATAGTAGGTATTTATTATAGTTTATTTGAGTATCATTAATGATACTTTTTATTTGTGTTTCTATACATAAACCACATGTAGATAGAGATATTATTGTTAATAGTATTTTTATTTTTATGGGTAAGGTAGTTGTTTTTATGTTTTCTAGGGAGGTAGTTATTTCTAAAATAGATAGTATTACTGATTTTAGATATTTATTTTTTATAAGTGTTATTGGTAGAGTATTAAAAAATATTATTGTTCCTAGGATTGTTATTAGGGTGGAGGTATTATTTTTTATACTAGATATTATTGTGTTTAATATGTTAGTTTGTTTATTGTAGTTGTATTTTAGTTTTTTAGGCTTTATTATGAGTATTAGGATTATGTTTGATAAAATGTTTAATCCTATTATGATTATAGCTATTTTAGGCTTATAAATAGCTTTTAAGTATGTATATGTAAATATTAGGGACGTATATTTGGTTACTGATAGATGTTTTGTTATGTTATTTTGATATTTGTTTAACATGTATGCGTTTGATGGACTTCCTGATATGATACTTAATATATATATGAAGTTTATATGGAGATATTTTTCTATATAATATGGTATTTTACTATTATATATGAGATCTACTAAGATAAATGTCGGGAATAATGAGGGAATTATTTTAGTTAACCAGATATTTACAGAGTAAATTGTTTGTTCTTTTATATATTGATTATTTGTTATTATATAGTAGAAATATAATGATATAAGTGTAAATGTAATTATTTCTTTTATGATATTTTTCATATATTTTCCTTTAGAATGATATAATAATTATGGTGAATGATATGTTTAATAAGTTTTATGATAGATTTAAAAATTTTATGAAAAATAATATTTTATTTTTAATTTTAATAGTAATTGTTTTATGTACTTTTATAAAAGTGCCTTATGAAGTTAATATGCCTGGTGGAATAATTGATCTTGGTAATAGAGTTACTGTTAATGGTGAAACTGTTTTGATTGATGGTAGTTTTAATATGGCTTATGTAAGTGTTGTACAGGGAAGTTTGCCGTGGGTTGCTTTAGGTTTAATTTTACCAGATTGGGATGTTGTTCCTGAAAGTGTTTCGATGTATGAAAATGAAACTATTGAAGATGCTAATAAAAGGAGTAAATTATATTTAGAACAAAGTAAGGATTATGCAACGGCGGTAGCTATGGATGCGGCTTCGATTGAGTATGAAGTGTCTGATAGGTTAAATTATGTTGTTTATATCGGTTCTAAAGCTAATACTACTTTAAAAGTTGGAGATAATATACTAAGTATTAACGGCGAAGTGGTTGAAGATATTAATATATTGTCGCAGAGAATACAAGAAATAAAAGTTGGAGATAAGGTTAATTTTGTTGTTCTTAGAGATAATAAGGAAGTAGAAGCTAGTGCTATAGTTTATGAAGAAAATGATAAACATTATGTTGGTATTTCTGCTATTACTACTTTTGTTATAGATAGTGATGTTAAGGTTGATATTACTTCTAGAGATTCGGAAAGTGGACCAAGTGGTGGTTTGATGATGACTTTAATGGTTTATAATGCTATAACTAATCAAGATTTAACATACGGAAAAAAGATTGTTGGCACTGGTACTATTTCTCTTGATGGTAGTGTTGGGGAAATTGGTGGTGTTAAATATAAATTAATGGGCGCTGTTAAGGAAGATGCTGATATTTTCTTGGTACCTAAAAATAATTATGAAGAAGCAATGGACGTAAAAAAAGAAAAAGGTTATAATATAGAGGTTGTTTCTATTGAAACGTTTCAAGATGCAGTTAATTATTTGGAGGGATTGAAATGAGTTACTATGATAAAAATGTAATTAAGTATATAGATCCATCAATAGTATTAAATCCGTTATTTGATGAATGGTTTTTGTATGTGGAAGATATTTTATTAAGTGATGAATTTCAGAAGAGAAAGTTGTTTATGCATCATTATAATCTATCTGTATGGGATCATTCTATTTTGGTTTCTTTTAATTCTTTTTTAGCTGCTAAGTATTTTAATGCGAGTGCAAGGGTTTGTGCTATTGCTGGTTTATTGCATGATTTTTATACACAAGCTTGGATATATAATGAGGAATTAGCTAAGATTGACAATGGAAAGTATTTAAGTGAATTCTATGTAAAAAAACCATTATTTAAGATGCATGCTTTTGTTCATGGTGATGATGCAGCTTCTAATGCTTTAAAATATTTTCCAGAACTTGTTAATGATCGTATATTAAATTCTATTAAAAGACATATGTTTCCTGTAACTATTATTCCTCCTAAGTATAAGGAAGGTTTTCTTATTACTTCTATTGATAAGTTAAATAGTGTTAGAGAATTACCTAGTCCTAAAGTTATGACTATAAAAATAAAAAATAAGATTTATGCAAAATTATTTAAGAAGATTTAGTTTACGTAAATATATATTTTTTTAAAATAATCAATTGCAATATAAATATTATTTATATAGAATAGTATTTAGTGATTGGGAGGAATAGACGATGAATTTGGATAATACACATAGAAAAATTGCAATTGTATTTTTATTAATTATTGCTATTCTTATAACTATTACGGCTTAAAACTGATTTTTATCAGTTTTTTATTTTGGTCTTCTTTATTAGATTGATTTTTATTTGTAGTTATTCTATAATTATTATGATAGGAGTGTTGATAATATGAAGAAGTTTAATGCTACTGATGAATTAAACAAAATAAAAAACAAGAAGCAATCAAATAATAGTAGTAGACTAAGTAATATTTTTGTACCTGTTTTAATTGTTGCTTGTTCTTGTTTAGCATTTTTAGGAGTTACTTTTTCAACTAAGCTTGCTAATGATTCATTAAATTATTTTACTATTAAAGTTGAAATATTAGGAAATGGTTATGATTATACTTATGAAAGAAGAGTTACACAAGGTGCTTTTAGAGATACTATAGAAACTAATAGTTCTTTTGGTTCTATTAAATGTACAGAAGGAAGTTTAACTTATGATCCTTTAACTTCTTCTATTTCTAATATTTATGTTAATACTGATATTAGTTGTGTCATTTCTTTTATGGATGATGGAGTTAAAAATATATCTTTAGATAATTTAGGAATTGTTAATGACAATACAGGAACTTCTTATTATTATCGTGCTGATGCTAAAAATAATTATGTAAAGATTAATGATTTATTGTTTAGAATAATTAGAATAAACGGCGATGGATCAATTAGATTATTATATGATGATGTTGTATTAGCTTCTGATTATGGTAATTCTAATGTATTTGAAGAAAGTAATATTAAAGATGTTTTAGAAAATTGGTTTATTGCTAATATTGATGGTTTATCTTTTGTAGTAGAAAGAGATTTTGATAACAATAGTTATGAACCTTATCATACTGATGATTTAATTGATTTTTATGGTATGTACGTTGGCAAAGTTGGAACATTAAGTGTTAGGGAAGTTGCTTTGATGAGTGATGGTGTTACAACTGGTTATAATTTCTTAAATACAGCTAATGGTTTTTATTTAATGAATGCTAATGGTTCTACTAATGTATATTATTATAAAGAAGGTAAAATAGATAGTACTTCTCCTAGTACAACATTAAGTGTAAGACCTGTTATTAATATTGATGATGTTAATTTATTGGGTGATGGTACAATAGATAATCCTTATATTATTGAAGAATAGAAGATTTTAAATCTTCTTTTTTTATGTTTATTTTGTTATAATAACTCTTGTGATGTAAAATGAAAAGAAATGAAATAGATAGAGATAAATTAAGTCCGGGAATGAAACAATATATCGAAATAAAAGATAATTATGAAGAAGAATTATTATTTTTTAGATTAGGTGATTTTTATGAACTATTTTTTGAAGATGCTTTAATATGTAGTAGAGAATGTGAATTAACTTTAACTAGTAAGAATGGAGGACTTGATGAAAGAATACCAATGTGTGGTGTTCCTTTTCATAGTGTAAAACCTTATATTGAAAAATTAGTTAGTAAAGGCTATAAAATTGCTATATGCGAACAACTAGAAGATCCAAAAGATACTAAAGGAATGGTTAAACGTGGTGTTGTTCAAGTAATTAGTAAAGGAACAGTTGTTGATTATGATATGTTGTCCGAACATGATAACAATTATATTGCTAGTATTTTGGATTTTACTAATCTTTATACGATTACTTATTCTGATATATCTACTGGTTCTTTATATATTATGGATATACCTAGAAGTGAAGAAAAATTAATTAATGCTATATTGAATTTGGGATTGAAAGAAGTTATCTTATTTGATAATACTAATATAGATTTAATTACTTTACTTAAAAATACTTATGGTATTGAAGTTAGTATTTGTGGAGATTATTTAGAAGATAAATATTCAACAATATATAAAGATATTAAAGAAATGAGATATATATTAGGTATTAAACATTTACTTTATTATTTATCTGTTAAGCAGTTAAAAGATTTAGATCATATAAAGATTCCGGAAATTATACATCCTGATGAATATTTAGAAATGGATGTTCATACGATAAGAAATTTGGAATTATTTGAAACTTTACGTTTAAAGGAAAGAACATATAGCTTGATATGGTTACTTGATAAAACTAAAACTGCTATGGGAAGTAGGAAGTTAAAAAATTGGTTAGCTAATCCTTTAAAAGATAAAGAAGCTATTATAAAAAGATATGATATGATTGATACTTTACGTAATGAATTTATTACTTGTGAAGAGTTGATTCATGATTTAGATGAAGTTTATGATTTAGAAAGATTATGTGGTAAGACTATTTGTGGAACTATTAATGCAAGAGATGTTTTGCAAATAAAGAGGAGTTTAAGTGTTCTTCCAGATATTAATTCTAAGATTAAGAGCTTGGGATTTGATTATGATTTAGCAGATGTATCTGAACTTTATAATCTATTGGAAGATGCTATATATGAAAATCCACCTATTGGTTTAAAAGAAGGATATTTGATTAAAGATGGATACAATAGTGAATTAGATGAATTAAAGAATATTAGATCAGGTGGTAAAGATTTTATTGCTTCTTTAGAGGAACAAGAAAGAGAGCGAACTGGAATAGCTAATTTAAAAGTTGGTTATAATAAAGTTTTTGGATATTATATTGAAATTAGTAAAGGACAAGTTGATAAAGTAAAAGATGAGTATGGTTATGAAAGACGTCAAACTTTAGCAAATTGTGAAAGATATATTAGTCCTCTTTTAAAAGAGAAGGAAGCTTTAGTATTAAATGCTGAAGAGAAGATTATTGAGTTAGAATATAATTTATTTATGGATGTTAAGGAATCTATAAAGTCGGAAATATTTAAATTAAAAGCTATTGCTTCTGATTTAGCTGAATTAGATGCTATTATAAGTCTTACTATTGTGGCTGATGAATGTGGGTTAGTTAGACCTGAGATTTTAGATGAACGTCGTGTTGAAATAGTAGAAGGACGTCATCCAGTAGTTGAAAGAGTTAGTAAAAAAGAATATGTTGCTAATGATTGTATGATGTCTGAAGAGGTAAATACACTTTTAATTACAGGACCTAATATGAGTGGTAAATCTACTTATATGCGTCAACTTGCAATAATAATTATAATGGCTCAAATTGGTTCTTTTGTTCCTGCTAAGAGTGCTAAATTGCCAATATTTGATAAAATATTTACTAGAATTGGAGCTTCTGATGATTTAGTTTCTGGAGAATCTACTTTTATGGTTGAAATGATGGAAGCAAAGAATGCTTTAGTTAATGCTACTTCTCATTCGCTTATTTTATTTGATGAGTTAGGGCGTGGAACTGCGACTTATGATGGTATGAGTCTTGCCCAAGCTATTTTAGAGTTTGTTAATAAAGATATTAAATGTAAGACTCTATTTAGTACTCATTATCATGAATTAACAGCTTTAGATACTTTAAATGGTATTAAAAATGTTCATGTTGAAGCTTATTTAAAAGATGGGAATGTAACTTTTTTACATAAAGTAAAGGATGGAGCAGTAGATAAGAGTTATGGTATACATGTTGCAAAATTGGCCGGCATGCCAAATGCAATTCTTGATAGAGCTTCTTTAATACTAAAATATTATGAGAGTAATGGTAAGGAAGCTTTGGTACAAACAAATGAACAATTAGGTTTTAATTTTGATGTTGTAGATAATAATTCACCTGTACTAGATAGATTAAAAGAGATTGATCCTTTAAAAACTACACCAATGGATGCTATTAATCTATTATATGAATTAAAGGAGTTATCAAAAAAATAATGTATAATGATAAGTGTTTTTATGGAATTATAGATTCATTACATTTTAATGTGTATGCTTCTTTACTTAAGGAGTATATTATTAAAGAAGAAAGAGTTATTATTAAGGTATTTAAAAAGGATAATGAAGTTGTTGTTATTGAAACTAATAATTTTAAAGATTATGTAATTAAAGATACTAGAAAAGATAAAAATAGTGATTTAATGGAGTTTGATTTAATTTTCTTAAAAGTATTAGAACGATATTATAGTGATTATGAAATACCTGGTATGGTTTATGAATCTATTGAAGGTATCGGATGCTGGTATAGAGTAGAAATACCTGATTATAGTCCTAATGATAAGTTATTAAGGCCTTTTTTCTTAAAGAAGAAGATTAAAAAGGATGAATTAGTTAAATATGCTAAGAGTGCTTATGAGTTAGAAAGATTAAATAAATTTTATGATATTACAAAAGGTTTAATTAAGTTTAGTAGGACTAAAGATGTAAAAGAACTATTTGTTAAGTTGGAACAATAGTTCTTTTTTGTTATAATATAAATGGTGATTTTATGATAGATTTACATATGCATACTTTATATTCTGATGGTCAATTTGGTGTTACAGATTTACTAGGTATATTAAATAAAGAAGGTATTAAATATGCTTCAATAACTGATCATAATTCTTTAGATTCTCATATTGAAATAAGAGATAATAATTTAGAAGAATTATATGATGGTAAAATGTTTACGGGTGTTGAATTACAGACTTTAGTTGATGGTTATTTGATTGAAGTATTAATTTATAATTTTGATTTAGATAGTTTTAGTGAGTATGTTAAAAATACAAGGGTTAGGTTTTGGGAATTTCATAATAAAGCTTATCAAAAGTTACTTAAAAAAGCTCAAGAAATGGGCTTGAAGTATATAGAACCTAAAAAGGATTTACAAAATGGTTATTATTGTAATATGAAATTCCAAGATGCGATAGCAGCATGTTTTTCTTATAATAAAGAGATTGTTGATGAAAAAGTATTAACTGATCATTTATATTTTTATAGAAATGAATTCCAAAATCCTAAAAGTAATTTTTTTATTGATAATACTGAAGCATTTCCTTCTTTAAAGGAAGTAATTGAGGTTGCTCATAGTTGTGGTGGTCTAGTCTTTTTAGCTCATATTGATGAATATCAAGCGATAAAGGATAAAAAAAGCTTTTTAGAAATGTTAGTTGCTAATTATGAACTTGATGGTATAGAGTGCTTTCATCCATCAATATGTGATAAGAATAGAGAGTGGTATATAAATTATGCTAAAGATAATGGCTTACTTATAAGTGCTGGTAGTGATTTTCATGGTAGTCATCTGCCTCATCGTAAAGGGATTAATACTAAAGCTACTTTGGATGATGTTGGTTGGATAGAAAAAATAAAATCCCATAATACTGGTAAAAAATAGTTTTATTCCATGAAAAGTTATGTTATAATCACTTGAGTGAGGTGCATTAAAATGGCTAAAACGAGAAGTGAATTGCGCGAGAAAGCGATGGTAATTTTATATCAAATAGATATTTTAAAAAGTAATAATTGTGATTATAATGTTGAAAATTTAATTTTAGAAAATTTAGAAGTAGATAACGAATTTGTTAGAAATATTGTTTATGGTGTTGAGACTCATTTAGATAAGTTAGATGAAATAGCTAATAGCCATATGAAAGATTGGTCTATTAAAAGAATAGATAAAACTGGTGCTGCTATATTAAGAATTGGGTTATATGAAATTCTTTATGAAGATGAAACTCCTAATATTGTTGCTATTAATGAAGCTGTTGAATTAGCTAAGAAATATAGTGATGATAATGTTAGAAAGATTATTAATGCTGTTTTGGATAAAGTTAGTAATGAAAACTAGAGAAATCTAGTTTTTTCTTTTATATTTGTTTTTTTCTGAATTTAGTTGTATACTATTTTACCTGTTAGGAAATAATTGTTTGATTAAGGTGTTGTTATGAATCAAAATAAGATTGATAATTTTAATAATGTAATTAGTAGCTATTGTAGAAAATTAATATGTTTTGATCATACTATTATAAATAAGATACTAAATATAATGTTTTGTGAATCACCCGAATTATTAGAGAATATTATTATAGATTCAGATGATATTGTCATTTTTAATGATGTTATTACTTTTTTATCGACATATGATGGTAATGATATACTAAATGATTTTTTTAATTTTATGAATACTTTTAAACATAAATATATTAATGAATTTTATATATATTTTTTACAATTATATAATAACTTAAATTACGATGGCTTATTATTTAATTTAAAATTTAAAATTAATATTAGAGATTTATTTTATTTAAGTGATGCTGAAGCTTTTTTTAACAAGAATAAATTTAGAAAACATTTTAGAAAAGCTTCGATGTGTGGTATTAGTATTGATGAAGATATTGATTCTGATATTTATGATTATATTTCTTCTAATTTACCTAGTAATATTGATAATGATTTAGAAAGAGCAATAGCAATATATTATTTTTTGTGTAAATTACTTAGATATGAACCTAACTATATTATTTATAAAGATTTAGATAATACTTTAGATTATAATGATGTTTCACTAAAAAATAATCGTGTTGTATGTGTTCAGTTTTCGATTATTTATTATAAATTGTTAAAAAAGTATAATATTGATGCTGCTTTAGCTGGTAATGTTGATAATCATATGTTTGTTAATTTAAGAATTGGAACTATGATGATTACAGCTGATGGTACTAGATATGGGAATTTTACTGAAGAATTTAATATATCTGATTTAACTGCTACGAAATATAATTTTATTATTGATGGTTTTTATATTAATGGAGTTTTTTATAATGATTTAGATTATGTTAATTATAATAGGGAAAAACTAAGTAATGCTATTTTATCTTTTTATAAAAAAATTGGTATTAGGTCTGATTTTAGAAAGAAATATGAGCGATTAATATTAAAATTTAGAGATAAAGAATTTGAAAAAAATACTGTTTTTGAAGAAGATATAAAAAGAAGAATGGATTTTTTAAATTCAATTTATTATCTTACTAATAATACTGTTGAGGATGTACAAATGTTAACTAAACTTGTTGTAAATTTATTTTCTGATATTCTTGATGAAAAAACAGAACAAATAACTTTATATCGAGTAGTTAATAAGCAAATTGTTCTTACGAGATTGTTGGTGTTTTATGATGAAAATATGAAACCTTATTATTATTTTTACAATAATGGCAAATATAGAAATTATGAAGTTGATATGATAGTTAAATTAATTTTAGAAAATGGTTGGATTTTTAAACATCAAATGGATATTGAAGCATTATCTCTTGATGATGAACAGACTATTTTGAAATTAATGAGATAATAAGAAGAATGTTTTTTCTATAAGGGGATAGAGGTTAGTTATGAATATAAATAGAGTTTTAATGGAAAAGATAGAAGCTTTAACTAATAAAATTGATTATAGTTTAATTTTATATATTAATAGATATATTACAGATGATATGTCTACTTTAGAAAAAGCTGTTAGTATTTATTTGTTACTTGGTGATGTTTTATGTTATAGTCCTGCTTTTAGTTTAAATCCTAATTATGATGTTCTTTCTTCTATAGGAAATGTTAATATAGAAAATAATCAAATTAATTGTAAAACATGGTCAATTTTATATTATAGATTATTAAAGCATTATGGAATCAATTCTAAAGTAGTAAGTAAAAAAGGGCATTATAAGGTATTAATAGAATATAATAATGTTATTTATCAAGCTGATGCAACCGGATATGGGGCTTATGGGATATCTTATAGTATGTCAGATATTGCAAGGATTAAGTTTAATTTCAGAATAGAAAAGTTTATTGTTAAAAGTACTTCTTTTGATAGTTCTAGTGATTCTTTAACGGAATTGAGAAGAGAATTAAGTGATGTTATTAATAGTGTTTATATGAAACAAAATAGAAGGGTATTTTCAGATAGTAGAGTAAATAGTGTTATAAATGTTGTAATGAATCTAATAGAAAGGAATAAAAATAGTGTAGGCTTAGGTAGTTTAGAAGATATTGAATATAGAATAAAAATCATTAATCGTTTTTGGTCTCTTAATATAAAGAATAGTCCTTTAGAAAAAATGCAATTATTTAATAATTTTTTTAAGATTGTTTTTTGTGATTTAGAAGAGTTAGAGTCTAGGTGCTATAATCTTTATTCTTTTGTAAATGGAAATTATATTATTTATAAATTAATAGTTGTTGAAATAGATGATGTGTTTTATTATTATTTAGATGATGGTTCTAAGTTTACTTATTATAGTAAGTTTGACTTATTAGAAGAGTTTAGAAACAGAAATATTATGATACCTTCTGGATTAGATATAATAGGAATATATTCTGGTTTAGAAAAATATAAAAAATAAAAAACTATACTTTTGTATAGTTTTTATAATGCACGATATTTGTCTTTGTTTTTAAATGGGTCTTTAGGATCAATTCTATCAGTGAATAGTATACCATCTAGATGATCCATTTCGTGTTGAAAACCAACTGCTAATTCTTCACGTACTCTAATTGAATATAAATCACCATTTTCGTCATATGCTTCTATTGTCATACGTGCATGACGTGGAACGATACCTTCTGTCGGACGATTTACGCTTAAGCATCCTTCACCTTCTGATATATAAATCATTTCTTCACTTACACTTTTTATTTTTGGGTTTATTACTACATATTTTTCAAATTTTCCTTCTTCAACTTCTTGAACTAAAACGAATATTCTTTTAGGAATACCAGTTTGAATATAAGCTAATCCCCAACCAGCACGAAGATTATATTTTTCGATGTATTCATCTATTTGAGACATTTCTAAAAATTCAATCATATCTTTGATGTGTTGTTTGTCTTCTTTTGATAGAGGGAATGTAACTTCTTTACTTTTCATTCTCAATCTTTTATCTTTTTCATCTAAAATTACTATATTAGGAAGTTTTCTTTCTTTTTTACTCATATATATCACCAACGACATACATTTTAACAGAAAATGCAAGAAAAGACAAATAAATCGTTAAATTATTTTACTTTAATTATTATTCCAGTTCCAGCCGGCACCAATTATAATTACTAATAAAATAAATAAAACAATCCATATAGCAGCTCCTATACCATTTCCTTGAGTGTATCCAACAAAGCCACCACATCCGCATGCTGGAGCAGAATTATAGTTACCATAGTAACCATTGTTTCCATAATAATACATATAATAACCTCCTTTACACGTATCTATTATATTTTATTAATGGGTGTATAATTTTGACATTATTTTTTTTAATTAACTTTTTATGTTTTGTTATATGTGTTATTATTATGATAGGAGTGACATTATGAAAGTACTTAAAAGAATAGGGAGAAAGTTAAAGAACTTTATAGCTGGATTAGAAATTAAAAAAGTATTTTCTAATTTACATTTTCCTTTATTAATATTGATGATTATTTATTTAGTTTTTGGATTACTTATGATTTTTTCAGCTTCAAGTGTTGCAGCTGTTTTAAGATATCAAGTTCCTAGTAATTATTTCTTTATAAGGCAATTAACATGGATATTACTTTCTTTAATACCAGGTTTTATTATACTATTTGTTAATACTAAATATTATAGATTTTTTAGTAAATGGGTGATGTTATTTGCAGTTGGTGCATTAATTTTATTATTTGCGGTAGGTGTTGTTGCTGGTGGTGCTAAGAGTTGGTATGATATGGGGGATATTAATATTCAACCTACTGAGCTTGTTAAAATTATTTTGATTATTTATTTAGCTGTTTATTATCATAGGTTTGGTTCAAAGAAAGATGTTTCTTTGGGTAAGATGGCTTTTCCTCTTATACTTGCTGTTATAGTATTTATTTTAGTTGCTATGCAACCTGACTTTGGTGGAGCTTTTATTATAGCTGTTATTACTGCTTTGATATTTTTTTCTTTACCTATTGCTAAAAATCAAAAGAAAACAATTTATAAGATAGGTATTGGTACTATTGTTGTTGCTTTAGTTGCCTCTTTATTCTTAGGAAAAGATATATTTCAGTCTTATCAAGTTAGTAGATTACTTAATTTTACTGAACCATGTCAAAGATATTCTGATGATACAGGATATCAAGTTTGTAATGGATATATAGCTATTCATAATGGTGGTCTTACTGGAGTAGGACTAGGGAAGTCTACGCAAAAGTATTTATATTTACCGGAAGCACATACTGATTTTATATTTCCTATTATATGTGAAGAGTTGGGGTTAGTTGTTGGAATTTTAGTAGTTATTGGTTACTTTGTAATGTTATTTATGATACTTAATGTGGCTAAGGAAACTGATACTTTACGTAATAGTGTTTTAGCTTATGGTATATTTGCATATTTGCTTGCACATATATTAATTAATTTACTTGGAGTACTTGGACTTATTCCTCTAACTGGTGTTCCTTTACCTTTCTTAAGCTATGGAGGATCTTATAATATGTGTGTTATTATTTCAATGTTTATGATACAAAGAATACATTATGAGAATAAGGAAGCTAAGTTAAGAAAGAAAATAGAAAATTTATAAGAATATCTTTTTAGATATTCTTTTTATTTATTAAAGGGATTTAACTATTATATGTAGTATATATAGGGTGAAGGGTGGAATATATATGCAAAATATTGATGAATCTAAGGTAAATAGAATACTACTATTTATAATAATATTTTTACAAGTTATTACTATTTCGATAGTAGTAATATGTAGTGATTGCTATAAAAATAGTGATGATTTGGAAGAACTTGCAAATGATACTATTACTCTAAATGATACTGATAATGAAGAGATTAGTATGGAAAATAGTACTATTAAAGTAGATGTTAAAGGAGCTGTTAAAGAAGCTGGAGTTTATGAACTTAGTGTTGGTACAAGAGTTATCGATGCTATTAATATGGCTGGTGGATTAAAAAGTAGTGCATCAACGAAGTACCTTAATTTAAGTAAAAAAATTACTGATGAAATGATTATTTATGTGTATACTACTACACAAGTTAAAAATATGAATATAGTAGAAGAAGTTAAAAACGAATGTATTTGTCCTTCTATTGATTGTAGTAGTTGTGCAGGAAGTAGTATTATCAACTCTGATAGTAATGATGTTTTTATTGATGACAGCTTAAAAGATAGTAATGATGGTAAAATATCAATTAATAGTGCCAGTAAAGAAGAACTTATGACGTTATCTGGTATAGGAGAAGCTAAAGCTTTAGAAATAATTAAATATCGAACAGAAAATAATGGATTTAAATCAATAGAGGAAATAATGAATGTTTCAGGTATAGGAGAAGCAGCGTATAACAAGATTAAAGATTTTATTAAATTGTAATTATACTTATATTTTCTTATTTATTGGATTATTCTTATATCTTTTTATTAGATGTTATTTTGATAATAATAGTAGTTATTACGATTTAAATGATAATTCTTTTCAATTAATAGTTGATGACTATTATATAGATGGAAATAAACTTACTTTAAGAGTAAAAGGTAAAGAAATGTTAGTTGCTAATTATTATATAGATACTTATGATGAATTAATGTATTTGAAAGATAATATTAAATATGGTGTTTCTATAAGTGTTAATGGAGAACTTTATTTGCCTAGTAATAATACGATTCCTAATACTTTTAATTATAAAGATTATTTATATAATAATGATATTACTTATATTTTGAATATAAGTAATATAAAGATTTTAGATGAGAAGATTAGTTTTGTTTATAAAATAAAAAATTTTTTAAGTAAAAGGATAGAGTATATTGATGATGCTGGATATATGAAAGCATTTATTTTAGGTGATAAAAATTATATAAATAGTGATATTTATTTATTATATCAGAAGATAGGAGTTACTCATTTATTTGCAATATCCGGTATGCATGTTGGTTTGCTATGTAGTGTTATATTTAAACTATTAAAAAAAATTAATGATAAAAGTAAATATTTGTTTACTAGTTTTATATTAATATTGTATGGTTTTATTTTAGGTTTTCCTTCATCTATTAAAAGGTGTGTATTATTTTTTATTATTAATAGTATCAATAAAATTTTTAAATTTGAAATAAATTCTATTAAGGTTTTATTTTTAGTTATTATTTTTTTAGTTTTTGCTCATTATAAAATTGTTTTTGATGTTGGATTTATTTTTTCTGTTTGTACTGTTTTTGGTATTATATTATGTAGTGATTTTATTAATAATAGTAATTATAGAGTAGTAAGAGCTTTTAGATTAAGTTTAGTTGCTTTTTTATTTAGTTTACCTGTTACTTTGACTAACTTTTATCAAATAAATATTCTTAGTATTTTTTATAATATGATTTATGTTCCTTTTGTGAGTATTTTAGTTTATCCTTTATGTTTAATTAGTTTTATATTTCCTAAGTGTTACTATTTATTTTCCTTAATAATTAATATACTTGAGGTTTGTACTTTGTTTTTGAGTAAAATTGATTTTTTATGTTTATTTTTGAATTTTAATATTATTCAAGTATGCTTGTTTTATTTAGTTAATGTTTTAGTTTTTTATAAAAAGAAATATAATTATTTTGTCTTTTTGATAATGATTATTATTGGTGATTTGATTTATCCTTATTTTGATAGTTCGTGTTATTTATACTATTTTGATGTTTCACAGGGAGATAGTAGTATGATTATTACTCCTTATAGAAAAGAGGTGATATTAATTGATACAGGTGGAATCATTAATTATAATAAAGAAAAATGGATGAAAAAAAGTGAATATTATGTATCTAGTAATATTATTACTTTTATGAAGAGTCTTGGTATTTTTAAAATAGATTATCTTATTATTACTCATGGTGATTATGATCATATGGGTGATGCTATTTACTTGGTTAATAATTATGATATTGATAAAGTAATATTTAATTGTGGAGAAATCAATAATTTAGAATATGACTTGATTAAAGTTTTAGATGATAAAGGGATATCTTATTATTCTTGTATTAATGAATTAAAACTAAATAATAGTAATAAGCTTCTTTTTTTAAATAGTAAGATATATGATAATGAAAATGATAATTCTAATGTATTATATTTTACTATTTATGATTATAAATTGCTTTTTATGGGAGATGCAGGGATAAATAGAGAGAATGAGATAATTAAATCGTATAAGATTAGTGATATTGATTTTCTTAAAGTAGGTCATCATGGTTCTGATACAAGTAGTGATGAAATGTTTATAAGAAGTACTAATCCGAAATATTCTATTATTAGTGTTGGTAAGAATAATAGATATGGACATCCTAACGAAGAAACATTAAAAACTTTAAAAGATTCGAAAATATATAGGACTGATTTAGATGGAAGTGTTAAAGTAAAACTAAATATAAATGAATATAGGATAGGGACATGTCCACCATAGATAGGATTAATAAAAGGTAATGAAATATCTGAGTATGTAGATGTGTTTTTTTGAAGAAAAAATATATTTATGATAAGTGAAAATAAGAATGTATTTATTATATGTTTGTTTTCTAATGATATGAATTGGTGTGATATAATTTTATTAGGATGTGATAATATGGGAATTGTATATCATGGAAGTAAAGAACATGGTATAAAAAGGTTAGAACCTAGAAAATCTACACATGGAATTTATGTATATGCTACATCAGAAAAAGTATTGGCTTTAAACTTTAGTGGTAGGTGTGGTGATGACTTAACTTACAGTATATGTCGTTCTGATAAAAATGGTCCTTGGGAATTAGTTGAAAACATACCAGGAGCTTTCGAAAAAATGTTTTCAAATAGTTCTTTTATTTATTCATTTTCAGATGAATTATTTAAAGATATTCATACTGGATTTGAAGAAGTTGTTTCGGAAGTTGACGTTGATGTTTTAACTGAAGAATATTGTGAAAATGTTTTTGAAGCTTTAGTTAAAGCTGAAAGAGAAGGATTGGTTAAAATTTATAGATATCCTAATAAACCTGTTGGTTTTAAATTAGATGGATCTGATATTTTAGATAAATGGAGACGCTATAAATGTAAGATGAATAAAGAGTTTTCAAAAAATGATTTTGATAGATTAGTTTATTTATATCCAAATCTAATGGCAAAAATAAATGAATTAGCTCAAGAATTTAATTATGATTATTATTATGAACCTTATGATTTAATTGATATTTTTAATAATATGATACAAAGACAATTATATGATTTGGAACATGAACAATATATTGATTGTTCGTACATAAGTATTTGTAATACTTTTCCGTATTTAAAACCCCAAATTGATGTTTTGTATGATGAATATATTAATTACGCTAATAAAGAAACTAGTGGTAGTTTTAATAAAGTTAAATTATAATGTCTATTTTTAACGATAAAGTATTATTAAATGAATGATATTGAGTTATTATAATTTGAATTACTAAATTATGTTATCGTTGGTAAGATTTGTAATAAAAATATATGATTATCTAAGTTTTGTCAAATTGTAAAAATTATGATATTATAATCACGA
>JBJFGS010000051.1:0-1752 GCA_051892935.1 Candidatus Coprovivens sp.
CTAATAGATTCGTCGTCATTACAAGTTAAAGTGATCATAGCATTAAGTTCTGGTATTTTAAATCTCCATTGATTAATTGATGGGTTTGTATACCACTTAACTTCAAAATTATATATAGCATAGTGTTCTTCGAAATAGTTACTTAGTCTTCTATGATACCATAATTGATTTCTCATACTAATTCTCCTTTAAAATATTAATTTTGGTGTAAGCCCAGAAACCCACTTTTTTTTGCCAATTATATATATATTATTATTTTTTATTCGCAATTAATTAAAAATAAAAGTGGGTTTTTGGCCACGAAGTCCGGAAACCCGCATGAATACTGGGTTTGAGGGGTGCCCACTTTTAAAATAAAACCGGGCAAAAACCCAAAAAAAGTGGGCATAAAATCGGTTTTCGTCCGTATAATTTTCCAAAACCCAAAACCAAAGTGGGCCAACCCGAAAAAAGTGGGCTTAATTTTCTCCGTCATTATGGTCTTCTGGAATATAGAAAACACTAAATATAATGCTGGCAACTATGCTATAACCTATCAACAAGATATATAAAGCTCCAACAATAGTAGCACATACAAGAGCTAAATTTACTAAAAATTTTAAACAAGGTATTAAAATAATTGATGTTGTCATAAATATAATCCTCCTATTTATAATCAATTTCAAAAAATATAGGTGCTGGTACTTCGCCAATAGTTCTAAAGCTAGAAACATACTTTAATATATTTTCTCTCTTTAATCTGTATAAATCACTCCAAGACATTTCGTATCCAACAGGAATACCTCTGAGTAGTGTATATACTTTAACAACTCTATTAGTCATTTCTTTTACTAATACTCTTTCTTTAGTTTCGGTCATCTCAAATACCCAAAATTTCATAGCATCCTCCAAATTATTTTATAATTATGGCATCCTCTATAGGAAATAAGTCATCAGTGTAAAGCATAAAATCGAAATTTACTGATTGAACTTGTAAGCCATTTTTAAGTATATATTTTCTAAGCATTCTATCTGCTTTCTGTTTAGAATCAGTCATAACTGCTATAACCATTTCGTTTCCGTTAACGTAATTTACATAAACAAAATACATAAATCCCTCCTAAATCATTGTATATTTATTTAATTCTGAATATTTCAAATCGACAGTGTTAACATAATCAATACTTTTCAAAGGTAAGTTATTATTAATTATATAAAACATAAGTTTTCTTTCTGCTTCTCCTTGAGATTCAGCCTCTATGGCTAAATTATATTTAGAATGTAAAGTTTTAAGTCTATACAAATATATACTATTCTTCTTTGACATGAATATAAGACCTCCAAATTCTTTCTACTTTATCTTCTAACATTAAAACTTCGTCTATTTTTCTAGAAAGTCTACGAAATTCATCTTGAGATAATTCATCTTTTTCCTCAGCTTCAGAAATATCATCTCCTAATTTATCAATGTATTTACTCAAACAATGTACTAAAAGAGTAATTTCAGCAAAAGATAATTCGTTTTTAATATTTTTCATTCTATAATCACTCCTTGTGTTGGATATTGGGCTGTAGTTAAATATATTCTGTCAAATACTACATAGTAAGCATTTAAATTATGTTCATCGATATATTCATCTAATTTTTCATCTGCTTTTTCTCTTGTTTCAGCTATAACCGATATTGTGTATTCAACATTTTCTGAGAACACATTATAGATATAATATTTAGTAAAATTTACTTGTTTGACAAAAGATTTCATATAAACATAAC
>JBJFGS010000052.1:0-1730 GCA_051892935.1 Candidatus Coprovivens sp.
ATTATGAGATAGTCTCTTTTATGTATATCAAAATCTGACTACTTTGTATTAATAGTTGTCCCTGTAGAACCAAATCCACCTTCGCCTCTAACAGTATCATTCACTTCATCAACTTCTACAAAAGTACAGTTATAAACTCTTCTTAAAACTCCTTGAGCTAATTTAGTGTGTTTTGGTATAGTTATTTCGAAGTCTTCTTCATTTTTAAACATTATACCAAGTTCACCTCTATAATCCATATCAACAGTTCCTTCAAATACTGTTATATCCGCATTAGTTCCCGAAGTTGTTGGAACACCCTTTACAGTTATTCCAGACTTATTTTTTATTTGTATACCCCACCCTTGTGGTATTTCAAATATTAATCCTGTTTTAGCTATTCCTTTTTTTCCGCCTGATACAGTTATATCTTCACATGTGAATAAGTCAAATCCACTATCTGTTGGATGAGCAAACATTGGTATTACAGCATCTTTATTTATTTTTTTCACGTTCATTATCATATCAATTTCTCCTTTTATCCCACCTCATACATTACTATATCATGGTTATTTAACGACTTATTTACATCTATAACCCTTTGATTAGAAGAACCTCTCAACATAATAGATAAATTTTTCTTATCTTCTTCAAATTTTCCATCTACTAGTACATCTACATACTTGAATATCTCCATTTGAATATAATCAAAATTCTCAACTACGTATCCAGTCCATAAGTATATCATTTTTTCTGGGTAAACTTCCTTAAATTGTTTACAAAGTTCTATAACACCTTTAACATTTTGAGGGCAAAGAGGCTCTCCTCCTAATATAGCTAAGTTTCTTTTTATGTTGTTTTTATTTATATTATCTAAGATGTACTTTAAATCACTAGTTGTAAATTCTTTTCCACCGTTAAAATCCCATGTTTCAACATTAAAACATCCTTTACAATGATGTGGACAACCTTGTGTCCATAGTGACATTGTTATACCAACACCATTTGCTATATCATTGTCTTTTATCTTAGAAAACCTCATATAATCACTTCCAATCTTATAAATGTAGAACTCTTTGTCCAATTTCTTGCGTACGGCCTTTGCCCCACATATTAGATCCTATATATCCACAAGTTCTTCTCATAACTTGCATTTCTTCTTTTTCTCTGTTTCCACAATTTGGACAATACCACTCTAAGTCATTGTCTAATAATATTTCGCCTTCATATCCACACTTAAAGCATACATCTGGCTTAGTGTTTATTTCAGCATACTGTATATTATGGTAAATATAATTTATTATTTGCTCTACTGCAGTTAAGTTTTTACTCATATCTGGTACTTCAACATAACTTATACATCCACCTAAACTTATATCATGGAATTGAGACTCAAATTGTAATTTAGAGAATGCATCTATTTCCTCTGTTACGTGAACATGATATGAATTTGTATAATACATTCTATCTGTTACATTTTTTATTTCGCCAAACTTTTGTTTATCTATTCTACAGAATCTTGAAGTTAAACTCTCTCCTGGAGTACCATATAATCCAAATCCAAGACCTGTTTCTTTTTTCCACTTTTGACATGTATTATTTAAGTGATGCATTACTTTTAGAGCAAACTCTTCTCCTTCTTTAGTTGTATGAGATACTCCAAGCATTGCTTGTGTCATTTCATATACCCCTACATATCCTAATGAAAGAGTTGAATATCCATCTTTTAATAATGAATCTATTTTTTCACC
>JBJFGS010000053.1:0-1270 GCA_051892935.1 Candidatus Coprovivens sp.
CCAACTTTTATTTTATACCAACATAGTAGAACAAATAATATCTTACGTTGTTGTTCTGTTTGTCCTAGCTCTTTAATTGTCTCCATTTCTATTTGAGTAATATTAATTGACTCTAACTGGTTAATAGTTGTTTTAACACTTGTATTTGTTTTAATTAAATCATCTAAATACTTATCATCTAGTTCAATTTCTGCGTCTAGGAGGAATTGCTTTATTTCTTTCTTAATTTGAGAGGGAGAATACTCCTTAATTAAGAAGAAATACTTAATTAAAATCACCACCGTTTTAACTGGGTTACGTTTATCTTCTACTGTTTTGTTAAGTAGGTGCTTTTCGCTATACTTAACTTCATTGCCAATTAGTTTCATTAGCATCTACCTCTCTCATTTCAAATTTTTCTCCTTTATATTCAATATTACCATCTTCACATTTTGTAGGGTAATGTAAAGTATTATATCCGTTAGCTATCATATTTTTAATTAACTGCTCTGCACAACAATCCCAAAGTAATTGTTTAGATTTATTATCTTTATAGCAAACGTCTACCAATACATTACAAGCTATATCATAACTACCACAAACATCATATATTTTAGCAACAAATTCTTCTGTTAAACTTAATTTTAGATTTTCTAATAAATCTCTATCTACGTTTTTCTGTTTAGTTGCTTCTCTTATTCTTTTTTCATATTCTTTCCCATATTCTTCTCTAATTTCAGATACTTCTTTAAACATTTGTTTAGTATATCTTACATTAGGATTTTTTAATTTATTGGTATCGAACTGCTCCATTGTAAATAATGACTTTTGAGCAAAGTGTTTTTCAATTTTCCATGCTATCTTATTTACTAATGAAGGTGAGATGTTTGTTGGAGCTTGTTGAGCAAATATATTATATGTTTCTAGTTCTTTCCGTGTTTTATCTTCTTTATCTCTTAATTCATCTGTTGACATCTTGAACATGACTTGGCTTACTGTATCGTTAGCACGTTTATATTCCATGTGTTCAGATTTTAACTTAGCATAGTTATAGACCATAAAGTATGGTTTTTTATTCGCTAAAATAGATTGGTTAAATAGTTTACGTTGTATTGTTTCTTCATCATCTGTTGGTTGAATAATATTTGTTTTCCAATCATACCATTCTTTAGGAACTGGTCTATATTCAATTCCCTTAGCCATATCTCGCTACTACCTTATGTTTCCATAAGGGCTAGACTATATCTTCTACTCTAAGAGTAGCCATGCACTTCCACTAACGTACCAATAG
>JBJFGS010000053.1:1370-6485 GCA_051892935.1 Candidatus Coprovivens sp.
CCATATCCATTAGGACTTAGGTTTCCCCTGTTAGCCTATTTCCTAGTTATCATTTCCTATAACTCCTAACGTGAAATAGACACCTCTGGTAGAGTTCACACGGTTTATACTCGACTAGCATTTAATCGAGTTCTGTTGAAAGTCTTGCATACACAAAATACGGTAATGCAATTCATTCCATTCTGGTGTACCTTCTTCAAAGTTAACAATAACAGAATACATTGAAGTAGCATAGTTAGTAATAGTTCCTACTAAATTACCAAAAGAACGTTTATTTGCTAATATAAAATCTTTCTCTTTAGGAACTATCTTTTTACTAGCAGATTGTACACACATTATAGCTTTTGTTGGTTTTATATTTTTTAGCAATACTCTATTATTTGTAGAGAACATTGTGTCACCATCGAAGTCTGCACCATTAAGAGCAGAACATGAACAATCCCAAGCGTTCATAATCATCACGGTGTTCATATATTTATACCATTCGTTTACATCTTCACGGTTTGCTAAATCACGCACAACTATATTATTCATAGAGGTCATTGGTGCTCTGAATCCTGCTATTTTAGTTACTCCCTTATCATTCCAAAATGCAGAATAGAATTCACCCTTTTTAAGTAATCCTTTAGGCTCCAGACCAAACATAGCTTCACATAGAATGTATGGGTCTCCACTAATAATTGAGAAGTTACCTTTAACTGGAATAACTCCCATCTTAGCAGTGTCAATACGATTCTTAATATTATGTTTAATTTTACTGTAGGTGTAGGGGTCATTTAACATTGTTGGGTCTAACATCATTGCAGTTGTATAATCAAATGGTGGTTTTAGTACTGTAGATTCTTTTAAGTCTACCCCTCTCAAATAGAGTAAAGTCTTACGGTAATCTTTATTCATAATATCTTCTATTGTCGTTAATAAAGGTTCACATAATTCATCAATATCTTCATCACTTAATTCTAGAGATTGTAAGAATTGGTAGTTTAATGTTTGCTCTTCATCTAATTTATGAGGAGTTACTTTAGTCAATGCAAATGTATGGTTATTGCGTTCTGTTTTTTCAATGTAGTCATCAATACTAGAATAGCTATCCCATAATTTCAACATAGATGTTGTTAGAATTAAATCAATATCATTAATATTATGCTCATTACCCCACACATCTGCTACTATCTCTTTATGAGCGACTTCACTGGCAAACTTATGAAAATCAAAGGTGAATATCATTCCCTTGCAAAACGCATTACGTAAGCAAGCTCCTGCAATTCTATAATCTTCTTCTACATCAATAGACCAAATATCTGCTAACTTAGGAGACATTAATCCTAAACCATCACAAGCGTTTAATGTTACTTCATAATCATCTATTTCTTTAACAATTGGTCTACCACCATTTAAACCATTAACTTCAATCACACTATCTTTAAATTTTGTTTCAATGTCATGTACTACTAATATACCATTAGGTTTGGAAACTGGAATAGAAGCAGAACAAGCCAATGCTATATAGGCTTCTAGTTTAGCCGGAACGAATTTTTTAGTTAAATCACGCTCACAATGAATCCATTTATATAAATCTGGATGGACTTTTTCAGAAACAAAAACTACTGTAGATTTCTTTACACCTCCAGAAGTCGCCAGTAGTCTCTTGTAGCTTATCCCATTAATCGTAAATCCTAATTTTAAGAGAGCGTCATAATCTTTTTTAGTATCCATTACGACGCATAAATAGTCCTCCATAAACGTCATTTCTTTTAATTCTTTTTGTTTTATTTTTAATTTTTCTTTATTTTTTTTATTTCTTTTTAATTCTTTTATCTCTAATTTTAATTCTTTTATCTTATTTTCTTTTGTTTTGAACTCAATACCGTTAATTTTATCTATCATACGTAGCACACAACTACTTGCAAGTTGAATTATTTCGTTGTTTGCCATTGCTTCCTCTCTATTTACTGTCAAATTCATACCAGATTGAACAATTCTGGAAGAATTTATCTTATATATGTATCTATTGCTTAATAAAGACTTCATTTTATCATCCTTTCTCTACATGGAAAGTCATTTATTATTAAAACAATACATTTAAAACCATTGTACGTCCTTTCATATATTCCACATCAAAATCTACATTAAAGTCTACTCTTAATCCTTCAATAATAGGGTATAGGTGGTTTTCTAAATTTTCTAAGTCTGAATTAGTAGGTTTTAATCGTAAAGCTCTAAGGAATAAATATCCATCTTCTTCATATGCTTCTGCTACCCCATAGCAAGAATCATTTACTTCTTCTACCATTTCTTCCATTACTAACATTTCATTTCTCATTTTCAACATTCCCTTCTGTTTTTGTGAGGTGTATCACCTCCTTACACTACTATTATATACTATCATATACTTTTTGTCAACTAGCAAACATAAAGAAATTCTTGAACCATCACTAATTTTTCTACCATTTCTTTATCATTCATAATTGCATATTCTTCAATGTACTCTTCTAAACCATCTGCCATTTTAGACGCTTCATCATACGGTGGTAGGTTTAATTTAATCCCTAATGCTCTTTCTAATGAAGCACGAGTCACAATTCCTCTCACAATTGTTTTATTTAACTCTACTAACATATTACCATCTCCCTTTCTTTTATAGTATATTATATGCAGAGAATTCTATTTGTATACTAAAAAAGACTAGAATTTTCTAGTCTAATTTTTCTACCATTTCTTCTGTTACCCATTCTATATACCGTTTTTTACCTTCATATTCTACTAGTAATGTTAAACCAGAATATTCATCTACTTTTACTACTTTAGCTATTCTACCTAATAACTTTATCTCTAGCGATGTCACTCTAATAATGAATCCATCATCAGTTTCTTCATAAACACAAATTCCAAAGTGTGGCTTATTAGGTATTGTATCATAAACAAATCTATCTATCTTTAACATTTCATTTAGTGTTTTAATTCTAACTGTTTTGTTAAGCATTCTATTTTCCTCCTTTAGTGCATAGTATCACTAACAATAATATTGCAAAGAACCACCATAACTTACATATCACTACTAAAGCGAGTAGAGCTAAATAAACAACGAATGGAGACAATAAATATAATAATAAAAAGGCTAACATAATATATAACATCTACATCACCAACCCACTTAATAATATTGCTATGTATAATAAAAGAATTATAATAAAACTATAGACGGTTACTACCACTAGGCTTTTAAGAAACATTTTTAATATTTTAATCATAGCACAACCCCCATTTCCATTAGTATTAATTTAGAAAGGCTAACTCCTTCCTCTTCTAAACATTCACAAATATAGTTAAAATCTTCTACTGCTACTTTATAACGTTCTTGTAAATCATCCATGACATCTCCATCTAAATCAAACGCTATTGCCCATTTAATAGACTTATAGACACTTGTTACTTCTTTCTTAGCTTCTTCATAATCCTCTAATAATTTGTCTAAGTCCATTACTATTCCTCCTTAACCTCATATAACTCAAAATAAATCTTATCATGTTTTAATTCTGTACCTGCTATAAATAATCTTCCACATTTCTTACATCTCACTAAATACGTATTGTGGTATGTTCTAGTATTCACTACTTCATATTCTGAATTAATACAACATGGTAATTCTATTTCTTCTTGCGTTCTAAATCTTACCACTCTATCACCTCCTACACTACCATTATATGCTATCTATTATTCTTTGTCAACCTCTTGTTGGTATTTTCTTTGTATTTCTCTTCGTGTTGAGAGGACTTGAACAATATTAGCATGTCTAGGGTAGCAATAATCATTTACTGTATTCCCTTCTACGTCTGGCTTCACTACTGCTAATAATTTAAGCTCTATGAGAATGTTTATATATTTTCTTAAAGTAGGCACACTAATCCATTTTTCCCAATTGTTGTCTGTTGAATGTTTTGTGCATGCTAGTCTATCTTGTGAAGCCCAACAACTTAGTCTTAACTGTTCGTTATTTTTTATTCCAATGACATCTATATTGTAATCTACTCCATTATCATCAATATAAACAACATCTGCTTGATTGATGTAGCTAATAATATTTAAGTAGATTGCCATTAAAGTTGCTATTTCCATTGGGTTACGATTGACCATTAACCCTACTTCATCTGTATCTAATGGTATGAAGTTGTTTTCTGCTTGGTGAAGAATATGACTAATATCTATCACAATTTGTCTGTTCCATCCTATTGAACCTTTGACTAGCGTTACAATTCCCTTTGTAAATAGAGACTTAAACGACTTCATTAAAGTACGACGTTGTTGCTCACTAATTTCTACTACATTGTAGATGTTACAGTAAAGATGTTGTGGACTTACATTAACGCAAGTTGTCTCTTTGTTTCCTCTAATCACTCCATCCTTTTCATACTCGTAGAGTAGACAAAATAGCCAGAATAATTCATTGGTGTTATAGTCAATTCCATCTAAATCATTTTTGTCGATGTAAAATTTGTAGCTTTCCATTTCCATTCTCCTCCCTAGGGTAGGTGCGAAGCACCACCCTTCAAATGATTCTGTTATTTATTAATATGATTCTAGTATTTATTTGTGCTCAAAAATCAACAAGTAAGTTGTTGTTTTTTGAGGTACCCCCTACTCAATTTTCAACAAGTAAGTTGTTGTTTTTTGAGGTGGGGTATCTCACATTCCTATTATATGCTAAAGAATTGAGTTTGTCAACACCCACTTACAAGGTTTTAGATGGTTTGGTTGGGAGTGATTGGGTTATTTAAAATCTTAACAAACGTTGGTTTGACTTGGGTTTCAAGGTATTTTTAGGTATGATTTTTTGGTAGTTATTTACAACTTTTAAAAATCATGATTTTTTGTTAAAATTAAAGATTATCTTGAACCTTTTTAGATTTACGTTTTGGATGGTCTATTATATCCTATGCGACTTCATTGAAAAATAGAACCGATAATCGTCTATCAGAAGCTATTTTTAAGGCTTTTTAAGGCTATCTAAGGAGTGGCTTAGAGAGAGTTAGGGAAGAGACGTTGACAGTCTTAGAGAGGCAAGAACGTTGATTTACTTGGGGTTGGATGGGTTGAAATGGGTAGAAATACCGAAAG